>CANFLV010000018.1 GCA_947448025.1 Oxalobacteraceae bacterium | reverse complement strand
TATCGCGATGCGGGAACACGAGGCGATAGATGGGATCGTCCGGAATATTGTTCCAGTCGATCAGTTCATTCATCACATATTCATTGGTGCGAAACGGTAGCACACGCGAGACGACTTGCACCGCTTCCTGCAAATCCTCGGATAGCAGCGCCCATTGCGGTGCCTGGTGGATGGTCTGGCGGGTATAGGGTTTGAATTTGACGGGGTGATTCATGGCGACTCCTGTTGACGGCGGGGTGTGCGGATCTGGCGACACGATCCGGGCTGCGTTCTGACCTCCGCTGACGATCATTTGACGAAGCGCAAACAGCAGGGCGATCGCGCGCAAGGCGGGATCGAAGGCGCTATATTGGCTCGCTTGAGGTGATCGTTTTGTCGGTGCGGCTTGCGGGAATGGCTGCAGCACTGAAGCGGCGACATGTGAACAGTGTTGCGTCAATCGCAGCCTGTTTCAAATGATAAAAACTCCGGACCTTGTGCGTTTGAGGAATGACCTGTGCGAAGAAGAATCCCCAGTATCGAAGCGCTGATC
This sequence comes from Oxalobacteraceae bacterium, assembly GCA_947448025.1. Lineage (GTDB taxonomy): Bacteria > Pseudomonadota > Gammaproteobacteria > Burkholderiales > Burkholderiaceae_D > CANFLV01. The sequence continues at coordinate 87,481 of CANFLV010000018.1, read as the reverse complement.
GCATTTGAAGCAGCGGCGCGCTATCAGAGTTTTACGCGCAGCGCCGATGAACTCGCGCTCACGCAAAGCGCAGTCGGCCGGCAGATTGCCTGCCTTGAAGAGTACGTCGGCGTGCCGCTGTTCAATCGCATCCGCAAGCGTCTTACCTTGACCGATGTCGGTGAGTTGTATGCGCGACAGGTACGCGCAGCGCTGGAAAAAATCGAAGGCGATACGCTCGCGGCGATGGCGCATCGCGGCGCCGGCGGCGTGCTGGAACTGGCCGTGATTCCGACCTTTGCGACGCGCTGGCTGATACCGCGCCTGCCCTCGTTTTATGCGGCGCATGCCGATATCACGCTGAACCTGACCACGCGTGCCGAACCCTTCATGTTCGAGGGCACGAGCTTCGATGCGGCGATCCATTTCGGTAATCCTGTCTGGCCCGGGACGGTGGCGCGGCACCTGTTTGGCGAGGAGCTGACGCCAGTCTGCAGTCCATCCTTGCTGGCGCAGGGTCATCAAGATCCTAGTGTCTTGCCGGCCGAAGCGCTATCTGGCTTCACCTTGCTGCACCAGTCAGCCCGGCCGCATGCCTGGCGCCAGTGGCTCACCGAAGCCGGCTTGCCTGAAGTGCCTTGCATGCGCGGTCAACGTTATGAACTGTTTTCGATGCTGGTCGAGGCGGCGCGCGCCGGCCTGGGTGTAGCGATCGTGCCACGCTTTTTTGTACGGAATGAACTCGCCAGCGGCGAGCTGCTCGCCCCCTTCGGCGCGACGCTGCGTAATGAACAAGGCTATTACCTCGTCTACCCCGAGGCCAAGCAAAACGCGCCGCTGTTGCAAGCCTTTGAAACCTGGCTGATGGCGACCGCGCAAGCCTTTAGCGATGCCGATCATGTTACGGATGCCATGGCACCAGGGTCAGACATTGCAGCAAATTCTGGCGACCAACGCCGCCGGCGGCCAGTTCGCAGGCCGGAAACGCAGAACGACCATGCGCTTGGTGGCGGTAGCCCGGTTGTCCGTAAGCTTACTACGCGGGATCAGCCCAGGCTCTAACTGCAAGATCTGACACTGTTGGCAAAATAATCACAGGATTACAATGAATGGGTAAAGTCTTTAATCAACCAAGCCTTGCAGGGGATCAGAATGAAACTTTCATTGCCGCTGTACAAACATCCAAAACAAGTCATTCTCGTCGATGACAGCGCGTCCTTCGTCGCCAGTCTTGAATTCCGGATGTCGCCGCAGCTCGCCATTAAAAGTTTCGCCAATTCTGTGGAAGCCCTGCGCTGGCTGTTCGCCTGTTATCGCGCGGAACAGGCGCACCCGCTGTTGCTGGGGTCGGAAGAGACTGGCGCCCGCAGTGTGAATCATGTGGCAGAAGCCGACTGCCTGCGCGATGGCCTCGCTGCAGCACGTGATCTCTACCGTTCGGTGTCCGATCCGAACCGTTTCGATTCGCCGGCCGTGGTCGTGGTTGATTACGCGATGCCGCAGATCGATGGCATTGAATTTTGTCGCGCGCTCGAGGGCTTGCCCTGTAAAAAAATCCTGCTCACCGGCGAGGCCGATGAAATGATCGCCGTGGATGCCTTCAATCACGGACTGATCGATCGTTACCTCAAAAAAGGCGATCCCGCCGCACTCGAGCGATTGGCGAGCGAAGTCTCTGCGCTTGAACGCCAGTACTTCATTGAAAAATCCGCGATGCTGCATGACTTGCTGGTGCCGCGTAACTTCAGTTACCTGCTCGACGATGCCTTTGTCAGGCTGGTACATGCCTTGACAGCACGCTTCCATTTCGTCGAGCACTTTCTGTTTCCGGACCCGTCGGGCATCTTGTTTTTTGATGCCGAGGGCAAGGCTAGCCTGATGGTCGTCGAAAGCCGGATCGGTCTGGCCTCGCACCTGGAAGCGGCCGAGGAATATGGCGCGCCGGAAGCGCTGTGCAGCGCGTTGCGCGAACATCGCGTCGTGCCGTTTTTCTGGCCCAGCGGTGGCATGTACACCGAAAAGATCGTAAATTGGGAACAGCACTGCCGTCCGGCGCGTCTGTGTGAAGGACGCGACGATTATTACTGGGCCTTCTTCGACCTGCCCGCGGAATTGCTTGCAGGGCCAGTCTATGGCTACCAGCAGTTCCTCACGGACCGGGAACATGTGCCGCTGGAAGATGCCCAGGCCGCGTTGCCTGCCTGATCGCGTCAGCGCCGCAGCACTCTGGTGTGGCCGGTTTCGCTCAATGTCGTGAGCGAAACTGGCCGACGCCAGATGCGCGCCAGATAATCGAGTACCCGTTCGGCACGCCCCAGATCGAGCCCGCGTCCGTCGCTTTTGAAATCATGCGTGAGATCGAGGCTGCCATCGGTATTCAGGTGCGTGGCGGCAATGCGGGGTGCGCCATAATTGTATTTTGGTGCGAGGATGGCTTCGCGCACCGCATGGATATCGCGCGCGGCGATCTTGATAGCGCCATCCTCATGGGTTTCATAAACAAACAGACCGAGTTTTTCCGCCAGCGTCGTATCGAGATAATTACGTACGAAGCCAAAGTCATCTTCCTCGCGGCAGATCCGTCGGGCGGTGTCGAGTCCGTCACGCGCGATGATGGCTTCCCACATCGAAAAGCCAAGGTGATACGGATTCACGGCCAGCGCCATTTGCTGTTCGGCGGCAAACGGACGCACGACATCGGAATGCGCCTTGATCGCTGACACATACAAATCGTCGGGCAAAAAGTCCGCTTCACGCAGCAGCCGCGCATGCCAGTAACAGGCCCAGCCCTCATTCATGATCTGGCAGGCAAAGACCGGATAAAAATAAAACGACTCTTCGCGCACCGCCAGAAAAATATCGCGCTCCCAGGCATCCAGCGCAGGCGCGTATTGGGCGATGAACCATAGCAGGTCGCATTCCGGCTGCGGCGGCAGGGTCGCACTGCCCGGTGCGTCATTGCGTTCACGCGTCAATTCGCCGGGTAGGTTTCGATATCGCTGCTGGAAACTGCCGGGCGCGGTGCGAGGCGCTGCGGGCGTGACTTTGTCCGGATAGCGCTCGCGATACAGCGGCTGGTCGACATCGATATGCGGCTCCAGCGCCAGCGCAGCGTCGAGCACGGCTTCGACCCGCTCATGGCCAAATTGTCGTATCGCTGCTTCAATCCCGCGGGCGCGCGCGGCAGCCTGCTGCAGGATACGCCCGCCGGCCATGTCCATGAAGCGCGCAAACAGATGATTATTTTTGGCGAAGTCGGCGTGGCCGAGTACGTGCGCAGCGACCAGCGTGTTTTCCGCGAGCGAATTGTTCGCGACCAAATAGGCATGGCAGGGGTCGCCCGGGAACATCACTTCAAATATGCGCGAATTGCCCATACCCTGCAGGATCAGCTGGTGGATATAGCGCACGCCAAAGGACCAGTGCGGCATGCGTACGGGTAAGCCATAAACGGCAATTTCCATCATGAAGTTATTCGGCACGACTTCGAAGTCGACCGGGTAGTATTCCAGTCCGAGCCTTGCAGCCAGCGCTTCAAGTTCATGCGCGTAATCGAGCAACGCGGCTTCGGTAGCGGGCATCAGGCGGCCTCGCTGGTCTGGGACTGTTGCACGAAGAATTTTCGGATCGCTTTCCAGACATCGTCCGGATGCATCAGCACGCTCGTGCCAATGGCCGCACCGCGGCGTTCGATTTCGCCACAGATCATCTTCATTTCTGTTTCCATCGTGCGCGCCGCACCGGGAACGGTCTCGACGTAGCCGACATAATTGAGTACGTCGGTCAGCGCCGCGAGGCTGCTGGAGGCGGCTTGCCGGTCCTCGGTAAAATTCTCGCCATCCGAGGCATAGAACAAATAGCCATTGAATCGCGCCGGATCATATTCTTGTCGGATCAGTTCCAGCGCCAGCCGGAATGCCGTCGACGCGCCCGTCCCGCCACTGCCGCTGACCTTGAAAAAATCGGCTTCGGAAAATTCCCAGGCTTCGGTCGTATGCGCAATGAAGCGGGTTTCGACGCGCGCGTATTTGCGCCGTATGCCTTGCAGTACAAAAAAGAAGAATGATTTCGCCAGCCGGCGCTCGGCCTCGGTCATGCTGGCTGAGACATCGAGCGCGAAGATCACGACCGCATTCGTGGCAGGCTTGCGCCGCGTGACCAATTGCCGAAAGCGCAAATCCTCATTGATGAAAGCCGGCGCATCCGGCTGCACGGCGCGCCGCTTGACGGCTTCCTTGACAGTGCGGCGCCGGTCGAGCCGGGCGCGCGCGCCGTGCCTGTCCCAGCCTTCGCGGACATAATCCTGATCATTGATGCTGGCGTTCGGGCGCGGCGCCAGGTCGGGCAATTTCAATTCTTCCCAGAGCCAGTCCAAGATGTCGTCGACATTGAGTTCCAGCAGCAGCGTGATGTCGCCTTTGCCATTGTCACCCTTGCCGCGGCTGGCGCCGGGGTCGCCGCCGACAGGACGCATCACGTCGCCGACCTGACCCTGACCCTGTCCGACTGCCGGGTGGGTTTCGAAGGGCAGCTCGGCTAGCCGGAAGCGTGCATGTTCGAGCATGTGCACAGGGACTTGTACCGTGCGCTCTGGCGCGCTGGACATCATGTCGGCCTGCCCGACGAGATCCGGCAGGCTGCGCTGCACAGCCTCGCGCACTTTCTCGTTATGCCGCAGCCAGTCGCGCGCGCCGCGCGAGAACAGTTCGTACCACGGCGTGTTCGAAGAAATGCGGATCTGGTTTTGCATGGCTCACTCTTGCGCGAGCAAGGTCGCGACATAATTCAAGGCTTCGCGTGCGGCGTGGGCATCGTAGCCATACTCATCGACCAGCCTGCGTTCGACGACGGAAATTTTTTGCCGCACATCGTCATCGGGGCGCGTTGTAGAACTGACCATGCGCAAGACGTCGCGGCGCTGTTCGAACAGGTATTGCTCAACCGCGTCATGCAGCGGCGCATGGCGGTTCAGTGTAAATTTTTCATTGCGCTTGAAGGCGCCCATCGCTTTACGCACGACTTCCTGCCGGAACGACATTTTGCCGGAGTCGGAGATATGGATCTTTTCCTCGACTGCGCGCAGGAAGCGTTCGTCGGGCTTGCGTTCCTCATTCGTGATTGGGTCGCGGATGGTGCGACTGTCGAGCGTGGCTTCGACCTCATCGAGGTATTTGTCGAGCAGGTCTTGCGCCTCCTGTTCAAACGACACGAACAGCGCCTTGTGCACATCTTCCTTGACCCAGCGGTTATAGAAATGCTTGCGCGTCATGACGAGGTAATCGATCCATTTGCGTTTTTTCTTGGGCTCGATGCGGGCGTCATTTTCAATCGCATCTTTCAAGGCCAGCAACACATCCATAGTCGTCAGGCTGTTCACGCGCGACTGGATGATCGCGTTCGAGAGCGCATTGACGACGAAGCGCGGCGAGACGCCACCGAGGCCTTCGTCGGGCATGTGATGCTTGATGCGTTCGGCTTCGCTGCGGTTCACGCCTTCGACTTCTTCATCGGCGTAGATGCGCACCTTGTTGCTCAGCTCGACCTCCTTTTCTTCGCCTTCATGAAGGCGGGTGAGGGCGGCGAACACAGCCGCACCATGCAGCACATGCGGGTCCAGATGGACTTCACGGAAGGTCGGCGCGGCTGAGGAAATCAGCTTTTTGTAAATACGCGCTTCATCTTTGTAATTTAGTGCGTAGGGCACCTGGATGATGACCATGCGGTCGAGCAGCGCTTCGTTTTCACTCTCCTGCAGGAATTTGCGAAACTCTGCCAGGTTTGTGTGTGCAATGATGGTTTCATCGAGATAGATCAAGGGGAAGCGCGACACCTTGACGTTCTGTTCCTGCGTCAGCGTCAACAGCAGGTAGAGGAATTCGCGTTTGACTTTCAGTATCTCGATCATTTCCAGCATGCCGCGACTGGCCGCGTAGACCGCACCCGACCATGACCAGGCGCGCGGATCGCCTTCATCGCCATGTTCGGCGACCTTGGACAGATCGACTGAACCAACGAGGTCGGCAAGGTCGGCCGTATTCGGATCATGCGGCGCATAGGTACCGATGCCGCTGCGGTCGGCTTCGGAAATGAAGATGCGTTCGACCGGCATCTGCATGAAGTCGCCCTGATATCGTTGCTCCAGGCGATGGCGGCAATGCGGGCAAACTTCACCGGCAATTTCTACCCCATACGTTTCGCGGAAGGTCGCGCGCAGGCTGTATGGCACCAGATGCAGCGGCGATTCGTGCACCGGACAGCCGTCTATGCCGTACATGGCGCCGGCGTCGGTATGACTGTATTCCTCAAGCCCGCGCTTGAGCAGGATCACCAGCGTCGATTTGCCGCCGGACGGCGGGCCGAGCAACAGCAGCAGGCGCCGGCCGACCTCCGAGCCGGCGGCTGCAGCCTTGAAATAATCGATGACGCGCTCGATCGACTCGTCGATACCGAATAGAGCGTCTTGAAATAATTGTGTCTGCGGTGCTGCTTCACCCTGGCTTTGCGTCGCGCTCGTGCGGCTCCAGCGAATCATGTCCCAGATATATTGATGCGAAGTGCGCGCGACGGCGGCGGCGTCCTTGCTGAGGACCGTTTCCAGAAAATCGGCGAGCGTGCCGCTCCAGTGCGTGGCCTGGTGATCTTTGGTAAATGCGACGAGCGACTCGAGAAAATGTTGCGGTGCCTGCTGTGTGTCTGTGTGCGCCTGATGGGTCATGATGCTCCTCCCGTTTGCAAGGCTTGCGCCTTTTCACGTCAGCCCCCGGATAATTCCAACGGGGGTAGCGCCAATGACGGTGGTAGCAAAATGCATGCGCGCCTGAATCCGGCAGGCTCAAGACGACGCGCGGCGCACCCCCATCGCTGCCAGCTCGACACGACTAGTGACTTCAACCTTGCTGAAAATATGACTGAGATGAACCTTCACGGTGCCGCGCGCGATGAACATTTTGGCACCGATCTGCGGATTGGTCAGCCCTTCCACGACGTAGCCGACCACGCGCAGTTCAGTCGGTGTGAGACTGTCCCAGCCGCTGCTGGGACGTTTGCGTTCACCTCTGGAACGCGCGACGTAGGCAAATGCCTCGTCTGTGTTCAAGTCACTGCCTTCCGACCAATATTGAGCGAACTCAATCTCGCCAAGCTGGATGCGCAGTGCCTCACATTGGCCAGCCACGACGGCATCATCTGGCGGTAAATTTTTCATCTTAAGTCGTAGCCGTAGTGCCGCCGCAGCGGCAAAGCAGCGAATCGCCTCGGCGGCGCTGTCGCTGCCGGCTGCGACCAAGCCCAGCAGGTCCAGGGTCGCGGCAACATCGGGCTGCTGCTGCAGGCGTACGAACGCTGCCAACGCCGTATGCGCATGGCGCTCGGCAGCGGCCATGTCACCTGAAGCAACAGCAACACCGGCAAATTCCTGTTCGATGCGGGCAGCCATCCAGTCATTGCCGAAACTCGCGACCAGACCGGCTAAATCGTCGAGCAGCTCGGCAGCGCCGTCAAGATCGCCGACGCGTCGTTTGGCCGAGGCCAGTACGATGCCGGGGAAGGCGACCAAATAAGGGATGCCGGCTGCGCGGGTGGCTGCATGATGCGGCGCGAGCAAATCGATCGTGCCCTGTGCATCGCCGCGCGCAATCGCGAGCTCGCCGAGATTGGCCAGAAGATAGGGCACCGCCAGACCGCCGCCAGCGGCGTGGGCGCGCTGCAGCAGTGCGGCACTGTTTGCCTGTGAATTTTCGTATTCGCCTTGGGCGATGTCGACCGCCCACAGCCACGCGCGCGCCATGCTGCCGGTAATTGGTTCACCGATGCCATCGCACAGTGCTACTGCACGCGTGAGTTCGGTCCGTGCCAGCGCAAAATCGCCGCGCCTGGCCATAAACATGCCATTTAGTCCATGGTACCAGGCAGTAAAATAATCGCCACCAAGTTCGGCAGCAGTGCTGCGCAAGACCTCAAGAGCAGCCTGCGCGCCGACCTCGTCATGTCCTGCCCAATAGGCCACTGTGATCATCTTGCGACTGTTAATCATTGACCATGTGTCGCCGACCCGCATACCCAGTTCAATACTGCGTTCCAGAGTCGGGCGTGCCAGCTGCGGCGTGACCACGGCCGTGGCAAAGCCGACGGTATTAAGTGCCCGTGCGCGGGCCCAGTCATCATCAACTTCGTCGGCCAGGGCCAGCGCTTCGGCTGCGCGTGCAGACATGGTCGCAAAGTCGCCACCATACAGACCGATGTGCGCCGCGCCCCAGCACGCACGCGCGCGTAAGCTGCCTGGTTCAGGATCGGCCTGATCGAGCAGGCGCGCAAACCAGCGGCTGGCACGACCAAGATGGCCACGCAACTCCCAGAAGAGAGTCAATGCCGTAGCCAGGCGCAAGGCCAGCTCACGCCGCCCCGACGCATCGGCAAATTCCAGCGCCGAATCAAAATTGTCGTGCTCGGCTTCCATTACCGAGAGCAGGGCAGCGCTGTCACGCAGGGCAACGACCGGTGCGCAGCGTTCCGCCAGCGCCAGCGAGGCCAGCAGCTGGCGCTCGCGCATCGCTTCGGCTTCACCGGATTCAATCAGTCTGGCCTGCAAATACTGGCGTATCGTTTCGAGAAAACGGTAGCCGTTGCCGCTGCGAGCATAATCGACCTGCACCATCGATTTGTCGACCAGTCGCGTTAGTAAATCGAGTACGGCATACCGGTCCAGCCGTTCATCACCGGCGATTTCTTCCGCGCTCGCCAGTGAAAAGCCGCGCATCACGGACAGTCGGCGGGCCAGCAACTTTTCATTGTCATCGAGATGATCGTAACTCCATGCGACCGATGCTTCCAGGGTCTGCTGCCTTGCCATCGCTGTGCGGCTGCCGCCAGTCAGCAGGCGAAAGCGATCGTCGAGTGCTTCGGAAATATTTTCCGGACTCATCATGCGTACCCGCACCGCTGCCAGTTCGATCGCGAGTGGGATGCCATCAAGCCGGTTCACGATGCGGGCAATGATCACCAGCTCGTTGGCCGTGGGGACAAACCCGACCCGTGCATTGCTCCCACGCTGCACAAACAGATCCACGCCTGCCGACTCGTCTAATGAAGGCACGCGCCAGGTCTTTTCGCCAGCGATACCGAGCGGCTCGCGGCTGGTCGTGAGGACGCGCAACTTGGGACAATGTTGCAGCAGATGTTCCAGCACGCTCGAGGTAGCGCTGAGCAGATGTTCACAATTATCGACGATCAGCAGGGCGTCCATTGCGCGCAGTTGTTCGGCGAGCGTGTCGATCAATGGCCGGCCAAATTCTTCGCGCAGCCCGAATACGCCGGCGATGGCGTGCGCGACGAGGTCAACGCTACTGACCATGGCCAGCTCGACAAACCAGACGCCAGCAATCGCGCTGGCGAGCTCTTCCGAACCTACCTGCAAGGCGAGCCGGGTTTTGCCGCTGCCGCCTGCGCCCGTGAGCGTGACCAAGCGCTGTGCCGCCAAGGCAGCGCGTACGGCGCCAGTTTCAAGATCCCGGCCGATGAAGCTCGATAGCTGGGCAGGGAGGTTGTGCATGGGTATGTGAGTATCAGTCATGCTTTGATATTGCATGATAGTAATTTTTATGTCCATGGTTCCGGCTGGCTGCCGTGCAAAATATGCCATGTGGCAGATGTTGTGGGCGGCTGTCAGCGGCAAACTGGCTAGCATCAATTTCTCCCCAACAGAAAGAATGCACGCCATGTCATCACCTACCCGCATCGCCAAACCAACATTTAACGGACTAGCGGCCTTACTGGCGACAGCCTGTTTGCTGGTGTCGCCGCTGACGTTGGCTGTAGACGCGACCACGGCCAAGCAGGCGCACGAAGCCTACACCAAGGTCATCAATTCCAATAATGTTGCCAGTTTCATGACCATGGTCACGGACGATGTCGTCATGCTCTCGCCCAATGAGCCGGCAGTTGTGGGAAAGAAGGCCGTGCGTGCCTGGGTGACCGGTTACTACCAGGCCTTTACTGCGCATTGGGACAAGCGCGTTGTCAGTTTTGCCGAAGCTGGCGACTGGGCATACGAAATGTACTCCTACAAGCAGAGCGATAAACCCAAAGCGGGCGGAGATTTGATCACCGATACCGGCAAGGGCTTGATCGTGTATCACCGCGACGCCGATGGCAAATGGCGCGTGGCAAAGGATGCGTGGAATTCGGATCTGGCAGCAGCGCATTGATGCACTACTGGTGCATTAACTATTCAACCCTTAAGCGACAGGATAAAAAAATGACGCGTTCCGCGAAAAAATTAATCATGGCCAGCATCCTTCTGGCATCGACAGGCGCATTTTCACAGGCAGTGTTCGCTGCCGACGTCAATGCCAAGGCGGAAAAAGAATTGATGCAAATTGAAGATGCGATGTGTGTAGCGGTCCTGAAAAATGATGTGGCCGCAAGCGCTAAATTCTCGGTCGATGACTACCTTGAAGTCGATGGTAAAGGGGCTACTGGCACAAAAGAGATGGGCCTGGACTTCGTGAAAAAGGTGAAGGCGACTGTGTGCGAAAACTATGACATGAATGTGCGCGGCTACTCGGACATGGCTGTTGTCATTGGTAAATCCAAATTTAAGTCCGACTTGGCCAGCGGAGAAATGAAATTCACGGATGTATTCATCAAAAAGAACGGTACATGGCTGATCGTAAGTAACCATTGGTCTGAACTCAAGCCGCAGTAAGTTCAGAACAGTGACGCCGTAAGCATGGCGCGGTGCACCGTGCCGCGCCATCCAATTAAATGGGGTCAGAGTCAAATAAATATGGATGTTGACATTTTTGAATCTAATTTGACTCTGACCCTATTTATCGAGAAGTAAATATTTTGATTTTAATTTGACTCTGACCCTATTTAATTTAAGGAGAAATCATGTCCAACCCTAGTTATGTCAACGAAGTCGATGCAATTACTCAAGTTATCCAACATTACCTCGATGGCGCACGTTCTGGCAAAGGCGAGGCGATGAAGCCTGCTTTCCACGATGGTGCAACGATTTATGGCTATGTTGGCGATGATCTGTTTGGCGGAGCGATACAGGGATTGTTTGATTGGAATGATCAAAATGGTGCTGCCAAGGATATGAAGTCATGCATCACATCGATTGATGTGGTCGGCACATGCGCCAATGTCCGCGTCGATGAAGACAACTGGACCGGGCATCGCTTCACGGACTTCTTTAACCTCGTTAAGTTTGACGGGCATTGGAAGATCGTTAGCAAGGTGTTTTACCTTCATTCGTAAACGCCTGCTTACATCATTTATTAGGGTCAGAGTCAAATTACTGAGGCAGTTAGCTTTTTTGAATTTAAATTGACTCTGACCCTAATTAGTAAAACAGACCAGCTCCGTGATCCGTTTCGTCTGCTCAAGCCTGCGCAAATTCTTTACTGGCAATGTGGCCAGCTGATGCACAAGGCGGCTATTTTCAGTCAATAAAACGCATCTTGAAATTACGTCCCTTGATATTGCCATCCGCGAGCTTGGCATAGGCCTTTTGCGCCACGCGGCGGTCCAGCGCGACATAGGTCATGAATTCGAAGACATTGATTTTGCCGACCTGATCCTTCGTCAATCCGGCGTCGCCGGTCAGTGCGCCGAGCAGGTCGCCCGGACGCAGCTTGTCTTTTTTGCCGCCCATGATTAACAGCGTCACCATCGGCGCCTGCAAGCCTGCGCCTTGCGCTGGTGTGGCTTCGTCGAGCTTGTACCATTGCACAGAGCGCTTCTGGTAATCCTCAATCAGCTTGACCCATTTCTTTTCATTCGGCGCACACAGGCTCAGCGCCAGTCCTTTTTCATGGCCGCGGCCGGTGCGGCCGATGCGGTGGATGTGGACTTCGGTGTCTTTGGATACATCGACGTTGATGACTGCACCCAGCGTCTGGATGTCCAGACCGCGCGCGGCGACGTCGGTGGCGACCAACACAGAACAGCTGCGATTGGCGAACAGGACCAGGATTTCATCGCGTTCGCGCTGCTCGAGCTCGCCATACAGCGCCAGCGCGGAAAAGCCCTGTGCACGCAATTCTTCGGCCAGCTCACGACAATGGATTTTGGTATTGCAAAAGGCCAGCGTTGACACCGGCTGGTAATGACGCAGCAAGGTGGCAACAGCTGCATTGCGATTATCAAAGCCGACTTCATAAAAACGCTGCTCGATCTGCTCCTCATCATGTTGCGATTCGACCGTCACTTCAATCGGATCGCGTAAAAAATGTGCGCTCGCGCGGCGGATGTCGTCCGGATAAGTCGCGGAAAACAGCAGGGTCTGGCGCCGCTCAGGACAGGCGCTTACGATGCCGGCGATCTCTTCGTAAAAGCCCATGTCGGTCATGCGGTCTGCTTCATCGAGCACCAGCGTTTGCACGGTGCCGAGCTTGATCGTGCCGCGTCCAAGATGATCACGAATCCGCCCGGGCGTGCCGACGACAATATGCGCACCGTGTTCGAGTGAGGCGATCTGCGGACGCATCGGACTACCACCGGTCAAGGTGAGCACTTTGATGTTTTCTGAAAAGCGCGCCAGACGACGCAATTCATTGGCGACCTGGTCAGCGAGTTCGCGCGTCGGGCACAGTACCAGCGCTTGGATCGCAAAGTAAGTCGGGTTTAATTTTTGCAGGATGCCCAAGCCAAACGCTGCCGTCTTGCCGCTGCCGGTCTTGGCCTGGGCGATCAAGTCGCGTCGCTCAAGAATGGTCGGCAAGCTTTGCGCCTGTATCGTCGTCATTTCGTGATAGCCGAGGCTGTCAAGATTAGCGAGCATGTCGGGCGACAGCGCCAGGCTGGAGAAGGAGGTCGAGTTCACGATAGGGAAATGGGCAGCAGCTAGGGGAAGGGAGTCTAACAGGCGCAGGACCTTACGGCCAGCGCAGTAATGTTCGTGCGTGAAGACTCTATATTCAGTGGCATCCCCCAAGCAGGGCAGCTGAGCTTGTAAAATAGTAGGATTCCCCGCGAAACCACCGCCTGTAATGAGTCAAGGGCATTTACAATGCGGGTCGACCAGAATGGAGCACGATCATGGCTTTTATGACGTATGAAGAATATCTCGATGAAGTCACCACGCTCATCACGGAAATGTTTAAAACCACCGACGCCGAAGCGATCAAGTTTGTGATGCGCGCCCAGGCCGCAGATTTCTTTTCGAATCACGACGAGTACGAAGAAATGCGCAATCCCGAACGCGCCATGCATGACGCCAAGCTCGTCTACGAGACGCGCAATAAATCGCGTCCGGAAATTTTCCGCAAATGATGGTCCTGCCATCATGAAGGACCATTACGCGATCCTCGGCGTCGCCACGACCGCGACGGCTGCCGACATCAAGAATGCGTACCGCAAGAAAGCGTCGATTTTTCATCCGGATAAAAATCCTGCGGCCGACGCCGCCGCAAAATTCCGGGAAGTCCAGCAAGCCTACGATGTCTTGTCCGATCCGGCTAAACGCCATGATTATGATGAGAACCGTCGCCGCAGCCTGCTCGAAGTCCCACTTGAAACAGCCGGAGAGATCTGGAACAGTTATATCGACGGAGTCCTGCAATGAAGCTTTCCAATTTTTTCCATGACTTGATCAAGACCTATCGCGCTGAGATCGAAGACCATAGCAGCGACTCCGAGGGCAAGGATGTCTTGCATGCGCAGCTGACCAAAAAGCGCGGCCAATTCGTTGAGCTGCTGCCGATGATGGAGTTCGCGCCAGAAATGGTCGCGCTGTGCTTCCACAAAGGCATCAGCTTCACATTGCCGAAGCAGCTAGACCGACTCGTGGCGCTTGAGCCCGATGATTTCCCGGTCTGGGACGAAATCGCGCAAGCCGTTGAATTTACGCCCTGGGCGCAAAAGCAGGCAAAGCTGGCCTTGAAGGAAGAGGGCGGCGAACTGTTCCTGTCGATTACGGCCGGTCTTGAATACCTCAACCAGCGCCATGCACCAGGCCAGCCTGCCGAAGCCGGACGCATCGGTGACGAGGAAGAGGAAGACCATTCCGATGAAGCGCGCGATGATGCTGAAGATGGTTCAGATGTCGACCTCGAAGAAGCCGGCGCCGAATGGATGGCCGAACAAGGTTTCGATCGCATCGGTTAATTTGTAACGCCATCTAGCATGCTGCAGACAGTTTGAACTGTGCGGCGTAGTGGGGCAAGCAAGCCGGGCGCATAGTTACAGGCGCTCTAACTGTACTCTGTTTATTGTGAAGACTATGGATCACCCTCTCGTAGTACAAGCCAGCGCGCTCATTCGCGCCGGTGATATCGTCGGCGCCGAATCGGCGCTGGTCGCACTCGTGGACACCGAAGGTGATCACGCCCTCGTGGCCATCCTCGAGGAATTGCCGCCCAAGGATTTGCTGGCGGTGATCCGAGAATACGATTCATCGAAAGAATCACTGATCAATCTGCTGGTCACGCCCGAGCAGTTCGCGCGCGCGCTGGTGCTGGAGCGCCAGTATGCAGACCGCACGCATGCGCATTTGCGCGGCATGGTCAATTCCGTGATTTTCCGCGAAGGCATCGACCCGGCGGAATTTCTGGAAGTCCTCGGCGAGACCGATGGCGGCTGCGAAGCGCTGATCGATTATCTGTCGGACCGCGATGAAGAAATCGCGCATTTTGCCGAGCATGGCTCCTTCAATGTGCATGAGTCCGGCGAAGTGCCGAAAGCCCAGGTGATGGACCGCGACTGGATGGAGTTGACCTGGCTCTTACATCACGAGCATGCGGCGATGTTCTCGCAAATCCTGCCGGAACTGAAAAAGCGCATCAAGGCGCGCCATCGTCAGGAAGCGCTCGAGGAAGCGGCCGCATTGGTCCTGCAGGAGCCGGACGACGATGGCGACTTTCCATCCGCCCCAGCGCCAGTCAAGCCTGCGGCGCCGGTACGCATCGTCAATCCGACTGGCGAAGAGTCGGCACTCTGATGACGGCACCGGCGTCAAAGTCGCGGGCCAAACCGCGCGCAAAGTCGGACGAAAAAGCAGCCACGCTGTCGCATTACGATGCGCGGCCGTTTTTCGACAAGGCGCTCGCGCATGGCGTGCAAAATGGCTTGATCGATCCGACAGTGCTGGCTGCGCTGCGTATTGACGGCGCCAAGGGCATGGTGCAGATCGCCGGCTTCTTTGGCACGGCCTTTTTGCGAGCCAATCTCGAAATGGCGCGCAATCGCCTGATCGCGTTGGCTAGCCTTTATCTCGAGCATTACAGCGGCGGCGATTTGCATAAGGCGGCGATGTCCCTGCGCGATAACAGCTTCCTGTCGCATTCCCGCGGCGGCTCGGAAATGTTGAAAAAATTGCATGCCATGCCCAAGAGTACGCTCTTCGGCGACCAGGAAGCGGAGCCGATCAAGGACTTCCTCGATGAATGGTCGATGCATGGCTTGCGTATTTTTTCGCTGTATCAGGTCGCCTTGGCTGAGCGTCAGGGCATTGCGCATGTGCTCGATGCCGCGGCCTGGTTTGCCGCGCAGATGGGTATTGCGCGCAGTTCGCTGTCGATTAATTCCGCTGACGACCGTTACCTGGCTTCAGCAGAAGCGGTAATCCGAACGGCGATCCTGCAGCGGCTGGGCAAGGAGATGGCCTGTCCGAATCGCGCTGATTTTGCGCGGCTGGTGCTCGACCTGCGCAAGAAAAGTGGGGCGGCGCGCCTGAAGAAAATGCTGAAGACGGCGCCCGATGCCATTCCTGAAGCCTTTCGCGCGCTGGAGCAAACGATACGCAAGCAGATCGAGCAGTATGATTTGTCGAAGATGATCGATGAAACGGTTCCCTTGGATGTCTTGCTCAATGAGCTAGAAGCGCGGTATTTCCTGCGCCCGACCGGCATCGATGAAGTCAGTGAATACGATGCGATGGTGTCAGCCGAATGGCACAAGATCATGAAGGGCAGGATAGAGCCGGATGCGCGGCTGACGGTATTCCTGTGCCTCGCTGCCGGGACGCCCCCCAAGCCGACCTTGTCCGAGACTGCTGCCAAGGCGATGGTGCGCAAGCTGCGCGCAGAGGGGATTGATAGCAAGGCGGTGCAGAAGTTTATCGAGCAATCGGCGCCTTACGATTTGCGTGAATCCTTGCTCGCGTTGTGGCAGGATGAATTCCTGCTCGATGCGGAGCTGGCTTTGCTGGACAAGAGTGATACGAAATATGTTCTGGCGATGAAATTCTTGCGTGAGAATTGTTCGATTTCGGCCTTGCCTAAAAAGACGGCATAGCCAACGAAATCCGCATATTGGGTAGGGCGAAGCATGTTGCGTCGGGCGTGCCGAGCTCTACCTGTGTAATAGTCTGTCGCTGATGGTGTCCGGGTTCTTTGCACAGCGAGCGCCATGCATTGAACCCGGATCAGAAATCGCGGTCGAGAGCTTACTGACGCTTGACCGCTTCCTTCTTCACTTTCTTTGCTTCTTTTTTCTCTTTTGGTGATTTCAATGGTTCTTTCTTGGTGGCTTTTTTGCTGTCTTGACTCTTACTCATGGCGACTCTCCAAAATTGTTGACGCTCAAGCTCAAGTCCGGAGCGCCTGCGGATGATCCATTATAGGCTGACCGCTGCGGGACTGGCATCTTTACAATACTTTGCTGCCGCTCTGCAAGGCTGCCCAGGCGACGCTCGGTTATAATTTGGCGCTGCAACAACGCCGTTCCGGCATTAGGCGACAAACTCTCCGAGATGACAGCATTCAGCGATTCTGAAATCAGCAATTTGACTCAGCGAGCATCGGCCGTGAATACGGCGGGCTATGGCAGCGTGCGTGAAAATTCACCGCGCAAAATGGTCGGTCTGGCGCTGTCGCTGCTGGCGCATTTGCTGGTGCTATGGCTGATCATCAATCATAAAACGGTGCTGAATCATGCCAACCCTTTTGGCAGTGAAAATGTAATTACCTACCTGCGTGCGCCCGAAGCGGCCGACAAGCCCACGCCTGCCAAAGCGGCACCGGCGCCGACCAAGTCAGCGCCACCCAAGAAGACCCCCAAGACCATCGCCCACACTGACGCGCCGCCCTTGATCCGTCCTGATCTCGTCGCCATTGAGCCCGCGCCATCGCCCGTCAAGTCGGAGCCCGTCCAGGCGCCTGCCGAAGACATGTCGGCCATGCTAGACGCGGCGCGCAAACGCCGCAATGAAGCGCGCGAGCGTACTCGAGATCCGAACGATGCACCTGAAGAATCCGAAGCGCAGCGGGCGAACCGCATTGCCCGCGCCAATATTGCCCAGGCAGGTAGCGCACAGGGGCGTGACCGTAATGATGCCGGAGGCGTGTTTCAGATCCGCCGTATTGGCGTGTCCAGTGGCGAATTCTTTTTCCGCGGCTGGAATTCCGCCTTCGGTCGTAGTTCGAGCCAGCTGATCAATGTCTTTGCCAACGAGCCGGATGACATTCAGCTCGCCATAGTAAAGAAGATGATCGAGATTATCCGCGCCGAGAAGCCGGATGAATTCCTGTGGGACTCGCGCCGCCTCGGTCGCACGATTACACTCAACGCCAATGCAGCGCATCGGACCGAGCTCACGCAATTTTTGCTGAGCGAATTCTTTCCGGATTACGTTCCTTCCCGCCGCCGCTAGACTGCCGTTGCTTGTTGCAGCTGCGGCACGCTCTGCGCGATTCAAGCATGCCACGGTCGCCGGCGAGGGACTGCGCCTTTATAGTCGAAGAATATTTCCCGGAGAGTCAGCATGCCCATCGACAAAGCCAAGGTAGTGGAAGTGCACGAGGAAATCCGCGCCTGCTTCAAGGGGCATCTCAAATCCAGCAATAAAAGCTATGCATTGGACTTCAAACCGGGCGCCCCCTTGCAGGTGAAGCCGCATGACGCCAAAGCCGGACAGCGCGGCGAACACTGGAAAATCGTCTCGGCGATGCCGGGCTCCGAGAAGCGCGAATTTCGAAATCAGCAGACTGAATTGGCGTCCGAGATACTGAATAAATTTCGCTCGCCTAAATTTTACGGTTTCCCGTTGCCTGTCCATAGCGACCCGGTTCTGCGCGGCTTCGAAGTACTGAACCAGAAAGACCTGATCGGGAACTGCTATGAGATGGCCGTCGCGGCAGCCTATGTCGTCGCACAGCGCATGGTCGGCACGCCCTGGATCGGTCGTATTACGCGTCCGGGCGACCATGCTTTTTGTCTCGTCAATGGCGGCGTAACGCCACGTTGGACATCCGTAGCATGGATGCGCATCTCACAGGCCGATGCGTGGATCATCGACCCTTGGGCAAATATCTGCTGCAAGCAAAACGAGTATCCGGCGCGCTTCGCTGACCAGATGCGGATCTGGGCGCACCATGGCAAACAGGTATGGTATCGCGACGAAAACGGCATTAGAAATCCCGTCGATCCATCCTCGCCGACGTATCTGAGCGGATTTGAAGAAGGACCGCTCAGGTTCGAAAAGGGCAGCGGCAAGATCTCCGACAAATTGCCGCGCGCCTTGCAAAAACAGCGCGCTGCACAAGCCGATCCACTGCCGGGCGCCTTTGGCCGCTGGTCGCCGGACGACGACTGGGGCTGATTCTCATGCTTGTTCAATCAGGTCGATAAAGTGAGGGACTGGCATGCCTGTCGATAAACTCAAAGTCGTTGCGGTGCACGAAGAAGTCCGCGCCTGCTTCAAAGGTCAATTTAAATCCGGCAATAAGAGCTATCTGCCGGACTTCAAGCCAAGCGCCGCCTTGCGTGTGATGGCGCATGATGCGAAAGCAGGCCAGCGCGGCGAACACTGGAAAATCGTCTCTGCGATGCCGAGTCCCGAGAAGCGCGCGATTCGTAATGATAAGAGCGACCACGCGGTCGTTAAAATCAACGAATTCCGGAAGTCTGCATTAGACGGTGCTGGCTTGACTGTGTTGAGCGACCCAATCCTGTCCGGGTTTGAAGTGTTGAATCAGAAGGAACTTGTTGGCAATTGTTCTGAGATGGCGCTCGCGGCGGCGTATGTCGTCGCCCTGCGCAGAGTCGGCACGGCCTGGGTTGCTTATATTATGCCCCCTGGTAATCATGCATTCTGTCTCGTCAATGGCGGCGAAAAACCGACCTGGAAAAACGTGAAAGCCATGCTCGCCGCCCCGGCCAATGCCTGGGTCATCGACCCGTGGGCAAACATCTGTTGCATGCAACACGAGTATGCAGCGCGCTTCGCCGACCAGATGAGGATTTGGGCGCATCACGGTAAGCATGTGTGGATGCGTGGCGCAAAGGGTGCAGATAAGCTTGGCGATCCATCCGCCGTTGCCTATTTGTCTGACTTCGAATCCGGGCCAATAATGTTCGTAAAGGCGTGTGGCGAAGTTCTCGAAAAATTACCGCGTGCCTTGCAAAAACAGCGTGATGCGAAGACCAAGCCGCTGCCGGGCGCCAACGGGCGTTGGTCGCCGGATGACGACTGGGGCTAATTTACAGAAAACGGTCGAGGATGCGCCGGCTGTGTTTGTCCAGCTGTGCCAGTTCACGGATCAGGAAATGCACGCCATGCGTATCCGACACCAGCAGGCTGTCCGCACCGATGCGGCGCAAGTCTTCTTCACCGCGCAAGACGAAAGACGTCGCTCCACGGTCGGTCTCGACTTCCCAGGTGCTGGGCGTAGCGAAGGTGCTCACGTTGACGATGCGCGTAATTTGCGGCATGAATTCACGCGTGGCCAGTTCTTCTTCCACGAGCTGGCGTATCGCCGGGCTGACATCGGAAAGCTTATCGATCCAGGCGACTTCCTGGCCATCTGTTGCAACGATGGCGATGCCGACCTCGGGGTCGAGGATAGGGAAGGCGCGTATCGGCGCGACCTTGTCGAAAGTCTGGCCGGCGGCATCAGTAAGGATCAAGTGGCCAAACGGGTTACGCGTCAAGGTAAATGGGGTCATGCTTGCTGTACTCATCATGCTTCCTCTACTGCCATGCCGGCCGCATTGCGCGCCTGCGCTTCATACAGCCTGAAATACGCACCTTCGCGCGCCATCAATTCATCATGCGGACCTTCTTCGACGACCTGGCCGCGATCGAGCACGACCAGTCGGTCGGCCTTGTGCAGCGTCGACAGGCGGTGCGCGATGGCGATGGTGGTACGACCCTTGACGAGATTATTGAGCGCTTTCTGGATTTCCTTTTCCGTCTCGGAGTCGACCGAGGACGTCGCTTCATCGAGGATCAGGATGCGCGGATCGATCAGCAGCGCGCGCGCAATCGAGATGCGCTGGCGCTCGCCGCCCGACAGACCCTGGCCGCGTTCGCCGACCATGGAATCGTAGGCTTGCGGCAGGCGCAGGATGAATTCATGCGCATGCGCGGCGCGGGCGGCGGCGAGGATTTCGGCGCGCGTTGCATCGGGCTTACCGTAGGCGATATTCTCGGCAATGGTGCCAAAGAACAGGAAGGGCTCTTGCAGCACGAGGCCGATATTGCGGCGGTAATCAGCGACCGGGTAGGAGCGGATATCGACGCCGTCGACCTTGATTGAGCCTTCCGAGACATCGTAGAAGCGGCAGATCAGGTTCACCAGCGTACTTTTGCCGGAGCCGCTGTGACCGACCAGACCGATCATTTCACCGGGAGCGATGTTCAGATTGATGCCGCGATTGACAGCGCGGTTCCCGTAGCGGAAACCGACATCACGGATTTCAATGCGACCTTCGACGCGGCCCAGCGCGACTGGCTGGGTCGGCTCAGGAACGCTGGAGACATGGTCGAGGATATCGAAAATGCGCTTCGCGGCCGAGGCCGACTTCTGCGTCACCGACACAATACGGCTCATGGAATCGAGTCTGCCATAGAAGCGGCTGATATAGGCGATAAAGGCGCTCAGCACGCCCACCGTGATTTCCCCGCGCGAGACTTGCCAGATGCCGAAGCCCCAGACCACCAGCAGGCCGAGCTCGGTCAGGAAGGACACGCTCGGCGAGAACAGCGACCAGATCTTGTTGATCCTGTCATTGACGGCGAGGTTATGCTTGTTCGCTTCACGAAAGCGCGCGGCTTCGCGCTTTTCCTGCGCGAAGGCCTTGACGACGCGAATGCCGGGAATCGTATCAGCGAGCACATTCGTGACTTCGCCCCAGACGCGATCGATCTTTTCAAAGCCCGTGCGCAGGCGGTCGCGCACGACATGGATCATCCATGCGATGAAGGGCAGGGGGATCAAGGTCACCAGCGCCAGCGCCGGATTGATCGAGAACAGGATCGCCGCCGTCATCACCAGCATCAGTACGTCCGACGCGAAATCGAGCAGATGCAGCGACAGGAAAACGCAGATTCGGTCACTCTCGCTGCCGATACGCGACATCAGGTCACCCGTGCGCTTGCCGCCGAAGTATTCCAGCGACAGCTGCATCATGTGTTCATAGGTCGCGGTGCGCAGGTCGGCGCCGATGCGCTCCGACATCAGCGCGAGGATATAAGTCTTGCCCCAGCTGAGCAGCCAGGCCAATACCGCCGAACCACATAAACCCGACAGGTACAGCAGCACCAGCATCGGATCGATCTGTTTGCCGGTCTGGTAAGGAATCAGCACATTGTCCAGCAAAGGCATGGTCAGGTAAGGCGGCACCATGTGTGCTGCCGTACCGAGTAGCGTCAGGATAAAACCGAGCAGCAGCTGGCCGCGATAAGGCCGGGCGAAGCGCCACAGGCGGAACAGCGTCCAGGTCGAGGGCGGGGTATGAATAACCTTCGTGCAGACCGGGCAGACATCTTCTTCCGGGTCGAGCGGCGCCTTGCAACTCGGGCAGACGTCCTGGTCGTCGCGCTCGACTGGCCTGCCAGTGACAAAACTATCACGTTGCAAAGTGAATTCATCGACCAGGCGGATCGCGCGCAGATTTTGTGCCAGCGTGAAGCGCCAGATGCATAGCCGACCACTCGCGTCCGCGAGTTCAAGGTGGCCGATGCCGGCATGATCGTGATGATGCAGGTGCAAGCCATCGCGGAAAGCCCACTCCTGCCAGCCGCCGCCGTCGGGCGCATGCGCCATCAAGCGACGCTCGGTAATCAGCACCAGGCCTTGCTTAAAATGAAGTTTTGCATCGAGGTCAACCAGAACCGAGGCTGCGACGTTTTCCCCGGGGGCAAGCAGAGCGGCAACTGTTTCCACCCACTGCGCAGGCAGTTCGTTACGGGCGCTGTCGCTGGCGCTGCTGATTACATGATGGTCTTTGGTCATTGAAAAGCGCTAAGGGTATGTGGCTGCCGGGCAGCGGGAGATGCGCGAAATCTGGATGGCTTGAGCTTCATATTTTGTTGCAATGCAGCGTATTACCTGATTTTACGGTGGCCTGAAATATAAACCGGAGTGCAGGGCCGCAGCATATCCACGCAGCAAGATTTTGCGTTATTCTCTGCCAAATCTTCGGATTAAATGTGTAGGGACGAGTGATCATTCTGGCGCGAAGTATATCGCAACAAACGTGGTTAAATCGCGCAAGAATTGCGCACATGCACTCGTGAGCATCGGCGTCATGTGGCAGCAGGCCTGCATGGATGTGATTAATTGCAGGGACAGCATAAGCGTCACGAATTGGCTCGACATGGCCGTTTCGTGCGGGCGCTGATCAATTAAGTATAGAGACATGACGAAGAAGAAAAATTTGGAATTCCTCCGTGTGAGCGATTTGCGCGGTCCAAACATCTGGACTTACCGGGCAGTCATCGAGGTATGGGTCGATATTGGCGAGCTTGAAGATTATCCTTCTGACAAAATTCCTGGATTGACTGCGCGACTGTGTGCGCTCTTGCCCGGCCTCATCGAGCATCGATGTGGCGTCGGTACGCGCGGCGGCTTCGTCGAGCGCCTGGATGAAGGTACCTACGCCGCGCACATCCTCGAACACGTCGTACTCGAATTGCAGACCATGGCTGGCATGCGCGCGGGCTTTGGTCAGACGCGCAGCACTGCGACCCGTGGTGTCTACAAGATGGCTTTCCGTACCCGCGAACAGCAGGTCGGTCGCGCCGCACTGGACCTGGGCCGCGAACTGCTGTTGGCTGCCATCAATGACGAGCCGTTCACGCTCGAAGAAAAACTCGCCGCATTACGCGAGCTGGTCGATGAGCGCTGCCTCGGACCGAGCACCGCGCACATCGTCGAAGCGGCGACTGCGCGCCGCATTCCTTTTCTGCGCCTGACCGGCGGCAATCTCGTCCAGCTCGGCCATGGCGCCAGCCAGCGCCGCATCTGGACGGCCGAGACCGACCAGACCAGCGCGATCGCCGAAGGCATCGCCAGTGACAAAGATCTCACGAAAACCCTGCTGCAGTCTTGCGGCGTACCGGTGCCGGAAGGTCGCATGGTCGAGAACGCGGCCGATGCATGGGAAGCCGCTGAAGACATCGGTTTGCCCGTCGTGGTCAAACCTTACGACGGTAATCACGGTCGCGGCGTCTCACTCGACTTGATGACGCGCAAGGATGTCGAAGCAGCCTGGCAGCTGGCCGAAGATGAAGGCGGCGGCGTGATCGTCGAAAAATTCATTCCTGGTGACGAGCATAGACTGCTCATCGTCGGCAAACGCATGGTCGCTGCAGCCTCTGGTGAAATTGCCTGGGTCACTGGCGACGGCAAGGAAAGTATCGCCCAGCTTATCGACAGCCAGATCAACAGCGATCCGCGGCGTGGCGATGGCGAAGAATTTCCGCTGGCGCGACTGGCGCCGGAAACCGACCACCTCGAAATCCTGCTGGAACTCGAGAAGCAGGGTGTCGCCATCCACGATGTGCCCGCATCCGGACAAAAAATCCTGATTCAGCGTAATGGCAATGTTGCCATCGACGTCACTGACCTCGTGCATCCGACCATCGCAGCAGCAGCAGCCCTGGCCGCGCGCGTGGTCGGCCTCGATATCGCCGGTGTCGATCTCGTCGCCGAAGACATCTCGAAACCTCTGCATGCGCAACGCGCCGCCATCATTGAAGTCAATGCCAGCCCCGGCCTGCTCGCCCATGTGAAGCCATCGAATGGCCCGGGTCGCGACGTCGGCGCGGCCATCATCGATTATCTGTTCCCGGTTGAAAAAAACGGCCGCATTCCAGTCGTCGGTGTCACTGGCAGCCGCGGCACGACACTGGTCGCGCGTCTGGTCGCCTGGCTGATCCACATCAGCGGTACCAAGGTCGGTGTCGCATGCAGTACCGGCTTGTATTTAGGTCGCAGCCATATTAATACCAAGGATTGCGCGAACTGGACCGCTGGTCATCAGTTATTGATCAATCCGGCGGTCGAAGCCGCTGTTTTCGAAAACGGTGCGCGCACCATTCTCAGCGAGGGCCTGGCCTATGACCGCTGCACGGTCGGCATCGTCACCGACACCGGCGGACACACGGAACTGGGCCAGTTCCATATCCATGAAGCGGCCGACATGGTCAAGATCATGCGCACCCAGGTCGACGTGGTGCTGGCAGATGGTGCCGCCGTGCTCAATGCCGGCGATGCGCAGGTCGTGGAGATGGCGGGCCTTTGCGATGGCGACGTGATTTTTTATGGCCTCGATCCAAGCTTGCCGGCGATTCTGGCCCATCGTGAGGCGAACAAGCGTGCCGTGTTCCTGCGCGAGGGCAAGATCATCATGGCCGAAGGCGTCACCGAGCTTGCGTCGCTGGCACTGTCCTCCTTGAAGGCCGCATTGTCGAGCCAGCCGGAATGCGTAATGGCCACTGTGGCCGGCGCCTGGGCGCTAGGACTGTCGCCGGAATTGATACGTGCCGGGCTGCGAACCTACGAGCAGAACCCTAAAAAGACAACATACTGATTGAAGCCGTGGCGCGTGGCGCTGGCAGCAATGTTTTAATTTACTCAGGATAAAACGGTTTATGGAAGTTTCACGAATCCGGGCGCTGCGCGGTCCCAACCTCTGGAGTCATCACACGGCAGTGGAGGCGATCGTTTCCTGCAGTGCAGAGGAGTGCACGATAGATGACCTGGCCGGTTTCGAGGTGCGCTTGCGTGCGCGCCTGCCGCAGATCAGCCCCTTGCAGCCGACCGGCCATGATGATGCCATCACGATGGCGCATGTGCTGGAACTGACGACTTTGGCTCTGCAGGCGCAAGTCGGCTGCCGGGTCACCTTCAGCCGCACGACGCAAACTTTCGAGACCGGTGTTTTCCAGGTCGTCGTCGAATATACCGAAGAAGCTGTCGGCCGACTTGCGCTGGAAGTGGCGCAGGCCTTATGTCAGTCTGCGGTCGCCGATACGCCTTTCGATCTCGATTCGGCGCTGGATCAGCTACGCGAACTCGACGAAGATGTACGCTTGGGACCGAGTACCGGTGCCATCGTGGAAGCTGCTGTGGCGCGCAATATTCCATTTCGACGCCTGACCAATGGCAGTCTCGTCATGTTCGGCTGGGGCAGCCGCCAGCGTCGTATCCAGGCGGCTGAAATGGATAGTACCAGCGCCATCGGTGAAGCCATCGCGCAAGATAAAGACCTTACTAAGATGTTGCTCGACGCGGCTGGCGTGCCGGTGCCGATCGGGCGCGTGGTCGACGGGCCTGAAGATGCCTGGGCTGCCGCCTGTGAAATTGGCCTGCCGGTCGTGGTCAAGCCGAAAGATGGTAATCAGGGCAAGGGCGTCACGGTCAACATCACCACCCGCGAGCAATTGATCGCGGCCTATCATGTGGCCGTGGAATTCCGCGACGATATCCTGGTCGAGCGTTTCTTGCCCGGTAATGATTTCCGCCTGCTGGTCATTGGCGACAAGATGATCGCTGCTGCGCGCCGTGATCCACCGCAGCTCGTCGGCGATGGAACGCACACTGTTCGCGAACTCGTTGAAACGATCAACAAGGACCCACGCCGAGGTTCCGGTCATGCGACTTCACTCACCAAAATCCGCTTCGATGATGTCGCATTGGCGACCTTGGCGACACAAAATTTCAACGCTGAATCCGTGCCCGGCAAGGGGCAGCGCGTAATTCTGCGCAACAACGCGAATCTCTCGACCGGTGGTACAGCTACTGACGTCACCGACGACGTCCATCCTGACATGGCGGCTTGCGCGGTCGCGGCGGCAAAGATGGTCGGGCTTGACCTGTGTGGCGTCGATATCGTCTGCGACAGCGTCTTGAAATCCATCGAAAGTCAGCGCGGCGGCATCGTCGAAGTCAATGCCGCGCCGGGATTACGCATGCATCTCTCGCCATCCTATGGAAAGGGGCGTCCGGTCGGCGAAGCGATCATCGGCACCATGTTCAAGGAAGGCGAAGATGGCCGTATTCCTATCGTCGCCGTCACAGGCACGAATGGCAAGACGACGACGGTCCGCCTGATTACGCATTTGCTGGGAAAAAGCGGCCTGCGCGTTGGCATGACCAATACCGATGGCGTCTACATTGATGGCCTGCGCATCGACACCGGCGACTGCAGCGGTCCGCGCAGTGCGCGCAATGTCTTGCTGCATCCGGACGTTGATGCTGCTGTACTCGAAATCGCGCGCGGCGGTGTCTTGCGTGAAGGCCTGGCCTTCGATCGCTGCAAGGTCGCCGTCGTCACCAATATCGGCACCGGTGACCATCTCGGCCTCAATTACATCACCACGGTGGAAGACCTCGCCGTATTGAAGCGCGTCATTGTACAAAATGTCGCCGACAGCGGCACGGCTGTATTGAATGCAGCCGATCCTATCGTCGCCAGCATGGCCATGAATTGTCGTGGCTCGGTGACTTTCTTCGCGCTCGACCACCAGCAGCCGGTGATGGCCACGCATCGCGCGCAAGGCTTGCGCGTGGTGCATGTCAAGGGCGAGTATCTGGTCGCCGCCGAGGGCAAGAACATGCAAATGAT
The DNA here is from genome assembly GCA_947448025.1 of Oxalobacteraceae bacterium. Lineage (GTDB taxonomy): Bacteria > Pseudomonadota > Gammaproteobacteria > Burkholderiales > Burkholderiaceae_D > CANFLV01. The sequence goes on along the minus strand of CANFLV010000018.1, from coordinate 60,703 downwards.
CCCGCTGGCCGATATCCCGATTACGCGCAATGGCACGATCGGTTTTCAGGTCGAGAACGTCATGGCCGCCGTTGCCGCGGCCTGGGGCGTGGGCATCAGCTGGGACGCGATTCGCCTGGGTCTGCAAACTTTTTCCAATGACAGCGACAATGCGCCGGGTCGCTTCAATGTGTTCAGCTATCGCGGCGCGACCCTGATCGCTGACTATGGCCATAACCCGGATGCGATCCTTGCACTCGTGCGCGCGACAGAAACTATGTCGGGTAATCGCCGCTCGGTCGTCATCAGTGGCGCTGGCGACCGGCGTGATGAAGATATTCGCCAGCAAACTGAAATCCTGGGTGACGCCTTCGATGATGTAGTCCTGTACCAGGACCAGTGCCAGCGCGGTCGTGCCGATGGCGAAGTGCTGGCTTTGCTGCGCCAGGGCTTGTCGCATGCCAAACGCACGCGCCAGATCGACGAAATCAATGGTGAATTCCTCGCCATCGATACGGCCATGGGGCGACTCGCTGCGGGCGATCTGTGCCTGATTCTGGTGGATCAGGTCGAGGAAGCGTTGGCGCATATTTCCAAGCGTATCAGCGAGGGCTGACCGTCGGGCAGTGACGAGCAGTGTGCAAAAAATCAAGTCGTGGCGTCGCCTGCCACGGCTTTTTTTTTCGCTGACGAGATGCTATGCGTAATGCAGTAAATTGAATATTGTTCGGCGACCGCACACATTCCGATGCGTGCCCGGATGCTTTCTTGACGGCGGCTTTTACCAGCCGATACACTAACTGCCCATTCCATTTACCAGCATTCGTGCGTTTATCGAACAGCTTGGAGTCCAACTATGAATCTCACCACCCCAATGTTTTCAACCCCGGCGATGTGCGAGGTGTTTTCCGATCAGGCGCAGTTGCAGGCCATGCTCGACGTCGAAGCGGCGCTCGCCCGGGCTGAGGCCTTGCATGCGGTGATACCCGATAGTGCCGTCGCGGATATCGAAGCCTGCTGTAATCCTTCACAGATCGATTTCAGCGCTCTGGCCAAAGATGCGACCGGTGCAGGTAATCTGGCGATCCCGCTGGTCAAGCAGCTCACAGCGGCGGTCGCGCGCATCAATCCCGAAGCCGCGAAGTTTGTCCATTGGGGCGCGACCAGCCAGGACATCATCGACAGCGGCGTGATGCTGCAATTGCAGGCTGCCTTGCCTTTGCTGCGCGAAGATTTGCAGCTGCTGGCCGATGCCTTGGCGGCGCTCGCGACCGACTACAAGACCACGCCGATGATAGGGCGTACCTGGATGCAGCATGCCTTGCCAGTCAGCTTTGGCTTGAAGGCAGCCGGCTGGCTTGATGCCATCCTGCGCCACCAGGACCGACTCGAGGCATTGCCGCAGACACTGTGCCTGCAATTTGGCGGTGCGGCGGGCACGCTGGCCAGCCTCGGTGAGCAAGGCTTGCTCGTGGCGACATCGCTGGCAAAAGATTTGCAGCTGAGCTTGCCTGACTTACCTTGGCATGGCCATCGCGACCAGATTGCCGATTTCGCCTCGACCCTGGGACTGCTGGTGGGCACGCTGGGCAAGATCGCGCGTGATATTTCGCTCATGACGCAAACCGAAGTCGCTGAAGTCGCCGAACCGGCAGCAGCAGGGCGCGGCGGTTCATCCACGATGCCGCATAAACGTAATCCAGTCGGCTGCGCGGTCGCGCTCAGTGCCGCCGTGCGCGTGCCGCAGCTGGTGGCGACTATCCAGGCCGGGATGGTGCAGGAACATGAACGTGCGCTTGGCGGCTGGCAAGCCGAATGGGAAGCGCTGCCGCAGATCGTGATGCTCTGCGCCGGCTCGCTGGCGCAAATGCGCGCCGTCGCCGCCGGCCTGTCTGTCGATACGGAGCGCATGCGCGCCAATCTCGACGCCACGCGCGGCCAGATCATGGCTGAAGCCGTCACGCTCGCGCTCGGTGCGCGGCTCGGCCGACTCGAAGCCCATCATCTGGTCGAGCAAGCTTGCCGCCGCGTCAATGAAACCGGCCGTCACCTGCGCGAGACGCTGGCCGACGCGCCGCAAATCAGTACACTGTTGTCTGCCGCAGAAATCGATGCCTTGCTCGATCCGGCCAATTACACGGGTCAGGCTGCGGCCTTCGTCGAGCGCGTACTGGCGCGTTACGCGCAGAGCAAGACGGCACACTGATCACGATGGCAAACTGTCCGTAGTCATTATTTGAAAATCACATAATGGCTATTCCATTTAATCGATTGTCGAAATAACGCTGCGCCATCACACTACCGCAACTTGAAAATGACAGTGCGTCGTTCGCGATAAAACTGTACGAGATGCGGCATTGGTTTGCACAAAGCGAAACGAATGATATTGACGCACCAAGAGGAGATAAAGTAATGACGCAGATGCAAAAGGGCGATTTTTCGCTGCATTACACGATCGAAGGCGCTGCTGACGCGCCGGTACTGGTACTGTCGAATTCACTCGGTACCGACCTGGCGATGTGGGCGCCACAAATGGACGCCTTGCGCGCGCAGTTCCGCGTAGTGCGTTACGACACGCGCGGCCATGGCCAGTCCAGCGTGACGCCCGGGCCTTATACCGTGGCGCAGTTAGGCCAGGACGTCATCGATCTGCTCGATCATCTCGAGATCGCGTCCGCCCATTTCTGCGGCCTGTCCATGGGCGGCATGACCGGCATGTGGCTGGCCACACATTATCCCGAGCGCATCAATCGTCTGGTACTGGCAAATACTGCCGCAAAAATTGGCACGCCCGAAGCCTGGAACAGCCGCATCGCCACCGTCAACAGTACTGGCCTGGCGGCGATTATTCCGGGCGTCATGGAGCGCTGGTTCACCGCAGGATTTCGCGCACGTGAAGCGCAGGCCGTCGAGGCGATCGCTACCGGTTTGCTGCGCACGAGTCCCGATGGCTACAACGCCAATTGCGCTGCCGTGCGCGACATGGACCAGCGCGACACCATCGAGGCGATCCGGGCGCCGACGCTCGTCATCGCTGGCACCCACGATCTGGCCACGCCACCGGCAGGCGGCCAGTTTGTCGCCGCTACCATTCCCGGCGCTACTTTCATCGAACTCGATGCGGCGCATCTCTCCAACATCGAACAGCCGGAGGCCTTTACCGACGCCGTGCTGCACTTTTTAAATCAGGGACACTGAATCATGGATGAACAAGAACGTTTGAGTATGGGCATGGCGCGTCGTCGCGAAGTCCTCGGCAATGCCCATGTCGACAAGGCGCAGGCCAACAAGACACCGCTGACGAGCGAATTCCAGGAACTGATTTCGCGCTATGCCTGGGGTGAAATCTGGACCCGTCCCGGCTTGCCAGGTCACAGCCGCAGCCTGATCACGATCGCCATGATGGTCGCCTTGAATCGTGAAGCTGAACTCGCTTTGCATTTACGCGCGGCGGCCAACAATGGGGTAACGCGTGACGAAATCAAGGAAGTGCTGATGCAGACCGCGATTTACTGCGGTGTACCGGCGGCCAATTCCGCCTTTCACCTGGCGCAGGAAGTCTTCGCGCAAATGGACGCCGCTGCCCCATGATGAATTTTTTCGGTGTACTGTTTGACGGGCTGGCCTATGGCAGCCTGTTATTTCTGATCAGCGTCGGCCTGTCGGTAACGATGGGCCTGATGAACTTCATCAATCTCGCGCATGGTGCTTTTGCGATGTTGGGTGGCTATGTCGCCGTAGTGGTGATGAACCGGCTCGGCATGCCTTTCCTTTTGTCGTTGCCGCTGGCGTTTGTGGCCAGTGCGGTTGCGGGCTTTGTGCTCGAGCGCGTGCTGTATCGGCGACTCTACAAGGCCCCGCATCTGGATCAGGTCTTGTTCTCGATCGGCCTGACCTTTATCGCTGTGGCTGGCGCGACCTACATCTGGGGTCCGTCGCAGCAGCCGGTGCAGCTGCCTGACTGGCTGCGCGGACAAGTCTCCCTGCTCGGGCTGGATGTCGGTGCATATCGCCTGTTCATGATCGGCGTGGTTGTGCTGATCACGCTGGCGCTGGGTTACCTGATCGAGCGCACCCGTTTTGGTGCGCAGATCCGCGCGTCTGTCGATAATCAGCAGGCAGCGGCCGGCCTAGGTATCAATGTCAGCCGCGTCTTCAGCCTGACCTTTGCGCTCGGCTCGGGACTCGCGGGTCTGGGTGGCGGGCTGGGCATTGATGTGCTCGGGCTCGATCCGAGTTTTCCGATCAAGTATATGGTCTACTTCCTGCTGGTCGTCGCCGTCGGCGGCGCTGGAACGATCAAGGGACCTTTGCTGGCGGCACTGATACTCGGCGTGTTTGACGTGGCCGGTAAATATTATGTACCCGGCGTTGGGGGCTTCGTGATCTATGCCCTGATGGTCGTGCTGCTGATTCTTTTCCCCACTGGCCTGATCGGGAGGCGCGCATGAAGTCGCTGCCAAACGGACGCTGGAGCGTCCTCGAAATCCTGTTCTGGCTCACGCCATTGGCAGCGTTTTTTCTCTTTCCCGGTTATCTGGTGCTGATCAGCCAGATCATGATCGTGGCCTTGTTCGCACTCTCGCTGGACCTGATTCTCGGCTATGCCGGCATCGTTTCGCTGGGACATGCCGCCTTCTTTGGCGTCGGCGCCTACACGGCCGGCCTGCTGTCGGTGCATGGCTGGAGTGAGCCGCTGAGTGGTTTGCTGGCTGGCGCGCTGGTGGCTGGTGTGTTTGGCTTATGTGTGAGTTTTCTGGTCGTGCGCGGACAAGACCTGACGCGTCTGATGGTGACGCTGGCGATCGGCTTGATGACGTACGAGGGCGCCAATAAAGCGGCCTTCCTGACGGGCGGCGTCGATGGTTTGTCGGGCATGGTCGTCGGTGATGTGCTGGGCCTGTTTGCTTTCGACTTGGATGGCAAGACCGCGTACTTCTATAGTCTGACCGTCTTGTTCATCCTGTTCGTGCTCGTGCGTAGGATGGTGCAGTCGCCGTTCGGCATGGGCCTGATCGGTATCCGCGAAGGCGTCAAACGCATGCCGGCCATCGGTGCCGATGTGCCGCGCCGCCTTGTGGTGATCTTCACGGTCAGTGCGGCGATCGCCGGGATGGCAGGCGCCTTGCTGGCACAGACGACGCAGTTCGTCGGTCTCGATTCGCTGAGCTTTTCACGTTCCGCGGAACTGCTGATCATCTTGGTCCTGGGCGGCACGGGTCGACTGTATGGCGCACTGGTCGGCGCGATCATCTTCATGCTCGCGCAGGACACCATCGCTGGTATCAATCCGGCTTACTGGCAATTCTGGATCGGCTTGCTGCTGATCGTAATCGTCATGTTCGCCCGTGGCGGCATCCTTGGCGGCTTGCAAAAGATCCGTGAACAATTTTTTGGTGGCGCCAAATGAGTCTGACCTCACTTACCTTACGTACCGAAGGTCTATCGAAGCACTGGGGCGGCTTTGTCGCCAATAGCGATATCAGCCTGACTTTCGCCCCCGGCTCGCGCCATGCGCTGATCGGACCGAACGGCGCTGGCAAGACGACGTTCATTAATCTGCTCACCGGCAGTTTCGCGCCTAGCGCCGGCCGTGTCTGGCTCGGCGACGAAGACATCACCTCCTTGCCGCAGCATGTGCGGGTCAAGCGGGGTCTGACGCGCACCTTCCAGATCAATACCCTGTTCGCCGGGCTGACGGTGCTGGAGTCGGTGCTGCTGGTGATCGCCGAACGCAAGGGCCAGCAATACATCTGGTATCGCACGGTGTCGACCCAGCGCGCGGAGATCGATGAGGCCATGGCCTTATTGACGACGCTCAAACTCGCGGCTGACGCGGACAGCATCACGCGCAATCTGCCTTATGGCAAACAGCGTCTCGTGGAAATCGCGCTGGCTCTGGCGACCAAACCCAAGGTTTTGCTGCTGGATGAACCCGCCGCCGGGATTCCGTCCGGTGAAAGCGCAGCGCTGTTTGAAGTCATGGCGGAATTGCCGCGCGATGTCACGATCCTGTTCATTGAACATGACATGGGACTGGTATTTCGCTTTGCCGAGCGCATCACGGTGCTGGTCGGCGGCAAAGTACTCACCGAAGGCACGCCCGAGCAGATCATCGCCGATCCGCGGGTGAAGGAAGTTTATCTGGGTGAGGCAGAACATGACTGAGTTATTAAAGCTGGAAAATCTCTCCGCCGGTTACGGCGAATCCGTGGTTCTTGAAGGTATTTCCTTAAGCCTGGAGGAGGGTGGTAGCCTCGCGCTGCTGGGCCGTAATGGCGTGGGCAAATCTACCTTGCTGATTACACTGATGGGCTTGACGCGTCAGCACGGCGGCACGATCAGCTGGTGCGGTGCGAACATCAATCGCATGCCAACGCACCAGCGTGCGCATGCCGGACTGGGCTGGGTACCTCAGGAGCGGCATATGTTCCCGACCCTGACGGTGGAAGAGCATCTGACAGTCGTCGCGCGTCCCGGGGAATGGGATCTGCAAAAAATTTACGGGATTTTTCCGCGACTGCAGGAACGTCGCAACAATATGGGTAATCAATTGTCCGGCGGCGAACAGCAAATGGTCGCCATCGCCCGCGCACTGATGATCAATCCGCGCATATTGTTGCTGGACGAGCCGATGGAAGGTCTGGCGCCGATCATCGTGCAGGAATTGATGGGCGTATTGCGGGCACTGGTCAAGGATAGCGGCATGGCCATCATCGTCGTCGAGCAGCATGCGCGGCTGGCGTTGTCATTGACGAAGCAGGCGATGGTGCTCGATCGCGGCCGGGTCGTGCATGCTTCGGATAGTGCGAGCCTGCTGGCGGATAAGGCCATGCTGGACAGGCTGGTCAGCGTCGCTTAACGATCAGACTCAGCGTTCTGCAGCGCTGCAGCGATGCCCATAAAAAAATCCCCGGAGCTTCGCAGCCCCGGGGATTTTTTACGTCAGCCTGCAGCGTCCGGAATTATTTTCCGGTGTCTTTCATGTCGAGGAATTTGTCGAACTCAACGTTGAAAGCTTCGCCATTGACCTTCTCGACCTTGCGCACATAAACAGTCTGGATGATGTCACGGGTAGCCGGGTCGATCATGATCGGACCGCGTGGGCTGTTCAGCTTCATGCCCTTGAGGATGGCCATGGCCTTGTCGCCGTCGATCTTGCCGTTGAGCTTGCGCGAAACTTCATAGATCGCTGCCATGCCGTCAAAAGCGCCGACCGACATGAAATTGGCACGACCAGCGCCCGGATTGACTTCCGCATAGGTCTTCAGGAAGGCCTTGTTTTCCGGTGAATTATGCGCAGCCGAATAATGGAAGGTCGTGATCACGCCCATGGTCGAATCGCCCAGTGCTGGCATCAGATGGTCATCGGTCAGGTCGCCCGTGGCGATGACCTTGATGCCCGCTTCAGCCAGGCCACGTTCGCGATAGCCCTTCATGAAAGCGATGCTGTGCTCGCCAGGCGGCACGAAGATAAAGACAGCTTCAGGCTTCGCATCCTTGATGCGCTGGATGAAGGGAGCGAAGTCGGGGCTGCGCAGCGGTACACGAATCGATTCGAGTACCTGTCCGCCGCCGCCGATGAAATTCGTCTTGAACGAGGTCTCTGCATCGATGCCAGGACCGTAGTCAGCCACGAGCGTGACGACTTTCTTCATGCCGTTCTTGACAGCCCAGGTCGCCATTGGTCCGGAGACTTGCGGCAGGGTCATCGAGAAGCGCGCGATGTAATTCGATTTTGTGGTGATGATCGACGTTGCGGCGTTCATGATAATCATCGGCTTTTTGGCTTGTTCTGCCACGGGCGCAACAGCCAGCGCTTCCGGTGTCAGGCCAAAGCCGGCGAGAAAATCGACCTTGTCGCGCACGACGAGTTCCTGTGCCAGGCGCTTGGCGATTTCAGGTACCGGGCCGGTCGTGTCCTTGATGATGATTTCGACCTTCTTGCCGCCGACACTGTCGCCGTGAATCTTCATGTAAGTCTTGATGCCGGCTTCCATCTGTTTGCCGTAATCAGCGAAGGGACCGGAAAATGGGGCGATCAGGCCGACCTTGATGGTGTCTTCGGCTTGCGCAGAAAAGGCGGTCAATCCGAGGGCTCCGACGGTCAACAGGGAAGCGAATAGGGGTTTCAATTTCATGGGGTCTCCTTGGGTAGGAAGGGGCTGGATCCTGGTTAACTTGATCACGCCCGCGATTTATTATGCCGATAATGTCGGGTCGGCAGATGATAGCGTAATCCCACTTCATTCAACAGCCTGTCGGGCAGGAAAATTCACGCGCGCCGGCGTCGAATTCACCGGCAGGGAAGTCATGCTCGGGCATAATGTGCCCGGACTTATCCCTCTGACCTTTATGGGCTTTGCGCACCATGGTATTGCATTACATCTGGGCTTCATTTTTTATCATCGGCTTTATCGCTGCGCTCGGTCAGTGGATTTTCCTTGGCGACGTCGAGGTATTCAAACGCATCGTCGACGGCACCTTCGATTCAGCGCGCGTGGCGGTCATGGATATCGCCTTGCCGCTGGCGGGCGTGATGACGCTGTGGCTGGGTATCCTCAGCATTGGTGAAAAGGCCGGCGCCGTCAATTTTCTGGCGAAGCTGATCGCGCCTTTCTTCTCGCGCATTTTTCCGGAAGTGCCAAAAGATCATCCGGCCACTGGCCACATGGTGATGAACTTTTCCGCGAACCTGCTCGGCCTCGATAACGCCGCTACCCCTTTTGGCCTGAAGGCGATGGAGAGCCTGCAAACGCTCAATCCAAACAAGGAGGAGGCGACCAATGCGCAGATCATGTTCCTGGTGCTGCATACGTCTGGTTTGACGCTGATCCCGCTGACCATCATGGCCCAGCGCGCGGTGCTCGGGGCTGCGGACCCTTCCGATGTGTTCATTCCCTGCATGATCGCGACCTATGTGGCGACGATGGTGGGGCTGGTGAGCGTGGCGATCAAGCAGCGCATCAATCTATTCAATCCGGTTGTGGTCGGCTGGCTCGGCGGGATCACCGCCTTCATCGTCGGGCTGGTCTGGTACCTGAGTCACTATATGAGCCGCAGCGATATCGAAGTCTTTTCCAAAGTCAGCAGCAATCTAGTACTGTTGACAATCATCGTCGGGTTCATTACTGCCGCGATGATCAAGAAGGTCAATGTCTACGACGCCTTTATCGAAGGTGCGAAGGGCGGCATCGAGACCTCGCTGAAAATCATGCCGTATCTGGTCGGTATGCTGGTGGCCATAAGCGTGCTGCGTAATTCGGGCGTGATGGGCGTGATCGTGTCGGGCTTTAACTGGGTCTTCATTCATCTGGGCATCAATACGGATTTCACGCCGGCCTTGCCGACGGCTCTGATGAAGCCGCTCAGCGGCAGCGGTTCACGCGCAATGATGGTCGATGCCATGAAAACCTATGGCGTGGATTCCTTTGTCGGCCGGCTTGCCTGCATTTTTCAAGGATCGGCGGATACGACTTTCTATATTGTGGCCTTGTACTTCGGTTCGGTCGGTATCCGCAAGACGCGTTATTCCATTCCGTTTGGCTTGCTTGCGGATGCTTCTGGTGTGGTCGCGGCGATATTTGTGGCTTATCTGTTTTTTCACTAGAACGAATTTTTTTCGTGGTCGAGAGCAGTATTTTTTCGCTTTGATAGGGGATTAGCTTTGTTGTCAAATTACTATTTTAATTCTTTCGGACTCCGTACACTTTTCGCGATCCTCATTGGCGCATCCGCTTGGTCTAGCGATGCAATGAGCGCTACGGCGTTTGTGTCCAGCCAACCCAGCGCGAGAATTGAACATTGGCAAAAGCGCGAAGCAGAAATCACTAACTACTTGCGTGAGTCGAAAGACCTTGGTGCCGTCAAATTGCTGTTTGTGGGCGACTCCATTACCGACTTCTGGCTCTTCGATGACAACCCATGGGTCAGTGGTCAAAAGTACGGCCGAAAAATATGGGATGAGTCTTTTGCCAAACCTGACAGCGAGAACTTTGCCTTCAACATTGGGATATCTGGCGATCGCCTGGAGCACGTGCTTTATCGCATCTTGCCCAAGGAGCAGGGCGGATTAGGACAGTTGGATTCGCCGCAGCTCAAGCCGGAATTCATGATCGTAATGTTAGGCATCAATAATAGTTGGGCCGTTGAGTACCCAGTGGCCGACAGTATTTATGAAGGGGTGCTTGCCAATTTACGCGCATTGCACGCTCGCAAGCCAAATTCACGCATCGTGCTCCAATCATTGCTCCCTACCAATGATGCCGTTAAAAATAAAGAAATCGTGTTGGTGGTTAATCAGCGGTTGAAGGCGCTTGCCTCTGATCCGGAGTATTCGAGATTCACCACTTACCTTGACCTGTATCCAGCGTTTTGTGATGTGAATGGACGTCAAATATCCCATTACTTTACCGATGGTCTTCATCCGAATTCCGACGGATATGCCGTTTGGCGTGATCGACTCGTCGATTTCCTTCAAGAGGCAAGGCGCGGTAGCGTGTCACGGTAATAGCGCATTCAGTTTAAGAGGATATTAGGGACAGGCATGGATCAATTCTTGGGAAAATCATCGCGTTTTATCACAGCTCTTATTATCAGTATGTTTTGCCTACAATCATTCGCACAAGATTTGCCGAAGCCGGAGTCCGGCCGCATTGAACGCATGCCGGAAATGGCATCCCGGTATGTTGATGCGCGCCATGTAGATGTCTGGCTGCCAGATAATTTTGATGCGTTAAAGGCCGCTGGCAAGCGATTCAATGTGATTTACATGCATGATGGTCAAATGTTATTTGATGCTAAGACAACTTGGAATCGGCAAGCCTGGTTTGTTGACCGCACTGTCAGTCGCCTCATGCTTAGCGGACAGATTGGTCCTACCTTGGTCGTGGGCGTGTGGAACAATGACAAGTTTCGGCATAGCGAATATTTTCCGCAAAAGTATTTGCAGACCATGCCATCCGAAGTTCGTCAGCTTTTTGTACAAAAGGCCCTCCAAAACAAGCCTCAGTCCGATGACTATCTGAAGTTTTTGGTCAATGAGTTAAAACCGGCCATTGATGCTCGATATCCGACCCTTACCGATCCTTCCAGTACGGTCATCATGGGTTCCAGCATGGGCGGACTGATCTCCGTGTATGCCATGAACGAATATCCACACATTTTTGGTGGCGCCGCTGGCTTGTCTACCCACTGGATAGGCGGGTATGACCACAATTCATCTATCCCGCTGGCTGCCTATAATTATTTACAGAGTCATTTGGCCAGCCCGACAGGGCACAGAATTTATCAGGATCATGGGACGCTTGAGCTTGATGCAAAATATGAACCCTATCAAGGGTTTGTAAATCAAATCATTCGTGACCACGGCTACATTGAAAATGGCGCTTCTCCAAATTTCATGATCCGCATTTTTGAAGGCACTGGTCACAATGAAAAGGCTTGGTCAGAACGCTTGGACATACCCATCCTTTTTCTCTTGGGGCATCATTAAGGTCATGATAGCTCCTGAATCTGCAGGTAGATGCTATCCGCTATCCTTGCGGGCAGGAAAAGAACCGTCAATCAGACATGAAATAATCAAACCATCGACCTGGTTACGCTGGCTGCGCGACGATAAATAGATCCTTAAACCTTCTCCCGCGTAATCTTGGTTCCCTCCAGCGATAGATTTGCCATCAGCCCCGCGTTCGTCAACACGAAGGCCAGCACCGGCCCGTTCATCGAGGTACTGTCGATCGCGCCATTCGCTCCCACTTTCAAGACCGCGACCGAGGCATCGACGCCGGCCGACCAGCCTTCGCTGGAGCGCAGCTTCTTGAGCGCATCGTCGGTCATGAACAGCATGACGATCGCTTTGGATTGCGCACCAATTTGCAGGCCGATCGACACGGAAGCCAGGCTGTAGTATTCGGCCGTCGCGTTTTTAATGCGTAGCGCGCCTTCACCATACTGGCCGCCTATGCCGAAGCCGGCGGCGAGCACGCGCGGAAAGACCAGTACGCCATTGGCCTTCTTGAGTAGTTCGTGTGAATTGGGAACGGTCGAGCCCAGGCGCTCCAGCGTGGCATCAATGCCCGCGTTCAATTCGCGGCGCTGCTGATCCCTTGTATTTTGACCGCTGGCATTTTTGTCACTGTTGACCGTGGGCGTTACCGCCGTCGTGCAAGCGCCGAGCGCAAGGCTGGCGAGGGCGAGCGAGCTTGCGCTGTGGCGCAGGAATACACGTCTGAGCATACTGATCTCCGTTGGTTCAAGGCGGGATGCAGTATCAGTATCGGCGTTTAACGCAGCTTTGGGCAGCTACCACAGCAGTGTTTGATCTGACTCAGCAAAGCATGCCTTACGTTGTTGCAGTCGCCGGCAAGGTGATCGTAAAGCGACTGCCGACGCCGGGCAGGCTGCTGGCGCCCAGCTCGCCGCCCAAGGATTCGATCAGGCGCTGGCACAGGAATAATCCGATACCGCCACCTTCTATCTCGCCAGCCTCCTGCCCGAGCCGATTAAAGGGCTGGAAGAGGCCCGCCATCTGGACTTCATCGAGCCCCGCGCCAGTGTCTTCGACATTAATTCGGAGACGGTGTGCGTCATCCAGCGTGCAGCTGACGGTCACTGAACCGGGTTCGACGTTATATTTGACCGCATTGTCCAGCAAGATCAATATTGCCGCCTCCAGGCGCGTGCTGTCACTGACGATATGGAAATCAGCTTCTACCGGGAATTGCATCTTTATCGATCGTGTAGCGGCCAGCGGAGCAATGATCGTCGCGCATTTCTCAAGTACCTCTGCCAGTACGACTGGCGCCAACGTGGCCGAATAAGCTTCAGCCTTGAGTAAATCAACCGTTTGATTAATCAGTACCAGCAGATGGCGACCGGCTTTGAGGATGTGTCCGGCAAATTTCTTTTTTTGTTCGTCGCTGGTGGGGAGGCTGTTGGAAGCGAGGATTTGCGAAAAACCGAGGATGGCATTGAGCGGCGTGCGCAATTCGTGGCCGATGCGCGGTAAGACCTGCGAGGTGCATGGCAGTCTTGCAATAGCCAGTTGGGCGCTTAGTTCGGCAATGCGCGCTTCGAGTATTGCCGTGTCTTGCCGTTTCGAGTGCTTGGCCATCGGGATTCCTTGCTGTATTGGCGCTGCTTCAGCTTAGCATCAATGGCAGCCAGCATGGCGCCTGAAACAAGAACTCACCGGATCAGTTTACTAAATGCATTACAGGCGGCACACTACGACATCAAAAAAAATGACCCCAGTCCGGAGATGCAATGAGCTCAGTAACAAACAGCCTTCCTAGCGTATTGATCGTCGGCGGCGGTATCGGTGGCATGGCCGCTGCGCTGGCGCTGGCACGGCTGGGCATGCCTGTCACGCTACTTGAACAGGCAGCCACGCTCGGTGAAATCGGCGCCGGTATCCAGCTTGGGCCGAATGCTTTTGCTGCGCTCGACGCGCTCGGCGTGGGCGCCAATGCGCGCGCGCGCGCCGTGTTCACCGAACGCCTCGTGATGATGGATGCAGTTGACGCCAGCGAGGTTGGTACCTTCACCGTCGGCGAAGCGTTCCGCGCCCATTTCAAGAACCCCTATGCCGTCATCCACCGCGCCGATATCCACAAGGCAATCCACGAAGAAGTCTGCAAATCCGACTTGATCCAGTTTCATACCTCGATCCATGTCGTGAATATCGATGAGTCCGAACTCGGCGTGACCGTCACGGATCGCGCAGGCGCAAGCTTCAAGGCTGATGTCCTGATCGGCTGCGATGGCGTCAAATCGGTCGTGCGCGACAAACTCGTCGGCGACGACGTGCGCGTCTCGGGTCATGTCGTCTATCGCGCCGTCGTCGGCGCCGAAGAAATGCCGGAAGACTTGCGCTGGAATGCGCCGGTCGTCTGGGCCGGACCGAATTGCCATCTCGTGCATTATCCTTTGCGCAGCGGCGAGCAATACAACATCGTGCTGACCTTCCATAGCCGCGACCTGGAAACCTGGAATGTGCGCGACGGCAGCAAGGAAGAAGTGCTGTCCTATTTCACCGGCATCCATCACAAACCACGGCAATTACTGGATGCGCCATCCTCATGGAAGCGCTGGAGCACCGCCGACCGTAATCCGATCGCGAACTGGAGCACGGCGCGCACGACTTTGCTAGGCGATGCTGCACATCCGATGCTGCAATACCTGGCGCAGGGTGCCTGCATGGCGCTCGAAGATGCGGTGGCGCTCGGCGCAGCGGTGCAGCATTGCGACTTCGACATGGCGGCAGCCTTCCAGCTGTATCAGAAATCGCGCGTGGCCCGCACTGCGCGCGTGGTTCTGTCGGCGCGTGAAATGGGCCGCCTCTACCATGCGCAGGGCGTTGAACGACTGGTGCGAAATGATCTGTGGAAGGGGCGCACACCACAAGGCTTTTATACCGCGCTCGACTGGCTGTATGGCTGGACACCGGAAAATTGCCTGGCCCTCTGAGGCTGCACAAACATAACAATATTGAGAGACCTGCATGAGCATAGAACAGACCCCGGAACGCCGCGCCCTGTATGACGCGATCGTCGACCTGCACCTGACACCCTTATGGGAGTCCCTGCATGCGCTGGTGCCGAAGCAGCCAGCACCGCCCTATGCGGCAACGATCTGGCGTTACGCCGAGATCATCCCGCATCTGATGCGCGCCGGCGAAGTCATTACGGCTGAAGAAGCCGTGCGGCGCGTGCTGATTCTGGAAAATCCCGCCATGCCGGGTAGCTCCGCGATCACGCAGTCGCTGTATGCCGGCCTGCAATTGATCCTGCCGGGCGAAGTCGCGCCTTCGCATCGTCATACCCAGTCGGCGTTGCGTTTTGTCGTCAGCGGGCAGGGCGCTTACACGACCGTGGATGGCGAAAAGACCCAGATGCATCCCGGCGACTTCATCATCACGCCGTCCTGGACCTGGCATGACCATGGCAATCCCGGCATCGATGGTGCAGCAGAACCAGTCGTCTGGCTCGATGGCCTCGACATCCCGATGATCCGCTTTTTCGATGCCGGCTTTGCCGAAAACGATGTGCAGGCCAGCCAGTCTGTCAGTAAGCCCGAAGGCAAGACCTTTGCCAGCTACGGCCACAATATGGCGCCGGTGCGCCAGCTACATCAGGGCAGCACGTCGCCGATTTTCAATTATCCCTATGCGCGCTCACGCGAGGCGCTGGAAACCCTGCGTCGCAGCGCCGCTATCGATGCCTGGCATGGCGTCAAGCTGCGTTATGTGAATCCGCAAACCGGCGGCTACCCGATGCCGACGATCGCGACTTTCCTGCAGCTGCTGCCTAAAGGCTTCACGGGCAAACGCCATCGCAGCACCGATGGTAGCGTCTACAGCGTGGTCGAAGGCAGCGGCTCGGTTCAGATTGGCGAGCAGACTTTTAGCTTCGTGGCGAAAGATATTTTTGTCGTGCCGTCGTGGGCGCCAGTCTCATTTAATGCAAGCGACGATGTCGTGCTGTTCAGTTATTCCGATCGGCCCGTGCTGGAAGCGATGGGCGTGCTGCGCGAGGCCTTCCTCGACGACTGAGACCGTTTTACCTTACGGCCGGCGCTGTCTTGAATCGCCGGCCCCCCTTGACTGCATAACCGGACCGACTCCATGACCATCTCTTTTGTTTTTACCCCGCCCGCCACGGCAGGCTTGCCTGTCGTCGGTACGACCGAGCAATTTCCTGTACGCCGCATCTATTGCGTCGGCCGCAATTACGCTGCGCATGCGCGCGAAATGGGCTTCGATCCTGACCGTGAACCGCCATTTTTCTTTTGCAAGCCGGGTGACGATGCCTCCGTCGTACCAGTGGCTGCCGGAACGACTGCCGAGATGCCGTATCCGACGATCACGGCGAATTATCACCACGAGATCGAACTCGTCGTCGCCATCGGCAAGGGAGGGCGCGATATCACGGCAGAAGACGCGCCTGCACACATTTTCGGCTATGCGGTCGGGTTGGACATGACCCGTCGTGACCTGCAAATGCGCATGCGCGAGCAGGGTCGTCCATGGGAAATCGGCAAGGCCTTTGATCATTCCGCGCCAATCGGCCCGATCAGCATGATCGCTGAAACCGGTGAAATCACCAGCGGTGCGATCACGCTCGACGTCGATGGCAAACGTGCGCAAAGCAGCGACCTGACGCATCTGATCTGGTCGGTCAATGAAACCATCGCAAACCTGTCGACTCTGTTCGCGCTGCAGCCTGGCGACTTGATCATGACCGGCACGCCTGAAGGCGTCGGCGCCGTCGTGGCTGGTCAGACCATGGTCGGCAGCATTGCCGGCCTGACGCCGATCTCGGTCAAGGTTATTTAATCGGCGCTGTCGACGGCGACCAGGCGTTCCATCTAGGCGAGGTCTTTTTCTTCGAGATGGAACGCCGACTCGGTGCAGTCTTCAGTGATATCGAGCAGCTCGGTCTTTGTAATAGCTAGCACGCGCTGCCG
Source organism: Oxalobacteraceae bacterium (assembly GCA_947448025.1). GTDB lineage: Bacteria > Pseudomonadota > Gammaproteobacteria > Burkholderiales > Burkholderiaceae_D > CANFLV01. Next base: position 44,257 of record CANFLV010000018.1, on the reverse strand, counting down.
TGCGAGCAGCATCGTGTGAGATTTTTCCATCTCTGAATGTTCTTACGGATTCTTTGCAATAGTTATTTTTTCTGTGAGTCATCGCAATTTTGCGCGAATAGCGTTCGAATATTGGAAGTGTTGAACGCTCATAGAACACCCATATATTTTCGTATAATTTATATTATGTAAAATACGAAATTCATTCAAAGGCCGGGTTTATTCCAGCGCGCAGAAATACCTGATTTTGATTAAGCAACTAAAATGAGGCCTGCCCGTCGTCGGGACATTATTCTCCCCGATACAATATCTTTGCCAAGAAATGTAGAGCTACCGTTGATGAATCGCCGTGCCGCCAGCCTGTACCTTGGACTCACCCTGATCGGCGTGATGATTTCCCACATCGGATTTGAACGTGAAGACAATGGCATGCTGCTCAGTCTCGATGGCAAACACTACGATGTGGTCGGCGCCATGGTCGATATGCACACGAGCCTCACCGCAAGGTGTGATGGCGTTACGCGCCCCGTCGGGCAAAACCCCACTTATATTGCGACTTTGGATGCGGTCCGGCGCTTCAGTCCGCCAGACTCCGCGAGTGCCCGCATTGCCAGTCTGATGCAATACGAGCATTGGCTGCTGGCCGAGCTTGAATTCGATACCCTGTTACCCGCAGTGGTGCTGCTGCACGAGGACAATGGCGCGATCAAAATCCAGGAGCGCGCCATTTGGAGTGGCACGACGCGGCCATGGAAGGCCGGACCCCTGATTCGCAATTACATTTCGCGCCAGGCGCCGGATGCCCCCGCCGCACTGTTTGCGTGTTTTACGCCGCTGTCCAATTCCCTGAAATAAACGCCTGCCGACTTTCCTAGGATTGATAAACGATGCTTGAGGCATTGTCTTCCCGGATTTTCCCGGAGGCTTCGTCGTACAGGAAAGGCAGGAACATGTAACGTGTACCGGCTATGACCGGTGTCGCTTCATGCAACAGTGAACAGGAAAACACCACAGCGCCGCCGACAGGCGCCGAATACAATGCCGGACCGAATTCCGGAAACCTGAGCTGCCCTCCTTCGTAATTGCCGGAATTGAGGAACAGGGACACGGCAAATTTACGGTGCGCGGTGCCAGGCGTCGTATTGTCGCGATGCGCCCTGAAGTGGCCTTTTTCAGTGCCGTCATAGCAGGCGACGATATATCGTTCTATCCGGTTGGCCTTGAACTGGAAGGCCTTTTCGATCTCCGGAATCAGCCGGTGATATATGCGCCGCATGCAGGCAGTCCTCAAGGCCTCATCGTCGATCTGGCAGTCTCGCCGGCGTTTATGGCTATAGTCGACCATGCCGACGGTCTTGCCGTTCACTTCGCGCATGAAGCCCGAATCTTCGTTGTCGTGCTTTGCGTAATAATCGATCAGGACCTCGCACAGTCCTGGCTCGAACACGCGCGGCACCACCAGCACAGGGGCTTGCGTTAGTGCCAGATAGGGCGGGCCAATGTTCGGCAGGCTTTGAAGTAAGGCCAGCAGCGCATCAAGATCATTTGCGTCCGGGCCAAAATCAAAGCGCCTGACGACCCGTAACATCGGATCGAGTACGTAGACCATTTCCTGGAAGCGGCCATCCGCAGTGCATGCCTGATAGAGCGTACTGATACGACGCTCGAAGTCCCAGAAATAGCGGATGCCCGGCAGACTCTCCGACACGGCGTTCAGGCTTTCGTCATCCGGATCATTGGAGACGCCGAAATAACAGAGATTGGTATCGTCCAGCAGTGGCTGGATTGCCTGCATGGTGGCATTGAATGTCCTGCCGAACTGCGTTTTCATGGAACCGTAAAAGCCCAGAATCACAAAGCGGCCTGCCACGGAATGAAACACGAATCGCTCGTTGGAGGTCGCGCGGGCGATGAACCAGGGACCCGGTTCACCAAAATTCAACAGGGTATTGCTGCTCATGCTTGCATCCTCCCTAGCTGCGCCAATGTTGTTGGTGACGATGTGACGAGCAGGTTGATGTCGCTGCCGGTGATCAGGGAATTGCCTGTCCTGAATTCCTCTATCTGGAATCCCGCGCCGCTATACCAGTCGGCGATAGTCAGGACACTCGTATTTGCGCCGCTTTTCCAGAATTTCAGGTCCTGTCCTGAACGGGCTGCAGTCAATTCTTCGGGCGCGGTATTGGCAAATTCCACTCTGTCACGGGCACCGGACATATCCCGTACCGTCACATTGCCAAAGTTAGCATCAAAATGGTAAGTGTCGTTACCCGCCCCGCCCTGCAAAGTATCATTTCCGCCACCACCAGTGAGCCAGTCATCGCCAGCGCCGGCATCGAATGCATTATCTTGGCTGCTACCACTGAGGCTGTCATTGAACAGGCTGCCGATCAGATTTTCGATATTGCTGACCGTGTCGAAGCCATCGCTCGAACCGGACTGGAATTTATCGATGCGGCCAGCGTTCAAGTCGGCATTGATGCCGACCAGTCCCATTCCTGGTCGCATGCCATTATTAAAGTTGGTCTGGCTGTAATCAAGGGTATCGATGCCGTCGCCGCCGTCGATCGTGTCACATACGGCATTCAGCAAATCCTGGTTAATCAGGTCGTCGCCAGCGCCACCGTCGATCATGTCGGCACCGGTGCCACCGTCGAGTGTGTCATTGCCTTCGCCACCCATGAACGTGTCGTCGCCTGTAAGGCCAAACAACGTATCGTTGCCTGCGCCGCCTTCTAAAAAGTTGGCATCATTATTACCGGACATGACATCAGCCAAGGTGGTACCGATGAGGTGTTCGATATTGCTGATGGCATCCGTGCCCGTGACTGCCAGCTTATCGAATTTTTCGACCTTGGCGAGATTGAGTAAAGTCACTCTGATGCCGACAGTTCCGGGCGCCTTGAACTGCAGGCCACTGTAATCGGCGACGTCATCGCCGACACCGCCATCGATGGTGTCATTGCCGCTGACCTGCGTTTGCAGGAAGCGATCATTGCCCGCCCCACCCTTTAGCAGATCGTTGCCCATGCCACCGTCGAGCGTATCAGCGCCGCCGGCCGCGTCCAGCGTATCGTTGCCTGCGCCGCCAGAAAAGACATTATCAAAGGCATTACCGAGCAAAGTATCGTTGTAAAGCGTGCCGACGATGCTCTCGATATTGCTCGAGGAGTCTGTTGCAACGAGTGCGCCATTTTCATATTTTTTGAACAGGCCATCGACGAGACTGGCGCTGAGTCTGCCAGTGATACCCGTGGCGAGTTGTATCGCGCTGTAATCAAGGATATCGGAGCCAGCACCGCCGTCGATCGTGTCATTATTCCGCCATACCGTTTGCACAATGGTGTCATCGCCCGCACCACCGGCGATAACATCCTGCCCATCACCACCGGTCAGATAATTATTATTGTCGTTACCAGCAAGCGTGTCACTGAAGCGGCTCGCAACGACCGCCTCTATATTGCTGACGGCATCGATTGAAACTTGCACGCCACTGATAATTTTGCCTATGCGTCCATCCAGCAGGTTGACATTGAGGCCAGCATTGATCCCGGAGGCCCATTGCGCAGTGCTGTAATCGATCTGGTCAATGCCATTGCCGCCATCCAGGGTGTCGCTGTCTTTCCAGATCGCCTGTACAAACAGGTCATTGCCTTCACCGCCGCCAATGACATCATTTCCCATGCCGCCATTCAGGCTGTCATTGCCCTCCCCTCCGGCGAGCACATCTGCGCCGGCGGCGCCATTGATACTATCGTCACCCGCGCTGCCATCGAGTGTATCGGCACTGGCACTACCGTTCATGCTATCGTTCAAACGGCCGCCGATGACGCCTTCGATATTGCGCAAGGTATCCGTGTTGAGCATATAGCCATTTTCATCTTTCAATGCGGTGCCTGCAGCAAGATCGACGGTCATGCTGGTGTTGTTGTCCGTGGTACGGCTGTAATCGACGGTGTCATTTCCTGCGCCACCATCGATGCTATCGTCGCCAGTCCAGCTGGTCTGGATGATGCGGTCGTCGCCTTCCGCACCGGTGATGACATCATTGCCGGCGGCGCCGGTAAGCGTATCGTTGCCAGCATTGCCATTGAGGGTGTCGGCCTGATTCGAGCCTGCCATCACGTCGGCAAATTTAGTCCCTATGACCAGTTCAATATTGCTCAGGGTATCGCTGCCCACTGAAATGCCATTCTGGTATTTGCTTACTGTCCCGGTCGTAAAATTGACGCTGACCGTAAAGCCCGCTGACGCAGCGAGGCTGTAATCGACGGTGTCGATACCAGCGCCGCCATCGATGGTGTCGTTGCCCATGCTGCCGCCAAAGAGGTCGGCATTATTGGATCCAGTGAAGGTATCGTTAGTCTGTGTGCCGGTGATGCCCACCAGATTGCTGAGGGTGTCGGTGCCGACGATCACGCCGTCCTGAAATTTTTTGATGAGGCCAGTGGCCAGGTTGGCTTGAATACCTCCAGTGCTGATGTTCGTCTGCGTGTAATCAAGCAGGTCAAAGCCCAGTCCGCCATCGATCGTGTCGTTGCCTGCCTTGACATCCTGCATGAGGCGGTCATCGCCATTACCGCCTGCAATATTGTCACTGCCGGCACCGCCGATCAGTGTGTCATTGCCAGCGCCGCCATTGAGATTGTCATTGCCTAGTCCGCCAGCTAACAGGTTGGCACTACCGTCGCCGGTGATGCTGTCATCGAGAATCGTGCCGACGATATTCTCGATATTTGTCAGGGATACCCTGCCTGCATAGGCGCCATTGAAATTGCCATCGTCGGCGCCATTGACCAATGTGACATTGAGTGCATAGTACAGTTGCAATTGATAAGCACTATATCGAGGGTTGTAGCTGCTCGCATTACTGAAATCGACCGTATCATTCCCGGCGCCGCCATCCACGATGCTTGAGGCATCATATCTTTCCGGGAAAATCAGGTCATCGCCCGCACCGCCTGACACCTGCATTCCAAGGGATGAATACACTGTATCGTTCCCGGCTCCGCCATTCAGTGTATCTCTTGAATTACGTGTATCCCACATCAGCTTTCTGCGGCCAATCAGAACATCATCGCCCTCGCCGCCCTCCAGAAAATCGGTGAGATTGCGATAATCACCGGACGATCCCGCAATCGTGTCCTTGTATTTGCTGCCGACGATGTGTTCTATGCCAGTGATGGTATCGGTACCAACAATCTGGCCATTCTCGAATTTTTGTATCAGTCCGCTTGCCAGGTCCGCATTCAGTCCGCTGCTGTCGGCACTATTGCGTACACCGGACGCAGATTGTGCCTGACTGTAGTCGACCGTATCCAAGTCGGCGCCACCGTCAAAGACATCCGAATCGCGCCAGACGTTTTGAATGATGATGTCGTCACCGCCATCGGCAAGGATCAGGACCGGGCCTTCGTTGGCCGTCATCTGGTTCGCGTCTTTGCTACCTGTGATGATGGCGCTGTAAAGCGTACTTTGAACATTTTCAATATTGAGGATTGTGTCTGTACCGACGAGTTTGCCATTGATGTATTTTTTGACCCAGCCTTCTGCGAGGTTATAGCTGATGCTGGCGACACCGGCAGTCAACAAGACATGCCGGTAATCGAGCGTGTCATTGCCGCTGCCGCCATCGATCGTGCAGTCTTTGCTAAAGGCCGTGCTTTCCAGAATCGTGTCATCGCCGGCGCCGCCCGTGATCATGTTTGCGCTAGCATTGCCTTCAATGGTGTCATTGAAGGCGGTACCGATGATGCCCTCGAGATTACTGACCGACTCCGTGGCGACAAGTACGCCATTTTCAAATTTCTGGATTTGTCCGCTACTCAGCTTGGCATCAAGGCCGCCAGTCACGCCTGCAGCAAGCTGCACACCGCTGTAATCAGCGATGTCCGTGCCATCGCCGCCATCGAATGTGTCATTGTTGCGCCAGACCTCCAGCACGAGCGTGTCATTGCCCGCAGCGCCAGCGATGGAATCGTTGCCATCGCCGGCCTGGAAGACATTGTCATTGGCATCGCCCAGCAGGGTATCGTTGAAACGGGTCGCGATGACCTTCTCGATATTGCTGACGCCATCGGTGGCGACCAATGTGCCATTTTCAAATTTTTTGATCAGGCCCAGTGTCAGATTTGCACTGATGCCGCCACTGATGCCAGAAGCGATTTGGGCGGCGCTGTAATCCACGGCATCCCTGCCGGCACCACCGTCAAGCGTGTCACTGTTCCGCCAGACATCCTGCACAATGGTGTCGTCGCCGGCACCGCCAGAAATCACATCATTACCATCGCCACCGATGAGGACATTGGCAGCGGCATCGCCGACGAGCGTGTCATTGAAGCGGGTCGCGATGACCTTCTCGATATTGCGTATGGTGTCGGTCGACGCAAGGGCGTTATTGGCAAACTTACTGACGCTGCCGGTAGCCAGATTGGCATTGATGCGCCCGTTGACGCCTGCTGTCACTGGCAGTTTGCTGTAATCGAGCGTATCAGTATCAGCGCCGCCATCCAGGGTATCGTTTCCGGCACTGCCATATAAAAAGTCATTAGCACCGCCGCCGTTAAGCAGATCAGCATTGATACTGCCGGCCAAGGTATCACTGCCCTTAGTACCGATGACCATTTCGGTATTGCGTATCGTATCTGTGCCAGCCGCGATGCCTGCCTGATATTTGATGACAATAGCGGCGGCCAGATTCGCGTTGATAGCCGTGTTCTCAGTCAGCTGGCTGTAATCGGCCGTATCAACACCATTGCCGCCATCCACCGTGTCATTACCGGAGAGGGTATCGGCGACGACGAGGTCATCGCCTTCCCCGCCCATGAGCGCATCATTGCCGAGATTGCCGCTTAGCGTGTCATTACCTGCAGCACCGTTTAAGGTATCGATACCGGCGGTACCGGTGAGAAGGTCATCATAGCGGCTGCCGATGACCGACTCGATATTGCGCAGCTGATCCGACCCTGTCGTGACACCATTCAACGCTTTTGTCACCGTACTGAGGCCAAGATCAACGCGGATGCTGGCGCCTTCGAGCAGTATCTGGCTGTAATCGGCGGTATCGGTACCATTAACGCCATCCAATGTGTCATTACCATCGAGTCTGTCCTGGAGGAGGAAGTCATCGCCCTCCCCGCCCTGGAGGCTGTCGTTCCCAGCGCCACCGGTCAAACTGTCAATGCCTGCCCCGCCTATGAGGGTATCGGCACTATTACTGCCCTGCATCACATCATTGGATTGCGTCCCAATGACGACTTCGATATTGGTGACGGTATCAAGGTCACTATTGGCGGCATTCTTGATAATGCTGCCGCCCGCCAGCTGTACATTGATACCCCGGCTGACACCAGCAGCAAACTGCATCTTGCTGTAGTCAATTGTGTCGATACCATCACCACCATTGATGGTGTCACGTCCTGCGAGGATATCCTGAATGATGACGTCATTGCCGCCTGCGCCCAAGATCGCATCATTGCCTGCGCCACCGTTGAGGATATCGTTGCCGTCGCCGCCACTGAGAACGTCATCACCTGCCTCGCCATTCACGGTGTCATTGCCAGCATCGGCGTTAATGGCATCATTGTCATTGCCACCGGCGAGCAGGTCATTGCCTTCGCCACCGTTCAAGGTATCGTTGCCTGCGCCGCCGCTCAAGGTGTCATTGCCGCTGTCGCCGCTGAGGACATTGGCGCTGGCGTCGCCAGTCATGCCATCGTCGTACTTGGTGCCAATGACGTTTTCGATATTGGCCACAGTGAAGTCGCCGTTATAAACTGGCACTCCGTTACTGAATTTGCCGATAGTGCCACTGCCGAGATTAACGTTGATTCTGGCGACCAAAGTAGTGAACCTGCCGCTGACAATTTTGCTGAAGTCCAGCGTATCTGTCCCAGTGCCGCCATCGAAGGCATCGAGAGCGTCCCACGTGGTCTCGATGATCAGGTCATCCCCCTCGCTGCCATTGAGCGCATCACACCCAGCACCGCCATCGATGGTGTCGTTACCGGCGCCGCCAGTGAGCATATCGGCATCGGCACTGCCGCTAATCGTGTCGTCGTAAGGACTGCCGGCGATCATCTCGACATTGCGATAACTATCCGTCCCGACCAGCGTGCCGTTGAGATATTTATCCACGGTTTGCGTAGCGGTATTGATCCGGACGCTGCCACCTGCTGCCAAGGCATTGGCATAATCCAGGGTATCGTTGCCAGCACCGCCATCGAGGGTACTGTTACCCAGCAGGATGCTCGGTGCAATGAGGTCATCACCCTCACCACCCAAGACCAGATCGTTGCCGCCTGCGCCAGTCAGGGTGTCCGCGCCGGCACCGCCTGTGAGGGTTTCAGCGCTCAGGCTGCCGCCCAGCATGTCGTTGTTTTGCGTGCCGATGAGTGCTTCAATATTGGCGACCCTATCGAAGGCAGTGTCTGCACCGCCCAGATTCTTGCTGACTGTACCGGCAGCAAGGTCAGCCTTGATGGCCACGCCGGCAAGCTGACCTTGACTGTAGTCGAGCGTATCAATGCCGGCACCGCCATCGAGCGTATCGTTAGTATCAAAGATATCCTCAACGATGAGGTCATCCCCTTCGCCGCCAGACACGACATCGTTGCCCGCATTGCCGTTCAGGGTGTCATTTCCTGTATCGCCATTCAAGACATCATTGCCGTCGCCGCCCGACAGCAGGTCTGCATCTGCACCACCTGACAAGAGGTCATTGCCGGCAACGCCCTTGAGTGTGTCCGCGCCATCGCCACCGGCCAGGCGATCCGCGTTGTTACTGCCGCTCATGCTGTCGGCATTTTTCGTACCGATGATGTTTTCAATATTAGTCAGGGTATCCACCGACCAGAATTGAAATTTTTTCCAGTAATCGAGGGTGAATTTTGTGACGGTTCCTGCTGCGAGGTCGACATTAAGTCGCAAGAAAGTCTTGACCTGGCTGTAGTCCAAGGTATCCAGACCCGCGCCGCCGTCCAGCGTGTTGGCATACTTCGTGTCTTCTCGGTCAGTGGCAATCTGGATGATCAGGTCATCGCCCTCGCCGCCCGACATGACATCATTTCCTGCACCGCCAATAAGCGTATCGTTGCCAGCGTCACCATTCAGGCTGTCATTGCCGAGGTCGCCATTGAGAATGTCATCATGCACGCTGCCGGCGATCGTATCGTCGTTACGACTGCCGGTCACAGCTTCAATGTCTACCAGCGCGTCCGTGCCTGCGACCGCGCCGTTGATGTATTTATTGCTTGTGCCCAACTTGAGGTCAACCGAGACACTGGCGCCGGTTCCCTGCGCCGCACTGTAGTCGACTGTATCCCGGCCCTGTCCTCCATCGATCTTGTCATTGCCGCTCAGGATATCCTGGACGATGAGGTCATTACCGCCGCTGCCGAAAATCGCGTCATTGCCCGCGCCGCCGGTCAGTGTGTCGTTGCCGGCATTGCCATCCAGGAGATCTGCATTTCCACTGCCAGTCAGACTGTCGTCGTAAGACGTTGCGATCAGACTTTCAATATTGCGCAGGGTGTCCTTCCCGGCCGCGATACCATTCAGAGTGCTAATGACCGTGCCGGCAGCGAGATTGGCAGTAATGCTGCTGCCGGGCGTGACCAACCTGCTGTAATCCAGCGTGTCCGTGCCTGAGCCGCCATCGAGCGTATCGCTGCCTTGACCCATATCCTGAATCAGCAGGTCATTGCCCGTACCGCTCGTGACGCTGTCGCTGCCGATACCGCCGGTCAAGGTGTCATCACCGCCATTGCCAGCCAGGATGTCATTGCCGGCGTCACCGCTTAGGATGTCGCCCTCAGGATTACCGGTCATCGTATCGTTGCCCTTGGTGCCGATGACGACTTCAATTTTGCTCAAGATGTCAGTGCCGACGAGCACGCCATTCTGATATTTCAACACCGACCCTGCCACACGATCAACAACGGTGCTACCGGTCCCAGCAAGCGCCTGCGAATAATCGACGCTATCCATCCCGGCACCGCCATCGATGCTGTCGTTCCCGGCACCGGTATCGGCAATGCTGTGGTCATCGCCAGCGTTACCGAACAAAGTGTCATTGCCTGCTCCCCCCGCCAGCAAATCGTTGCCAGCTGCGCCATCCAGAACATTGGCCTGATCGTCGCCGCTAATGGCATCATCGAGATTGCTGCCGGTGATATTCTCAATGCCGCTGACCGTGTCATAGCCGTCACTGCTACCGGCTTCAAATTTATCGATCCGGCCATGCGCGAGGTCGGCCGTGATGCCATGATTGCCTAGCCAGCCGCGTTTGCTGGCATTGGCGTCAGCATCAGCTTTATCGGACGCAACGCTGGCAAGGCCATCGCTGAATTTGGTCTGGTTGTAATCGACGCTATCGATGCCGGCGCCGCCATTGATCGTGTCCCTGACGCGGCTGATATTCTGCAATATCAGGTCATCACCTTCTCCACCTACGATCAGGTCAGCATCGTCACCGCCATCAAGCACATCATTACCCGATCCGCCAGCGAGCACATCCGAACCCGCGGCGCCACGCAGGGTATCTTTACCGGCGCCACCTGCGAGCGTATTGTCAAACCAGTCACCGATGATGGCGTCATCAAAGACGCTGCCGATGACCATGTCAATATTCGTGACCGTGTCATAGCCCAAAGCTGCCCCAGCTTCAAATTTATCAAAGCGCCCAGTGGTCAGATTGCCGTTGATGCCGAGAGCGCCCATGCCGTCGCGCGAACCGGTCGATGAGGGTGTCACACTGTAGTCCAGCACATCAAAGCCGCCGCCGCCGGTGATCGTGGAATTGGTCCTGGCAAGCGTTTGCCGGATCAGATCGTCGCCGGACTGCCCGTCAAGGATGTCATTGCCCTGCCCGCCAGTGAGCGTATCGTTGCCCGTGCCGCCGTACAACGAGTCGTCGCCGTCGCGTCCATCGAGCGCATCATTACCGGCGCCGCCAGTGAGAAAGTTATTGGCAGCGTCGCCACTGATGGTGTCATTGAGGCTGGAACCGACGACATCCTCGACATTGCTGACAAGGTCAAAGCCATCGTTCGAGCCGGGTTTGAATTTATCGATCCGGCCTGCGGCGAGATCGGCATGGATACCGTCACTGTCTAATCCGGCGCGCGATGACGCGGCTTCATATGCACTTGAATAGCTCACCAGATCACTGCCATCACCGCCATTGATTGTGTCGACGCGTCTTTCCATCCCCTGCAAAATTGCGTCGTCGCCCGCGCCGCCATCGATCCAATCAGCACCGGTGCCGCCCACAAGCACATCATTGCCGGCACCGCCACTGATCGTGTCATTGCCGGCTTCGCCTGACAAATTGTCATCGCCGGCGCTGCCCAGCAGCGCATCATTCCCGGCGCCCCCGAAGAGAGTGTCATTGCCTTCGGCGCCATCGAGGGTGTCATTGCCGGACTGAGCAGTAAAATAATTATCGTCGCTGTTGCCGGACATCGCCCAGCTCAGCGGCGTATTTTCTTGCAGTGCCCGCTGGGGAACCATCAGATTGCCCGCCGGCGTCGTCGTTTCAAGCGTATCGGGACTGCTGGCGGCGAAACTCTGCGGTGCCCAATTGGCATTGATGGCGGCATTGACGGCGGCTGGTACATCGGTACTGCTGGCAGGTATGGCGTACGGCGACATCACCGTCAACAGAGTCGCTACCTGCACATTTGTCAGCTGTTTTCCATCGGCCGCGCGAATCAACTCTAGTTGATGATCGTTACCGAGGAACCAGTCCCTCACTTTGACGCTGTTGGCTGTTCCCAGAACGGCGATCTGCAGATCGTTGGCATTCCGTGTGAACCAGAGCGCGCCAGAGACGACGCCATCCTTGAATTCAAGTACATCGCCTGCGTCAGGCGTGGTCGAAAAGTCAGTGATGACGTCGGCGCCGCTGTTATCAAGCATCTCGTAATAGTCAGAGCCCGCGCCGCCTGTCATGGTGTCATTGCCTGGGCCGCCGCTAAAAAAGTCGTCGCCGTTGCCACCGTCCAGAACATCATTGCCTGCGCTTCCAGCGAGGATGTCATCGCCGTCACCACCCGCGAGCGAGTCGTTGCCCGAGTCGCCTTCGAGATAGTTACTTGCGCTATCGCCAATCATCGTGTCGTTGAAGGCTGTGCCCGTGACATTGTCGATGTTGGTGACAGTGTCGTAGCCGTCAGCCGAGCCGGCTTCGAATTTATCGATACGTCCAGTCGCAAGGTTCGCGTTGATACCAGTTGCCCCCATGTCGGGGCGGGTGTCCGTATCGAATTTTGTAATGTTGTAATAAACGCTATCGACCCCGGCGCCGCCGTCAATGACATCATGTTCACGCAAGAGATGCTGGCTGATCGTGTCGTCACCGTCGCCTGCATTCACGTTATCTCTGCCCGCACCGCCGCTCAAGGTATCGTTGCCCGCACCGCCGATGAGGCTGTCATTGCCAGTACCGCCCTCCAGAAAATCATCGCCGGCGCGACCGTCCAGCGTATCTTCGCCTTCGTAGCCCGCAAGGTGATTACTGAATTGATCGCCGAGCAGGCTGTCACTCAAGTAGGTGCCCAAGACGACTTCGACATTGGCGACCGTGTCAATGTCGAGTGTTAAGTTGCCTGGTGATTTCCAGATATAACCCAGAGCGAGATCTGCCGAAATACCGAGCGAGCGTGACGGGTCAGCATAAACAATTGAGCTGTAATCCAGCGTGTCGAGTCCATCGCTACCGTCTATCGTATCGTTGCCCGGGCCACTGTCCTGAACGATGATATCGTCGCCCTCATTGCCGGCGAGACTATCGATGCCACTGCCGCCTGCGAGGGTATCGCTGCCGGCGCCACCGATGAGGGTATCGTTGCCATCTGACCCTTCCAGCTGATTGTCATGGTCATCGCCATGAATCCTGTCGTTCAATCCGGTGCCGACGACATTGTCGATCTGTCGCACCAGATCATAAGGCGTGGGTTCAATCGGATCCAGCAAATGGAATTTATCGATGCGACCGTTTTCCAGATGCGCATCGATGCCCAGACCCTGCATGGAGGCGATTTCAGCTGCGGTGAATGTCGCGCTGATATACGACACGGTATCCACGCCATCGCCGCCATCCAGCGTGTCATTCTTGAGCTCGCGATCCTGCAGGATTAAATCGTCGCCGGCACTACCGCTCAGGGAGTCACTACCTTCGCCGCCGGAAAGCGTGTCCTTGCCCGCGCCGCCAATGAGGATATCGATACCGCCACCGCCATCAATCAGATCGGCGCCGTCGCGCCCATCAATCGAGTCGTCGCCGGAATTGCCAAACAAGGCATTGCTATTGGCGTCTCCCAGAAGGGTGTCGTTGAGCACGGAACCAGTGAGGTCTTCAATATTGCTGACCAGGTCAACGCCGCTCAAGCCGGTGACCGTCGTCCTGGAAAATTTGTCGATACGCCCGTCCACCAGATCGGCAGCAACACCGAGATTGTCCGGCACGCCGACGCGAACGCCGTTAGTGAAGATCATGCCGCTGTAATCGACGTTATCCTCGCCGGCGCCACCGTCGAGCGTATCGTCGACCGCATCGAGGTGCTGAAAAAACACATCGTCGCCATTACCGCCATCGATAGCGTCCGCGCCTTCGCCGCCAATCAGGACATCATTACCGTCCTTGCCTTCGATGCGGTCATCGCCTTTACCGCCGTCCAGAAGATTGCCCTCGGCATTGCCGACCAGCCGGTCGGTAAAGTCAGTTCCTGCCAGGTTTTCAATTTGATAAAGGTCGGCATGCATGCCCGCCGCAGGGATGAAATCGCCATTGGCGTTCCAGTGGCCAAACACGGCCGTGCCGGGAATGTCCACCGAATTCGGCTGCGTGGCGGGAATGCCCAGCGTGGCCCAGACGCCATTGCTGGCAAGTCCCGATGCGTCTGAAAAATTCGCGGCGTCGATGCCCTCGCCACCCCACAAAGTGTCGACTCCTTCGCCACCGAGCAGCGTGTCGTCGCCGCTGCCGCCCATCAGTGCATCATTGCCGGAGGCGCCAGCCAGTCGATCATTACCCGCGCCACCGGCCAGCGTATCCTTACCCGCCCCTCCATCAAGGTAATCGTCGCCGTTCAGGCCCTGCAGGGAATCGTTCCCCTCCATGCCCAGAAACAGATTGTCATTCGCGTCGCCGCTGATGCGGTCGTCATACAGGGTGCCACAGACATTTTCAATATTGCTGACCGTATCGACGCTGGCGAATTTATTCGTCGCTGTATCCAGATCTTTTTGTATCCGTCCGGTCGCGAGATCGGCATCAATCGAATGGACCGGATCATTGCCATTCCCATTCGGGTAATAGTCAACGAGGTCGCTGCCGCTGCCACCGTTTATCGTGTCGGCGTTATTGGCCGTGCCGCCATTATTTTGAAGGAAGTAGTCATTGCCATCGGCGCCGATTAACTGATCGGCGCCATCGCCGCCTTCGAGCGTGTCTTCGCCGGCGCCACCATCGAGGGAGTCATTGTCAGCGCCGCCGATCAGATTGTCCGCGCCGGCATACCCATAAATAGCGTCGTTACCGGCGCCACCGGTCAAAACGTTGGCATCGCGACTGCCGTATAGGGCGTCATCAAAATTCGTTCCCAGCAGGTTTTCCATGCTGATCAATTGGTCTGTTGACTGATCGGTATAAGTACCACTCAGACCAAGAGCTGGCGTCCATTTTTCCTGCACATGACCATAAATCAGAGCGACGCCATTGATGGCTTGCGGATTCGCTGGCTGCTGTGCGTCTTCCAGTACCGCATAAATGCCGGCCTCGGTGTCAGGCTTGTCATTATAGAGCGCGGCGTCATTACCCTCACCACCGTTGAGCGTATCGTTGCCCGTACCGCCAGTGAGCAAATCGTCACCGGCCATGCCATTGAGCGTATCGGCGCCCGCTTCGCCGTAAAAAATATTCGCGCCGGCATTGCCTGAAAAAGTGTCATTGCCGTCGCTTCCGGAAATGATCTCGACGTCGATCAGCTTGTCGACTGCGGTTTGTGTACCGATGGTATCGAGAATGACATCGCGGTATTCAATCGTCTCGCTCTTTTTGCCGTAGCTGTAGGTCTGCCTGCCGACGACTTCCTTGTAGACGGCGGAATTGATGAGCGTTTTGTGGACGTCAAAATCAGAGTCTGTCTTTGCAGCGTCGGTAGAGGTGACCTTGATGCTCGAGAGCGCAGACAAACCCTGATAGGACATCGAATCGCTACCCGTGCCGCCGTCGAAATTGGTGTTGGAAGCACCGGCAAAGACGATGTCGTCGCCTGCACCGCCATTAATATTGAGCGACGCAGAAAACTTCAAGACATCAAAGTTGCCATTGCTGTCGGCGCCGTACATGCCTGTTACGACATTGCGCACATCAAAGATCGTGTTCATGGCGCCATCGCTGATCGTCCAGCCAGTGTCTGGCACACCCATCGTCAGCGAAGTGTAATGCGAAGCCTTGCCGTTTGAAACACGCGCACGGATTTCATCACCCGGCATCATCAATGGCGTCAGAAATTTAAGAATTTGACTGTTGGAAGGATTCGTAATGGTCGGCGCGGTGTTCGTCAGGTCGATAATGCCCTTGTCCGGGTCCAGGGAAATGGACTTGTCTGCCACCAATATCCCCGCGACAAAGCGGTCGCTGTAAAAGGCCCTGGTACTGATCTCCGCACCGTAGCGGGTGATCGCGGCTAACTCACGCGCGGTTGGGGATAATTTGATAGATGTCACGCCGACAACACTGCCGACACCATAGTCCGTCTGGATCTGCGCGATTTGTGCTTGAAGACCTGGGTCCGCGATCATCCTGTTGTAATTGGCCCGCATGTCTGCTGAAAAAAAGACATCTGCACCACCTGCGACTTCAATCTGATGCCGGTATTTGGTGATGTAGGCATCCAGAAAGGATTGCTCGATGCCTTTAAAAAACGAGGTCAATGTCGTCAGTACCATGCCGCCCACTGCTGCCAGAGGGGCACCTGGCGTTGCCAGTGTAATGGTTTGCCAGCTAATCGTGGTCAGGGCTATGAGCGTCGTGGCGGCAAAAATCCCGGCGTCCGCCCCGAGTTTGTCGCGATAGATATCGGCTAGCTTGTAGTCGCCGCTATAACCATATTTCTTCATTTCCGCGCCGAGTTCGTCGAGCTTATTGGCGTAAGACGACTGCATGACCATGGCATAGATCTCTGACGCATTGATCGAGCCAAGAAAACCGGCGGCAGCGGCGAGGCCCAAGGGTGCCATCAATTCGGCATTGGTAGTAACGCCGCGGGCGATCCTTGCTGCCAATAAGGCGTTTGCACCCAGTTGCGTAAGGCCGAAAACACCCTGAAGTACGGCGGCGGAAATCAGCACGTCACGCAAATCACTGCCCTCCGGCGCTTGATTGGCGGCGATGGACGCGGAGGCGATGTTCATTGCGCCGTTGATGATGCCTAACATGCTGCCCAATTGGGCATAGCTATTGCTGGAAGTGCTTTGTAAGTCTCGTGATGCGAGAAAACCGCTTTTCGACTTCGCCATATTGGCGAACATATTGAATGTGATCGCAGTCAGCCCAGTCCAGCCGATTGCCCGATCATCCCAGGTGGAATGGGGGTCATCGTAAAGTTTCGCTAATCTGGCGCTCGCCATGCCAACGCCCAACATGGCATTGACAGTGAATCCGGCGCTAGCCCAGCCGCTCGCAAGGGCTCTATCTTGCTTTTTTTGAACTAACGCAGCTTCTCGCGCGGCTTGTTTCGCTGCCTCTTGTGCTGCCAGTTGCGCGGCCTGTTGTGCTGCCTCTTGTGCTGCCTCTTGTGCTGCCTCTTGTGCTGCCTCTTGTGCTGCCTGTTGTGCTGCCTGTTGTGCTGCCTGTTGTGCTGCCTGTTCAGCAAGAGCGTTCGCATTATTTTGCGAGGCAGGATGAAAGTTAATAGTCCCTGAAACTATCTCACCATCATCATCAAAGCGAGGAATGGTAATTGAAGGACTGTTAATTTGCTGTGCGCTGGTAGTTTGTGATGGACTGCCAATTTGAGCGCCGCCGGGATTCTGTGATGGACTGCTGATTGGGGCGTTACCAGAATTACGAAAATCATCCATTTCAATGTCATCGTTCTGATTTCCCCCAACTTGGTTGCCGACTTGATTCCCAGCTTGATTCCCAGCTGGAATTGCAAGTTGAGCTTGAATTTCATTTTCAGTTATTGGCCGGTAACGCAGGTAATTCTTGTAAATCAGCCCAGTTTCCAATGCCGCGTTCAACGTTGATCGCGTTACCGTAATGCCCCAGTCGATGTCGGAAAATTCCCGCTTGCTTTCATAATCACTTTTGCTCTTTGCCTTTCCTATGATCGCCGGTTGCGTAAAGGCGCTGTAAGCAATCCCGAGGATGCCTGTACTGGCCCACAGGTATTGCGCGAGTACGTCGGTATGAGCGCCGTAGGCCTCCTTCAAGGGATTTTGTAAAAGTGGTGGATCGAGATTTCGTTGCCACCAGTTCTGTCCATCTCCGCCGCCGATTGGAACAACCTCAATGCCCCGATACCGCATGGACAAATTCAAAAACCGATCCTGATTGTTATAGAGCGTATAGGGATTAACGATCCCGCCCGGTGCTTTATAGCCTAGCAATGCCGAATAGAGATCTGTTTGATCCTTGGAATAGCTTTTTAATGCGTCGGCAAACCCGTCCTTGCGTGGAATGACATCAGCCATGATTGCTCTCCTCGTTTTGCACGATCTTGTTGGTTAAAAGCGAGACACCTTTGCGTGCAAGCGTTTGCTGCTGCGCCAGACACAAAAAGTGCTCGTAATAAGTTTTCAAGCGTTCCTGCGCCACGCTGGAACTCAGCTGCGGCCCCTTGAACTCCATCACGCGCGCCTTGTTACGGTCGCGTTTTACGCGGATGGCGCGCGCCACCTCATTGGGAAATCGCTGCATCATGGCGCGCCGTAATTGCCATGAGTCGGACGCGCCAAAGGGTGCTACCCAGTCGATGAACCACAGTCGCTCGCCGCTGTGCCAGTCGTGCGCAAGCACCTTGGACGGGTCGGCGATATAAGCCAGCTCTGCCTCGGCACTGAGCCAGGCCCAACTGCAATACGCGACCGGCAAGCCTTCCCGCTCCAGGACATGCAGCTGTGCACATTCGATCGTGGGCAGCAGAAAGCGCGTTGCTAGATGGATCGTCCAGTCTGCATGGAGCGGTGAATTCATCCATAGCCAGGTAACTTTCCCCAGCAAGGCGAGACGCTCTGCGTTTTCATTTGGTGATGGCTTGGTCATCTTGTTCACCTTGAATGGCTAATTGCATCGGATAAAGACTGAACACAGAAGTGGCGGGCAAGCCACTGCTCGCTGAAGGGGAAGAAATGGAGTAATCCAGCGAGGTCTTGAAGTAGTTGAAATTGGCATCACGGAATGGATGCCCGACTGACTGCATTGCACAGACAGCGTGACGCTGGACATATTGGACGTGGTCGGTAGACCGACTCCAGGACTCGGATAAACGCGATTTTTCTACGGTTCGGGTATCCATTTTCCCTCCTGGTGGCGGCAGCTGCAGCCTTGCATAAATTGCAATCCTGACGCTCTACTCTAGAAGGAAATTATTTAAATATCAATTGTATTTGTATTAATTTACAAAAAAACACTGTCGAAATTAGCAGGAACGCAACGGGTATAAAAAAGGCCCTGAAAAACGCTGCGAAGTAAGCCCTTACAACACTTTTGCCCGTATCAGCTGGGCTATTTTCTGGTCAAAAAAGATGTCAAAATACAATCTTCCAGTCGATGCCCGCAGCAGTGCGGGCATCGCTGTGTGCTGCTTCAGAATGTCGCCCTCGACATCTGCGACATGGATGTGGGCGTCGAGCTCACGAGCAGGTTCAGGTCGCGCTCGGTAATG
Organism: Oxalobacteraceae bacterium; assembly: GCA_947448025.1. Classification (GTDB taxonomy): domain Bacteria; phylum Pseudomonadota; class Gammaproteobacteria; order Burkholderiales; family Burkholderiaceae_D; genus CANFLV01. The sequence continues at coordinate 25,382 of CANFLV010000018.1, read as the reverse complement.
AGGGAACTACCTATCCTGAACGACTCGATCTGGAAGGCGTCGCTGCTATACCAGTCAGCAATCGTGATGACATTCGTTTGCATGCCGGCACGCCAGATTTTCAGAGCCACGCCTGAGCGCGCCCCGGTCAAGTCTTCCGGCAGTATATTAGCAATTTGCTCATTTACCGATCTCAACACACTGGCAAATACGTCTAGCGTCAACGCTCACGCCCTGCTTCCTGGACTGCCTTTTTGACTGGTGACAATAAATAATCGAGGACGGTGCGTTTGCCCTGCTGGATTTCCGCTGTCACCTGCATGCCGGGACTCAGTTGCAGGTGTTCGCCCGTCGGGCTGGACAGGAATTGGCTGTCGACAGCGATCGTTGCCTTGTAAGCCGGTAGCGCAGAGGCGGGATTCCGGTCTGCCGCGTTCGTACCAGCTGTTGCATTCGCCGATGCACTGCCGGGATTCGTTGAACTGGTATCTGCACCAAGCTGCACCACTTTCCCTGTCAACATGCCATATTTCTGAAAGGGATAGGCCGCGAGCTTGATGCGCACCGTCTGCAGTGGCCGGATGAAGCCGACATCTTCGTTTTTGATGCTGACATTGGCGGTGAGGTGTTCATCCTTGGGCACCAGCGTGAGCAATACTTCGCCTGGCTTGAAGACCGCACCGATCGTGGTTGTCGCGAGGTCGACAATGATGCCGTCCTGCGGCGCTTTCAGATCCAGCAATCCTGCGCGATAAATGGCCTTGTCCAGCTCCGGCTGTAGTTGCTGTATCCGATTGCGCAGGTCGGACAGCTCCCGCTGCAAATCGCTTTTGTGCAGGCTTTTTAACTGCGCCAGCTTCTGTTGCTGAGCGAGCACCGTGGCGGCAAATGCGGCTACGGTGGCTTTTTGCGCGGCCAGGTCTTTTTCCTTTTCGGTCGCGTCGCGGCGTTTTTCATCTGCTGCCAGGCCGGAGATAAATCCTTCCTTTTCGAGATCCGAAAAGGCCTTTGCGGCCTTGATGTAATTCGGCAGGGTTTGCTCGTACTTGCGCTCGATCTCAGTGGCGCTGCGCATCTCCTGCTCGGCTTTGACGAGCAAGGATTTTTCCTGGTCGAGGCTATCGTGGAAGGCTTTCTGGTTGGCTTCGTAGCGCTTGAACACATCGGCGAAACGCCAAGGATCGTCGCCGGGCAGTTGCCGCAGCGGCGACTCTGTCAATTCTGCTTCGACGCGCCGCTGCTGGAGTTTCTGGATCGCGAGATCGGCGCCAACGCCTGCGGTGTCCGCATTCGCGACCGTCATGTCGAGTCGTGCAAGCACCTGCCCTTTTTTAACGGCATCGCCTTCATTGACGAGCAATTCTTTGAGTACACCGGCATCCGCCGGTTGCACGACCTTAACCAGCGTTTCCGGCGCGAGCTTGCCATCGGCGGTGACGATGATGTCGAGCTCGCCCAAGCTCGCCCACACGAGCAGGAACAGCATCAGCAGCGAAATTGTCCACAAGACGATGCGTCCTGATCTTGCTGGTGTACCCGTCTGGATCAGGTTCAATGGGTCATGCCAGCGACTCGGCGGGCGCAACAACACGACTTCGTTACTTGCGCGTAATCCGCCTGAACTGCTTTGCGCCGCCGGTTTGTCTTCTGCTGGCTCGGTAATCATGGTGGGTACTCCTTTATTGCAGGAAAGATCGCTATCGGAAGTCGATCTAGGCAGTCGTGACGATTGCACGTGGCTGGCCTACTTCGTTTGCGCCCTCGCTGCTCAATTGATAAAGCGCATCAAATTGCAGCCCTTTGGGTAATCCATGGGCAATTACCAGCATCGTGACCTTGCCGCGCAGGGCATTGATCGTGCGCGTGATATGCTCGGTCGTGCGCCCGTCCAATGCACTCGTGGCTTCATCGAAAATCAGGATTTGCGGGCGCTTCAGCAGCGCGCGCGCGATGGCGATTCTTTGTTTTTGGCCGCCGGACAGACCTGCACCGCGTTCGCCAATCTCCGTTTGATAACCCAGCGGCAGCGCCTCGATGACACCGTGGATATCCGCCATCTTGCAGGCCGCCGTTATTTGCTCGAAGCTTGCCTGTGGGCTGGCCATTTGCAGGTTTTCAAAGACGCTCCCGGAAAACAGCACGGTTTCCTGCGGCACGATGCCGAAGTAATTCCGGAGTTCATTGGCCGACAGATAACGGATATCCGTGCCATCGATCGTGATGCGGCCGGCGCTGGGCTGGTAGAAGCCTTGCAACAGTTTCGCCAGCGTGCTCTTGCCGCAGCCGGACGCACCCACGATGCCGATCACCTGGCCGGGCTGAATGCTGAGCGACAGGTTTTGATAAACCAGTGGCAGATGCTCGGCGTATTTGAACGCGACGCTTTCGATGTGCACCACACCGCGCCGCGCCATGCTGCGTGCCGGAATGATCGAGTAGGGTTCCGGCGCAGCATTCATCAGGTCGCCGAGTCGGTCGATTGACAGGCGGGCCTGCTGGAACTGTTGCCATAGCCCGACCAGTCTTAGCAAGGGACCGGATAAGCGGCTCGAAAACATTTGAAACGCCACCAGCATGCCAATCGTGAAATCCGTCGTGGTCATGACACTGTAGGCGCCGATGGTCAGGATCAGCAGGCCCATCGTCTGCTCGATCAGACCGGCGCTGGTATTGTAGGTATTGGCCAATTGTTTCGTGGCGAAGCTGGCTGTGAGATAGCTGGCAAGATAGCCGTTGTATTTGGCATTGATCGCGGGTTCCAGCTGTAGCGACTTCACCGTTTCCAGGCCAACGATGTATTCAGTCATGAAGGCCTGATTCCGGGCTCCCAACTGAAACTGCTGCTGCAGTCGCTGCTGGAACATCGGCGCGACGACTACGCTCATGGCCGCGATCAGCAGCAACATGCCCAGCACGATCAGCGTCAGCGAGACGCTGTAATAAAACATGATCGCCACGAAGATCAGCAGGAAAGGCATGTCGAGCAAAAGCGTAATGGCGGCACTGGCAATGAATTCTCGAATGGTTTCGATGCCATGCATGCGCGCTGCAATGACGCCGGTCGGGCGGTAATGGAAATACTGCGGCGGTAATTTGAACAGGTGTTCGAATACATTACGACCAAGAACCGCGTCGACGCGATTGCCAGTGTGTAGCACAAGGTACTGACGCAGCCATGACAAGCCAGCGGAAAAAAGTGCGAAGACGACAAGGCCGACGGTAATCACGATCAAGGTGCTCTGCGTGTGATGCACGACGACCTTGTCGATGATAGTTTGCGTGAAGAGCGGTGTGGTGAGGGCAATGATTTGAATGACGAGCGAGGCCAGCAGGATTTCTTGCCACAGTTTTTTATGCTTGAGTAATTCGGGAACAAACCACTGGAAGCTGAAGCGGCCCCGCTGTCGCTCGTCCAGCGCAGCATCCGTATCGTCGGACGGCGAACATTTTGGAGAGATGCGGGTGAGGTAACCGAGATAGCGCTTGGAAAATTCGGCCATGCTGATGGTGACCGGACTGGCGTCGCCGGGTTCGATCAGGAGGATATGCTCCTTGTCGGCTTGCAGGATCAGGCCGAGACTGACACGGTCTTTATCATTCGGCGCGGTTTGATCCTGCACTACCTGCCGGACCTCTTGTTCTTGTCCTGCCTGGGCTAGCACTTTCGGCACAGCGAGCCAGACAACGAGGGGGAATAATTCCCTGCAGAGTCTGGCAGGTTTAACTTTATGCAGCGTGGCCTCGAATCCAAATAAGTCAGCTGCTCGACTGAAGCTTTCAGCCGTATGCGGCGCAGCAAGCTGCTGCTGTGCAAGTTCTTGGGAATAGGGTTTACGGTGCAGACTGCAAATGGCTTGCAGCGCCCAAAAAAACACCTCGTTTTCACACCATGTGCGATCCATATTTCCTCTTGCCAGTGGCAGTCTAAGTATTGCAATAATTACAATACATGACTTAACTTTAGGAGGAACTTATTTAAATATCAATTTCTATTTGAATAATTAGAGAAAGAACACTGTCAGAAATCGCAGGAATGCAACGCGTGTGTCTATTTCGCTAAAACAGGCGGCTAGGGCCCTTCAAACAAGGGGCCAGAACCTGCGCGTCTCAGCACTGGCGTGAAAGGGTCATCCCATCAAACTACTCATGGCAATGGGCGGCATGCCTGAGATCGTGACAAATTGATCGATTGCAGTGCTGCTGACCACGAAATCGCCAGCCTGAAACTGGTCAATGTGAAACTGAATCCGGCCACTCGAATCGCCATTGATGCCATACCAGCCAGCGACAGTGAGCTCATCAGTCTTGTCCGCGACGGTCACTATCAAGTCGTCCCCGTTTCGCTTAAAGAATATATTGGCTGCGTCGATGTGTTCGAAACGAACGATGTCAACATCTGCCCTGCTGCTGGCGCTGCCGTTGACGAGTCTGTCCTTGCCAAAGCCATCGGCAAAGACAAACAGATTGCTGCCGCCATCGTCTCCAATGAAGTCATTGCCGGAATTGCCGATGATCGTATCGTTACCCAATCCGCCGCGAAGGATGTCCCCGTCTGCGCCGCCATCAAGGACATCGTCACCGGCGCCGCCTTCCATGCTATCGCCGCCACCAGCGCCATAAAAAACATTGGCTTCCCTGTCGCCCAAAAAGCGGTCGTTGAAACCGGTACCGATAAAGGCTTCGATCTTGCTGACGCTATCTGTGCCAACGATGGCGGGTTGAAAGTAGTCACGGTTGAGCGTCTTGGTGACGCTAGAGCTGCCAAGATCGACGGTAATTGCGCCTGTCATTCCGACATTGATTTGAACCCCGCTGTAATCGAGGGTGTCGAAACCATCGCCGCCATAAATGGTGTCATTCGTGCTCAGCAGATTCTCGGTAAAGGATTGATCGCCAGCGCCGCCGAGGAGGATGGCACCTGCAGCCGAGGCATTGAGTACATTTTTATAGCCGGAATGATCGGCAATGACAGTTTCAACATTCAGGATGAGGTCTTCACCCAGATTGACGCCATGATCCAGTTTAGTGAGGATGCCGGTGGCCGCGACGAACCTGATGCTGAATCCATCATGCAAAGCTGGACTGAAATCGAGCGTATCCGTGCCCACCCCGCCATCAATCACATGCTCACCGTTGAGGCTATCGAAAATCAGGGTGTCATTGCCGTCCTGGCCGAGCAAGGTGTCATTACCCTGCCCTGCGCTCAGGAGATCATCACCGCGGCCGCCGGTGAGCAGGTCGGTTGAGGCGCTACCTGTCATCGTGTCATTGTTGTTCGTGCCAATTACCTGGGAAACGTGGCTGATGACATCCGTGCCAACATCGGTATTGCCGTGATATTTCGTGGCATATCCGCTTGCAAGATTGACTTTCACCCGCGCATCCATGACGGGTGTCTGACTGTAGTCGAGGGTATTCATACCTGCGCCACCGTCGATGATGGCGTCACCGATCAAATTGTCTTGCATGATGATGTCGTCGCCGTCGCCGCCGAACAAGGTGTCATTGCCACCGGCGCCACTGAGCAGGTCATTGCCGGCATTGCCATCGAGCGTGTCTGCCGCCGCGCTGCCGATGAGCGTATCGCCGGAACGGGAGCCGATGACGCCTTCAATGTTATTCAGAGTATCGCTACCGCCGGTGACGCCATTGAAGAATTTTATGACCTTGCCAGTAGATAGATTAGCCATGACATTGCTGCCATTAGCCAGGTTCACACTGTAATCAACAATATCCTGACCGCTGCCGCCATCGAGTGTGTCCTTGTCCAGCCAGTGTGTGGCAATAAAAAGATCGTCGCCATCCACTGCGTAGAGAGTGTCGCTGATACTGGTGCCACTGATTGTATCGTTTTGTTTTGAGCCGATGACACGTTCTATACTGAACAGCCGATCTGTGCCGGCAACGGCGCCATCGTCATATTTGATGACGCTGCCTGCCGCGAGATCAACTTGGACACCCCGGGCGCCGGCAAAGTATTCTGTGTATTCCACCGTATCCACGCCGGCGCCGCCATCGAGCGTGTCATCGCCACTGCGCATGCCCTGCACGAAGCGGTCGTCGCCAGCTTCGCCGCGCATCAGGTCGGACGTTTCATCGCCAGAGAACTTGTCGTTGAAGGCGGTGCCGATGACCGCATCAATATTGCTGACTTCATCCGAACCGATCGTCGCGCCATTCAAAAATTTCTTCACGAAGCCGAAGCCGGCAAAGTCGGAGTCGAGATTGACATCGACGCCGCCGGTGCTGCCTTTGGCGATATTGATGCCGCTGTAATCAATGGTGTCGATCCCCGGACCGCCATCGATATAATCGGACGCCGTGACAGTGTCCTGCACAAAACGGTCATTACCGGCACCGCCCATGAGGGTATTGCTGCCTGCGCCGCCAGACAGAATGTCGTTGGCCTCGCCACCGTCAAGGTAATCGGAACCGTCGAGACCACTGAGACTGTCATCGCCAGCGTCGCCGTTGATGCGGTCATTTTTTGCGCTGCCGGCGAGCGTATCGTCATAGTGGCTGCCGGTAATGCCTTCAATGGCGATCAAGCTATCGCGCCCAAGCACTGCGCCATTTTGTAATTTTTCGATACTGCCCGTGGCCAGATTTGCCCTGATGGCTGCGCTGGCGCCGCTGGTCGCGAGTACTTGCCGATAATCTACGACATCAAAGCCGGTTCCCCCATCAAGCGTGTCATTACCGTAGAGCGTATCCTGCACTAGCAGGTCATTGCCATTATCGCCAGAAACGTCGTCATTGCCCAAGCCGCCATTCAAGGTGTCGTTGCCATCATTGCCATTAAGTGCATCATTACCGGCGTCGCCGCTGAAAAAATCGGCAAGGCTCGCGCCACGCATCACGTCGCCATTGCGCGTCCCCGTAAAACGCTCGATATCACGATAAAAATCCATGCCGAGTACCACGCCATCCTGCAACTTGTAGCCGTAGCCGGGACCGCTTGAAATATCGACGCTGATGCCGGCGCCTATGCCTTGCCGGTAATCGACAGTATCGATGCCAGTGCCGCCATCCAGGGTGTCATCGCCGAGCATGCCATCCTGCAGGAACACATCGTCGCCCGCATCGCCGACTATCTGATCGGACCCATTGCCACCGGAAAGCATGTCATTGCCTGCTCCACCACCAAGGGTGTCATTGCCCTCAACGCCGTACACGTTATTGTTGCCATCGCCCATAAAAATGACATTGCCAGCTGCATCGCTGATGACGATGTCGTCCCCCGGTGCCATGAGGATAGTTTCAATACCTGAAATCACATCGACGCCAACGATCGCCCCGTCCTGGTATTTGGACAATACGCCCGTCGTAATATCGAACGAAAAGCTGCGACCCGGACTCATGCATTGGCTGTAATCAAGGCTATCCAGTCCAGTTCCGCCATTAATCGTGTCATAGCCGCCCCAGGCATCCTGGATTATGTGGTCATCGCCGTCTTCTCCCACGACCAGATCGCTCGCCGCGCCGCCGCTGAGCACGTCATCACCCGTGCCGCCGCTCAGAGTGTCGCGCCCGTCTGCGCCGCTCAAGCTATCCTGTCCCGCGCCACCCGCCAATGCGTTCGACATTTGATTGCCGGCAATGTCGTCATCGCCACTGCCGCCAATGATATTTTCAACATCGACAATCACGTCGTGTCCGATGCTCTGGGCAAGGTTGTCAGCATGGAATTTTTCGACGGAAAAAGACGCGAGGCGGACCTTGATATTGTCGCCAGCCTGCGCTGAACGGCTATAGTCAGCCGTATCAATGCCCGCACCGCCATCAAGGTTGTCGTCGCCCTCGAAGCTGTCCTGGACAATCAGATCATCGCCATTCTCGCCAGACACCTGGTCGGTACCAAGGCCACCGATGAGGGTATCGTTGCCGGCGCGGCCGTTTAGGCAATCATCGCCGCCGCCGCCGGATAGCAAATTGGCATTGCTATCGGCGCTCATCACATCGCTATAACGGGTGCCGACAAGCATTTCAACATTGCTGATGCTGTCGCGGCCAAATGCCCCGCCGTTTTGATATTTCGTGACGGATTTCGCGAACAGATCGGCAGAAATGCCAGTGATGGCGCCGTCGTCGAGTTGCAAACCACTGTAATCTATCGTATCAATCCCGCTGCCGCCATCGACCGTGTCTTCGCCGAACAGGCGATTCTGCAGTATCGTGTCATTACCGGCGCCGCTTTGAATCAAGTCCGAACCACCGCCGCCAGTCAACACATTCGCATTGCCGTCACCGATGATGGTGTCATTATATTGGCCGGCAATGACGTTTTCGATATTGGTGAGGGTGTCGGTGCCGCCGACATTACCGAAAACGGTCTTGGTGACTGTGTGCTTCATCAGATTGGCGACTATGGCAACCGGCACGGGCGCGACAGATTTGGAGTCACTGTAATCAATTGTATCGATGTCCTCATCGCCATTGATGGTGTCGTTATAGATGCCACCGACATGAGACGCAGCGTATTGTAAAAACAGGTCATTGCCGCTGCCACCGGACATGCTGTCCTGTCCGGTACCGCCATTCAAGCTGTCATCGCCCTCGCCACCTGACAGCAAGTCCGCCCCGGCGCCACCGTCAAGTAAATCATTGCCACCCAGGCCGCTGAGCGTATCCTGGCCAGCCATTCCCGACAAGGCGTTGGCGAACTCGCTACCGAGAATGCGATCGTGATTCTTGGTCGCAATGATATTTTCGATACTGAAAACCGTATCCGTGGCGACGGCGCCCCCTATGTAATACTTCAGCACCGATGCATTGCCGAGATCGGCGACGATGTTCCAGTTGCTGAGCCGCGATACCTCGACGCGTGTGTAATCTAGTGTGTCCTTGCCCTCATCACCGGCGATGGTATCGTTATCAAAATAGTTATCCTGAAACAAAACGTCATTGCCGCTGCCACCCTGCAGGTAATCTGTACCCGTTCCGCCAGACAGACTATCGTCGCCAACGCCGCCGAACAAGGTGTCATTACCTGCGGCCCCGCTCAGTGAGTCATCCCCGCCGCCGCCAGTCAACTGGTTTGCGCCGCCATCGCCAATGATGATGTCGCTGTTTTTGGTGCCAATGATATTGGCAACATGGCGTAGAAAATCCAAATTGACGGCCACTTCACCGAAACGCTTCTGGAACGTGCCATGGCCATCGGCCACAATATAGGCATCATCTAGTTCGACCTGGCTGTAATCAATCGTATTGATACCGGCGCCACCGTCGAGGATTACGCTGATGCCGAAGCTGAAGTCATCGGCGACAAACAGGTCGTCGCCGTCACTGAAAAACGCGACGACATCTGCTTGAAAATCATTTTCTTTGTTTGTTGGCATTTAAAAAAAACTCCCAAGTCCTGAGCACGTAAGTGAAAAATCTGACAATGACCTAATGGCAAAGAAGCAATGCCTATCAAACTAAAGTTGGCTGGCAAGCCATATAAATTATTAGCAAATTATTAATAAATAGTAATGATAAAATGTTAATAATTCAATGGCTATCTCAGTAATCGTGCATTAAGCCTGTTACTTGATGCAGTATCGCCACGCGCAGAAATGTTGGATTGATCGTTCTCGCCGAATCTGACGATGCTAAGGAAGTACAGTCAGTAACAGCGACATTGGCGCTGCAAAGGGTGATGCAGGATGCAAAAATCCAGGTGCCGGGGGCATAAAGGAAGAAATTACCGCAGTTCGATGCGGCATTTCAGACTTGATGGTGTGAACGAAACCGTCAGTTGGCCGACTAGGTACCGATACCGCTTGAGACTTATCGGCAGACTGCAGAATTTTTGTTAATTTTAAAAAATAAACGTACAAAATTATTAACTTAAAAGTTATTCATATAATTTACTTTAAGTTAATTACTTTAATTAATTTACCTTAATTTAAACTCCTAAAGCATCATATTAATTTCAATTAAATTGTTATTAAATTCAATAAATCAATAGGTTACATAGCTTTTCAATAATTAACATTCAACTAGTTATTGCTTGATTGTGCCAGCGCAATCTCTATCCCCCAACGTGGTAGGAAAGCAAGTCCGCCGTCTATACTGTCAACTCCCTGACTCGAATGAATGCTCGCAATGAATTCCGCCTTCTTTATTCTCGCTTTTTGTGCCGGCGCCGCCATTGCCACGCAGGCAAACATCAATGGTCAATTGGCAGCTGGATTGGGTGGCAACACCATCGTGGCCGCCTTGATTTCCTTTGTGATCGGCACCCTGATCCTCGCCTCGATTGCCGTGGCGCGCGGTGGCTTGCTTTTAGCCTTGGCGGCAATCCCATCGCAGTCGCTATGGAAATTTGCTGGCGGCTTTCTGGGTGCCGGATTCATTTTCAGTACGACCTTGCTTGCGCCGCGCATCGGCTTGACGAATTTGCTGGTGCTGGTCATCGCTGGGCAGCTATTCGCATCGATCACGATTGATCACTTTGGTCTGCTCAACTCCGTACTGCGACCGGTGTCGCTCATCAAATTTTGCGGCGCCCTGCTCTTGCTGGCGGGGGTTGCTCTAACTTTGTTTGGCGATCGCCTGCTTGGCCTTTTTGCTCGCGTAAGCTAAGGCCGAATCTGGCGTGCCCCGCATCCATTATGTTTTCCAGCTTCATCAAGCAATAATATTCAAATAAAAATACGTAATACGTAGTTTTACCAAAACAAAGACAAATTTTTATGACATTAACTGCATAATGTCGATAAATTACTGCCTGTGGCAAATTCCAACAGTATAAAATTAGTGGCGACAGCACATCGGCCAGGAGATATACAGGGATCAAGTATCCCTTGCAGTCATGAGCAATATTTCAGAAAAAGCTTTTTTCGTGACGAATCTGGTCCCGCCCGCCACCCAGGCTAGCCATCTTGACGGCAGCCAGGGATCAAATCGCGCATCGGGCGTGCGGGCGCAGATTGCGGCCACGACCGATATCGAGGCGCTGAAGGCCTGGCTCATGCGCTTCACCGAATCAAAAACCACCTTCGATAATTACCGCAAGGAAGCCGAACGGCTACTGCTCTGGGCGACGCTGCAAATGAATAAGCCGCTCTCATCGCTGACGCATGAAGACTTTCTCGCTTACCAGAACTTCCTCGCCGATCCACAGCCAGCGGCGCAATGGATCATGCGTGACGGACGAAAATTTGCGCGCACACACGCTGACTGGCGACCATTTTCCGGGCCGCTTTCCCCTGCCAGCCGGCGCCAGGCGATCATCATTCTCAATACCCTGTTCTCGTGGCTGGTGCAGGCTGGCTACCTTGCCGGCAATCCCCTGTCGCTGTCGCGCAATCGCGCAAATAAGCTGCCGCCGCGCATCACGCGCTACCTTGATGATGATTTATGGCAGACGGTAAAAGACACGATCGCAGCGATGCCACGCACCACTGTTCGCGAGCGCGAACATCACATGCGGGTGCGCTGGCTGTTTTCACTGCTGTACTCGTGCGGCTTGCGCATTTCTGAAGTGGCCGTCAATACGATGGGAGGATTCTTTAGCCGGCGCGATCGCTTTGGTCAGGAGCGCTGGTGGCTGGAGGTACTCGGCAAGGGCAATAAGCTGCGCCTGATTCCGGCGACCAGTGAATTGATGACTGAGCTCGCCAGTTACCGGCAGCTATGCGGGCTGCCACTGATGCCGTCATCGGGCGAGCCGACGCCGCTGCTCTTGCCGATCGGCGGACGCCAGCAAGCCATGACGCGCGGGGCGCTGCATGCGGTCGTCAAACAGGTTTTTGCCGCGGCAGCTGAGCGCCTGCGCGCGCACGGTGTCGATACAGGCGTCGATGCGAACATACTGGCAGCGCAACTTGAAAGTGCCTCAGCGCACTGGCTGCGGCATACCGCCGGCTCGCACATGGCCAATAATGCACTCGACTTGCGCCATGTGCGCGATAACCTTGGCCATGCATCGATCGCCACGACGAACACCTATCTCCATGCCGAAGACGATGTCCGCCATAGTGAAACGGAAGAAAAGCACAAGATAGGCTGGAATGAACGGACATGAAGCAACGCTTTTGCCGCAGCGTTCTCAGGAATCCACGTCATCCGTCGCTGGCACCGTCAGCCTTGATGAACCGAAGGTCGCGATCAGCGCTGACGCTGTCAGCGCACTCGCGCCGAGCGCGAAAAGCAAGGTGAATGAATGCGTCGCCGCATACAGGCTCGCCATCGCATAGCCGCCTATGGCTTGCAGCACTGCATAGACGAACGTCAGCAATGCCCAATTGCGCTGGTGCCCGGCCGGTCCGGCGATTTCCAGTACGCGCCCCGAAACGACGGCGACCAGTCCCGGCGTGAAGGCCCCGACCAGGAAGGATGACAGAACCAGCGCGGGCATTGAGGACGATATCAGCGGCAGCGCCACGCCAAATGCTTTCAGGGCGAATGCCACGCTGACGGTATTGCGAAAACCGAAGCGGTCCGCGGCATGTCCGGTCAATAGTGGGCCGCACGCGGCGCCCGCACCAAAGATCGCCCAGAACAGCCCGCCGGTGGCGAGCGGCTTGCCCAGACCATGCACCAGATATTCCACCCATAGCACCGTATGCGGCAGATAGCCGACGCCATCGAGCATGTACGCCAGCAGCAAGGCCAGCAAGGCGCCGCGCGGCATGAGCCGATCCTTCGCCACTGCGGGCGCCACCGCTGATGGGACGGGCTTGAATTTTGGCCACGCAAACAGGATCGCCAATGCCACCATGGCCGCAAGCAGCAGCCAGGCTGCACTTAAATGTTCAGCGCCGAGCGCCGGCACGGAGAAGCCTGACAGGATGATGCCAAAGCCGATGCCGGAAAACACGAAACCGACTGCCTTGCCGCGCTTTTGCGGCGGCACGCGACTCATGATGAAAGGCGCGGCGAGGATCATTAGCCAGCCGCCGCCGATGCCGGCCAGCAGACGCCAGCCCCACAGCCATGCAAAGCCGAGATTCACGCTGCACAAAATCAGGCTCACGCAAATGCCCAGCATCGCGGCGCGGATCGCCTGAGCCGCGCCCATGGCCAGGGCGAAGCGATGCGCAGTGAGCGCACCGATCATGTAACCGATCAGGTTAGCTGCGGCAATTTGCGCCGCGGCGCCTGGCGTAGCCCAGTGCGCGTCGATCAGCAAAGGCAGCAGTGCGACATAAGAAAAGCGGCCGATGCCAAGGCCGATCAGTGTCGCGCATAGACCAGCGAGGGCGGCCGGCAGCCAGGAAGGCGTCACAGTGGGTGTCTGGACTGTCATGCGTCTGACGCTAGCGGTTTTTTAGCGCTGTGTTTTCGCAGTGTGGCGCGCTGCGGCTTGGGCGCCGCCTTGCGTAGTTCTGTGATGTTGCGCTCAGTCGCAGCCAGACTGTCGCGCGCTGCGCCGAGTTCGCGGGCGAGCTGGTCGCGGTTCGCGGTCATGGCTTGCAGGCTGCCTTCGAGCTTGCCGCTTTGCTGGCGCAAGTCACCGAGCTGCTGCTGCAAGGCGTTTCGCTCAGCGGCCGCCTTGTCGGCTGCGGTCGTGGCGCGGCCGCGACTCGCTTCCAGGTCTTTTTGCGCGCGCAAGGCAAGACCACGTTCACGGTCGATCTCGAGCAAGGCGCGCTTTTCAGCGGCCGCCATGCGATCTTCGGCTAGGGCCGCCGCACTGCGCAGCTTATCGAGTTCAAGGGCGAATTCGCGCCGCGCATCGGCCAGTCGCTGCTGCTGCGCTTCACCGTCTTTCTGTGCTTGACTCTGCTGCGCTTCATTGTCTTTTTGTACTCGTTTTAACTGCGCCTCGAGCGCCGCGGTCGTCGCATGGGCTGCTGCGAGCTGCTGCCCAAGAACCTGCGCCTCCTGCCGGATGTTTCGCAGCTCTTCCTCTGCATGCAGGCTTTTATTAATCGCCCCCTGTTCACGTATGCTCGCAGCGGCGAGCGCTGTTTCGGCGGCGGTAACGCGGGCTTCAGCCTGCTCACGAAAGGCCGCGAGCGACTCCTGTGCCGAGGCCTGGGCTTGCGACCAGAGTATGGCCGTCATCTCGCCTGCCGCCGTCTTCAGCGCTTCCGGCAGGTCGGGATGCTCGATGCGCACGCGACTTTTTTCACGCAGGTCTTGCCAGAATTTCGTCAAGGCTTCGGCCGGCGCAGACATGCTGCCTTTACGTACGAGCTGGTAAAGCTTGTTCGTCGTGGGCGTGATGCCATGCCGGAAAAACAGCACAGTGCACACTTCACGATAAAGATCTTGCGTCTGGGGGAATTGCTCGCGCAGCTGGCTGATTTCAGCCAGCAGCTGCTGCTCGTTCAAATAGGGGGCATCCTGCATGGCGACAGTTGGATCGTTGGTAGGAAAATGAGAAGGCCGATATTACACCGGATTTTGAGGTGCAATGCAGTGCGTGGAGACGCCGAGACTTGCCGTGTGTCGAGCCGCAGAATTTGCAAGGCATAATGCGCAATCGCCGCTAACTTTTTTATTACCATGTCCAACCCGCGCCACCCCTGGCAATTCATCGCCATCCTCGCTGTGACGCAGATCGTTGCCTGGGGCTCGCTGTATTACGCGATCGCCATTCTCGCGCCGGAAATCCAGCGTGAAACCGGCTGGAGTGCGGAAATCGTATTCGGCGCGTTTTCATGGTGCCTGCTGGTGGCGGGGCTGGCGTCGACGCCGGCCGGCATCCTGCTCGACCGTTTTGGCGGACGCCCGGTCATGGGTGCCGGATCCCTGCTATGCGGCGGCGGCTTCATGCTGCTGGCGAGCAGTCATACCATCCTCAGCTACTTTTGCGCCTGGTCTGTGCTCGGTCTGGCGATGTCGGCTGTCCTCTACGAAGGCGCTTTTGCGACGATCAATCGTGAATTTGTTGGTGATGCGCGCAAAGGTATTTCGACGCTGACGCTGTTCGGCGGCTTTGCCAGCACGGTGTTCTGGCCATTAACCTTGCAGTTGAACGGCATGATAGGCTGGCGCGATACCTACATGCTGTACGGCGCGCTGCAGCTGCTCGTATGCGCACCGCTGCATGCATTGCTCAGCGTGCGGGTTCGATCAGCGCCGAGCCTGCATGCCTCGCACCGGCACTCGACCTTGAAGGAAGCACTGCGCGATGCGACATTCTGGAAGCTGGCCTTCGCGTTCTCGGCGAACAGCTTCATCTTTTCCGCCTTGTCAGTGCACCTGATTCCCTTGTTCGGCGAGTTCGGCCATCCGATCGCGCTGGCGGTAATGATGGCGAGTCTGATCGGCCCGATGCAGGTCATCGGTCGCATAGGGGAAATGACCGTGGGACGTCATCTCGCACCGACCAGCGTGGGCAAGGCGACCTTTAGCGCGCTGCCGGTGGCCTTGCTGGCGCTGCTGCTGTTCGGCCAGCAGCAATGGGCGCTGGCCGCGTTCTGCATTTTTTATGGCCTCAGCAATGGCATCCTGACGATCGTGCGCGGCACGATTCCGCAGAGTCTGTTTGGCCGCGAACATTATGGCGCCATTTCCGGAGCGCTGTCGGCGGCTTCACTGTTCTCGAAAGCGGCTGGTCCGCTAACGATCGCAGCCATCGCACAGCGCTATCCCTCGCCGTACCCACTGCTATGGGTATTGTTCGCTTTTGCCGTGGTCTCGCTGTTGTGTTATCTCGCGGCGGTCAGGACACGGCGCGGGTTTGCCGGCGACACCAGTACGGCCTAGCATTACATCTGCATAAATGCTACTAATTTGATAGTGCAAATTCAAACAAAGAAATGCGCAAATTTCAACTGTTCGCACACAAGGCTTCCAGGGCTGCACGCGCCTGGAAAGGCTTTACGCTGGCATCGCCGTCGGCAATGCGGGCAATGATCTTGCGCGCCCAGCGTTTGTGATCGACGTCCACGGCAAGAGTGTCATAACTGCGCAACAATTCCAGCAAAGCCCCGGATTTGGACAATCTCCGACGCAGCGTCGTCGCAAGGGCGACTTCCACGGCGCCCGCCTCATCACCTTCGGCATGAGCAAGATGCTGCAAGATGCCGACTAACCATTCAGCGCGCAGTGCCAGCAAGGCCAATGGTTCAGCGTCGCTCAAGGTATCTTTTTCCAGTTCTGGAAAACTGGCGTTAGCGTGAACCAAAGCCACGCGAGGCAGATCCGTACTGTCATTTCGATAATTAATCATAAGAATGATCTTGCTAAAAGGTAGTGTTCCACAGCAAAATAAGACTATTCCGGTAGGGTTCCGGCAAACTTTGGAGAATGCGATGTCGGTAGATAATGCGCAAATTCGCCATCGAAATTTCATGGCGAGCTTCCAGCGCTTTAAAGATGCAAATCCGGATTTGCCCGAGCGCGGCATGCTGAAACTGTTCGCCGAGCGCATTGGCTTTTCTGATCGCTACCTCAGCCACATCAAATGCAACCGAAAAAACATCGGCAGCAATGTAGCGCGCACGATCGAAGCGGCGCTGGGGCTGCAGCACGGGTGGATGGATCGCGAACATGCCGGCGAGGGTAAGGAATTTTTGCAGGATGCACCGGGAGATAATGCTGAACGCATGTTTCTGGAAACGGCCAAGACCTTGTACCGGGCAGATCCCGAAGGCACCAGCCGCGCGCTGATGGAATTGCTGCGCAAACGACTTCTCGGCACGGACACCTGAAGCGCGCCACGACCAACTGCCGCGCCGCATAGACGCGTATCGGCAAGAAGTAATCATTAAAGTAAATACTAGTACTGATTTGGTCGCACTGCAACCTGAGTAGTTTGATTTAAAGCAGAATAAATCTTTCCCGGCTTAATGCTTGAAATGGATGATCAATCCGGACGCTCCCAAGGTCGGCGTCTATAATTGCGCACCGCTACATATAGAGATCCCCGCCATGCCTGATCAACATCCTGTCGCCGCTTCTGCCAGCGCCGCCGAAGCGGTAAAGCCCGCCCTCGTCAGCGCCACCTTATTGGCGATGCTGCTTGGTGGGCTAGCCATGATCGGTCCCTTCGCCATCGATACTTATCTGCCGGCTTTCCCGAGTATCGAAGCCTCGCTGCATGCGACTTCCATTCAAGTCCAGCAAACACTGACGGCGTACATGTTTTCGTTTGGTGTGATGATCCTCTGGCATGGTGCGCTGTCGGACGCCTTCGGTCGGCGCAATATCATTCTCGGTTCACTCGTCGTGTTTGCGGTCGCTACGCTCGGCTGCGCTGCGGCGCATAGCGTCGAATACCTGTGGGCGTTTCGCATGTTGCAGGGACTGGCCGGCGGCGCTGGCGTGGTCATCGGCCGCGCCATCATTCGCGACAGCTATGCCGGGGCGGCTGCGGAAAAGCTGCTGTCGTCGGTGACGATGATTTTTTCGATCGGTCCCGCCATTGCGCCCATGATCGGCGGCTGGGTCATCAAGGCCTTCGACTGGCGCATGATTTTTCTGCTGTTGTTTGTCTATACGGTGCTGCTGCTGTGGTTCTGCATCAAGCGCCTGCCGGAGACGCTGCCGCTGGCACGACGCCAGCCCTTCAGTGCGGCCTTCCTGTTTGCGAGTTACCGCACCGTCTTCAGCTCACCCGTATTCCAGCTCAAGGCGGGGGCCGTGGCTTTCAATTTTGCCGGGCTGTTCTTGTATGTGTCGGCCGCGCCGGTGTTCATCACGCAGCATCTGCATCTCGGCCTTGATCAGTTCGGCTGGCTGTTCGTGCCTTCGGTGTCGGGGATTTTTTGCGGCGCGCTCACAGCAAACCGGCTCGCCGGCAAGATCAGCATTCCTAAGCAGGTACGCATCGGCTTCTGCTTTCTCGTCACGGCAGCGAGCGTGAATGTCGCCTATCACGCCTTCCTGCCGCCGGCCTTGCCGTGGTCAGTGATCCCGATTTTCTTTTATACGCTGGGCATGTCGTTGGTTGCACCTGGCGTGACCTTGATAGTATTGGATCTGTATCCGACGATTCGCGGTATCGTTGCGTCGTGCCAGTCATTCACGATGACCATGCTCGGTGCATTGGTGGCAGGTGTCATCGCGCCCTTCCTGTCGCATACGATGCTGTGGCTGGCCGCGGGCCAGCTCGCCTTTACGACGCTCGCCTTGGTACTGTGGCTGGCTGGCCAGTCGTATCGCGCCGCTTTGACGCGGCGCGAAGTGAATGCCTGGGAAACGCTGGAATAATCAGGCTGCGCGCGGCACCTGCTTTTTCAGGAAGTCCGGTACCTTGCCTGCTGCCAGCCGGTTCACTGAAGCCAGTAATGACGGATCGACGTTCGCGATGCGGTAAGTCTTGCGCAAATGCGCACCGATATGCAGCAGCAGATGCGCCGAGACTTCAGCGTCGGCCTCGGCTCTGTGCGCATTGCCATTGAATTTCAAGCCTAACGCTGATGCCAGCGCACCGAGTTTATAGCTGGCCAGCGTCGGAAATACCCGGCGCGATAACTTCAGCGAGCAGATCAGCTGCGAGTACTGTGGCGCCATGTCCAGCCGTTCGCTTTCAGCGAGCAGGAATTTCGCATCGAAGCTCGCGTTATGCGCCGAGAGCGCATCCGTGCCAATAAAATCCAGCAGCTGCGGTATGACTTCCGCCACCGGTGGTGCATGGTCGACCATGCGCTGACTGATGCCGGTCAGCTGCGTGATGAAGCCGGGTATGCGCATGCCGCAATTGACCAGCGAGACGTAGCGGTCAACGATGCGGCCCTCGCAAATCCGTAGCGCCGCGACCTCGGTGATACGGTCGCCCATGGCCGGACTCAAGCCTGTGGTCTCGAAGTCGAGCATGATGATGGGCTGGTCGAACATGGCGTCTCCTCAGAATCGCTCGTAACCGAGCAGGTAACGCCACTGGCCGGCCTGCAGGCTGGACAGGGGCAGACGCCCTATGCGTATGCGCTTCATCGACACGACCTGCAAGCCGACTTGCTCGCACATGTGCGCTATCAGGCCGCGCGGCGGCGTTTTCAGGGCGAAGCGCAGGCGCGTTTCGTTTTGCCAGCTGACCTTGATCGGCGGCAGTTCGCGCTTATTGAATTTCAAGCCATAGTTCAGCAGCTTCAAGCCATCGTCAATCAAGTCGCCCTGCACTTCCACGACGATCTCATGCTCGGTCTTGGCAGCGTCGTCGACGAGTTTGCGCGCAATGCGAAAATCCTGCGTATAGACCAGGAGGCCGCTGGCGTAGTCTTCGAGCCGGTCGGTCAGCGTCAAGTTACGCAAATGGTATTTGAGGAAGGTCGTTGCGCGTCGGTCGTCGGCGGCGCGACTGGCGGCCGTGATCAACTGCATCGCATCGTCGGTGATGACGCCGGCGGGTTTATGCAGCAGGATCGTCATGGGTTCGAGTACGCCCGGCTTGGCATCGGGTGAAATGGCGACGACTTGATCGCTCGTGACATGCGCGCCCGGATCTTCGACGATGACGCCATCAACGCTGACCCAGCCGCCGGCAATGGTTTGCTCGGCTTCGCTGCGGGAACAGGCGTTCAGTTCAATGACACGTTTTGCTAGGCGTACTGATTCAGGCATGGCGATTTTCAAATAAGGTAAGCCGCCATTGTAGTCGATCGCCTGATCGCCTCCCCACCCCTCTTACCTCTGCTGCCTGTCCGAAGCCTAGTGCTGTGCAAGTTCTTCAAAAGAAAGGCGACGTATTTTTGCGAGAACCGGATTGATTTTATTGATATGAAAAACACAATAGGTTAGTCTCACCATCACGGAAATTATCAATAAGACAAGCGCGGTCGCCTACACTCCCAGTTTGCGGCCGTGATTAATGGGTTCCACTGCGGATAGCCCTTACCAACTCACTTATTGCAATGGATACCCCATGGTGATCATGTTCGCTTCGCCCCTTGATCAAAACACGGTTTTACCCCCTGATAAAGCAGCCGACTTACCTGCTACCGACCCCGATACTGGCGCTCCCACGCCGGCCAAAGACACTATCCTGATCCTGCTGCAAGACCCGGCGAATCTGGCTGCCGTAGTCCAGCATTTTTTTCTGGTCGACCTGGCACAAATTAAGGCTCTGCAGACAATTGAGCATGGCGAGGACGCACAAGCCCTGCTTGGCATCCCTGATATTACTGAACTGGAGAGCTTCCTTTTACTTGATCCGGGATCGAGAAAAACCTTTGTCTTCACCACCACTCCCCACACGGTAGGCGATGCAGTATCCTTTGCGCCTGCACCCGAACTCGATTCTGGCCAGCTCCCCGATGGTCCTTGCTCTGCAGATCCCGGTGTCACCGTGCCAATATTGGTGCCTTACATTGATCAGGATGCTTTACTCGTATCAGGAACACTGCCGGATGGGCCGTGCACTACTGACAGCAGCGCCCCTGTCTCTCCCGAAACAATCGCGAACGCAATTGCCAATGACGACAGGGAAGCGACTGTGCTTCTTCCACCCGGCCTGGTCAACGGTAGTAGCACGACACAGTCGGGCGAAGCTGGCGCATTGAGCGATACTAGCGGCGAGACCAGAGTGCCTGAGACCGGCGCCGCGCTGACAGGCGATAATGCTGGTGCCACCCAAGGAGGCGGCGGTCCGGCCGATAACGGCGCGTTCATCGTTCCCGTGGCTGGCAATGGCGGCAATGAAGCAGCAGGGACTGCAGCAGGAAATCCGCCAGAACCTGCAGTCGCTGCGATTCCGCCTGCAGATCCGGCGAATCAAATCACTGAACAGGATTTCCTGAATCCTGTTCACCATGGAGGGCAAGAGGCGCCAGGCAGAGGCGGAGGTGGAGGTGGAGGTGGCATAACTTTTGATAATGTGATCGGCGTTAGCCTAGGAATCGGCGTCCTCGGCAGCGTCATCGCCCTGCTGGTCTTGTCCTCAGAAAAAGAAAACAATAACTCTGACGACAACAATAATGGCATCTATCCGCTCGTTGCCACGGAGGCGCCGGGCGATCAAGAAGTGAGTTCACACGAGCTCGTAGTCGGCCTTGATTCATCTGCCGGCGTTCTGGCCGTTGGCGGCTTGGGTACGGACGCCGCCCAAGGTGGCATGCTTGATCAGAATCCGCCAGAGGTCGGCGTCAACGAAAATGGCGGCGACGCAGCTGCTGAAATTCCCGTTCCGGTCAATCTCGAGCCGGAGGCAATCGAATTAATTCCTGTCAACGCGGAACCCGAAGCGGCAATCCCTCCTGCAGCACCAGAGGCGGATGAACCGGAACCTCTGCCGGAAGCGCCAGGCGCTGACTGGAATTTAGTGATCGGCGGCGGCATCGGCTCAATGATAGTAGGTGCAGGACTGGTGGCGCTCTGTGTTGAAGTGAATCGTATTGTTAGCGACATGGAAGGCGATCACTCGCATGACACGCCCATCGAACAGCTGACTCAAGATGTCCTGCTATCGGGGAACACAGGCCTTGCACCTGAATCGACGCTCACGCAAGCGACGGTAGCGACTCCCCCCGTAGTGCTGAGCTTGGCAGCAACGCCCATCAGTAATGCCGCTGTCGAAGCGCCCTTGCATTTCGGAACGAGCGACATGATAAGCCCCTGCTCGGTCATGCTCTCCTTCGAATTTTCGCCGCCATCCGGCGCCGGCGAATCAGCCAATTTTATCCACCATAGCGATGACATTCCCGCTATTCAAAGCGTGCTCGCGCACTGGATGGCCAGTATCGACCCGGGATTTGCAGCGACTGTGCTTGCATTCGACATGCTCGACTACAACTGGACTGGTGACGGCGGGGTCATGTTGCAGCTGCTGGTTAGCGACATGCCCGTGATTCCCGAGCAGGCGACTTTAATGGCATTGCAATACGCCATGCAGGATTACCTGGCGGCGCCGGATCATCCGGCAAGTTTGGACGTGATGGCAGCTCAGGCGCTGACCCTGGTGGGTTCGACAGGGTTTGATGGGCTTGTCTGAGCGGAATTTTGCGCAAAAATATTTCTATTTTTGAAAAGTAATCAACATGTTCGTCATAACTAAGGCGGCATCTGAAAATACCCCGGTGGCGCAAGACCTGACAGACCTCTAACAAGCGGACCTTTTGCCGACGTCGATCGACCAGGGTATGCCACTGTGTGCTGCTGAAATCGACAAAGTGCTCTATTTTTTCGGCATGACTGATGCAGGCAAATTCGAGGCGATCGGGGCGATCTCCGACCTGAGCGAATTTCTCGCATTGTTCAGAATGACCTATGCAGAGCTGAAGCAGGTGCTGGCTTTACCGGATGAGCACCTGGCTGCCGCATCTAAAAATATCGAAGCGCTTTCGTTCGACAAGGAACGCCAGCCTTCGCAAGAAAAAATCCTGCCTGACGTCCCATTGCCAGAGTCATTGCCGCAAACATCGGGATTGCCTGACACTGCACCTGACACAACATCCCCGGGTACTGAGAATGGTTCTGCCATGCTTGTGACAGCTGCCACCGGAGTCGATAGTGGCGAGACACCCATTACCTCAAGCGGGGATACACCCGGGCCCGGTGATATTTTTAAGCCGATTGAGGACATTGATCCGACAGAGCTGATTCGTAGTTTGATTTTTGATTCTGTTCAGTAGCAACGACACGGCGCTTTCTTTTTACCGGGATTGCGCTGATTTCGCTGAAATAGGACACGAAGAGATTGATGTCAATTAAATAATTAAATAATTAAATAAACTATTTAATGCAATATTGTTAATTTAATAGGCTTTTTGATGTAGCGCCAAGACGCCTTCGATCAATAGCATTCCATGTGAACAGTTCATGCACCTTACTCATGACGTGGATTCGGGCGTACACCTTAGTCTTGCTGAAATCAACAAGGTGCTCACATTCTCCGGCATGACCGATGCAGGCAGAATTGATGCCATCAGGGCGGTCACCGAGATTGATCAGTTTCTCGGCGTGTTCGGCATAAATTACGCAGAGCTCAAAGAGATACTTGCCTTACCGGTTGACAGCTTCAAGGCCGCATCTGGCGTTGAAGCGCAGAGTCCAAAGGACATCGCACCAACAGTCCCGCCGGAATATGTCTCGGCCTACCCGGTTCCGAAAATCGACTACTTCATTATTCGTGATGAAAATGGCCTGCCAATTTCTCCCGAAAATACCTATATCCTTGGCATGCTGCCTGATTACTCCTGCACTGCGGAGTTTCAGCCTATCGACCTTCCCCCTGAGTCTGGTTCCAGCAGCCTGTTTAGCGTTGCGGCAATGAGGAATGTGCTCGATTTCTTCGGCATGAGCGATGCGGGTACGGCCGAGCGAGAATAAAGACAATAAATTCTGCGATGGAAAGCGAACTCGAGAATTTCGACAGTCGGCCCAAAATTGTTCATCTCACTACGCAAAATGACGCACTTCGAGAGTTAAGAGCTGAAAATCTGGCTGCCACCGCGGCAGCGCAACAGCAAGCCACTACCGCACAAGCACTTGCTACCCGGGCTCAAGCTGCGCTGCGGAATGCATTAGCGACGATAAGCGAGATCGTCAATCAGACAGTAGAGTACGGCGACGAACCGGCACGAATTGACCATTAGACAGACATTGTTGTTGAGCAGGGCAATATTCTCCATCAGCAGAATGCTATTTATAAGACGCAGCAAGACACCTTGAACAAACTGCGAAACAGTCTACGCGGGCAAGAATATATTATTCGAGAGAATACGAATGAAATTAATCGCTTGAAAGCAGAGGCGGCTCACGAGGCGACAGTGATTTGGACGGACGGTACAAATTACATTAAAGATTTGGAAAAATATATTGCCGAAAACAATAGTCGCCTAGCACAAATTAAAACCGAAATTACCTCGAACGATTCATTGCGCGTTGAGATTTATGCCGCTATAGATCACGCAAGAGAATTGGTGCGTAGTCTTAGTTCATTTCGGAACGGTCGTTATCAAAATCTTGAAAATCATTTCGCTCCTTTTAATTTGAATGATCACGAAACAAACAAAGAGACGTGGGAAATGGAAGACGAAATTGGTAAGCTACCACCTGCGCCACCAAGCTATCACATATCAGAAACGATGCCCGAACCGAGCGACGACGAAGGTAACGCATCAGGCACTGACGCTACCCACGCCACGACCACTGCTGGCACGACCAGCCTGCCGACGGGAACAAGCAGTCATCCGCCTGCCGGTCCTGTGTCGCTCAATGTTGCACCGGGCACCCCCGCAAACCACAACCTGAGCGTGCAGGTCGAGATGGTGCACCCGTCTGTTCTTGCTGGCAGTTCCACCGCAGTTCTGCATGCAGACACCGTGATGCATGATTTGCCGATCATTCACGCCATCATCGATGCGTGGATTACGTACCTTGCCAGCCTCGGCGCAGATTAGCTTGCAGGGCTTCGATATTCTGAACGCGGATCAGGCAGGACCAGTAACGCTGGCGATCCAGTTCGCGCCGCTATCTGGGCACACTGCCGACGCGAACCTTTCCGCCGAGGCAGTCGCTGTCCTGAAAACAGCGATTCAGGGCGCCGTCGCAATCTGGGAACAAGACCAGGAAAACACCGCGCCCATCGTGAGCGACCCGACGCCGACCTTGAGCGCCGGTGCGCCCGAGCATCAGCTAGTGAATCCGTCCCCGAATAGCGAGCATGGTGATGGTACTGATACCCATGCGATCACTTCGCCGGCACCGCTACAGTCAACGCCACCCGCACCGGCAGCTGCTGTCACGGTCCCCTTGCACTACGGGCTGGCAGACGTGATGACCCCCACTACGTCCATTCTCCTCGTGGATTTTGCAACGCCATCCAGCACCAGCGAATTCACCGGTTTCATCCGTCACAGCCATGACATTCCTGCGATCCAAGGCGTGCTAGCGCACTGGATGGGCAGTATCGATCCCGTATTTGCGGCGGCGGTGGTCGCCTTCGAGATGTTCGACTACAACGTTGCAGGCGACGGCGGGATCATGTTGCAGGTGCTGGTCAACGACATGCCTGTCACCCCAAACGAGGCTTGGATGGCCTTGCAGGATGCTATGCAGGATTATCTGGATAGGCCGGATTCGGCTGTGCCAGATCATCCGGCGAACCTCGACGGGACGAGGCATCAGGCGCTGAGCGTGGTCGGTGTGGCTGAGCACAGCGGGCTGGGTTGATCGGCCAAGATGGCTTCGTGCTTCTTCGATTAGCTGTTCTCGATTAATTAGGAGCGCCAACAAAATACTCGACAGGAACGCTTCTGTTGAGTATCCGCGACACCACTTTCCCCCTGTCCCGAAAATTCCCTTGATTTGAAACGATCGCATTGAAGTTGAATTGGCAAATAGTTAATCTGTCGTTTCGATAATTGTGTTTTTTATAATAATCGATCCAAGCTTGCTTGCCCGCTGCCGCTGCCCTGACATTCACTGCAGCATGGCTGAGCATATTCCACCATCAACTTCACGCCAAGAAAGAGATGCACTATGTACTGGACCAATTCCACCGTTGTAACGACACCAATGAACCCTGTCAACACCGCGCAAGAGTCAAACCAGAACCAATATCCGCAGCTTTCCGCCAC
>CANFLV010000017.1 GCA_947448025.1 Oxalobacteraceae bacterium | reverse complement strand
CGCGAGAAGAAATTTACCCGCGCGAGGCAAAAGGTCGTTATGCAAGCGTACGCTGGCTGTGTGTGTGGCTCACCCAGATGGTGTTTTACGGCTTGCCATGGCTGAACTGGAATGGCCGTCAGGCTGTGCTGTTCGACCTCGGGGCGCGCAAATTTTATATTTTTGGTATCGTGCTGTGGCCGCAGGATTTTATTTATCTGGCGGCGCTGCTCATCGTTTGTGCGTATAGCCTGTTTCTCGTGACGGCGATCGCCGGCCGAGTCTGGTGCGGCTTCGCCTGTCCGCAAACGGTCTACACTGAAATCTTCATGTGGATCGAACGTAAAATCGAAGGGCCACGCAGCGCCCGCATGCGGCTCGATAAGCAGCCGCTGAGCGTCGACAAGATCGCGCGCAAGACGGCCAAGCATGGCGCCTGGGGCGCCGTCGCTTTATGGACCGGCTTCAGCTTTGTTGCCTACTTCACGCCCGTCCATACCCTGATTTCCGAAATTCTTGCTGCCACGCTCGGACCCTGGGAGTTGTTCTGGGTCTTGTTCTATTCCCTGGCGACTTACGGCAATGCCGGCTGGATGCGGGAGCAGGTGTGCAAATACATGTGTCCTTACGCGCGCTTCCAGAGCTCGATGTTTGACAAGGACACACTGATTATTACGTATGACAAGGAACGTGGCGAGCCGCGCGGCGCATTGGCGCGCAAGGACAGCACTGCCGCCAAAACCACCGGTGACTGCATCGATTGCTCGATGTGCGTGCAGGTCTGCCCGACCGGCATCGATATCCGCAACGGCCTGCAGTATGAATGCATAGGCTGCGCCGCCTGCGTCGATGCCTGTAATTCAGTGATGGATAAAATTCAGGCGCCACGCGGGCTGGTGCGCTATTCGACCGATCATGCGTTAGCAGACAAACTGTCGATTGCACAGATGCGCCAGCGTGTATTCCGTCCGCGGGTGCTGATCTACATTACGATTCTATTGCTGATTGTCTCGGCGTTTTCCGTCACACTTTATATGCGCACGCCCTTGAAGCTGGACGTGATCCGCGACCGCGGCACACTGGGCCGCGAAGTTGAAGATGGCAAGATTGAAAACGTGTATCGCTTGCAGATCATGAATACCGCCGAAGCCCCGCATCGTTACAAAATTCGCGTCTCTGGCATCGAGACTGCCAAGCTGGTCACGCCCGACGAAGTCACGATGGAAGCGACCGGCTCACGTGGTGTGCCGGTGCGCGTGCAGGTGGACCATGGCATGGGCCAGACCGGCTCGAACAAGATCATGTTCGAATTACAGGCAATCGACGACGAGCGTTTGCAGGTCAAGGAAAAAGCGGTATTTTTTGTGCCGCGGTAAGTAACATCAAGCAATCTGAAGCAACAGGAGTAAGCATGCAAAGCGCTAACGCATTCAACAAGAATTCCCCAGTTAAGCCATGGTATGCGCAACGCTGGCCATGGCTATTGATGCTGGGACCATTTGTGGTCATCCTTGCCGGTATTTACACGACCTGGCTCGCCGTTACCCGCCCGGACGCGATGGTCGTCGATGATTATTATGTGCGCGGCAAAGCCATCAATCAGGACTTGAGCCGCGACCGTGTGGCCGCGGCAATGCGCGTGTCGATGTCGGCGCAATATGTGCCGGACTCAGGCCAGATACGCGGCAGTCTGTTCGCCGCCGGCGTGCCACTGGCCGGTAAGATTGACCTCCACCTTGCACATGCGACGCAGCCGCAAAAGGATTTGCATGTCATCACCGATGTGGATCAGGCCGGTCATTTCAGTGCAGCCTTACCGATGCTCGAGCGCGGCCGCTGGCAAGTCCTCGTCGAAAGTGAACAACGTAACTGGCGCCTCAATGGCAGCTGGAAATGGCCCGAACAGAAGGCCATCGAAATCGTCGCCGACTTACCCCCAGCAGAATAAAAAAATAAAATGAAGGAGACACCATGCTGCGACTTGCGATGATCATTTTATGGCCATCCTTCCTGATCGCGATCGTTGCGGAAGGCTGTTTCTTTTCGCTCTTTGATCCGCATGAGCTGCTGTTCATCGGCGGTCATTTCGAATTGCCGGCGATCGCCGGTTATACAATCGGCTTTTTCTTTTTCTGGGTCTTTTGCGCGTTGGCCAGCATGCTGACGTATTACCTCGCCGTCGTGCCAGACGACCACCAACCATTCTGAATTACATCGGTGCGCAATGCTTGGTGCCGGCGGCGAGTGCTTTCAATTGTGCCGGATCAAGCAATGTGACTTCGCGCTTGTCGACACTGAGCAAGTTCTGTTTCTTGAAACGCGATAGCAGTCGACTCACGCTCTCGATCGTCAGGCCAAGGTAATTACCGATATCTTCGCGTGACATGCGCAGCTGAAAACTGCTCGCTGAATAGCCCCGTGCAGCATAGCGTGCCGACAGATTAACGAGGAAGACCGCAAATCGCTGTTCCGCGCGCATATTGCCGAGCAAGAGCATGACATTTTGCTCGCGCGTGATTTCCTGGCTCATCATGCGATGGAAATGATGCAGCAAGGTCGGGATATGCCCGAACAATTCCTCCAGACGCGGAAACGGGATTTCACAGACTTCACTATCCTCGAGTGCGACCGCATCGCAATGATGCCGGTCGGCGCTGATGGCATCCATGCCGAGCAATTCGCCCGCCATCTGAAAGCCGGTGATTTGCTGTTCCCCGCTGGGATTATTCTGTGAAGTCTTGAAGTGACCGAAGCGCACCGCGTACAAGTTCTGGAAGGGATCGCCCATGCGATACAGGCTCTCGTCACGCGCGATGCGTCGCCGGCGACCGATGATCTGGTCGAGCCGATTCACGTCATCATCATCGAGTCCCATAGGCAAACACAATTGATGCATGCTGCAGCCTGCACAGCTGGCTTTCAATGCGCTCACGTTCAGGGCTGGTGCAGCCACGTAGGGAAGAGGTTGTTCCATAGTTTGATTATTTACTTTAGACATCACGCTTATTAGTTCGCAAATATACCTGTAACACCCGCATGACACAATCCGGCATTTTACGTGGAAATGACATCATTTTCTGAGCGCTTAGACTCAAACACGCCGATGGACTCAGCCTCGCGCCCGGCTGATGATGATTACTGCAATGCAAATGAAATAAAAGAGGGGGTTTAAAACGTCTGTTGGGATTTTCATATGGGAAAAATAAAGGCGATGCCTTCCTAAATTGCCGGTACCATGTGCCGCTGGCAGGGCGCGCAAGCCGCGCGCAGGCAGATGTTATTTGCAGCATTGCCCAGGACCGGCAGCGATGCTGGCAGCAGGCTGGCAAGATCACGACGGTGCAGTACGCCGGCAAGAGGGTTCAGGTATGGCGCAAGATTTCCATCAACTCGTTCTCAATGAGAGTCCGGTTGGCGTTGTGGTAACGGATCCGAATGGCATCGTGCTGCACTGGACGAACGGAGCCGAAGTAATTTTTGGCTACACGGCGGAAGAGGCACTCGGAAGCCAGCTCGACGCGCTCATTTTTTTGCCGCATACAAATGACACCTGGAAGGATCAACTCAATAGCGTCCTCGCGCACGGCACACTGGACAGTGAATGCCTGCGCCACAAGAAGGACGGTGCGCTGGTCTATGTCGATGTGTCGAGCAAGGCCATTTATGATGCGCAGGGGCAGCTCGAATACGTCCTGGAGACGAAAAAGGACATCACGCATGCCAGGGCAATGCGCGACGCACGGCTGATCGAGGCGAAATTTCGCGATCTGCTGGAATCCACCCCAGATGGCATCATTATGGCCAACTCGACGGGGCGTATCGTGCTGGCCAATACACAGGCCGAACGCCTGTTCGGTTACAGCCCGGGTGAGTTGCGCGGCCAATTGATTGAAGTCCTGTTGCCAACACGATTCCGTGATGGCCATGTTGGTCACCGTGCCCGCTATTTCGGCCAACCGCGTACGCGCACCATGGGCGCTGGCCTTGAACTGTACGGCTTGCGCAAGGATAGCGTCGAATTCCCCGTAGAGATCAGCCTGAGCCCGATCAAGACCGACGAAGGTCAATTCGTCATGAGCGCGATTCGCGATATCAGCGAACGCAAGAAGGCGGAGCAAAAATTTCGCGGCTTGCTGGAATCCGCCCCCGATGCCATCGTCATCGTCAACCGGGTTGGCGACATTGTCCTCGTGAATACGCAGACTGAAAAGATGTTTGGTTACCCACGTGCGGAATTGTTGGGACAGAAAATTGAAATCCTCATACCCAAGCGTTACGGAGATCGCCATCCAAGCTTTCGTTCCGGATTTTTTACTGAACCGCGCACGCGCTCGATGGGCGCCGGCGTCGAACTCTACGGTCAGCGGCGCGACGGCAGTGAGTTTCCGGTCGAGATCAGTCTGAGCCCGCTTGAAACGGAGGACGAATTCCTCGTCTCCAGCGCAATCCGCGACATCACCGAGCGCAAACGCATTGAGCGCACGCTCAATGAAAAAAAAGTCGAACTCGAAAACGCCAATCTTGCGAAAGACCGTTTCCTTGCCAGCATGTCGCATGAATTACGTACGCCGCTTAACGCCATCCTTGGCTTTGCCCAGTTACTGGTCAACGACAAGCTGCCGGCCACAGCGGCGCAGCACCGTGAATTTACGCAGTGTATCCTGACAGCGGGTCAGCACCTGCTCACGCTAATCAATGAAATCCTCGATCTGGCCAAGGTCGAATCGGGCACCATGACCTTGTCGGTTGAGCCAGTGTCGGTATCCGAAGTGATCCAGGAATCGCAGGCAATGATAGAGCCGCTGGGTAGCCAGCGCGGCATACGCATGATCTTCCCTGTCAAAAATGACTTGACCGTATTGGCTGACCGAACCCGCCTGAAGCAAACCATCCTTAATCTGCTGTCGAATGCGATTAAATACAATCGTGACATGGGCGCAATGGTGGTGGATGTCGCGCTCGTGGAGAATGGCCGGGTCAGGATTTCGGTACAAGACACCGGTTCGGGCTTGCGTCCAGATCAGCTGCAGTCGCTGTTTACACCATTCAACCGTCTCGGACAGGAGGCAGGCAAGGAAGAGGGTACCGGCATCGGCCTCGTCGTGACCAAGCGACTCGTAGAATTGATGGGCGGTGAAATTGGCGTCAGCAGTGCTGTTGGCATAGGCAGCATGTTCTGGATCGAATTGACTTCAACCAATGCATCAGTGACGATCAAGGGCGAGGAAATCGCCATGGTTGCACCGCAAATCGCCGCATTATTTCCACAGGATGTGCTGCCGCTCTTGCTGTATGTCGAGGACAATCCGGCGAACCTGAAACTGGTCGAGGAAATCATCGGCTTTCGTACAGACTTGCACCTGATTTCGGCGCGCGATGGCAAGACCGGGATTGCCATGGCACGTGAATATTTGCCGCAAGTGATATTGATGGACATGAATTTGCCTGGTATTAGTGGTGGTGAAGCGCGCAAAATTCTGCATGCCGATCCTCTCACTCGCGCAATTCCTGTCATTGCCTTGACGGCAAATGCGATGCCGCATGACGTCAAGGCGGGCAAGGACGCAGGATTTTTCCGTTACATCACTAAACCTATCGACATTAATGAGTTGAGCGAAGCGATCAACGGCGCACTCTTGCTTTCAAAGTGAATCCCGGGCCGCGAAGCGGCTCTTCTTACTCCCTCCCATCGTTGCCACTTTGCGTGAGCGGTGGGCTCCGCTTGCCACAAATGCCAACAATAGTGCTCTTGCAGGGCGCGCTCTGTCTGCCAAATCGTATAGACCGCTCGATATTGGCACGCCAGAACTGTACAATCGAGCCCAGCGATAAAAACCGATTGGTATTTTGCCATTTATTTTGAGCGTCATTTTTTTGGAGAATTACATGAAGGGCTTTTCCCGGCAATTACGCCTCATCCTGGCATCGGCGCTGGCGCTCGGCCTGGTCGCCTGCGGTGGTAGTGTCGTTACCAACGTCAGCGTCGGCGGAACGATTGCCGGCTACAGCAGCAGTGCGCTGAAACTGAGCAATGGTTACAGTGCAGTGGTCATCCCTGCCGGTGCGACTTCATTTGTTTTTCCGACGCGGGTGTCGGTGGGCCTGAGCTACAACGTGAGCGTGCTGGAGCAACCGCCTGGCATGACCTGCCTGGTCACCAATGGCGCTGGCATTGCGATTTCGACAGATATTACGAATGTAGCGGTTACCTGCGCGACGAATAATAATCTTGGCGGCACTGTGACGGGTCTGACGAGTTCTGGCTTGACGCTGGCCAATGGCAGCAGCACGCTGAATATCACGGCTAATGGCAGCTTTGTATTTGCTAACAAGGTCATGGACGGTTCCACCTATGGCGTGACCGTGCTCAACCAGCCAAAACCTCAGACTTGTAGCGTCCTCAATGGCGCCGGGAAGATGACTCCTGTGGATGTCACTTCGGTCATTGTGACTTGTAATTAACAGATTCCTTACATCAGACCCTCGCGGTCTTGCGGAGAAAAGATTCATGACGAAATTACTTAAGCAATGGCGTATTGGCGCAGCGTTGGCCTTGCTGGTCGGACTGGCAGCATGTGGTGGCTATACGAAGGTGAACCTGGGTGGTTCGGTGAGCGGACTCGTGACCTCGGGTCTGGTACTGATCAACGGCACTGATACTGTCACTGTGCCGGCAAACGCGACCAGTTACGTTTTTCCGGCGCAGATTGATGATCACGGCAAATTTGCGGTCGCGATTCAGAGCCAGCCCGCTCGCTATACCTGTTTCGTATCTGGTGGCACAGGACTGGCGACCGGGATCCCGATTACTTCGGCGAACGTCATATGTAACGTCAACACCTTTACTGTTGGCGGCACGATCACTGGCTTGAGCTCAAGTGGACTGACTCTGGTCAACGGCAGTGATAATCTAACGATTGATGCTGCAGCGACCAGTTTCACGTTTGCCAACAATGTCGCGGATGGCTCCGTTTATGGCGTTACTGTATTGACCCAACCGACAGGGCAAATTTGCACAGTGAGCAATGGTACTGCCACCATGACTGGTGCCGGCGTGGACAACATTTCCGTTAGTTGCCAATAATATGTTCATGTAAAAAAATTACCGGTGCGATTGGATCCCGGAGCTAGAGTGATACAATCGCGCCTGTTGTTTTATTCAACCGAATGCCCGGATGGTGAAACAGGTAGACACAAGAGACTGGTACGGTAGCGCCTAAACAGCAATGCATGGCACTATCAACCGGGTCGCTATGCCGGAAACGGCCTAGTAGTAACTCCTCAAATTCGGTGAACGCTGTCAAATGCCAATACCGAGCCAAGCCTGATGAAGATCAGGAAGGTGTAGAGACTTGACGGGGAGCACCTAAATTGCTTTGCAATACGGTGAAGGTAAAGTCCAGACCACAAACCCGAAAGAGGCGGCGAAAGTCGTAGTGGTAAGTAAAATCTCTCGACTGAAAGGTCGTGCCGGTTCGATTCCGGCTCCGGGCACCAATAATTCGTAGCGAGAAGTCCAAGCTGTCTCAAACCCGCACCGCCATTGGCTTTGCGGGTTTTTTGTTGTCTTAAGACACCGCAGTAGTTTAGCCAAGGACTCACATTCAGCTTGACCCGGTCAGCAAGTCCAGCAAAAAAGCGCCTTGAGATTACGATCTCACTTTCCGTCGGATAAACCGGGCGGTGCGCCTGAGTGCCTCGCGGGCTTCGGGCAGCCACCGCGCAAAGACCGGGAACGCATGGGGTGTATTGGGCCATTCAAGGTAGTCAACTTCGATGCCGCTGTTTTGAAGCTTGTCACGCAGCGACACCGCATCGTGCAGCAAAATTTCCGTTGCGCTTGCGACTATCAGGCAGGGCGGCAGTCCCGCAACACTGCCCAATAACGGCGACAGTCTGGCATCGTGACGCGCGACGTGTGGCGCATAGCGTTCGACGGCTTCGTCCAGTAATTGCGTGTTGAGCAGGGCATCCGTGGCTGCATTGGCGGAGTGCGACGGGCTGCTATTTTGCAAGTCTAGCCAAGGCGAAAACAGGATCAGCGCTGTCGGTAATGGCACGCCTGCGTCTCGGAGAAATTGTGCTGTTGCCAAGGCAATATTGCCACCGGCACTGTCCCCGCCCAGCAGCATGCGTTCCGCCGAAACTCCGCGCGCCAGCAGGCTGCGGTAAATTGCGGCGGCATCGTCCAGTGATGCCGGAAAGGGGTGCTCCGGTGCAAGACGGTAATCCACCATGAGCATCCAGATGTTTGCGTTTTCGGCCAGAAAGGCCGCCATGTCACGATGGCTGTGGAGGCTCCCCATGACAAAAGCGCCGCCATGAAAATAGACGCAAATCACAGGATCAATGTGCTTGGCCAACCGTTTCGGTACAACCCATTCGACAGGTACGCCGCCAATCACCTCACCGCGGGCCTCAATGGATTTTGCAACACGACTGTGATCGGTTGCCATCCATTTGCGGCTACGATTAAAGCGATGCTCGACACTCAACTGCATGAGCGCACGCTGGGTGCGTTTGAGCACGGCGTTGATTAAAAAATTTTGCAGACTCACGGTGCGCGCTCCAGCAAGAATTCACTTGGAACAAAGCGGGCGAGCTTACGTCGCATGTAAAAAGTTGTCCACGGCCAGTTGGTGCTGTTACGGCCATTCTTGTCGATAAAATAGCTGCTGCATCCGCTATTCCAGACGGTCTGCTGCAGGGAAGTCTGCACCGCATCGTTGTAGACCTTCATGCGTTCGGGCCGGACTTCGATAGTGGCTATCTTTTCTTGCTGCGCTGTCTTGATGGCAGACACGATAAATCGCAGCTGCGCCTCAATAATGACAAAGGCGGAGGTGAATGCATACAGGTTGGGACCGAAGGTGAGAAAGAGGTTGGGACAGTCCTGCGTCATGGTGCCGAGATAGGCTTGTGGCGAGCCATTCCACTGCGTCGACAAAGCGATTCCACTCTTGCCGACGATGCGCTGCGCAATGGGCGGATTGGCAACTTCAAACCCGGTGGCAAAGATGATTGCATCTACTTCACATTGATTTCCGTCGCTGGACCTCAGTGTGTTGCCTTGAATGGTAGTAATGCCCCCTACCACATCGACATTCACTTTGCCCAAAGCGCGGTACCAGGAATTAGACAGCAGGATGCGTTTGCATCCGATGGAGAAGTCGGGGGTCACGCGCTTCTGCAGGCTAAGATCCGTGATGCCTTTACGGATGTTTTTGACACCCGCTGCCTGCAGTCGCCGCAATACGAACGGGTACTTCAGCCCGCTATTGAGCAATTCAAATTGCAGGTACAGGGTTTTCCGCAGCAGCGACTGCAGGAACGGAAAAACCTGAAACGCCTTACGCCAACGCTGCGATATGGGGCCGTCTACTTTAGGCAATACCCACGGTGCCGTGCGCTGAAACAGGGTGAGCCGCTGCACCAGTGGCTGTATTTTTGGCAGGAATTGAATGGCGGACGCACCTGAGCCGATGACCGCGACGCGTTTGCCCCGCAAGTCGTAGCCATGGTTCCACTGTGACGAGTGAAAACGCGCGCCCGTAAATGTCTCCAGCCCTTGAATGTTCGGTGTAACGGGTACGTGCATCGGCCCGCACGCCATGATCACAAAATTGGCATGGTAACTGCCCTTGCTGGTTTCTAGCAGCCAGCACTTAGTGTCTGGCAACCAACGGGCTTGCAGGAGCTCTGTCTGGCGTCGTATTCGCGGTAACAGGCCGAAGGTTCGGGCTGTGTCGAGCGTGTACTGCTTGATCTCCTCCTGCTTGGCGAAGAATCTGCTCCAGTTTGGATTCGGTGCAAACGAGTATGAATACAATGCAGACGGCACATCGCAGCCGCAGTCCGGGTAATGGTTATCACGCCAGACACCGCCAATTTCGTTGGCCTTTTCCAGAATGATGTAATCAATCCCTGCTTTTTTCAGTTGTATGCCTGCCCCAATACCGGCGAAACCCGCGCCGACGATGATGACCGAATGGAGCTCGGGGGAGGTATCAGTGCAATTCATTGATCAAGCTTTGTCGTGGGTTGTCTAGGTATCGCCGATAGCCGTGTCCTGCGCCGCTGCCTGACTCCGACATAAAACAACAGGGCAAAAAACAGCACCCACGGGAGTGTTTTCTTAATATTGGGGACCAGAAAATGCCATATCGCATAGTGCAATCCAGCCTGCTGCAGCTCGAAATCATCGGGCACAGGCAATACACCATTCGCTTTGGCATAAGCTTCGTAATCCGCCTGCATGGTCTTGAAGCGCTCGGGTTGTACATGGGCCAAATCATGGACTTCACCTGGATCCGCTTTCAAGTCATGTAGATGCCACTTGCCATCGCCCAACGGTGCAATATTCTTCACCAGTTTGTAATCACCTTTGAACAGCGCTGCCGAGCCAGCAAGTTCGTACCCCACGGGCTCTTCGGGTCCATAGATAACCTGTGATTGGCCACGCATGAGTGGCAACATGCTTTTGCCGCTCATGCGTTCAACGTCCTTTCCACGGTAGATGCCATTGTGGGGTATCACGCCTGCGGCTTGCAGCAAGGTCGGCACGATGTCGTTCACATGTGAAAATGCATCCAAAGACCGGTTCACCTTCATACCCGGAATGCCGGAGATAATCAGCGGCACACGCAATCCACCCTCGCTGGCAAAATATTTGTAGCCGTTTAAAGGTGAAACGGTCGCACTGGCCCAGTTCGGGCCATTGGCCGAAAAAGTCCCTTTACCTCCCATTTCTTCCGCATCGA
Source organism: Oxalobacteraceae bacterium (assembly GCA_947448025.1). Taxonomy (GTDB): domain Bacteria; phylum Pseudomonadota; class Gammaproteobacteria; order Burkholderiales; family Burkholderiaceae_D; genus CANFLV01. The sequence continues at coordinate 78,380 of CANFLV010000017.1, read as the reverse complement.
TTATGTAGTTCATTTGCACCCACGCATTCGCCGGATAAATATTAAACGGGTTGGCCGGATCGGAGCCGTTGTCTGACAGGAAGACAAAGATCGTGTTCGCAAATTCACCGCTCGCCTTAAGGTGCGCAATCAGGCGGCCAATATCGAAATCCATTGCCTCTGCCATCGCGGCATAGACTTCCATGTGCTGTGCATGCCAGCGTTTTTTCTCCGGACTCAAACCTTCCCAATCCGATGCACCGGGCAGTTTCGCCAAGGCAGTATCACTCTGGACTAGTCCTTTTTCGATGGCGCCGGCCTGGCGCGCTTCCCGCAACTGCCCCCATCCTTTATCGTAGCGGCCACGGTACTTTTCGACAAATTCGCGCGGCGCTTGCAAAGGGATGTGATTTGCTTGAAAGCCGATATAGGCAAAAAATGGCTTGCTGTTTTTCCGGCCTGCATCAATGTATTCGATGGCCTTGTCCACAAAGAATTTTGAGGAATAATAGTCTTTTGGTAATTGTGCTTCACGGTCTTGTTCAAACCAATAGGCTTTGTCGTACAGCATCATGTACGGGCGGTTTTCCCAATTGTCGGAGCCGCTATCTGCCTGAATGAAAGAACGGTCGAACCCGCGTTTGCCAGGCAGTGTGGCTGGAGTCTTGCCCAAATGCCACTTTCCTGTAATGTAAGTTTGATACCCGCTATCCCGCAGCATGGTTGCCAGGGTGACAGAACGGTCGTTCAATACGCCTTCATAGTTAGCTTGGCCTTCATGCACGGCGGGCATTGTTTCAGGCATGTTCCCAACACCATTACGGTGGTTGTCTACCCCGGTCATCAACATGGCTCGCGTAGGTGAGCAGACCGAAGCCACATGGAAATTGGAAAACTTGACGCCTTGCCGCGATAACATGTCCAGATTGGGTGTCGCGATTTCGCTGCCATAAGCACCGACATCACTGAAACCCCAGTCATCCGCCACGAGGATGACAATATTTGGACGCTGTCCTGCAGCTGCCATCGGCGCTGCAACAGTCAGTGCCCACAAAAAAACAAGTTGCCATTTACTCCGGACATGCGCCCGGATGCTTAAGGTTAGGAATTTCCAAGGGATCAGGTGCTGTGCCAGGCTCACGTTACACATCCCAGTGTTGTTTGAGTAGCGCCGTACGGGAGCGGTAGCAATGCCAATATCAGATCGTGCCATTCCAAACGTTTTGGCATCGTGATCACGACCTTTCCAATGAAATAAGGGCGCCCAAGGCGCCCTCGTGACTAACAGATGCCAATCCTGCGCATCCGACTAGCACTTATTACTTGTGATCTACATCTGAGTGATCCACTGACTCGTCTTCTTTTGCAGCCATTTCTGCAAAGTGGATCGCCTGGATCTGGTGACCATAAGCCAAATAGCCGTGGTGAGCCGCGCCGACTTCATCGTCATGGTCATCAGCTTTTGCTGCTTCGTGCTGGTGCTTGGCAGCTGCTTCAAAATGATGGGCTGCTTTGCGATGGTGGGTCGATGCTTTGTGGTGTACTTCGTGGTCGTGTTTGTTGCTCATAAGTATCTCCAATTTGGTTTAATTTTATTGCCAGAAGGAATCAAGGCGAAGTTAGTTTCGCTCAACAATTACATGTTCGCAAGAGGATAATTGCTCATTAGGCGAGTTTATTTGCTGAAAAATCGAAATAATTAATGATTGAAGGTGGCATTAAATATTCGGTATTAGTTCTTAAGTCTTAACTGGGATCGTTTGCGCATACTTAAGTAGCATCGGTCGATGATTTAATTCCGACTGTGGAATGCAATCGAATTAAAATCACTGCCCTGAGGCTGAATTCGATTTTCATTAATTTTTAGAATTAAAGGCAACAATCAATGAGCACAAAAATTTCGCACCTCGGCACCCGACTGCTGTGGCTGGCGCTCGGTGTTGGTCCGGGTATTTATCACATCGTCGCCGGCATTCTTAGTCATAGTCTGGGGCGCTCGCTGGAGGGTGTCGGGATGATCTTCATGGGCGCAGCCTGTTTTTTGCAGGCAGGCTTTATTGGTAGCCAGGGTCGTTCCCTGAAAGATCCGACGCAAGATCGCGCAATCGGGTCGCCAGGAATGCGCAATTTGCTGACATTGCTGGGCGGTGCTTTCATCTTGACCGGCTTGTTACTTGGTTTCGTATTTAATCTTTGAACCCAAGTTCAGCATGACCTAGATGGCCGGGACTACCCGTGACTGAAACCACCACAGCACGGGATAAGCTGCCGGCCATATCCAGAAAAAACGGTTCAAACCAAATAGCCAGGCATTCGCAAAATGAAATGTTGCAGCTATGCATAGAGCGACCATCAGGGCGCTTTGGTTGAACAATGCCAGTGGAAAAATCAGCTCGAATAAAATCACGACCCAGCTCATCACGAACAGCAGGCGCGGATACGTGCTCAAGCTGCGTACATGTCCGCTCACTGGGTAAGCGGTAATGGCAAACACATCCTGTAAGGCTTGGCCATTACGCCATTCTGCATTAATGAGCTTGATGTAGCCCGATTGAAAATAAGAGAAGATCAGCTGAAAGGCCAGATAACCGAGCGCGATTTCTTGCCAAAATCGTGAGGGCGCGAGATGCGCTAAAAACAGGCATAGCAATACCAGCATGCTCATCGCATCGCTGCCGCCGTTATACGGACCCTGAAATCGGCGCAGTAATATCCCGGCACTGAACAATAATCCGGCTTCGGCAAATATCGCCAGGTGGCCGGAAAACAGCAAGAGAGATAACGCGAGATTGATCAAGCCTATGGTTTTTTCTGGCCGCAAGCCATGCATGTGCTCAAGGCTTTGCAGGGCAAAATTAAAGGCCAAGATGATTTCTGAAATCCTTACGGCTAGTTCCAGCGACATCATGTGGCGCTCTGAATGAACACCGGCTTTGCCATGAACATTACCGGCTCGGTCAGTTCCTGCACTTCGCGTATTACTGCACAAATTCGATATACCAGATACTTCGCATCCGGTGGCAGTGTGATCTCACCCGTACGCACCGCCGCCAACAACCGTCGCATGATTTCCTGCTCGCGCATTTCCGTGTAGGTATCGAACAGGCGCTCGGCGCAGCTATGCATGTACAGCGTTTCATTCCAAACGGGATTCCACAATAAACGTCGCAGCCCTTGCTTGAGGGAGACGCGCGCGGGCAGCGGGCGAAATGCTTGCCAATGCGCGGGTTCATCTCCTTCATTTTGCAAAAATGCAAATTGAATTCGCGGTGAGGGGCCGATGCTGCTGAAGAAGCGCCATGAGGGAAAAATAACGGGGAGCAGGAGTTTTAACATGGACGTGTTGTGTGGGGCGAATGCGCTTATGACAAAACAATAGGCATCAGTTCGGTGTCATCGAGTTTACCTGTCGACATTCTACTATTCTGCGCAATTGAATATTGCAAAAAAGCAATTTAGGAGCCGCACAATTCAGTGTTGGAGTCACTTTTCATAAAAATACAAAAACTCTGGAGGCTCCCCATGCGCTTGCTTCGCTCGCTGTTCATTCCTTGTGATGACCTTTGCCGTTTCCATGACCGTCACGATCGCCATGGTCGCCATGGTCGCCATGATTGCCATGATTTTCGTGGCGGTTTTCATGCCGGGAGCGATAGTCTGGCGCATACACATTGTTATACCAATTGTCCTGTACGAAATACACTTTCTGGCCACAGGCGTTGTACTCCGCACAATGTTTCGCCCATTTTTTTGCATGGCCCGGCGGCACGCGTAAATAGACGGGTTCTGCGGCGTAATTCGGCGCGCGCTGGACGATCACTGCTTGGGCATAGACCAGGGCGGGTCGTGGCGAATTGCCAACATCGATACGTCCGAAGAAGCCGGGTTGTCCGAGCTCGATAGACACGCCGACATCTGCGGCCATTGCTGAAGTGACTGCTGCAAACAGGGCTATTGCAATTGGTACAGTTTTCAAAAAAAGTTCCTCGATTAAATTGACCAACATGCTTGATGGCCAGCGATTTGATCCTACGCCAACTCATTGATTCAGATCGGACACAAATTGTAAAAAATTGTCTTTTAATTATTGAAAAGGCTATGCAAAATTGCATGGCATTGGTTGATAATTTAATAAGGAATTGTGCAAAATGGATGAATACACTGAAAAATGTAAGGCAATTTGCAAGTTGCGCCCCGCGGCCGGAAGTAATGCTGCCGGCCAGTCCTTTCAAGATGAGGTCTTGCTGCTGCTGGCGAGTAAAGTGGCCTGTAAAGTCGGCTCCAGCATGGATCCCAATCCCTTGTTCGTTTGGTACGGTTTTGAAGAATCGGATCACAAGGAAACCGTGAAATACCTGCGTCATCGCAAGATCATGGACGCCTCTGGCATTGCCTCGGGCTTGGTGGGCAGTGCTGCGGCCATGGTGACGGTGGTCGATCTCGGCGCAATTGCCCAAGGTTTGAATGCCCTTGGGTCAACTGGCAAACATCTGGCCGCTTACGCCATCATGGCTGAGTCATTCAAAAAGAGTGACACCCTGGTCGCCTGGATAGGCCTGATTGTCAAAATGAAGCTATGGAAAGCCACGCTGCGCGGCGGGCAAATGGCCATATCGCTGGCTGGTCTTTGCGGTACGGGGGCGATCGCATCCACGCTCGCCATGTTGGCGACGAAATTCGGCTCCCAGGCCAAACTTAAAACAGTCTGCAATTTCGTGGCAATGCAATTGCATTGGCGCGCATATCAAGAGCAAGTCTTGCTGAAAGGGGCGAATGGCACCGGGCCCGCGACGAAAATCCTTGAGGAATTATTTGTCCGTAGGGGTTTGACATCAAGGTTTGGCGATCATAATTACCTCGGCCTCATCAAGGAGCCAGGCGGCTGGATGGCCATCGCCGACAAACTGTTGTTGATATGAAGCTACGCATTTGAGATGTCGCAATGAAGGTCTGATTTTCCCCTTGCTGACATTGCGATAGGAACCATGCTTCGCTATCCTGCGACATTAAAGTTGTTTTATTTATACTTTTTTGGCGCTATTAAAATGCATCTATCCAGGCTGCCGTTTCGCTACCCCTCCCTCATCACTCTGTCCTTCGTTTGTTCGTAACACTGGTTTCAGCCGGCTTGCCCGGATCACCCAGCCCGGCTAGCCGCCGGCTCAGCAGCTCGTTCAACAATAGGAGAATCTGATGGCCGAAATAATCGATGTGCCTGACATTGTGCTGGCGCCTGCGTCTGTGTCAGTCGCGGATAAACCTGATCCAAAGGTGATTCGGTCGGTCGATGACGCTGTTCAAAAGGCCTTGCCTGTCGAAATGAGCGTCGCACTCTCGGGCTTGCATGAATTTCTCAATTAAAAGCATATTGCGATGCTTGAGCAGCTTTTAGTCAAAAGTGATGATGCGCGCATAGCCGCCTTGCATACTGTCGACAGTGCTGCAGCACTGGTGGATTTTCTTGGATTTTCAGACATGGCGACCTTGAAGCATTTTCTGTCGCTCGATGATCCGGCTGCGCGGGAAGTGTATGTGCAGGGACTGCATCCTCCTGCGCCAGTGGGCGAGGTGCCTGAACAGCCATCTCCGGTGGTGATCGATCATGTGCCAATGCCGGCCATTGGCGCGATGATGATGGATCCCGGCGATGGCGAGGACGCTGGTGATGGCGGCGGCGAGGCGGACGCCGGTGGCGGATTTGGCGGTGATGGTATCGGTCCTGATCTGGAGGTGGGGGACGGGGAGTTTGGCGAAGGCGGGGAGTTTGGTGGCGAGTCAGGCGGCGGCGATCCGGTGCCGGGTGCGTCCGAGCCGGAAGCCTCAACCCCGTCTTCGCAGGAAACCCCCGCCCCAGAGACGCCCGCCGGCGAGACGACGGGCGAGATTACTCCAACTGACTCAGGTTCTGGCGCCGGACGGCAATTTGACAGTTCGTCCCCGGAGTCGAATGCTTCGTCGAATACGTCAGGTCAGACGAATTCGATCCGTTGGGAAGTGGACGATCCGGCCCTGTCGCCACCAACGCACACTATACCGGTAACGACCGTGTCGGCAACGACCGAGACCGGGCGCTATTTAACGGAGATGATGCTGGACTACTTCGAACCTCCTGCCGTGGATATGTCAGCTGCCGTTGCCGATGCAGCCATGCCCTCGGTCGGATCCTTCTTGCGTACCTTGGCCAATGGTGCTGCCGCCATCATTGTGGCCGGTGGCTTTGTTGCGGCGTCTTTTTGGGCTGCCTCTTACGGCAGGCATTCGCGCTCGAGTCGTGATGGCAGCCATGGCGGTGATCCATCGCATGCCGTGCTTGATGATAGCCAGGCCGCGACGGACAATGCTAGCGGGAATGCGACGGATCAGGCCGGTGGTGACGACGGACTGGTCTTCGATGCAGCTGCTTACATTGCGCAGCTCAGGCTATCGCATGCCGATGGTGCAATGGACCCGCGGCTAGACGATCCGGCTTTCCTGGTGCTCCTGAATCAACTTGGGGCACAGATCATCGCGGAAATGCCGCAAGACGTAATCTCGCAAAATACGCCGGCGTTGAACCTTGCCGCGACAGCGCCAACGTCGGCGTTCATCCCCGTCGATGCAGGTACGTCGGTGGCTAACCTGTTGCCGCCGACGCCTAATCCAGCGCTGGAAACGATCCCTGAGAATGGAAATGCGCCAGCCACGCCCGATCCCATCCCTGACCCAACACCACCGGCTGCAACGCTGTATGCCGCGTTTGCGCTGGCCGGTACAGATGCCAGCCATGTGCGCGGGATACTGGACGCGGCCGGAAATTGGGTCGCGCAGAACGCGCCGGGACTATTGCTGCATGTACTTGATTTTGAGCTGGCGCCGGTATTGGCACACGCGGCGAATGCCGTCCTGAATATCACGGTGAACATGGAAGTGCGAACCGGCGAGGCGCACGCGCCTGGCGGACATATTTCCATGGCGGATCTCCAGGAAATCATCAAGGATTTGCATGACTATTGCGAAAGCGGACATGGCGCTGCGGCGCAAGGCCTGCATCTGGCTTTCATGGGCCTGGATGTGATGTCCGGTGAGATCGTGCCAGATAGCGTGGATGCAGGTGCGAGCACTGAAAATGCCGGGGTGGCACTGACAGGCGTGCCGGCCGCGCAGGTGGCGACCTTGTAACCTGACGCAGATGAAAATTTCCCGCTGCGAGCAGCGGGAAATTTTCAATCGAAGAATCAGAACAGGCGTTTGACGCGGATGTCCTTGGACCCCGCCGGCAAGCTCAGGAAATCGCCATCATTGCCGACCCGGATCGGACCGCTGTAAATTTGTGGCGCGTCGCCGAGGAAGGCTTGTTCCATGCCCGGCAAAGGCAAGGCCGGCACGATGTGATTGAGCAGCAGGTAGCCGACTTTGGCATCGCGGGCGATCTCGGCGGCTTGCGCTGGCGTGGTGTGATAGTCGTTGATGTCCTTGAAAATTTTCGTCAGGTTCGGGCGGCCGGCATCGGTCGCGCCTTGCACGAGTACATTGACCAGCGTCGTCGACAAGGCTTCATGCACGAGCACATCCACGCCTTCCGATTCCCGCTGTACGCTGGTGGCTTTTTTCGTGTCGCCACTCAAGACGATGACGTGATCCTTGTAGCGGATCTTGTAGCCGACGGCCGGATGCACAGGTGAGTGATCGACCGCAAAGGCCGAGATTTCCAGGTCGGCGTCTTTGAGCATCACGACGCTGGCGTCCGGGCCAATCGCAAACGGATGGGCAATCGCGCCAAAGCCGCTGGCCGGCACCGTGGCGTCGCCATGGTGGGCAACGCGGTAGCCTTGATCCTGCTTATACGCCTGCATGAAGCCTGCGACGACGGTTTCGACACCGGTAGCGCCATAGATCGGTACTGGCACGGTATTGCGCGCCGAAGCCCAACGTTGCAACAAGAGTTCGCCGAGGCCATCGATATGGTCGGAGTGGAAATGCGTAAGGAAAATCGCTTCGATGCGGCCGTGCGCGATGCCCATCTTGCCGATATTACGCACGCTGCCACTGCCAGCGTCAAAAACGAAGACCCGTTTGCCGGCAATGACGAGCGTGCACGGTCCGGTGCGCTTATCGTCAGGGAAGGGGGAGCCGGAACCGCACAGGCCGACATGCAAGCCATCCGGCAGTTCGGCGACCGGGTCGGCAGCCATGCGCTGTGCAGCGATCTTTTTACCGACGGCGAGTACCAGCGGCGTGCGAAATACATAGGCAGCGCCGGTGATGACGAGGATGAAGATCAGGACGGATAACAGGACGCGGCGGTGTTTCATGGGGTGACCTTATGATGGGTAAGTGCTGCGTTATTTTTATGATGTATTCAGGCGCCGAAGATGCGCGCCAGCCTCACGCCGGCACCTTGCAGCCATGGTGCGACATAGCGTAATTTCGGGCGTCTTGCTTCTGTTGCGCGCACGATCTGGCGCACGATGGAATCAGTACTGCGCGCTTCGAGGAAGCCGAAGATGCGCTTCTCTTTTGCGTGCATCAGCGCGGCTTGAGCCTTGAAGTAGGATTTTTCACCCATCCACGCGTATTTGCTCTCGGTCATGGACTGGTTGAAGCCGGTGTGAATCGCGCCCGGTTCGATCAGCGCGATCTGCACATTGCGCCCGAGCTGATCCATTTCTTCGCGCAGTCCAGCACCAGCGGCCGACAGCGCGAATTTGCTCATCGAGTAAGGCATCAGGAAGGGCATGGGAATACGTCCGGCGATGGAGCTCACGAACAGCACCGTGCCGCTCTGGCGCGCGATCATGGAACGCAGTGCGAGCTGGGTCAGTTCCAGCGTGGCGAAGAGATTGACTTCAAACAGGCGACGGATGCGATCGACGTCGACTTCGGCCAGCGAGCCGGAGTCGCCGAGCGCGGCATTATTGATCAGCACATCGGGCTGTTTTGCGAGGATCAGCTCACGGTCCGCTGCCGAGCAAATGTCGAGCTTGAACACGTCCATGGCGACACCGCGATGCTGGCACAAGGCACGCAGCTCGTCGGCCTGGGTTTCATTGAAGGTCGTGGCAAGGACGCGGTGGCCGCGCGCGGCCAGCGCGAAGGCAGTATCGCGGCCGATGCCGCTGCCGGCGCCGGTGATGAGGACAGTCTTGCTCATGCGGATGCAACTCCAATGTGATGTGATGCCGGAGCCACGGACACGCGCGCGAGCCGGCCCATTGAGCTCCAGTAAAAATCGCGGCCCCAGCCCGTGCTGGGAAACACCACGCCCTGGGTCAGTCCGCCGCTGCGTACGCGCGCGATTTCAGCGCCGGTTTCGATCTGCAGAACGACGACTTCTTCACCACGATGGCGATAATCATTGATGACCATTTCACCGGTGTCCGGATACAGGATCATGTGGCTGGCGCAGCCGAAGGCTGACTTCGACCAAAGCGGCGTAAGCGTGCAGGCGTCCGGCGCAAAACGCCAGGCCTGCAAATACCGGTTCGCCGAATCGTAGGCGATGACGATGTTGCGCTGGATGTCGATCAGCGGCGGATTGGTGATGCTGCCGCCGGCAAGACCGCAGATCGGTAAGATGTGGTGGTCTGTCGCGTCGCTGAGTGAGACACGGATCAGCCGGTTCGGTGTCTTCGCGACGCCCGCGCCTATCATGCTGGTCACATAGCGGTGTTCGCCGTTATCCATGAACCATGCATGGTGCCCGTCGAGTACGACATCCCAGCCATAGCTTTGGCCGCTCTCGCCGATATAGTCAAAACGCCAGTCGCTGTCCAAGCGCAGGCGCGCGCGTGTCTCGTCCCAGTGGTAGCGGAAAATCGAGCGCACGCCGACGACGTAGACGGTATTGCCACTGGCGCTCAGGCGTGCGATCGACGCTTCCGGGCATTCTGTGTCGGGGCAGGCTAGCGTCAGCGTTTCCGGGTCGACCACACACAGGCGCGCCTTGCTCGTGGTCGACAGGTTCTTGGTGACGATCAGGCCATTATCGAGAATGACGAAGGAGTTATACGGCGCATCGACTGGCAGGCGCAGGAAGCCGCGCAAGGCGCAGCTGCGTGTAAGCCTGTGCAGGTAGCGGCCATAGACGGTGTAAATTCCGCCATTCCGGTGGATCGCCATCCCGCCCGGCCACATCGGTCCGCCGCGCAGGCGCGGTGAACGATGGATCGTCTTGAGCGTGTGCGGGTCGATCTGTTCGACACAGGCGGTGGTGGCCATGCCGAGTTTCGCGCGCAGTGCCGAATGCGTGAGCAGATAGACTTCGCCGGGCGCACCGAGCACCGTCATGGTCGACAGCAGGGTATTGCGCGTCACGCATTCCAGCGTTTCACCTTCCTGCAGATTCAGGCCTGCGCCACTGCGCGGCGTTTGCCGCCGGTCGGGCGTGCCATCTTCGCCAGGCCAGGGACTGGCCAGATAGCCGGCACCGCTCACGCGGCACGACGGCGTTTGCGCCGGACGTAAAGACCTGCTGCCAGTGGTACGAAAATGGGGAACAAGATCGCGGCATAATGCGTTATTCGCGGAATATACACATTGATGAAGGAATTCACGATCACCTGATGTACCGGCTCGTAGCCTTCAGGCATGGGCAATACGCCATTCGCCTTGGCATACACTTCGTAATCGGCCTGCATGGTCTTGAAAGCGTCCGGCAGCTGCGCCTGAATATCCTGCGTCTCGCCGGGATCATTGCGGATATCGTAGAGATGCCATAGACCATCGCCGATCGGCGTGATGTTTTGTACCAGCTTCAGGTTGCCCTTGAATAGCGCCTTGTTACCTGACAGCTCATAGCCGATCGCTTCATCGACGGCATGCACGCGCTCCGCTTCGCCCTTGAGCACAGGCAGCAGGCTGGTGCCGGTCATGACTTCGATAGGTTTGCCTTGATACGTATTACCCGGACGGGCCACACCGGCGATGTCGAGCAGGGTCGGGACAATGTCATTGACATGGGTAAAGCCCTGATGAATCTGGTTCTGGCGCTCGCCGGCAATACCGGAAATAATCAGCGGCACACGAATACCGCCTTCGCCGGCATAGAATTTATAGGTCGACAGGGGCGACGCTGAGGCGCTGGCCCAGCTGGGTCCGAGGATGCTATAGGCGCCTTTGTCACCGAGCTTGTCGAAGTCGCGCGTGTAATTCCAGTCGAGAAAGACGCGCCCCAGCGTCACAGCATAGGGGTCGGAGGCTTCAGCGCCGTTATCGGACATGAACACGAAGACGGTATTGTCGAATTCGCCGGTCTGTTTCAAATGGGTGATCAGGCGCCCGACATGAAAGTCCATCGCGTCAGCCATGCCGGCATAGACTTCCATGCGCCGCGCCTGATAGGCCTTGTCGGCATCACTGAGCGCATCCCAGTCGGTCGTGGTCGACATCTTGACCATCGGCGCGTCCTTGCGGATCAGGCCGAGTTCGATGGCCTTGTCGCGCCGGGCCTGGCGCAGGGCGGTCCAGCCGTCCTTGTATTTGCCCTTGTATTTGTCGATGAATTCACGCGGTGCCTGCACCGGAATGTGGTTCGCCTGGAAGCCGATGTAAGCGAAAAACGGCTTGTTCTGCTTCGCGCCGGAATCGATGTATTCAATCGTCTTGTCGATGTAGTACTTCGACGAATAGAACTCGGCCGGCATCTTCGCTTCCTTGCCGTCGTCGTACCAGTAGACGCGGTCGGTCAGGTCGAGATAGCGTTTGCCGGTTTCCCAGTTATCCGAACCACTGTCGCCCTGAATCAGCGAGCGCTCGAAGCCGCGCTGGTTCGGCAGGTTATGCGGCTCTTTGCCGACATGCCATTTGCCGGCGACATAGGTGCGGTAGCCGCTGTCGTGCAGCAGACTGGCGATGGTGACGACGTTGCGGTTCAGTACACTCAGGTAGCCGGGCTTGCCTTCGTGTTCTTTCGGAATCGTCTCGCGCATATTGCCGACGCCATTGCGATGATTATCGACGCCGGTGAGCAGCATTGAGCGCGTTGGGGAACAGGACGCAGCAGCATGGAAATTCGAAAAACGCATGCCAGTGCGTGCCAGGCTGTCGAGGTTCGGCGTGCCGATTTCGCTGCCGAAGGCGCCGACGTCGGTAAAGCCCCAGTCGTCGGCCAGCAGCACGACGATGTTCGGGCGGGCTTTATCTGCGGCATACGAGGCAGTGCAGGCCAGCAGGGCGATCGCCAGGAGAGTACGTTTGAATTTCATGAATTAAGCATGCTGCGTATGACTTCACTAAATTTTTTCATGGCATCAGGCGACGGTGCCGGCGGCGGTGGGCGGTTCTTGATGGCGGCTTCGATTACCCATAGGCGATCCTGTCCCCAGACTGCCGTTTCGTCAACCTTGAATGAGGGCACGCCCCAGAGGCCGAGGCCGAACAATTCATTGCGATTATTTTCGGCGGTAGTGCGCCAGGCGTTATCTTTTAAAGCGACGCAGGCGTCGGTCCACGACAAGCCGGCGTGCTCGACGATCTTGCGCAGGCCGCGATCGCTGCCGGCATCGATACCTTCGGCCCAGACACCGTGCATGAAGGCCAGCACATAGGCCTGGCCCAGGCCTTTACTTTCGGCGTAGGGAATCAGCGCCAGCCCGCGTTCAGTGGGCTGGCCAACCGGATCATTGATGCAGCCGAAAGGGATGCCTTGCAGCCGTGCTTCACGTGCTGTGTCGAGGCTGATATAAGTGCGTTTTTCGCGCGGCACCGGCAGGCCGCGCATCACCATCGGCAAGACGAAACGCAGTTTGACTGGCGCGCCGGTCAGACGCCCGAGTTCGAACACGCGCGGTGCGACGATGGCGGAGTAGGGACTGCGCAGCGAGAAAAAGAAATCGATAGGGGGTGGCTTGATTACTTCCAGAGGCGCGCGCAAGTCTGCTGCCGGCGCGTACATCAAACCCTCAACCCCCGCGCTCTGCGCGCCGAGTGACTGCAGCCGTCGTTCCAGATGGTGCAGGCGGTCTATGCCCCAGTACCATTCGCCGGCGTAAAAAAAGGTCGCGCCGAGGTAATGCCCGAGCTTTTTGCGCAAGGCGTTCGCGCTGGCGAGATGCGCTTCGACCTGTTCTGCAGAGGCGGGCGTGAGCGCGCCGCCGGGCAGGGCGATTTCAGGCAGGCGCGTCAAGTGCCGCCATAGTGTGGCCGAGACCGCATCGGCGGCTTCGGCGAAGCGTCCGGTTTCGGCGGCGGCCACCAGCAGGCGGGTCGCCATACGCACGGTCGACGGTGCCGGCTGGCCTCCCGGGTCACGAAAATCCAGGCCATGGCGCAGCGCCAGCAGCTTCGCATCCTTGCGGCTGTAAGCGATCAATTTGTCGCGTTCGGGTGCGGCGGCATCGGGCGGTGCGCCGACAATATGGGCGTTCAGGTCGACGTCATAACGCGCCAGCAGCGTTTGCAGGCTGGCCGCGGTGAGGGCGCTGTAAGGATCATCGACTTGATGAAAATAATGGATCGCATGTCGCCGGTGCGAACGCAGCCGCGCCTGTTCGGCGCGCTTACGCTGTTTCACCAGTCGATCTTCTGCCAGCAAATACCGGCTGATTACCGGCATCAATAAACTTTTCAGCGACATCAGGCTATTCCCAGCGTGGCAGGCGATGTTGAATGTTGGTCATATCTGTCTCCGTCTATTTTTTGCCGTGCTGGTCGCGCGGATTGTTTTATAAGGAACTCGATTGCGTCGATTGTAAGCTAGTCAGAAAATGTGCTACCTTCATGCAAAACACATCTCCATACACTTGTGTACTGACGATGCCAATGTAGTTGTCTTTAATCCCTGCTGTCAATGTATTCAGGAATTAATTCAGGCAATTCTAGTGCTTCTGTGCAAAAGTAAAGCAAGGCGATCTGGCCGCAGCTTCGTTTGCGCCAAAAAAAGTGATGACTTGAGGATTGGGACCAGCATGAAGGTAGTCAGCACGAAAAAGAAAGGCGCCGAAGCGCCGCGCCTGAACCGCGATGACTGGCTCAATGCGACCTTTGATGCCGCAGCCGAAGGCGGATTCGATAATGTGCGCGTGCTCGCCATCGCTGAAAAACTGGGCGTCACGCGCGGCAGTTTTTACTGGCACTTTACAGACCACGCCGACTTGGTGTCGGCGGTGCTGACGCGCTGGCGCGACCGCGAAGTCGCCTTGCTCGACAGCCTGCCGACAGGTCCGGAACTGGCGCCCAAAGTCGAGCTGGAACAATTGCTCGATTCGGCCATGGCGCATGCCAGTGAGGACATCAAGAATATCCGTTTTGAGCTGGCCCTGCGTGGCCTGGCGCGACGCGATCCGCTGGTGGAGCAACTGTTGCAGGATGTCGATTCCGCCCGTCTGCATTTGTTTGAACAAAAATTTCGCCGACTCATCATGGATCCCACCATGGCTGCCGAGCTGGCGGCCTTGTTTTATCTCGCCGTGGTCGGCAGCCATCAGGCACTAAGCCGTCCGTCGACGACGCCGCGCCTGAAGGATTATTTGCGCAAGATCATTGCTGAACATCTGATCCATCGGCAGTAAATTTAGCTTGCCACGCTCTTGGTCAGGCACACCGCTGCAGTCTGCATGACCTTGATGGCGGCAGCTGTACTGAGGCCTTGTTCACGCCGCAGCCTGAGCCAGGCATCGATGCTGAGCATGAGTACCAGGGCCTCGAAGCGCGCGCGGTCTTTTGCCAGTGGGCGAGGCAATAGGCGTTGCAGCATGTCGCGATGAATCGCCGCACCCGTTTCCAGCTGTTGGCGCAAGAAGGGCGACTCGTGGCGATGCACCTGGGTACTCAGGTAAAAGGGCGTGACCCGTTCAAAAAACGTGGCGCGCACGACTACGCTGTGCAGCAGTTTTTCCTGCCAGCTGTCGCCTTTGAGCTGGGCGCGCATGGCATCTTGCAGGATGCTGTCGACTTCGGTATTGACTTCCCGGTACAGGGTTTCCATGTCATCGAAATGCCGGAATACCGTACGTAAGCCCACTTCCGCGCGCGCGGAAACCTGCTCGGCGGTCGGGGCGATCACGCCTTCGCGGACGAGTTCGGCCAGTGCGCTGACAATTTTCTTGCGCGTGGTGACGCTGCGATGGCGGCGCCCGTCCAGCAGTGCCGGGTCGGCGACGTCAAGCGTCACTGGGTCCACACGCTGCGCTGCGGATTTTTTAGCAGCAGTCGGTTTTGGCGGGACGGGTTTCATAAGTTCGGCAATTTCAGGAAGGTGATTTGAGTGTAAGCAGTTTGCCATCCTGTGTCGAGCCGCCACTATGCCGCGCATGCACGATCCTTGTCAGTTCGCAAAATAAATATAAGCGTCTTCCTTCAGCCATTTCTGCTTGAGTGACTTGTCCAGCGCGATCGGTGCTTCACCCAGCGAGGGCCACGTCGGCTTGACTTGCTGGCGGTTGAATTCGGCCAGCATGGCTTGCAGTTCAGCGACCTTGGCCGGCTCGTGCGCGGTGAGCTCATTGCGTTCGCCGGGGTCGCTGGCAAGGTTGTAGAGCAGGGTGCGCTGGGGTGTCTGCGTGACTTGCAGCTTCCAGTCACCGGCGCGCACAGCATGGTAATCACCGCCGCGCCAGAACAGGCGCGCATGTGGCCGTCCGGCAGCTTCGCCGCGCACGAAGGGCAGCAGGTTCACGCCATCGATAATGCGGTCGCGTGGCATGGTCGCGCCAGCTGCAGCAGCGGCTGTGGCGAAAATATCGAAGTGGCTGACCATCTCCGGATAGCTCGCCCCTTTTGGCAGCTTACCCGGCCAGCGCATAAAGTAGGGCACGTGCGTGCCGCCGTCATAGTAAGTCGCTTTCCAGCCGCGATAGGGCTTGTTCAATCCTTCGATGCCGACGTAATGCGCGCCGCCATTGTCGCTCGTGAAGATCACCAGTGTGTTGTCATCTACGCCCTGGTCCTTGAGCGACTGCAGCACGCGGCCGATATTGCGGTCCAGCGAGCGGATCATCGCCGCATAGACGCGCGTAGTGTGGTCTTCGATGTGCGAGAGCGCATCGTAATCTGCTCGCGTGGCCTGCAGCGGCGTATGGGGCGCGTTATAGGCGAGGTACATGAAGAAGGGCCGGTGCTTGTTCGCGGCGACGACCTTGATCGCTTCATCGGTGAGGTAGTCGGTCATGTAGGCGCCGGGTTTGAATAGGGCGTCGTCATTGAAACGTATCGACCAGGGTTCTGAGGCCCACAGGAAGCGGTCAATCGGATCAAAATCCTGCTTCGAATTGACCACATCCGGGTCATCCTCGGGCAGGTACATCGAGGCGCCGTGTTGCATGGCCAGCGATTCGCTGAAGCCATGGGCGCGCGGGCGGAATTGCGGGCTGTCGCCGAGATGCCATTTGCCGAGGTGGACTGTGTGATAGCCGTTGCCCTGCAATAGTTTGGCGATCGTGATTTCACTGGTGGGCAGGCCCTGGTCCTCATACGGCAGTAGCCCACGTTCATTCTCGGCGTGATAAATGGTCGGGTGGATCGCGCCGGGTGCGCTGTGCTTACCGATCATCTGCATGAACTGCTTCGGTACCGGCGTGAATTCGAAGCCGAAGCGGGTCGCGTAGCGGCCGGTCATGAGCGCCGCGCGTGAAGGCGAGCAAGTCGCATTGCCGGCATAACCGGCCGGGAACTGTACGCCCTCGCGCGCGATGGAATTGATATTTGGCGTGGGCACGCTGCCGTTGGCGATACCGCCACCATTGAGCGTGATGTCATTGAAGCCAAGGTCGTCGGCAAGGATGACGATGATGTTCGGTGGCTTTGCGCCGGCGGGCACCGTGTCCGGACCCTGTTGCCAATGGACTTCCTGCGTTGCCGGATGTTCTTTGCGCATCACGAATTTCACGTACAGCAGCAAGGCGCCTTCGCGCCCGCCGACCGCGAAAAATGCGGCGCCCGATATCATGCAAAGGATGAGCAATCCCACTATGACGCGTTTGATCATGATGCATTCTCCAGCAGCGAGGTCTTTGCCTGGCCTTGGTCGTGTGTCAGAACTTGATGCGCCGGTCGGGCATGGAAGACGCCTGCCGGAATCTGGTTTAATTCGATGATGGCGGTTTGCGGCATCGGCACTAAGGATGCTTGCCGCAGACTTTTAATTATGGCACGATTGATGTCATTATGTTGCAGGTTGAATCGTTCATTTATCCTGCATCCTTTACCCAGATGGCCCACCATCAAATACGGAGAATCTGCAATGACTGACCTGACCCAACGCTTCGAGCAAGCTGCGACCGATTCAAAAAGCCTGGAGAAGCGCCCGGACAACATGACCATGATGAAGCTCTACAGCCTTTACAAGCAGGGCTCACTCGGCGACATCACCGGCGAGGCACCCGGCGATATGATCGGGATGTTCAAGCACAAGGCGTGGACCGACTTGAAGGGTGTTTCGAAGGAAGAGGCGATGCAGCGTTATATTGATCTCGTTGAATCACTGCGGGCATAAATTTGACTGCGGTCCGGCTGACGGACCGCAGTAGTTTGCAAGAGCGGGCGTACTCAAGCGAGCAGCAGAGACGCCAGATGCACCAGTGCCGCCGCCAAGGCGAGCAGGAGCGCCACAGCTGTTCGTGGACGTAGCGTGCCTGACATCAGCACCGTGGTCGGAAATGAAATCGTGTTCGCCACTGCCAGCACTTTCAGCGGATAGGCGTCAAGGAAGCGTGGATTCGTCGCCAGCCGCATGCAGTCGCGCCGGCTGCGATAGCGCATAGTCGCTGCGATAGTCCAGCCCGGATCAGCGCCCGCATCCCAGGCATCAATGTAGCCGCCGACCTTGCGCGTGACGATGTAGGGATGGCCACCAAGCCGCAGCATCGTGGCAAGAAACCCCTTCGCATAAGCCTGCATTAATTCCCTGGCCTTGACCGTCGCTCCGGTGTGCGGATGGATCAGCGGCTCGGGCTTCAAGCGTACCAGGTTCGCCATCAGGAATTCGCGGCCATCATCTTCTTCGAGGAAGCGGCGCAAGCCAAGAAGGTCGGTATGCTCGACGCCCGGCGAATTTTCCAGCAGTGCCATGTAGTGCGCGACCTCGTCGTCGCGCAGCGGGCCGCGCCAATTGTCATACCAGAGGCGGAACAGCAAATATAATGCTACTGCCGCCAGCCACGACCACCAGGCACCGATCATCATGACTCCTTTATTTCGACTGCCTCAGGCGTTCTGGCCGACGACGCGGAACTGCCCGGCATTATCGATCAGCCATTGCTGCGACATGCTGGCGTCATGCTGGCTGGGATGGAAGTCGCGTGCAAGGTAATCGCGCCAGCCTTTGACATTGCCGCGGATGATACCGTCCTTGGCGAACAGCATGGTCGCGCCGCTACGCCACGTGCTCAACTTGAAGAGGCTGCCGTCGTGCCACAGATTGCGCACGGTCTGGCGCATGACGTCGCACAGGAAGGTCATTGTCACATAGCGGAAGGCCCTGAGGCGCCAGGTATGGCCGCCGCCCATGGACTTGTAGATGTCAAAGGCAGTATTTCGGTGTTCGGATTCTTCGGCGCTGTGCCATTGCCACAGCGTCTGCAAGCGGGGTTCCGCACCTGCGAGCGCTTCCGGATGGCGCAGCATCCAGTCGGCGAACAGAGAGGTGAAATGTTCGGTCGCAGCAGTCACGGCAACATGCAGGCGCACATCCCGATGCGCATTCGCCTTGATGCGACGTGCGGCGCGACGTTCGATTTCATTGCTGTAGCCTAGCGTGTCGAGATGCGCATTGAACAGCGCGTGGATGCGCCGATGCGTGGCTTCCTGGCCGACGAAGCCTTGCACTTCCTTCGCGAAGCGTGCCTGCACATCCGGTGCCAAGGTCTTGAAACCATTCCGTACCGAGTCCATGAAATATTGCTCACCGACCGGAAAACTCATCGACAACGCCGACAGGAATGCCGAACGAAACGCGTCGCCACCATTCCAGCGGCTGGGGAAGGGCGTGCTTAGATCTATCAACAAACGCCGCACTACGAGATCACTCACCTTGCTACTCCGTATAGATTTATTACCAAACTGAACAATACACTACTGTATTGAAATTGTCTCGCCGCACTGAATGTTAGCGGCGGATAAAATCGTCGATCAACTGGCACAGCTGTTCCGGCGCGTCTTCCTGCAGGAAATGCCCACCGCCTTCGATGATGGTATGCGGCTGACCCTGTGCACCAGGCATGCGCTCAATGAAAACTTGCGCGCCACCGGCCGTCACTGCGTCCTTGTCGCCGAAGGTGGTCAGCACGGGTTTTTTGAAATGTTCGAGAACCGTCCATGCGGCGCGGTTCTCGGCCACCGATGCATGTTCGGGCGTGACCGGTACCAGCGTCGGAAAATGCCGCGCGCCGGCCTTGTAAGTCGCGTCCGGGAACGGGGCATCGTAGGCAGCGATTTCTTCTGGCGTGAGTTCGCGCGTCGAACCTGCATTGATGATCTTGCCGATCTCGAGTTCCGGTACATTCTGGCTGAACCACAGCCATTGATTGAAGGCTTCGCTGGCGCCGTGGCCGGTCGGCAGGCCCGTGTTGGCGATCACGAGTCGTGCAAAACGCTCGGGCGTGGCAGCGACCATGCGCAAACCGATCAGGCCGCCCCAGTCCTGGCAAAACAGCGTGATGTCGTGCAGATCGAGCGCGGCGAGCCAGGCGTTCATCCAGGCGACATGACGCTCATAGGTATAGTCGCTGCGCTCGACGGGCTTGTCCGAACGGCCAAAGCCGATCAGGTCCGGCGCGATCACGCGATAACCGAGCGCGCTGAGGATGGGGATGAATTTGCGGTACAGGTAAGCCCAGCTCGGCTCGCCATGCAGCAGCAGGACCACGGCGCCATCGCGCGGACCTTCGTCGACGTAATGCAGGCGCAGGGTGCCGCCATCGAGGCTGTCGATGTCGAGATAGTGGGGTGCGAAGGGCCAGTCAGCCAGACCAGTGAAGCGTTCATCAGGAGTGCGCAGGAAATTCATCGTGGTTCGCCTTTTTTAATGTGATGGTTTATGCGGCTTTGTCGCGCAGCTCGCGGCGCAGAATCTTGCCCACATTGCTTTTCGGGAGTTCATCGAGGAAGACGATCTGGTGCGGCACCTTGTAGCGTGTCAGGTTCTCGCGGCAGTGGGCAATGATGGCCTCTGCCGTCAAGCCCGGCGACTTGCGCACAACATACAGCAGGACCGCTTCTCCGGTACTCTCGTGCGCCCTGCCCACGGCAGCCACTTCGGTCACATCGGGGTGCATCATGACGACTTCCTCGATTTCATTCGGATACACATTGAAGCCAGAGACGAGGATCATGTCCTTCTTGCGGTCGACAATGCGCAGGAAGCCTTTTTCATCCATCATCGCCACGTCACCGGTGCGCAGGTAGCCGTCCTCGGTCATCACGGCAGCAGTTTCTTGCGGACGTTGCCAGTAACCCTGCATGACCTGCGGCCCCTTGACACATAATTCGCCGGCTTCGCCGAGCGGGAGTTCCCGGCCGTCGTCGTCGCGTATTGAAATCTCGGTCGACGGCATCGGCAGGCCGATGCTGCCATTGAAGCTCTTCATGTCGAAAGGATTCGCCGTCACGGTCGGTGAACATTCCGTCAGGCCATAGCCTTCAACCAAAGGCGCGCCGGTGACTTTTTGCCAGCGTTCCGCCACCGGCCGCTGGATGGCGGAACCGCCGCCGATGGCAAAGCGCAGCTTGCTGAAATCGACGCGCGCAAAATTGGGATCATTAAGCAAGCCATTAAATAGCGTATTCACCGCCGGCAGGGAAACGAAGGGATATTTCGCCAGCACTTTCACGAAGCCGGCGATGTTGCGCGGGTCCGCCACCAGCACATTGGTGCCGCCCATGCCGATGAAGCCGAGGCAGGAGCCGAGCGCGAAGATGTGATACAGCGGGATCGCCGTAATGCTGGTGAGTTCTTCATCCTGATTGATGAAGGGATCGCCCCAGACCTTGCCTTGTTTGGCATTGGCGAGGATGTTGAAGTTCGATAGCATCGCGCCCTTGGACACGCCCGTGGTGCCGCCCGTGTATTGCAGGAAGGCGAGGTCGTGCGGCGCGATGTCGACTTTCGTGAAGCTGGCCGCTGCGCCGCGGGCGCGCGCGTCGAGAAAACTGACGCTGCCCGGCAAACTGTAAGGCGGCACGGCCTTCTTGACTTGATGGATCAGGAAATTGGCGATCATGCGCTTCGGCCAAGGCAGCATGTCGGCCAGGCCCGTGACGACGACATGGCGCACGGCAGTCCTGCTGATGATTTTCGCCAGCGTGTGGGCGAACACTTCGACCACGATCATCGCCTCCGCACCGGAATCCTGCAGCTGGTGCTCGAGCTCGCGCGGGGTGTACATCGGGTTCACGTTGACGACGACATAGCCGGCGCGCAGCAGGCCAAACAAGCACACAGGATATTGCAGCAGGTTCGGCATCATCAAGGCCACGCGCGTACCCTTGGGCAGCTTCAGTTCCGACTGGAAGTAGGCGGCCATGTCGCGCGACTGCACATCGAGCTCGCCGTAAGTGATCACGCCACCAGTGGCGCCGCTGATGAAGGCGGCACGATCATGGTATTTCGCTACGGCCTCTTCGAGATAGTCGGCGATCGAGCCGATCGAGGCGAGATCGATTTCGGCAGGCACGCCTTCGGAGTAATGCTTGAGCCAGATTTTTTCCATGGTCGTCTCTATTGTTATCGTGCTTTTTAATTTTTCCATACACTAGTGTATTGATTGCGTGATGTCAATCATGCAGCGCCACATCGGCCGTCGACGATCCTGCCATCCCGCGAAATGACATGGAAATATCCTGTTGATTCGCGCGCCTGACCCTACAGCCTGGCCCCAAGCTGCCGATATAGCACTGCAGAGCTGCTTGAGCTGGCTGTGGCGTATCCCGCGCCTGCGGTTCCGGCTCATCCAAATTTCAGGGAACCCAGTCATGGCAGGAGAAGCAGAAGACCTCGATGCATTATTCGATTCAATTGCAGCAACGCGGGTCAGCAGTAATGAGATCGCTGCCGTGGTCGCCGATGCGGAAGTGCCCTGTCCCGAGAGCGCCAGGGGTATTTTCGAACAGGTAGGGCGGGTCACGCGCCAATTGCATGAGGCCATGAGCCAGCTTGGTTATGACCAGTCGCTGTCGGAATCGACGATCCAGATCGTCGATACGCGCGGCCGGCTCGAATACGTCGCCGAGCTGACCGAAAAAGCCGCCAACAAGGTCCTCAATGCCATCGACGAAGGCATGCCCGATGAGGACCTGCTGCTGAAGCAGTCAAAAACCCTGTCGGCGTCCTGGGCGCGGCTGTTTGCGGGCGAGATCAGCGTCGAGGAATTCAAGCTGCTGGCAGCCGAGTCGCAGGCGTTCATGCAGCTCGTCGAACATACTGCCGAACGCCAAAAGGCGCGCATGATGGACATCATGATGGCGCAGGATTTTCAGGACATCACTGGCCAGATCATCAAGAAAATTGTCGGTATCACCCAGGCGCATGAACTGGAACTAACAAAAATCCTGCGCGACCATGCACCACAAAGCACCTTGGTCAGGGCAGATGAGGTCGTGATCGACCTGATGGCCGGACCGGCCATTCCGACCAATGCCCTGGCACAGGATGACGTGGACGATTTGCTGGCCGACCTGGGATTCTGATGGATGACATGCTCAAGGATTTCGTCGTCGAGGCCATGGAGCTCGCCGTCAATGTCGAAGCCAGCCTGCTGCAGCTGCAAAAGTCGCCCGGCGACATGGATGCCTTAAATGCCGTGTT
This sequence comes from Oxalobacteraceae bacterium, assembly GCA_947448025.1. Taxonomy (GTDB): domain Bacteria; phylum Pseudomonadota; class Gammaproteobacteria; order Burkholderiales; family Burkholderiaceae_D; genus CANFLV01. The sequence continues at coordinate 55,687 of CANFLV010000017.1, read as the reverse complement.
TCGCGCTTTCCATACGATCAAGGGCGGCGCCGGCTTCATGAATCTCGGCGCCATGGTCTCGGCCTGCCACCTCACCGAAAACCTGTTCGATGCCTTGCGCACCGGCTTTGCACCGGTGACGCAAATGGCGATTGATGCGGCGCTGGAGGCGAGCAGCTTTGTCGCTGACCAGCTCGTGCAGCTGGGCGCCGGTGCGGCCAGTGAGTCGCTGCGACCCTTGCCGGTGGCGCTCGAAAAAATGCTGGTCGATGCGATTCATGGCGTGAATGGCGACAGTGCGCTTCAGTCCGAATCCGTCGCACCGACGATCGACTGGCAAGCCTATTACGACGCTGTCGTCCCGCCGCGCCAGCTGAGCGCTGTGCCGTTGACAGCGCGCCCGCCCACGCCCTTGGTCAAGGGCTGGGATGGCATAGACCGACGCGGCACGGTGCCGGAGGACGCCAAGGCGCCACCGCGCGAAGACAGCATCCGTATCGATTCGAACAAGCTCGACATCCTCCTCGAAGTCGCCGGCGAATCGGTACAGGCGACGAACCAGGCTGGCGTACTGCTGGAAAAACTGATGCAGTACCCCTGCGATGCGGCCGCTGCCGAAATTATGAAAAAGCTGCTGGAGACGCTCAACCGCGGCAGCCGCTATTCGACGGAACTGCAGCATGCCACGCTGTCGGCGCGCATGCAGCCGGTAGGACGACTGTTCCAGAAATTCCCGCGCCTGGTGCGTGAACTGGCGCGCGAGCTGGGCAAGGAAGTTGAACTCGACATCGAAGGCGCCGAGACCGAAGTCGACCGCGTCGTCGTCGAAGGTTTATACGATCCGCTGGTACACATGCTGCGCAATGCGCTCGACCATGGCATAGAAAGCCCCGATGAGCGAGTCGCCAGCGGCAAACCGGCGCGGGCGCGAATTTTACTGAAGGCTTCGCAGCTGGGTAGCACCATCATGATCGAACTAGCTGACGATGGTCGCGGTATTCCAGTGGAGCTGATCCGCAGCAAGGCGATCGCCAAGGGCTTGATCAGCGAGCATGGTGCGCAAAGTGATGAAGAAGCATTAAAGCTGATTTTTCTGCCCGGCTTTTCCACGCGCGAAGTCGCTTCCAGCGTCTCGGGACGCGGTGTGGGCATGGATGTCGTCAAGACTGCCGTGGAAAAACACCGTGGCGTGGTCAACATCGTTTCAACGCCGGGCAGCGGCACCCGTTTCGAAATACGCCTGCCGATAGAAATGGCGATCGTACCGACCATGCTCGTCAGTACCGCCGGCGCTGCGCTGGGCATGCCAATGTCGCTCGTCGAGCGCGTCGTCGAACTGCCGCCCGATATGCGTGTAGTCATCGGCTTGCCGGTCTTCCTCGATCAGGGGCGACCCTTGCCGGTGAAGTCGCTGGCCGGCTTGCTCGGCTACGTGCCCGGCGCAGAAAACATCGGCATCGTCGTCAATGCCGCAGTGCCCTATATCCTGTCTGTCGAAGCCGTCGATGGCACGGCCGATCTGGTCATCAAGCCACTGACCTCGATCCGTGCGCCGGGCATTACCGGCACCTCCCGTTCGGCAGAGGGAGAATTGCTGCTCATAGTCAGTGTGTCTTTCCTGCTGAACGGCGGCGTTTGAAGTCGGCTCCTGACCTAGCCTTGCAAAGAGCAAATTGACATTTGTATTTATTGAGGGACGGGCCTCAAGCAGCTGACGTACTGCGCCCTTAAGCAAGGCAGGACGTCGCGCGTCAGTTTTGAGCGCAGTCTGCCCAGATCCAGGCGGGATACAGTGTTGCCAAATATATGGCGCATCACAAATATTTTTATCGATCGCTTTCGCTGTCGAGGTCGCCGCCCAAACATGGCTGGGCGGCCATCTCGCCGTGCGTGTAAGACAAACACCTACACGTCAGCCGTCTTTTCGCCTACAAAAAATACAGACGCACACCCATTACTACGACTTTAGTCTGAGTGGAGAATATGTATCACAGGAAACTTATTTCCTTGTGGTGAAATTGTCCAGGGAGACGAAACATGAATACGAGCGACATGATGGCGGAAATCCGCGATGCCAATCTCAGCTATCTGATGCTGGCACAACAAATGATCCGCCGAGACAAACCCTGTGCCATTTTTCGCCTCGGTATCAGCGCCGACATCGCCGATTTATTCGAGCGCCTCAGTGCTGCGCAAATCTTGAAGTTGGCCGGCACAAACATGATGCTGGCGCGCTTTCGCTTTGACGACAATGCCATCCTCAATATGCTCACCGATTACAGCAAGGACCGGGCGCTGGTGCAAACGCATGCGGCCATTCTGATGGCAGGGCAGCCGGTCGAAACGATACGTTGAACGCCGAACACCGTTTTGCCATTGTCAACGAAAGCGCAACATGACAAAAAAAAGCCTGGTCACGGAAGCCCGTGATATCCGCCTGGCGATCGAACTGATTCATCTTGGCGCCCGGCTGCAGCTGCTGGAACTGGAAACCTCGCTTTCGCGCGAGCGTTTGCTCAAGCTTTACAAGGAGCTCAAGGGCGTCTCGCCACCGAAGGGCATGCTGCCATTTTCGACCGACTGGTTCATTACCTGGCAGCCGAATATCCATGCTTCGCTGTACATCAATATTTACCTCTATCTGATTCAGCATGCGCACGTCAAAGACATTGAAGCGGTCATGAAAGCCTATCAGCTTTACCTCGAGCAAATGCCACCCGAGCCTGGCTGTGAAGCGCTCATGTCGCTCACGCGCGCATGGACACTGGTGCGTTTTTTCGACAGCAAAATGCTGACCACGATGCGCTGTAAAAAATGCTGCGGTAAATTCGTCACGCATACCTTTGACCTGTCGCTCGGCTATCACTGCGGCCTGTGCAAGATGCCCTCGCGCGCCGGCAAGAAAAACAAGGCTGTCGAGGCCATTGCGAGTGCTTGAATCGCAGCAGCAGGGTGCAATTAATTGCGCCGCAAGCACTGGATGACTTGACGAGTGCATTGCCTTATTGCGCCGGGGGCGTCGAGCCCTGGCTGAGTCGGCACTCAAGCTTTTCGTCCCTCCACCGTTAAAGACCTATCGCGTTCTGCAGGACGCAAAGCCTGACATTCACCTTCCCTTTAGCGAAAGTCGTCACCATGCTCGTTATCGTCGGCTATCTGGTCGTGCTGTTCTCTGTCTTCGGCGGCTTTGCGCTCGCAGGCGGCCATCTCGGCGCGCTGATCCAGCCTATCGAATTGCTGATGATAGGCGGCGCTGCGCTCGGTTCTTTTTTCGTTGGTAACAATGGCAAATCGATCAAGGCTACGCTCAAGGCGCTGCCGACGGTGCTGCGCGGGTCGCGTCATACGAAGAAGCTGTATCTCGAACTGATGTCCCTGCTATTGGACATCCTCACGCGCGCGCGCAAGGAAGGCCTGATCTCGATCGAAGGCGACATCGACACGCCACGGGAAAGCCCGCTGTTCATGAAGTACCCGGCCATCCTTGCTGACCACCACATGATTGAATTCATCACCGATTACCTGCGCTTGATGGTCGGCGGGAATATGGACGCCTTCCAGATTGAAACTCTGATGGATACCGAGATCGACACTCACCATTACGAAGGCGAAGTGCCCGTGCATTGCGTGGCGCGCATCGGCGATGGCTTGCCAGCCTTCGGCATTGTCGCCGCCGTCATGGGCGTGGTGCACACCATGAGTTCCGTGGGCTTGCCGCCGGCCGAACTCGGCATCCTGATCGCCAATGCGCTCGTAGGAACCTTTATCGGCATCCTGATGGCCTATGGCTTTGTCAGTCCGCTGTCGGGTTTGCTCGAGCAAAAACTGCATGAGTCGACCAAGATGTTCCAGTGCGTGAAAGTGACGCTGCTGGCGAGCCTGAACGGCTATCCGCCAACACTGGCAGTGGAGTTCGGCAGGAAGGTCCTGTACTCCACCGAGCGGCCGACTTTCAACGAGCTTGAAGAACACATCAAGCTGGCCAAAGCCAAGATTAGCTGAGGGGACAAGTCGACCATGGCTGATGCAGCAGTAAGGCCGATCGTCATCAAGCGCTACAAGAAGGTCGTCGGTGGCCATCATGGCGGCGCCTGGAAGATTGCCTATGCTGATTTCGTTACAGCCATGATGGCGTTTTTTCTGCTGATGTGGCTGCTTGGTTCCACCTCGAAAGGCGATTTGCAAGGCGTGGCCGAATACTTCCAGACGCCGCTCAAGGTCAGCCTGTCGGGTGGCAATAACAGCGGCAGCAGCACCAGCGTCTTGCAGGGCGGCGGCAAGAACATCACCGAGCATCATGATTTATCCGGCCCCTCCAGAATGGCGCCCGGTAAAAGAACCGGCGAACTCAAGGATGCGGAAGCGGCGCTCGAGCGCGCTGAAGCCTTACGCCTCGAGCAGCTGAAGCGCCGGATCGAACTGGCCATCGAAGCGAATCCGGCGCTCAAGCAATTCAGCAAGCAGCTGCTGCTCGACATCACCAGTGAAGGCTTGCGCATTCAAATCGTCGATGAAAAAAACCGCCCGATGTTCGACTCCGCACACATCGATCTGAAGCCCTATACCCGCAACATCCTGCGTGAAATCGGCCGTGCCCTCAACGAAGTGCCCAACAAGATCAGTCTGTCGGGACACACCGATGCCACGCCCTATTCGAATGGTGAAAAAGGTTACGGCAATTGGGAGCTCTCGAGCGAACGCGCGAATGCGTCGCGGCGCGAACTGATCGCCGGTGGCCTCGATGATAAAAAAGTCGTGCGCGTCGTCGGCCTGTCCTCGGCAGTCTTGATGGACAAGGCCGATCCACTGAATCCGGTGAACCGGCGCGTCAGCATCATCGTCATGAATAAGCGCGCCGAATTGTCAGCGGCCAGCGATGGCGGCACCATCGCCCTGGCAAATCGTGCCGATGCGGTCGGGCTCGCGCATCAGATCTCACCGACAGCTGTGAAATAGCCTGACACCTATGAGCACCGCGATACTTTTTATGGGACAGCGTCGATGACAAATAAAAATCCCCTGCACCAGGAGTTACAGCTGCAGTTATCGTATTTGCTCAACGGCGTGGTTAGCTTCAGCACGCGCCATCTGGTCGAAGCGGAGACCGACCTGAGCCAGACCAGCCTCTTGCTCGATGAAGCGATCAACCGGCTTACCGGCAGTTTTTTTGCGCTGCATGCTGCCATCAGCGCGCAGCAGGAACTGGTCGCGCTGGTCGTGGCCGGGCGGATTTCGGGCACCGCCGGCCGCACCGAATTGCAGGCGCATGCCCAGGCCATCGTGGCGCATGTCAGCGCTGCCGTGACCAGCCTGCAATTTCAGGACATGACGAACCAGCTGCTTGAGCGCACTGCGAAACGCCTGGGCGGCTTGCGTGAAATACTCAACGATACGGCGGCCGTGGCAAGCGCCTTGCGCAGCGTTGAAGACAGTAGCGTCGTGCATTTGCAAATCGATGCGGTCATTGCCCGGCTGGCCAGGCAGAGCGAGACGCTCGACGATGCGCTGTTCAAGTCGGTGCATCAGGAGCATCTCGAGAGCGGCGAAATCACCTTGTTTTAAACACGAAAGATCAGCAGGAGCAATGATGGCAAAGACAATTCTGGCGGTGGACGATTCGCGCTCACTGCGACAAATGGTGGTATTCAGCTTGCGCGCTGCCGGCTATCAGGTCGTCGAGGCTTGTGACGGACGTGAAGGACTGGCGCAAGCACAGCAGCAGATTTTTGATCTGGTGCTGACCGACCAGAACATGCCGCTGCTGGACGGCTTCGGCCTGATCCGCGCGCTGCGGGCATTGCCGGCGTATCAGTCGGTACCCATCCTGATGCTGACGACCGAATCGGGCGAGGACATGAAAGCCAAGGGTCGTGCCGCCGGCGCCAATGGCTGGCTGGTCAAGCCCTTTGATCCGGAGCGCCTGTGCGCGGTCGTGAAAAAGGTCATCGGGTGAGCATGATGACTGCACTGCGCGGGACGCCGGCATGAGCATTGAAATCAGTCAATTCTTCGAGGTCTTCTTCGATGAGGCCGAAGAGCTGCTCGCGGAAATGGAAAAGCTGCTGCTGGCGATCGACTTCGCTGCCGTTCAAAAGGAGCAGATCGACGCGCTGTTTCGCACTGCGCATTCGATCAAGGGCGGCGCGGCCACCTTTGGCCTTGTCGATATCACGGCGCTGACGCATGTGCTGGAATCCATGCTCGACGGTTTGCGCACCGGTGCGTTCGCCATGAGCGCAGCGCATGTCGATGCCTTCCTCGCGACCAAGGATGTGCTGGCGATGCTGGTGCAGGGACATCGGCACGGTGCTGCGATTGATCAGGCCGCGCTCGATGTGGTGGGCGCGCGTCTGGCGGCATTGTCGGGTGCGGCCACGGTGGCCAAGGTGCCTGGCTTCGCAATGCGGCCACAGGTGCAGCGGCGCTGGCGTATGCTTTTGCCGGCGATGCCTGAGACCGACCGGCAGGCGCTGCTGGCCGAACTGGGCATGATGGGTCGTATCGATAATGCTGCCGGCGTCGATGCCTTGCGCTCGATCTTCCTGACAACGGCGGCCACGCAAGACGACATACTCGATGTCTGCGGCTTCCTTATCGATCCGGCGCAACTCGTGATGAGCGAAGTAGTACTGTCTGTGGCAGCCGACGAAGAGGGCGAGGGCTATGGCTTGTTTGCTCCCTTAGTGGCGGCAGCCGCCAGCGATAGCAGCGACGCCGATACCACCGCCTTGCACGAGCATGGCGCACTCAGGATGCTGGCCCATGCCCATGAATCGACCTCGATGCGGGTCAGCATCGAAAAAGTCGACCAGCTCATCAATCTGGTCGGTGAGCTCGTCATCACCCAGGCCATGATCGAGCAGCGCACCGGGCATCTCGACCCGATCGCCCATGCCCATCTGCTCGATGGCGTGAGCCATCTGACGCGCAATACCCGTGACCTGCAGCAAGCGGTCATGTCGATCCGCATGATGCCCATGGACTTGGTGTTTTCACGCTTCCCGCGCATGGTGCGCGACCTGGCGGCGGCACTCGGCAAGGAAGTGGATTTTGTGACGGCTGGCGCTGCGACCGAACTCGACAAGGGCCTGATCGAGCGCATCATCGATCCGCTGACCCATCTTGTGCGTAACAGTATCGACCATGGCATTGAAACACCGGCCGCGCGTATCGCTGCCGGCAAGCCTGCACGCGGCAGGCTGGCGCTCGCTGCGATCCATCAGGGCGGCCATATCCAGATTACCGTCAGCGACGACGGCGGCGGCTTGAATCGTGAGCGCATCCTCGACAAGGCGCGCGAGCAAGGCATGGCGCTGGCGGACAATCCCACAGATGCCGAAGTCTGGCGGCTGATTTTTGCGGCGGGGTTTTCGACAGCGGAGACGGTCAGTGCAGTTTCCGGGCGTGGTGTAGGCATGGATGTCGTGCGGCGCAATGTCAGCGCCATGGGTGGCACGATCGACATCACGACGGTGGCCGGGCGCGGCACGACGGTATCGATTTCGCTGCCGCTGACCTTGGCTATTCTCGACGGCATGTCGGTGCGCGTGGGCGACGAAATCTACATCCTGCCGCTGGCGCATGTAGTCGAATCGCTGCAGCCGGCCGCCAGCAATGTCAAGCAAGTCGCTGGCCACGGACAGCTGCTCAAGGTGCGCGGCGACTACCTGCCGCTGATCGCGCTGCATGTCTTGTTCGGGGTAGTGCCGCGCTTTACCGATCCGGCGCAGGGCATCGTCGTTATCGTCGAAGCCGAGGGTAGGAAGGCCGGCCTGTTCATCGATGAACTGGTCGGCCAGCAGCAGGTTGTGGTCAAGAACCTCGAATCCAATTATCGCAAGGTCGCCGGCATTTCCGGCGCGACCATCCTCGGTGATGGCGCGGTGTCGCTCATCGTCGATGTGGCCGCCTTGCTGCGGCCCCTTGTAATGGCTGAAAAATTTCCGCTCACGGGCATGGAAAGCGTTAAAGAAAGCCTGCCAGCGGTCGTAATCAATAAAGACGATTAACACCCTATTGCGACAGGGTTCATGTGAACAGGATAAGCGCCATGCAATACGAACAGAACCAGACGAACACGCTTACCAGCGCCAAGCCCGTCAATGAATTCCTCGCCTTCACGCTGGGCAAAGAGGAATACGGCATCGATATCCTCAAGGTGCAGGAAATCCGTGGTTATGAAAACGTGACCCGCATCGCCAACGCGCCCGAATTCATCAAGGGCGTGGTCAACCTGCGCGGCATCATCGTGCCCATCGTCGACATGCGCATCCGCTTCAAACTGGCCGCGCCGACTTACGACCAGTTCACCGTCGTCATCATTCTCAACATCGCCGGGCGCGTCGTCGGCATGGTCGTTGACAGTGTCTCCGATGTTACTCAACTCACGCCGGAACAGATCAAGCCGGCGCCGGAGATGGGTACGCTCATGAATACCGATTACCTGATCGGCCTGGGCACGCTCGATGAACGCATGCTGATCCTGCTCGATATAGACCGGCTGATGTCGAATGAAGAAATGGGTCTGATCGAAAAAGCCGCGGCGTGAGTCTTGTCGTGACCTTGTCTCCACAGACTGCGCTGCTCGCCCTGACCCCAAATCAATAAATGGAATCATCGATATGCTTAATAACATGAAAGTCGGAGTCCGGCTGATTGTCGGCTTCCTCGTCGTCGCATTGCTCGGCGCTATTGTTGCCACGATCGGCATTATCAATTTGAGCCATGTTAATGCGCTCGCCGAAAGCATGTATAGCAGGGATTTGCTCGGCCTTTCCTACATCAAGGAAGCCAATATCAACCTGATTTATACCGGCCGCGCACGCAGTAATTACCTGCTTTCCACAGGCAGCGTTGAGCGCGAGGAGCATCTTGCGCATATCAAGAAAACTGCAGCGGCATCGAAGGCTTATATGGAGAAGGCGCAACCACTGTTTAATCTGCCAAAGTCGAAAGAACTATTCGCCGACTACTTGCGCGTTGAGGCGGAATACGAGACCGAACTTTGGAAAGCCATGAAGATGGCTTCCGAAGAAAACCTCAATGACATTAGTCCAGCGCTGCAGCACTCATTGAAAGAAACCCGGCATCTTGCCGACAAGCTCGATGACCTACTTACCGAGCTATCGAACCTCAAGGAGCAGCGGGCAAAAGAGGCGGCACAGATGGCCTCTGATCTCTACAATTCCAGCCTGCAGCTGATGCTTGCGCTCGTCATCGGTAGTGTCATTGTGAGCGTCGCTCTGGGTTTGCTGATTACGCGCAGCCTGACGCGCCAGCTCGGTGGCGAACCGGCCTACGCGGTCGGCATTGTCGGCCGCATTGCCAGCGGTGATTTGAGCGTCGATATCCAGACCTCCGACAACGATCAATCAAGCATGCTGTTTGCCATGCGTAACATGCGCGACAATCTGGCCGAACTGGTTGGCCGTGTGCGTCAGGGTACGGACACGATTGCGACTGCCTCGGGTGAAATCGCTTCAGGGAACCAGGACCTGTCGTCCCGCACCGAGCAGCAGGCCAGCTCGCTCGAAGAGACCGCGTCCTCGATGGAAGAACTGACCTCGACCGTGCGCCAGAATGCTGACAATGCACGCCAGGCGAATCAGCTGGCCGTGACCGCTTCTGACGTCGCCGCCAAGGGTGGCGCCGTCGTGGCGCAAGTCGTTGAGACCATGGGTGAGATCAATGCATCCTCGCGCAAGATCGTCGACATCATCGGCGTCATCGACGGCATCGCCTTCCAGACCAATATCCTTGCGCTCAATGCCGCAGTTGAAGCAGCACGGGCTGGCGAGCAAGGTCGCGGCTTTGCCGTCGTCGCCACAGAAGTGCGCAGCCTCGCACAGCGCAGCGCCGCCGCCGCCAAGGAAATCAAGGGCCTCATCAGCGACTCCGTTGAAAAGGTCGATATCGGCTCCAAGCTCGTCAATGAAGCCGGTGCCACCATGGAAGAAGTCGTCAGCAGCATTCGCCACGTCACCGACATCATGGGCGAGATCACTGCCGCCAGCCAGGAACAGAGCACCGGCATTGAGCAAGTCAATCAGGCGATCGAACAGATGGATCAGGTCACGCAGCAAAATGCGGCGTTGGTCGAAGAAGCGGCGGCGGCTGCCGAATCGCTGCAAGATCAGGCGGCGGCATTGGCGCGCGTCGTGGCTACCTTCAAGCTCGGCAATGAAGGCCAGTCGCGGGCACCAAGGCCGGCGACGCCAACGCATTCGATCGCCGCACCTGCGAAAGTGCCGCGACCTTTGCAGACCGCCAGAAATACGAGTGTCCGTCAGGTCAAGGCAAGTGCGGTGGCTGGCGACGAATGGGAAGAGTTCTGAGCCCAGTCGATTCAATTGAAGCTGGCTTGAGAAAAAAATGAGCGATCGTAAAATCAGGGTCGTCATCGTTGATGACTCGGCATTGATCCGCAGCCTCATGCGCGAAATCATCGGTAGCCAGCCCGACATGGAAGTCGTCGGCGTGGCGCCTGACCCTCTGGTTGCGCGCGAGCTGATCCGGCAGACGAATCCGGACGTGCTCACGCTGGATGTCGAAATGCCGCGCATGGACGGCCTCGACTTTCTGGAAAAGTTGATGCGCCTGCGGCCAATGCCTGTCGTGATGGTGTCTTCACTGACCGGGCGCGGCACGGAAATTACGCTGCGCGCGCTGGAACTCGGCGCGGTCGATTTTGTCAGCAAACCAGCCAGCGCGATCGAGAGCGGCATGCGTGAGTATGCCGACTTGATCGCCGATAAAATCCGCGCCGCGGCGAAGGCGCGCATTCGCCCGCGGTCGCAGCCCGGACACAGCGCGCCGGCGGCTCACGGGGCACAACAGCCATTGCCAGCCCTGCGCAATTTACTGGCCAGTAGTGAAAAGTTGATCATCCTTGGCGCCTCCACTGGCGGCACGGAAGCGATCAAGGAATTCTTGCTGCGCATGCCCTCCGATTGTCCGGGCGTGCTGATCGTGCAGCACATGCCGGAAGGCTTTACGCGTTCGTTTGCCGAACGGCTCGACCGACTGTGCAAGATCAGCGTCAAGGAAGCTATCCATGGCGAGCGCGTCCTGCCCGGCCATGCCTACATTGCGCCAGGTCATTCGCATCTGCTGCTGGGCCGCAGCGGCGCCAATTACGTCACCCAGCTCGACGCCGGCCCGCCCGTGAACCGGCATCGGCCTTCAGTCGATGTGCTGTTCCGCTCGGCGGCGCAGAACGCTGGCAAAAATGCGATCGGCGTGATCCTGACCGGCATGGGTAAGGATGGTGCTGTCGGCATGCTGGAGATGAAGCGCGCCGGTGCCTGGAATATCGCGCAGGACGAAGCCAGTTGCGTCGTCTTCGGCATGCCGCGGGAAGCGATCGCAATGGGTGGCACGGATGAGGTCGCCGCGATTGAGGCGATCCCGGCATTGGTGCTGGCGCAGATGCACCGGCAGGGGAGCAGGACTTTGCGTGTGTAAGGTGAACATGGCGGGAAAGCTTTCGTGCTCTTGCTCAAGTTCCCTGTGATTCTGCCGTAAATGGCTAAGGTCAAAAGTAGGGCGCAATGCATTGCGCCGCGAATCATCAAGCTTCACATGCATTCGTCAAACCATTGAAGGCACACGGCGCAATATATTGCGCCCTACCGACAGTAAATAAAAAATGCACCCCCAGCAAAACCGGAGTAATGAATGCCCGAACCAAAAATGAAATTCCTCATCGTTGATGATTTTTCGACGATGCGCCGGATCGTGCGTAATCTCTTGAAAGAGCTCGGCTATTCCAATGTCGATGAAGCCGAAGATGGCGCGATGGGGCTGGCGAAACTGCGCAGCGGGCAATTTGATTTTGTCATCTCGGACTGGAATATGCCGGTCATGGATGGCTTGACGATGCTGCAAAACATCCGCGCCGATCCGGCCCTGCAACATTTGCCCGTGTTGATGGTGACCGCCGAAGCGAAAAAGGAAAACATCATCGCCGCTGCACAAGCCGGTGCCAACGGCTATGTGGTCAAACCATTCACGGCCGCCACGCTTGATGAAAAGCTGCAGAAAATTTTCGACAAGCTTATTAAACCCACGGCCTGACCCTGAGGCCGTGAACTCAGTGCCTCGCGATAGTAAGTGATCGACTGCCACCGGATTAGATCGAGAAATAGAATGCCACCGCACCCGATAGCCCTGACTCTGGGGCCGTCGTTGAAGCGCGACTAATTCAAAACCCCATCCGGCTGGGTCGCTGGCAGTGCCACGCTGTAGTTTCAGAGGTATCCGCCCTGCGCGCCCCATCCCTTAAAAAGTCAGCAGGGATGGGGCGCGCAGGGCGGATGCCGGGCATAAGAGTCGATGCAGTCGATGATGTTTTATGGTCATGATTTTATCGAGAAAGTGGCTGCCACCGCATCAGATCGAGCCCTGACTCTGGGGCCGTCGTTGAAGCGCGACCAATTTAAATCCCCCTCCTGATGGGTCGCTGGCAGGGCAACGCTGAACTGTCAGAGTGTTTCGCCCCGCCCGCGATGAAAGGAGCGGGTGATTTCTTCCCCTGTTCGCAGCACCGTCGCTTGACGTTCCGGCAAATACTCCACCTTGTCCACTCCCTCGTGCCCCATTGGCACAGGCGACGGCAAGCAGGAGTCGGCCATGTCCGAAGAAAGCGATCTCGAAAAAACTGAAGCCGCCTCGCCGCAGCGCCTTGAAAAAGCGCGTGAGGCAGGGGATGTGCCGCGTTCGCGCGAGATGGCGACCTGCTCGATGTTACTCGCGGCCGGCTGCGGCGTATGGTTTTGCGCCGATCACGCGCTGGTACAGATGCGCGCAATGCTGGCGGCCACGCTGGCCTTCGAGCGCGAGCAAGCTTTCGATATCAATCTCCTCGTCAGTCGCAATGCCGGCCTGATCGTCGACCTGCTGCTTACCTTTGTGCCTCTGGCGGCTTTGTTGATCATCGTCGCGCTCGCTTCACCTCTGATCATCGGTGGCTGGATCTTCAGTACCAAGGCCTTCGTACCCGATTTTAATCGCCTCAATCCCGCCAGTGGCCTGCTGAAGATGGTCTCCAGCCATGCACTGGTTGAACTCGGCAAGGCGCTGGCCAAGACCCTGCTGGTGGGGGCGCTTGCGTGGATGACGGTCTCCGGCAAAATCGAAGCCATGCTCGCCCTGACCGTCGCGCCGCTCGACAGTGCGATCGGCTCGCTTGGTCACATGCTGTTTTCCAGCTTTCTGAGCATCGTCGCCGGACTGGTCGTGATCGCCTTCATCGATGCGCCTTACCAGATGTGGCAGCATGCGAACAAATTGATGATGACGCGTCAGGACCTGCGCCAGGAAGCGCGCGAGTCCGACGGTAATCCCGAAATCAAAGCGAAGATCCGCCAGCAGCAACGCGCCATGGCGCAGCGGCGCATGATGTCGGCCGTGCCCACAGCTGACGTCGTCATCACGAACCCGACGCATTATGCGGTTGCGCTGAAATACGCCGATGGCAAGATGGGCGCGCCTGTCGTCGTTGCCAAAGGCGCCGATGAAGTCGCCGTAAAAATCCGTGAGCTCGCCGCCGCCAACGGCGTGCCGCTGCTCGAAGCGCCGCCACTGGCGCGCGCGCTGTACACGCATACGGAACTCGTCACGGAAATTCCGGAAAAGCTTTATACCGCAGTGGCCGAAGTGCTGGCCTATGTGTTCCAGTTGAAAAGCCATGCGAGCAAGGGCGGCGCGCGACCAAAGCCGCCGGGTGAACTCGACGTGCCGCCAGAACTCGATCCGCTCAATCCCGCATCACAGACAGCAGCCGGTGAGGGCGCAGCATGATGCAAGCCCTGAAACTGCCAGCCTGGTTCGCCGCCCCCGGCGCGCGCGCATTGGCTGCACCAGCGCTGATCATCATGATGCTGGCGATGATGGTGCTGCCGCTGCCGGCCTTCATTCTCGACCTGTTTTTCAGCTTTAATATTGCGCTGTCCATCATCGTTCTTTTGACCAGTTTATACACGGTCAAGCCGCTCGACTTCATGGCCTTCCCGACGGTGCTGCTGGTCAGTACCATGCTGCGCCTGTCGCTCAATGTCGCCTCCACGCGCGTGGTGCTGACCGAAGGCCATACCGGACCCGACGCAGCCGGCAAGGTCATCGAAGCGTTTGGTCACTTCCTCATCGGTGGCAATTACGCGGTCGGTATTGTCGTCTTCGCGATTCTGACCATCATTAATTTTACGGTCGTCACTAAAGGCGCAGGCCGCATCGCCGAAGTCGGCGCACGCTTCGCACTGGACGCGATGCCGGGCAAGCAGATGGCGATTGACGCCGATCTGAATGCCGGCCTGATCGGCGAGTCGGATGCGCGTTTGCGCCGCACCGAAGTCTCGCAGGAAGCTGAATTCTATGGCGCCATGGATGGCGCCAGCAAATACGTGCGCGGTGATGCTGTCGCCGGCATCATCGTCACCGTCGTCAATATCATTGGTGGCCTTTTGGTCGGTATCCTGCAGCACGACATGGCTATTGCCGAAGCGCTGAAAAACTATACCTTGCTGGCCATCGGCGACGGGCTGGTGGCGCAAATTCCTTCACTGATCATTTCGGTCGCCGCCGGTATCGTCGTCTCGCGCGTGGCTAGCGAAGAGGACATCGGCGAACAGCTGATCGGCCAGCTGTTTGCCAAGCCGCAGGTGCTTTCGATCACTGGCGCCATCATTGGCGCGATGGGCCTGATTCCGGGCATGCCCCATTTTGCTTTCCTGATTCTTGCAGCAGCTTTGGGCGGTGGCGCCTGGGTCTTGAAGCAGAAAGCGAAGCAGGTCGAAGCACCCGCCGCCACGCCGGCCGCCGCAGCCGCGCCTGTCGAGATGGAAGAAGCGACCTGGCAAGACATCATGCCGGTCGATACCCTTGGGCTTGAAGTCGGCTATCGCCTGATCCCGCTGATGGACATGGCGCAGGGTGGCGAGCTGCTACGCCGGATCAAGGGCATCCGCAAAAAATTCGCGCAGGACGTCGGCTTTCTCGCGCCGCCCGTGCACATCCGCGACAATCTCGAACTCAAGCCCTCGGCCTATCGCATCACGCTCAAGGGCGTCGATGTCGGCAGCGGCGAAGCCCATGTCGGGCAATTTTTGGCGATCAATCCGGGCATGGTCAGCGGTACCTTGCCGGGACCGATCACGACCGATCCGGCCTTTGGCCTGCCGGCTACCTGGGTCGATGCCAGCCTGCGCGACCAGGCGCAGTCGCTCGGCTACACCGTGGTCGACGCCGGCACCGTGCTGGCTACGCATCTCAATCATCTCATCAATACGCATGCCGCCGAATTGCTGGGCCGGCAGGAAGTGCAGCAGCTGCTCGACCATCTCACGAAAGAGTCGCCCAAGCTCACGGAAGACCTCGTGCCGAAGCAAATCTCGCTGTCGACGCTGCAAAAAGTCTTGCAAAACCTGCTCGCCGAAGGCGTGCACATCCGCGACATGCGCACCATCGTCGAGACGCTGTCTGACGTCGCCGCGACCACCCAGGACCCGCATGAATTGACGGTGGCGGTGCGCATTGCGCTGGGGCGCGCAATCGTGCAGCAGATTTTCCCGAATGGCGGCGAGATCGCTGTCATGACCCTCGATAACCGTCTTGAGCGCGTGCTCATGCAGGCGCTGCAAGCCAGCGGTCCCGATGGCGCCGGCATCGAGCCGGGCCTGGCCGACACCATCGCCACGCAAGCCGCTGCCGCATTGCGCCAGCAGGAAATGCTCGGCTATCCGCCGGTCTTGCTGGTGCCGGGCGCGCTGCGGCCTTTGCTGTCGCGCTTCCTGCGCCGCAGCCTGCCGCAGCTGAAGGTGCTGTCGCATGCCGAATTACCTGATTCCCGCACGATTAAAGTGACCACTCTGGTCGGAGGCCAAGCATGAATGTAAGAAAATTCCTCGCCGCGACATCGCGAGAAGCCTTCCGGCTCGTACGCGAAGCGCTCGGCGCCGATGCCGTTATCCTGTCCAATCGCAAGCTCGGTGACTCGATTGAAATCCTCGCGTTGGCCAGTGAAGACATGACGAAGCTGGTCGAGCCGGCCAGTGCCGCCATTGCCAGCAGTCCGGCTGCCGCGAGCGTCGCCCAACGCATCACCAGCACCGCCGAAGCGCGCGCGCGGCTCGGCATGCCGGTGCAGGAAATGCGCTGGCCGCAGGCGGGCACTAACGCTGCCGGCAGTCGCGCCGGCGACGGCGATCAGGCGGACGGCTTGGCGGATGCCTTGCAGTCGGCGCAATTTGCGCAAGCCACTGAAATTGCATCCGCGCCTGCGCCGCAGATCAAGGAAGTCGTCGATGAAATCCGCTCCATGCGCGACATGCTCGAGTCGCAGCTGGCCGAGCTGGCCTGGACCGGCCAGCAGCAGCGCGAGCCGGTGCGCGGGGCGATCCTCGGCGAATTGCTGGCGGCGGGTTTTTCCGCGAGCCTGGCGCGCTTCCTCGCCGGGAAAATGCCGTCCGGGCTGACGCAGGAAAGCGGCATCACCTGGATCCGCTCCATCCTCGCGCGCAATCTGCAGGTCATCGACAATGAAAACGACATCCTCGGCCAGGGCGGCGTCTTCGCGCTGGTCGGCCCGACCGGCGTGGGCAAGACGACGACGACGGCCAAGCTCGCCGCGCGCTGCGTCATGCGCCACGGCAGCGGCAAGCTCGCGCTGATCACGACCGACGGCTACCGGATTGGCGCCTATGAGCAGCTGCGCATCTACGGCAAGATCCTTGGCGTGATGGTGCATTCCGTGAAAGACGACGCCGACCTGCGCATCGCGCTCGAAGAACTCAAGCATAAGCATACGGTGTTGATCGACACGGTCGGCGTGAGCCAGCGCGACAATATGGTCGCTGAGCAGATCGCCATGCTGGCCGGCGCGGGCGTGCCAGTGAAGCGCCTGCTGTGCGTCTCGGCGACCTCAAGCGGCGAAACGCTGGCGGAAATCGCGCGCGCTTACCAGGGTAATGGCCTGGCCGGCTGCATCATCACCAAGCTCGATGAAGCAGCCACAATCGGCAGCGCCCTTGATCTGGCGATCCGCCAAAAGCTCAAGCTGTTCTACATCGCCAATGGCCAGCGCGTGCCGGAAGACCTGCAGGTCGCCGAGCGCGAGTCGCTCATCGAACGCGCATTTGCTGCGCGACCTGACGCGGCACCGTTCAAATTGCGCGACGATGAATTACCACTGGTCGTGGCCAATCTCGGCCGCTCCAACAAAGACACGAGTCTGCGCGAGGTGAGCCTTGGCTAGTTTTGCGAACGACCAGGCGGAAGGCTTGCGGCGCATGCTCGGCCAGAAAACTTCACGCGTGGTGACCTTTGTTTCCGCTGCCGCGCCTGCCGACAAACAGACGCTGCTGCTGAATCTGGCCGCCTGCCTGAACCGCATCGGCAGTGATGTCGTGCTGTTCGATGCTTGCCATGACGCCGTCGGCGTGGCCACCGATCTGGCGCCGGCGTCCAGCGCATCCCTGCTCGAAGCGGCACGCGGCGAGCGGGCCATGGACGATGTGCGGCATATGACACGCCATGGCTTCGGCATTGCGGCGCTCACGCGCGGCACGATGCCGCAAGTGTCCGATCAGCGACCGCTGGCCGATGCCTTCGAGCGCCTCGCGCGCGGCTGCAGCGTGTTGCTGGCCGATGCCGAGCTCGATGAGAACGGCGATTTGCCGATCGCGGCCATGGCCGACGGCGAGATCATCGTGCAGGTCACCAATAGCGCCGACTCCATCGTCAAGGCTTACGGCTTGATCAAGCGGCTCAATGCGCGGCTCGGCCGGCGCGCATTTGCGGTACTGGTGTGCGGCGCCAGCGACAAGGAAGCGCGGCTCGTGCACGCCAATATGGCGCAGGCGGCAAACCGCTATCTCGCGCTGGAATTGCGCTCGGTCGGTTCGGTCCCGGCGGACCGGGATCTGCAGCGCGCAGCGATCCTTTCGCGTCCCATCATCGACGCCTTTCCGATGGCGGCGGCGGCGCAGGCTTTGCGTCGACTGGCGACGCATTTCCAGACACCCGCCATGCCCGCCGACGCCGGCGGCAGGACAGCCGCCTGCGCCCGTCTCGTGAACGCAGGAGTTTGAAGCATGTATAACGCGGCTGGAAAAAGCGACCAGAACGCCATGCTCAAGCAGCATGCGCCGCTGGTCAAAAAACTCGCCCACCTGATGAAGGCGAAGCTGCCACCCAGCGTCGAAGTCGACGATCTGATCCAGGCCGGCATGATCGGCCTGCTCGATGCCTGCCAGCGCTACGAAGATAATCGCGGCGCGCAGTTCGAGACCTATGCGGTGCAACGCATCCGTGGCGCGATGCTCGATGAATTGCGCAGCAGCGACTGGATGCCGCGCAATCTGCGGCAAGACATGCGCCGTGTCGAAGTCGCCATGAGCAGTCTGCAGCAAAAACTGGGACGCCCGCCGACCGAAGCCGAAGTTGCACAGCAGCTGAAACTGTCACTGGCCGACTACCAGCAATTGCTGGCCGATGGCGGTGGTCACCAGCTGCTGTATTTCGAGGATTTTCAGGAAGACGCGAACGATCATTTTCTGGACCGCTATTGCACCGATGACAGCGGCGACCCTTTGAAGTGCCTGATGCAGTCGAGCTTTCGCCAGGCCGTCATCGATGCGATCAATCATTTGCCCGAGCGCGAGCGCCTGTTGATGGCCATGTATTACGAGCAGGATTTGAACCTGAAGGAGATCGGCGCGGTCATGTGCGTGACGGAATCGCGCGTTTGCCAGCTTCATAGTCAAGCCATTGCGCGCATGCGTGCCGGACTCAGGGAAAAAGCGTGGACTGGGGTAGTGTAGCCGGGTTGGTACTGGCGCTGGCCGGCATTCTGATCGGCCAGAAGATTGAAGGCGGCGCGCTGGCGGCATTGTTCCAGCCGGCGGCGCTGGTGATCGTGCTGCTCGGGACGAGCGGAGCGGTGCTGCTACAAAGCGGACTGCGGTCACTGATCGCCGGTCTGCGTCTGGCGCGGCAGGTCTTCATCAAGCCGGTCGATAATTTCGCGCTCGTACGGCGCGAGGTCGGCAGCTGGCATGCGACCCTGCGTAACGAAGGCACACGCGGCCTCGAGCGTCATCTTGCTGCAGCGCGCACGCCGCAGATCGCGCGCGGACTGCGGTTAGTCATCGATGGCATCGATGCCGGCATCGTGCGTGAGATTCTCGAGCGCGACACCGACGCCTTTGAAGCGCATCAGCGGCAGGCTCTGAAAATCTGGGATGCAGCCGGTGGCTATGCGCCGACCTTGGGCATACTCGGCGCCGTACTCGGGCTGATCCACGTGATGGAAAATCTCGGCGATCCGGCCAGATTAGGCAACGGCATTGCCGTCGCGTTCGTTTCGACGATTTACGGTGTGGGTCTGGCCAATCTGGTGTTTCTGCCGATCGCGAACCGGCTCAAGGCCATCGTCGCGCGCGAGGTGCTCAAGGTCGACATGCTCACCGATGTTTTTGTGAGTCTGGCGCAGGGGGAAAGTCATTGGCTCATTGACGATAGGCTGGCTAGTTATCCACGGTAACCACAATAGAGGTGCTGACGATGGCGCGTAAAAAATTCCTCGAAGAGTTAGAGGGGCACGACCGCTGGCTGCTCTCGTATGCCGATCTGGTTACCTTGCTGTTTGCATTTTTTGTGATGCTGTATGCGCTCACCACGTCTGACCAGGCTAAGCATGTGGAGATGGCGCAGGCGATCAGCGCTGCATTCGGCAAGCCTGCGCCTGTAACTGTCCCCGGACTGGAACCGATCATCACGCCAGTGCTGGCAAAAGCACAGCCAATGCCGCTCGCGCCGCTGGAGCAAACGCACATCGCGACCCTGCGCCGCGAGCGGGATCATCTGACCTTGATGGCCGAGTCGATCCGCACGGTGCTGGCGCCACTGCTTGCACAGGGCCAGGTCCGGGTGACGCAGACCAGTCGCGGCGTTGGCGTCGAAATCAATGCCAGCATTTTGTTTGCGCCCGGCGATGCGGGCCTGACCGGCGAATCCGGCAAGTCACTCAATGCGCTGGCCGCCGTGATGAGGGACGATACCCATGCCATCCAGGTCGAAGGCCATACCGATAATCTGCCGATCAGTAACCATGCGTTTGCGTCGAACTGGGAATTGTCAGCCGTGCGTGCGGCGGGCGTGGTGCGTTTGCTGATCGATCAGGGCATCGCCCCGACCCGTCTGGCCGCGCTCGGCTATGGCGAGAATCAGCCGGTCGCGGACAATGCCACGGCAGCAGGGCGTTTGCGTAATCGGCGGGTGCAGTTGACGATATTGTCGGCGGCTGGTGCGGCGGTGATTGAATCTGTGAAAGATGAGGATAGGTGAGACGACAAGCTAATTGCAGTCCACAGCCAGGCATGCTAAGTTTCTGACTAGTCTAGTCTGAAATAATCACAAGCAGGGGACATCATGAATGTATGGCAAATGCAGGAAGCAAAGGCCCGGTTATCGGAGCTGGTCAAATGTGCCGAGAGCGAAGGGCCGCAGAACATTACCTTGCACGGGCAATCCGTGGCGGTGGTGGTATCGCGTTCGATGTTTGATCGTCTTACTGGTAATGATTATTCATTGGTCGATTTCATGCGTCGCTCGCCGCTGTATGGTGCGGAGGATGTTGTGCTCGAGAGGGACACTAGCCCGACGCGGGAGATCCTGTTTTGAGCTATTTGCTCGATACCAATGTCTTATCTGAACTGCGCCGCAAGACGCCGAATGCCGGGGTGGTCGAATGGTTTGCTCGCAGGCCGGCGTCTACCCTTTTCCTGAGTGTGCTGACGCTGGGCGAATTACGGAAGGGAATCGAGGGTATGGCGGATGACGATCGCCGTATGGCCTTGACGGATTGGCTGGAGACTGATTTGCCGGGTTTTTTTGCGGGGCGAATTTTAGCCGTTGATACTCAAGTCGCGGATCGCTGGGGGCGGCTGATAGCTGCTGCCGGTCGTCCATTACCCGCCATTGACAGTCTCTTGGGCGCGACCGCGGCCCAGCATGGCTTGAGTCTGGTAACGCGCAATCTTCGGGATTTCGCCGATATGGGACTGAATGTGATCAATCCCTGGACCGGTTGACGACTCAGCTTCTACTCGACCTTATTCAATCACCCGACGACGCGACTGTTGCCGCTGCGCCGTCTGGCCGTTCGGTCCATAGACATTGCTAAGCGCCGGGCGGCCCTGCAAGACTTCCAGCGCTGCGTGATTGCGCAGTAAGCATTAAACGGTCATTACCAGATCCGAGTAAGCCGCAAGTTGGGCGTTGGCGGTCATCAGGTGCAGTGGCTCGAAAAGGGCTTGCGCAATCAAGAGCCGGTCGAAGGGGTCGCGGTGAATGTCAGGCAAGTCACGCACTAAAGCGGCGTGGGCAGCGCGCACTGGCAATTCCTTGAAACCACTGCCGGCAATTTCTGCCACCAGATGCTGGATATTCAAATCCAGCTTTCCCAATCCAGCTTTGATCGATGCTTCCCAGATGGTGGCACCGCTGACAAACACATCGTCAGCGTCAACAATGGCCTTGCGCGCCGCCTGGCTCAGCTTCGGGTCATCGGTCACGGCCCAGATATAAATATGCGTATCCAGCAGCAAGCGCATTACCGTCCTTCGAAGGCGGCAAGTAGAGCGTCGGGCAATGGCGCATCAAAATCGTCACTGATCCGGATTTTTCCTTTTAAAGCGCCAAAACGTCGGACCGGTTTGGTCTCTGCCAAAGGCATGAGGCGCGCAGCAGGCTTGCCCGCCTTGGCGATGATGATCTCTTCGCCATTGGACGCAGCGGTAACGAGGCGCGAAAAATGGGTTTTTGCATCGTGAACATTGATTGTTTGCATAATTAGCTCCTAATGGACTAAGTCTATATTAGTCCATGAGATGCCTGGCGTCAAAGCAGGATGTAGATCCTTATCCAATCACCCGACTACGCGACTGCTGACGCTGCGTCGTCTGACCGTTCGGTCCATACACATTGCTGTGCGCCGGGCGTCCCTGCAAGACTTCCAGCGCGGCCTGATTGCGCAGCATGTGGCGGTGAATCAGCAAGCCATTGATGCGGTTCATTTCCCGCGCGGAGCGGGAAGTTTCCATTAGCGTTGACCAAAGCAGGCGTAATGCGGCAGAGGCTTTCGCGCCCGCGAGCCAAGCCTGCATCCCTTTGTCCGAGACAGGATGCCCCGCATTCAACAGCGCCTGTTCACGCGCTGCAGCCAGCGGCCTGAGGCTGGCGACCAGACGTGACTTTTCCGCGAGCAGCGACATCACCACATCCGTATCGGCCTCGATCAGGCCTTGCTGTTCCTGCCGCAGCAGCAGCAGCAGGGCTTGCGCTAATTGCTGCTCTTGCGCCAGCGTCGCGCCGGGTCCTGTGAGGTCGTCTTGCATGCTCAAGCCTTGCGTTGGTGGATGAGGTCCCGGGCAGTATCGATCAAGCCATCGGCGATCCGTTCGGGATTGACTTTGAAAGTGCCATTGGCGATGGCAGCCTTGATGTCGGCGACTTTTTTTGCGTCGAAGACCGG
Source organism: Oxalobacteraceae bacterium (assembly GCA_947448025.1). Classification (GTDB taxonomy): domain Bacteria; phylum Pseudomonadota; class Gammaproteobacteria; order Burkholderiales; family Burkholderiaceae_D; genus CANFLV01. The sequence continues at coordinate 33,180 of CANFLV010000017.1, read as the reverse complement.
GCCGCCGGCGCTGACTACCCCGGCAAAGGCTTGCGACTGAGCCGACAGTTTGACGCTGTCGGAGGGCGCTGCAGTTTCACTCTTGGCGACGTCGCGGCTAGCGTGTGCCTGTGTTGGCCTGTGCGCGCCTTCAATGGGTTTCTTGCCTGCGTCATTGATTTTCATGACTTCGCCTTCTTCAATTTGCCGCTGAAATGAGCGGGTGTGCCCTTGTATCGACTGCCGGCGAAAAAACTTTAATGCTTAATTATTCAGGGCGACGATACCGCCCGTTCGCGCAATACCGCTGACGACCTGTCCGCCGGTCGTGCGCGCCTGTACATATTGGCCCTCGGCCGCCCCCGCGAGCGCCCGGCCTTCGGTCGAGACAGCAAAGCCGGCGCCGCTGGCAATGATGCGCACCGACTGGCCCTGCTGAATCGCTGCAGCGCTGCGCATTAAATCGCTGCGCAAGGGCGTACCGGCCGTGAGCGCCATCAGCAGGGTGCGCCCGAGCGCCTGCTGCGGGTCCGTAATCACGCCGGCGGGCAGGGCGCTTAAATCACCCTGCGTCTTCACGATGTCCGGTAAAGCGATGCTCTGGCCCTGACTCAGGGGCGCAGCGCTCAGGTAATACGTCCCATGGACCTGCACCTGCGCGCTGACATAAATCGTCCACGGCGTGGGCGCATTGCAGCGTATGCCGACGGTGGTCTTGCCCCAGACGCGACTGCCGGGCGGCAGGAAGGCTTGCAGCGCGGCGCAGGCGGGCAGATTCAGGCGCGCATCGACGGCACCGGCGGTGACCTGCACCGTGCCGGGCAAGCCGATCGCTTCGGCTTGCAAAAATTTTTCTGTTAGCTGACGCAGGCTTTCCGGCGACTGTGACTGCGGCTTGGGCGTTTGCGCCAGCGCGAGACCGCCCAGCAGCAGCCCCAGCATCAGTAGCGCGCCACGGCAGAAGCGCGGCGAGATTGCAAGGGAAGGGGCATGGACAGGCATGCCGATGATCTTAGCGCTCGCGGGCATGGGCTAAAGCCGGAACAAACCGGCGTTTGCCGCTTTGCTCTCCCGATCATGGCAGACCATGGACTCCTATGATCGTTCACGTATCAAGGGGAGCTCTGCCATGTCCGGAAAGATCGACGATTACCTGCGGTTTCACGAAAGTGCGCTGAGCCTGCGCGCGCAACGCCAGCAAATGCTGGCCTCGAACATCGCCAATGCCGACACGCCCAATTACAAGGCGCGCGACATTGATTTCGGCAAGACCTTGCAAGCTGCAATAAAAGGCACCGCAAATGGCGGCAACGCGCCCGGCGCTTTACTGACGACCTCGCCACTCCATCTCGCAGGCAAGCACGGCGCCAATGCCAGCGAGCTCAAGGGGCAATACCGCGGCGTGGTGCAGGGCAGCGTCGACGGCAATACGGTCGACATGGACGTCGAGCGTAACCAGTTCACCGACAACGCGCTGCGCTACGAAGCCGGCATCACGCTCATCAGCGGACAAATCAAAAGCATGCTGACGGCAATACAAGGTCAGTAACCGGAGCAGCGCATGTCGCTATTTAATATTTTTAACGTCGCCGGTTCGGCCATGAGCGCGCAGGGCCAGCGCCTCAATGCGGTAGCCAGCAATATCGCCAACGCCGACAGCAGCACCAGCGCCAGCGGCGGGCCATACAAGGCCAAGCATGTGGTCTTTACTGAAATGCCGGTCGGTGGCACACAAGCTTCCGGCGTCAAAGTCAGCTCCGTCATCGAGGACCAGAGCACGCCAAGAATGCTCTATGACCCCAAGCATCCCGAAGCGAATGACAAAGGGTATGTCGCCATGCCCAACGTGAACGTGGTGGAGGAGATGGTCAACATGCTCTCGGCCTCGCGCTCTTACCAGAACAATGTCGAAACCATGAATGCGGCCAAGACCCTGCTGCTGAAGACCCTGACCCTCGGTCAGTAAATAAAGGAATCGCAATGAGCAGCATCGATGGCGTATCAGGCAGCCTGCTGGCCAGTGTCAATGGCGCCAGTACCGCCAAGGCCAGTTCTACCGAAGAGTCGCAAGACCGCTTCATGAAGCTACTGGTAACGCAAATGAAGAACCAGGACCCGCTCAACCCGCTCGATAACGCGCAGGTCACGAGCCAGCTCGCGCAGCTGTCCACCGTCACCGGCATCGACAAGGTCAACACCACGCTGGAAGCCATGATGGGCAGCTTCCAGTCGGGCCAGTCGCTGCAGGCGGCGAACATGATCGGGCGCGGCGTGCTGGTGCCGGGGGCAAACGTAAGTTTGAGCGGCAGCCAGGCCATGCTCGGCGTCGAGCTCGCTGACCCTGCCGACAAGCTCAGCGTGACGATACGCGACGGCGCCGGTATCGCCGTGCGCACGCTGGACCTCGGGCCGCGTGAGGCGGGCGTCATGCCGCTGGCATGGGATGGCAAGACCGACAGCGGTGATACCGCTGCCGATGGCAAATACAAATTCGACATCACCGCCACGCGCGGCGGGCAGAAGGCCAATGCGTCCGGCCTCATGTTTGCCGAAGTCGGCAGCGTGTCGACTTCCGGCACGCCGGGGCAGGGTGCGCGCTTGAATCTCAGTGGTGGCAGTCAAGTCAGTCTGGCTGATGTACGGCAGATTTTGTAAGTTCAATTAGCTAGCGGGAGCACGGCATGAGTTTTCAACAAGGTTTGAGCGGTCTGAATGCAGCGTCGAAGACGCTCGAAGCGATCGGTAATAACGTCGCCAATGCGAACACGGTCGGCTTCAAGCAGTCGCAGATCCAGTTTGCCGATGTGTTCGCGAGTTCGTCGAGCTTTGCCGGCGGCGGGGGCTCGACCATCGGCACGGGTGTGCGCGTGAGCAAAGTCGCGCAGCAATTCTCGCAGGGGAATGTCACGGCCTCGAATAATCCGCTCGACCTCGCCATCAATGGTGGCGGCTTCTTTCGCATGTCCAAAGGCGGCGAAGTCAGCTTCGGCCGCAATGGCCAGTTCCAGCTCGATAAGACCGGTTATATCGTCAATGCCAGCGGTGCGCGCCTGACCGGCTACAGCGCCGACGTGAATGGCAAGCTCTCGACCGGCACGCCGGTCGATATCCACATTGCGACCGCCGATCTCGCGCCGCATGCGACGGAAAAAATCGCGACGCTATTGAACCTTGATTCGCGCAACGTCACGCCGACTACGACGCCGTTTGCGATTGATGATCCGACCAGCTTCAACAGTGCGACCTCGGTGTCGGTGTTTGACACGCTCGGTAATTCGCATGTCTTGCAAACCTATTACGTCAAGACCGGCGCGAGTAGCTGGGATGTCTACGGCGCAGCCGATGAGCAGCCGCTCAATTTTACGCCCGGATCGGCAGGACCGCCCGTGGTGCCCGGCACGCAGACGCCGATCGGCCAGCTGGTCTTTGGCCCTGACGGTGCGCTGGATGCGACGACGACCGCCGCGATGCCATTCACGGCGACCGTGCCGGTGGCCACCGGCGCGACCAATCCGCTCACCATCGCCATGGATTATTCCGGTACGACGCAATTCGGCGCGCAATTCAGCGTCAATACCCTGAACCAGGATGGCTATGCCTCGGGGCGCCTGTCCGGCTTCAAGGTCGGCGGCGATGGCGAAATCGTCGGCAGCTACACGAATGGCAAATTCAATACGCTGGGCCAGGTGGCACTGGCCAGCTTCGCCAATCCGAATGGCTTGCAGCCGCTCGGTGACAATCTCTGGAGCGAGACGGCGGACTCAGGTGCGCCTCTCGTGGGCGCGCCCGGCTCCGGTAGTCTCGGTGAATTGCAGTCCTCGGCAGTAGAGGATTCAAACGTCGACCTCACCGCCGAGTTGGTCAACATGATCACGGCGCAGCGCATCTATCAGGCCAATGCGCAAACCATCAAGACCATGGATCAGGCGATGCAAACGCTGGTCAACCTGCGGTAAGCGCTGAATGGACCGTCTCGTCTACACCGCCATGAGCGGCGCCAAACACATCCTCGAGCAGCAGGCGAGCAATGCCAATAATCTCGCCAACGTGTCTACCACCGGCTTTCGCGCGCAGATCGACACCTTTCGCGCGGTGGCAGTGCAGGGTGATGGTTTGCCCACGCGCGCCTTCGTCGTTGACGCGACCGTCGGCGCGGACTTCACGCCAGCGGCATTGCAGCAGACCGGGCGCAATCTCGATGTCGCTGTCAGTGGCCCGGGCTGGCTGGCGGTTACGGCCGCCGATGGCAGCGAAGCCTATACGCGTAATGGCGCGCTCAAGCTCAGCGCCAATGGCGTGCTGCAAACCAGCGCAGGTTTAAGCGTCATTGGTGACAGCGGCCCCATCAGTATTCCGCCGGAAGTACAGCCATCCTTTGCGGCCGACGGCACGATCTCGGCGCGTGAAGGCGGCGCGACCGCATCGGTCACGCTGGGCCGTCTCAAGCTTGTCAATCCGCCACCGGAAAATCTCGTGCGCGGCGATGACGGTCTGTTCCGTCTCAAAGGCGGTGCACCCGCCGAGGCCGATCCGAACGTGCACGTACTCGGCGCCGCGCTTGAAGGCAGCAATGTCAATGTCGTCGATGCGATGGTCAACATGATAGGCCTCGCGCGCCAGTTCGAACTGCAGATGAGCATGATGAAGAATGCCGAGAGCAATGCGGCAAAGGCCGACCAGCTCTTTGCATTGAGTTGAGTGCGCGCGTTGCAAAATGAGTTGGCACGGAGTCTGACTATTTTGGTGAATCTGCGCGCTGAAAAATAACGTCGCACACAGGAGAAGCACATGATTCGATCGCTCTGGATTTCCAAAACCGGCCTGGACGCGCAACAGATCCAGATGGACGTGATCGCCAATAATCTGGCCAACGTCAGCACCAGCGGCTTCAAGCGTTCGCGCGCCGTGTTTGAGGATTTGCTCTACCAGACCATGCGCCAGCCGGGCGCTGCCACCTCACAGCAGACGCAGGCGCCGACCGGCCTGCAGCTCGGCACTGGCGTACGGCCAGTCGCCACGGAGCGTATTTTCACGCAGGGGAATTTGCAGCAGACTGGTAACGACAAGGATGTGGCGATTCAGGGCGCGGGATTTTTCTCGGTGCTGATGCCCGACGGGACCACGTCTTACACGCGTGATGGCGCCTTCCATGTCGATAGCCAGGGCCAGCTGGTGACCGCCAACGGCTTTGCGGTGCAGCCGGCGATCACGATTCCGGCCAGCGCCAAAAGCATTGCGGTGGGCCGCGATGGCGTGGTCACGATTACGCAACAGGGCGTAGTGCAGCCGACCCAGATCGGCCAGCTGCAATTGGCCATGTTCGTCAATCCGGCCGGGCTCGAGAGCAAGGGCGAGAACCTGTATGCCGAGACCGGCGCTTCTGGCAATCCGAATCAGGGTACGCCCGGCAGCAATGGCTTCGGCACGCTCTCGCAGGGCTATACCGAAACCTCGAACGTGAATGTGGTGGAAGAACTCGTCAGCATGATCCAGACCCAGCGCGCTTATGAAATCAACAGCAAGGCAATCACGACTTCGGACCAGATGCTGCAGCGCCTGTCGCAGCTCTAAGTGATTTTTATGCGGCCGGCTTTCATCGTCGTGAATATCGTGAGCATCGTGAGTCTTCTGGCCGGCTGCAATACCGTGCCGGCTTCGATCGTGCGCCAGCCGACGACAACGACGGCACCGGCATTGGCAGCACTGCCACCAGCGGCCAGCGGCACCATCTTTCAATCGGCGCGTTACCGGCCGCTGTTCGAAGACTACCGCGCACGACTCGTGGGCGACACAATCGTCATCATCATCGCGGAAAAATCCACGATTGGTAAAACCAGTGGGAACACGTCGACTAAAACCGGCGCCGTGTCAGCTTCGGTCGACAAACTGTTCGGTATGGCGAACGTCACTACCGACAAGCTCGGCGTGCAGACCGACGCCAGCCGCAAATCGGAAGACAAGGATAGCGCCGATTCACAAAATTCCTTTGACAGCCGTCTTACCGCGACCGTCATCGAGGTCCTGCCGAACGGGAATCTCGTCATCAGTGGCGAGAAGCAGGTCGCGCTCGACAAGGGCGTGGAGTTCATCCGCTTCTCCGGCGTCGTGACACCGCAAGTTATCACGGCCAGCAATGCGGTCTTCTCGCATCAGGTGGCCGATGCCCGGGCTGAATACCGCACCAATACGCAGGTCGACAAGGCGCTCGTGTTCAGCGCCATGACGCGCTTCTTTTTTAGCGTCTTGCCACTGTGATGCGGCGCTGCGCTGCATGGCTGATGACGGCGGTGATGATGCTCGCGCTGCCGGCGCAGGCAGAACGGCTCAAGGATCTCTCGAGCATTCAGGGCGTGCGGCAAAATCAATTGCTCGGCAATGGCCTTGTGGTCGGCCTCGATGGTTCGGGCGACCAGACGTCGCAAACGCCCTTCACCGTGCAAAGCGTGGTCGCCATGCTGCAGCAAATGGGCGTGAGCTTGCCGCAAGGCGTGACCCTGCAATTAAAAAATGTCGCCGCGGTCATGGTGACGGCGTCGTTGCCGCCATTTGCGCAGCCGGGGCAGCTGCTCGATATCACCGTGTCCTCGATGGGCAATGCAAAAAGCCTACGCGGCGGCACACTGCTGATGACGCCGCTCAAAGGCGCAGACGGACAGATTTATGCCATGGCGCAGGGTAGCCTGCTCGTGGGTGGCGTTGGCGCTGCGGCACCGGGCGCATCGGTGCAGGTCAATCACTTGTGCGTGGGCCGCATCTCCAGTGGCGCCACTGTCGAGCGTGCCGTCGGCGGCGTGCTGGGACAGGCCGATTCCATCATCCTTGAACTCAATGACAGCGACTTTGTCACGGCCAGTCGCGCAGTCGAAGCGATCAACCTGCGTTTTGGTTCCGGCACGGCCGCTGCGCGCGACGGACGCGTGATCCGCGTGCGCGCGCCGGCCGACAGCGACGAGCGCGTCGCCTTCCTCGGCACCTTGCAAAGTCTCGATGTCACGCCGGCGCAAATGAGCGCGAAGGTGATCCTCAACGCGCGCACTGGTTCGGTGGTGATGAACCAGTCCGTGATGCTCGACAGCTGCGCCGTTTCGCATGGCAATTTGTCGGTCGTTATTAATACCGAGTTGCAGGTCAGTCAGCCGGCAGGGCGCTCTGGTGGCGTCACCGTCGTCGTGCCTTCGACGCAAATCGACATCAAGAAAGACCCCGGTCAGGTGGTCTTGCTTAAGGCCGGCACCTCGCTCGCCGAAGTGGTCAAGGCGCTCAATGCGATCGGCGCGACACCGCAGGATTTGCTGGCGATATTGCAGGCGATGAAAGCGGCCGGCTCACTGCGTGCCGAGCTGGAAATCATTTAAGGAGGCGGGATGATTAGTCAGACTGATATGAGTAGCCAGCTCGCGCTCGATGTCAAAGGCAGTGCCGCGCTGCAGCGCATGGCCAAACAGAATTCGCCGGAAGCCCTGAAGTCGGTCGCTAAACAATTCGAAGCTCTGTTCATGAACATGATCATGAAAAGCATGCGCGAAGCCAGCCCGCAGGATGGCGCCATGGATAGCCAGCAAAGCCGCATGTACACCTCGATGCTGGACCAGCAGATCAGCCAGAACATGGCCAGTCGCGGCATTGGTCTGGCGGACGCATTGTTCAAGCAATTATCGAAGCAGCAGGGTGTGGATACGCCGGCGGATCCGGCAGGCGCTACGGCACCGGCAGCACCGACGGCACCAACAGCATCGACCAATGTGGGCAATGCACTCAGTCGCGCACCCGCACATGTGCAGGCATTCCAGGCCAAGCTCGCAGCCTCTGCCGAGGAAGCCAGCCGCAGCACCGGCATTCCGGCGAAATTCATGCTCGGCCAGGCAGCGCTGGAGACTGGCTGGGGCAAGCGCGAAATCCTCGCCGCAGATGGCAGGACCTCGCATAATCTGTTCGGCATCAAAGCCACCGGCAGCTGGAAGGGCCGCGTTGTGGCGGCGCAAACGACGGAATTCGTGAATGGCGTGGCGCAAAAGCAAACCGAGAATTTTCGTGCCTATGATTCCTATGCCGATGCCTTCCGCGATTATGCCGACCTGCTGCGCAAGAATCCGCGCTATGAAAACGTGCTCGCCCAGGGTACCGACGCCCACGGCTTTGCGACGGCCTTGCAGCGCGCTGGCTACGCCACCGACCCGAATTACGCCACCAAGCTCACGCGCATCATCCGCCAGACCGAGGCTTAAGCTTGGCGCTTCGTTAAAGTTTTGCAGCGCCACGTCGTTGATCAAGCTATCGCAATAAGGAAAGAACCTCATGTCTTCGAGCATCCTCAGCGTAGGCCAGAGTGCGCTGGCCGCAGCACAGGTCGGCCTGGTCACGACCGGCCACAATATCGCCAACGCCTCCACGCCCGGTTACAGCCGGCAGATCGTGATTCAGGGCGCGGTCGCCGGCCAGGACAGTGGCTTCGGCTTCGTCGGAAAAGGCACAGAAGTGACTGCAGTGCGGCGCGTGTATAGCCAGTTCCTGTCGGATCAGGTCAATTCCGCGGTCACCGCGAAAGGCCGCCTCGACAGCTATTATTCGCAGGCCAAACGCATTGATTCCATGCTCTCGGACCCGAGCATAGGCGTGTCGCCAGCAGCCGAAGATTTTTTCAAGGATGTGCAAAATCTTAGCGCCGATCCGAACAGCGCCGCGTCGCGCCAGTCCCTGCTGTCGTCGGCCAATTCGCTGGCAGCGAGCTTCCAGACGCTTAATAGTCAGCTGAGCGATCTGCATGATGGCGTCAACAGTGAAATCAACGCCAGTGTCAATTCGATCAATGCCTACGCCAAGCAGATCGCCCAGCTCAATGACTCCATCGACAAGGCGCAAAGCGGCAGCGATGGCAAACCCGCCAACGACCTGCTGGACCAGCGCGACTTGATCGTGCAGCAGCTGGCCGGTGAAATCAAGGTCAATGTGGTGGAGCAAAACGGTACCTACAATGTCTTCATCGGCAATGGCCAGCCGCTGGTCATCAATACCAAAACCTTCAATCTTGTACCGCTGACATCGACCACGGACAGCAGCCGGCTCGATGTCGGCTACGTCGCCAAAGGGGAGACCACGCGGCTGTCGGAAACCGCATTGTCAGGCGGACGATTGAGCGGCCTGTTCGAATTCCGCTCAGGGACACTGGACGCGACGCAAAACGCCCTGGGCATGGTCGCGCTCGGATTGGCCACGAGCTTCAATGCGCAGCATCAGCTGGGTCAGACCCAGACCGGCGCGATGGGCGGTGACTTTTTCAAGGTGACCGGGCCGACGGCGACGGCCAGTACCGACAACACCGGCAGTGGCGTACCGAGCGCGGCCATCGTCGATATCAGCGCCATGAAGCAGAGCGATTACCGGCTGCAGTACGATGGCAGCAATTACAACGTGACGCGCATGAGCGATGGCAATGTCACGACCTTTGGCGCTTTTCCGAAAACGATCGATGGCATCAGCTTTGGCATGAGCGGCACGCCGCAGACGAGTGATTCCTATTTGATTCGTCCAAGCATTGCCGCCGCCGGTAGCTTCAAGGTCGCATTCACTGATACGGCATCGATCGCAGCGGCGGCGCCCGTGGTGACCGCCGCCAGCGCCAATAACTCCGGCGCGGCTGCCATCAGTGCCGGCACGGTCAGCAGCGGCTTTGTCAGCACGAGTCTGACGCCGACAAGCACTTTGAGCTTCACTGCGGGCGGTAGCGGCATGACCTTGTCGGGCTTCCCGAATATGCCGGTGACCGTGACCAATAACGGCGTCGATACGCTCTTCGCCGCCGGCGCGCCGGTGACTTACACACCGGGCGCGACGATGAGCTTCGCCGGCGTTTCCGTGAGTATTGTTGGCCAGCCCAACGACGGTGACAGCTTTACGGTCGGGCGCAATAGTAACGGCGCCGGCGACAGTCGCAATGCGGTGCTGATGGCCAGCCTGCAAAGTCAGAACACGCTCAATAACAAGACTACGAGTTATCTCGGCGCGTATGCGCAGATGGTGAGCCTGGTGGGGAACAAGACGCGTGAAATGGAGGTCACGAGTTCCGCCGCCGATAAATTGCATGCGCAGGCAGTCCAGGCACAAGAGTCCGAGTCGGGCGTGAATCTGGATGAGGAAGCAGCAAACCTGATGCGTTACCAGCAGGCTTATCAGGCGGCCGGCAAGGTCATGCAGACGGCTGGCGACCTGTTCCAGACTTTGCTCGATCTGGGCCGATGAGTCCGGCTTGACCACGAATCCATAGAGGCGGGAATATGCGTATCAGCACGAACACGATGTACGAAATTGGCGTCACGCGCATCACCGAGCTGCAGGCTGGCATGGTCAAGACGCAGCAGCAAATCTCAACGAACCGGCGCATGCTATCGCCCTCGGACGACCCGATCGCATCGGCGCGCGCGCTGGAACTTTCGCAGGGTAAGGAAATGAACGCGCAGCTGGCCGTCAATCGCCAGAATGCGCGTCAGGCCTTAGTCGAACAGGAGGGCGCGCTGGCCAGCGTCAGCTCACTCGTGCAGGATGTGCAGACGCTGGCCGTCACCGCCGGCAATGGTGCGCTCGATGATACGCAGCGTCATTACCTCGCCGTCGATTTGCAATCCCGCTATGACCAGATGCTGGGGCTGGCCAATTCCCGCGGTGGTACGGGTAACTACATGTTTGCCGGTTTTGACATCACCGCAGAACCTTTTTGCGCCACGCCACAAGGTGCGGTTTATCGCGGCGATCAGGGGCAACGGAGCTTGCAGGTCGGTGCCGGCCGACAGATCAATGTCAGCAATGCCGGCAATGAAGTCTTCGAAGGCACGCGCGGCGGCAATGGCGACTTCGTCACCGCGGCTGCGGCCACGAATCAGGGTTCCGGCATCGTCGGCACCGGTTCGGTGACGAACCGCGCGGCGTTGACTTCACATCAGTACCAGATTGATTTTCATAATACCGCGGGCGTGATGACGTATGACGTGGTCGACAACACGGCAGGCTTGCCGGCGCTCTCGAGCGGCAATGCCTTCAAGGATGGCGACACAATCAATTTCGACGGCATGCAGTTCGATGTCAGGGGCGCACCAGCCGATGGCGACAAATTCACGGTCGCACCGAGCAAGAATGTCAGCATCTTCACGACCTTGCGCGATTTGATCGGCGTATTGGGCCAGTCCACGAAGAGCGTGCCAGGGCAGGCGCGTCTGGCCAATGGCCTCGTGCAGGCTGGCGCCGGACTGGGCGGTATGCTCGATAACGTGCTCACCTTGCGCGCGTCGCTGGGCGGACGCTTGAAGGAGCTCGACAGCCTGGACAGTTCCGGAAGTGAGCGCGATGTCCAGCTTGCGCAATCCCTGTCGACCTTGCAGGACGTCGATATGGTCAAGGCCATCAGTGATCTGTCGCAGCAGCAGACGACGCTGGAGGCAGCGCAGAAGTCGTTCATGACGGTGTCGTCGCTGTCCTTGTTCAAACTGATTTAAGGCGTCTTCACCGCTTGAATAAGCCAAAGGAATAAACTACAGTGTAATTACGAGCACCTTACGTTTTGAATGGGATCCCGTTAAAGCCTTTTCTAATGAGAAAAAGCATGATGTTTCATTTGATGAAGCCCGGACAATATTTTTTGATGAGCGGGCTCGATAAATTGATGATCCAGAACATTCAGATGCGGAAGATCGATTCATCTTGTTGGGACTGAGTAGTGCCTTGCGAATTATTCTGGTGTGCCACTGCTATCGTGAAGCAGATAATGTGATCCGCATCATTTCAGCGCGCAAAGCCACTCCCCGTGAATCCAAAAGTTATGCCGGAAGGTGACCTATGCTGAAAGAATACGATTTCTCTGCCGCGAAAAAGAACCCCTATGCCTCCCAATTAAAGAAGCAGATCACGATCCGACTCGATGAAGAGTCGATCAGCTATTTCAAACGCATCTCGGAGCAGGTGGGCATTCCTTATCAAAGCCTCATCAATCTCTATCTCAGGGATTGCGCAGCGAATAGCAGGAAGCTGGATTTGAAATGGGAGTGACGTGACTGGCTTTAGGGCGTTGAGCTCACCGCCGCCAGCGGCAGCGTCGCCTTCGTCATCCGATTGATCTCGACGATCCCTTCCTGGAACAGATGCGCCAGCGGCGTGGCCATGTAGGGCAGGGCGATGGTCAGCATCACGAAGCCGATGCCCAGCGTGATCGGGAAGCCGATGCCGAACAGGTTTAATTGCGGTGCGGCGCGCGTTAAGATGCCCAGCGCGAGGTTCGTGATCAGCAAGGCGGCGACGATCGGCAATGACAGCTGGACGCCGGCGCTGAAAATCCGCCCGCCCCAGAACGCAATTTCGCGCAGTGCCTGCCCGTTCAGCGGCGCGGCCGTGATCGGCAGGGTCGTGAAGCTCTCGGTCAAGGTCGTCAGCAAGACCAGATGCAGATTACTCGCGAGATAAGTCATCAGCGACAGCAAGGCGAGGAACTGGCTGACCGCGGATGAACGCGCGCGGGTTTGCGGATCAAAAAAGCTGGCAAAGCCCAGACCCATCGTCAGGCCCGAAATTTCACCCGCCAATTCGACCGCAGCGAAGACGACACGCATGGCGAAACCCATCGCCATGCCGATCACCAATTGCTGGGCCATGATTAACAATCCCGTCAGCGAGGCTGGATCGAGCGCTGGTGTGGCGGGCACGGTCGGTGCGATGATCAGCGCCAGCATGATACCCAGCCCAAGCTTGACGCGCGCCGGCACGCTGACATTGCCGAACAGGGGCGCGACCGACAAGAGACCCAGGATACGCGTGAGCGGCCACAGCAGCATGGCGATCGCCGTGTTCAGCTCGGCACTGGTAATGGTCAGCATAATCCTGCGGTCTTAGCCGATCATGCCGGGAATCCCGGTAAACATCTGGCGCATGTAATCGAGCATCAGCGAGATCATCCACGGTCCGGCCACGACCAGCGCGACAAAAATACCGACCAGCTTGGGAATGAAAGACAGCGTAGTTTCATTGATCTGCGTGGCCGCCTGAAAAATACTCACGACCAGACCAATCACCAGCGCCACCAGCAGCATGGGCGCGGCCACCATCAGCATGACTTCCATGGCATGCTGGCCCATGGTCATGACGGATTCTGGCGTCATCAGTAAAAACTCTGCGCTAATGACGCGATCAGCAAATGCCAGCCGTCGACCAGCACGAACAGCATCAGCTTAAATGGCAGCGCCACGATGGCCGGTGAGACCATCATCATCCCCATCGACATCAGCACACTGGCGACGACCATGTCGATGATCAGGAAGGGTATGAAGATCGCAAAGCCGATCTGGAAAGCGGTCTTCAGTTCACTCGTGATAAAGGCCGGCACCAGCAGGCGCAGCGATACTTCATCGGGATTATTGAGCTTGGGCGCGCCGGATAATTTGACGTACAGGGCGAGGTCAGTTTCGCGCGTTTGCCGGAGCATGAAGGCCTTCAGTGGCTGCACGCCTTTATCCAGCGCCTGCTTCATGGTGATCTTGTTTTCAGACAGCGGCAGGTAGGCGTCGGCATAAATCTTGTCGAGCACCGGCCCCATGACGAACAGCGTGAGAAAAAGCGACAGGCCGACCATGACCTGATTCGGCGGCGAGGTTTGCGTACCCAGCGCCTGACGCAGCAGCGACAGCACGATGATGATGCGCGTGAAGCTCGTCATCATCAGCAGCACTGCCGGCAAAAAGGACAGCGAGGTCAACATCAGCAGGGTTTGCAGCGACAGCGAATAACTTTGCCCGCCGCCGCCTGTGGGCGTGCTGGTCCAGGCGGGCGAGCCGCCGACTTGCGCCAGCGCGGCCAGTGGCAGCATTAGTGACGCCACGCCGATGAGCCTTGAGACGAATAATTTATTGACTGGCATTGCGCCTCTCGATGATTTGCTTCAGCCAGCCTGGAAAGGCCGAGGTCGCAGGCGTCAGGTTCGCCACATCCTCTGCGCACTGTTGGCGCGCCATCGTCGCCAAGGCATTCACGCGTCCCGCGCCCACGCCGACGACGATCCATTGTTCGCCGACTTCGAGCACCAGCACGCGCTCGCGACTGCCGACGGAAACGCCACCGACTATGCGCACTGCGCTGTTACTTCCAGCACGACTGCCATTGAAACGCTTCAACAGCCACGCCGCGCCCGCCATCAAGCCAAGTACTGCGACCAGGCCGGCCAGTACCTGTAGCAGGCTGCCAGCCGAGTTCGGCGCTGCTGCCGGTGTTTGCGCCAGCGCCGCACTGCTCAGCAGGAGCAATGCTGACGACAGCAGGGGTGTACCACGATTCATTTATTGAGTTTTCTGATGCGTTCGGATTGCGTGATGATGTCGGTCAGGCGGATGCCGAACTTGTCATTGACGACGACGACTTCGCCCTGTGCGATCAGGCAGCCGTTCACGAGCACATCCATCGGCTCGCCGGCCATGCCATCGAGTTCGACGACGGAGCCTTGCGCCAGTTGCAGCAAATTCTTGATGGCGATTTTGGTGCGGCCGAGTTCGACCGTGAGCTGCACCGGGATGTCAAGAATGAAGTCGATATCGTTCGGTGCTGCGCCCTTGGCCGGGCCTGCGCCAAAGTCCTGGAACGGTGACGCTGGCGCTGCGGCGTCGGCTTTGGCTTGCTCTTCGAGCGCCGCACCCCAGTCGTCGTCGGCGATCTCTTGCCCGGGTGTGTCATTAGCCATGCTCATCTCCTTGTAATTCCGTGCTGCTGCTTGCTAGTAGTTTTTCAACGCGCAAGGCGTACTGGCCATTGAGCCTGCCGTAGCTGCATTCCATGATGGGCACGCCATCAACCTTGGCTTCGACGCGTTCCTCGAGCACCAGCGGCAGGACGTCACCGACCTTCATTTGCAGCAGGTCGCCGAAGGTGGAATGCGCTGTGCCGAGGTCGGCGATGAGCTCGATTTCGGCAGTCTGGATCTGCTGCTTCAGGAGCCGGATCCAGCGTCGGTCCATGGCCAGCGTTTCGCCTTGCATGCTGCTGGTGAGCAGGTCGCGGATCGGCTCGATCATGGCGTAGGGAATACAGAAATGCATTTCGCCGCTGACCGAACCGAGTTCGATCACGAAGGTCGTGGAAATGACGACTTCATTGGGCGTGGCGATATTGGCAAACTGGGTATTGATCTCGGAGCGCACGAACTCGAAATGGAGTTTGTAGACCGGCTCCCATGACTTCGTGAGCGTCAGGAAAATGATGTCAAGGATGCGCTGGATGATGCGCTGCTCGGTCTGCGTGAAGTCGCGGCCTTCGACGCGGGTATGAAAACGCCCGTCGCCGCCGAACAGATTATCGACCAGCAGGAATACCAGATTCGGATCGAGCACCATCAGCGCCGTGCCGCGCAGCGGCTTCATGTGCACCAGATTCAGGTTGGTCGGCACGACCAGGTTGCGGATGAATTCGCTGTACTTCGACACGCGCACCGGGCCGACCGAGACTTCGGCGCTGCGCCGCAGGTAATTGAACAGGCCGATGCGAAATTCCCGCGCGAAGCGTTCGTTGATGATTTCCAGCGTCGGCATGCGGCCGCGCACGATGCGTTCCTGCGTGGCCAGGTTATAGGTGCGTACGCCCGTGTTGGCCTCATCAATGGCCGCGTCGTCGGTATCGCCATTGACGCCCTTGAGTAGCGCATCGACTTCTTCCTGCGAGAGGAAATTTTCTGCCATGGTGTTACTGGATCACGAAGGAAGTAAACAGCACGCTGCTGATGAGTGGCGGCGCACTGTTGGGCACGAAGGGCTGCTGTAGCCGCGCCTTGATATCGTCGGCCAGTTTTTGCTTGCCATCGACAGTGGCCAGTTCGCCGGCTTTTTTACTCGACAGCAGGGTCAGCATGCGACTGCGCACCATCGGCATATAGAGTTTGATCAGTTCGGCTTGCGCCTGATCCGGCACTAGCAGCGTGACGGCGACTTGCAGGTATTGCTCGCCCACTTCCTGATTCAGGTTCACCGTAAATATTTCCAGCGGCGCGTACACCGGTGGCTTGGCCGCCAATGATTTATGCGCTTCTTTGCCGGCCGCCCCGGGTCTCAGAAAAGCCCAAGCGGCTGTGCCGCCACCAGCGAGCAGCAGGATGATCGCGGCAATGAGAAGCCGCTTTTTTTTCGATGCGTGCGGTGCTGCTGCAGGGGTGTCGCCGGACGCTGGCTCGGCCTTGCCAGTTGGCGTGGGGACGGATTTGACTGCGGAGATGGCCATGCTATTTCCTTATTTACGCATCACTGAAAACGGCAATCCAGTTTCACTGATTGTAAGAAGAGCGCGGCCTTGCAGATCGTCGGAGCAGAGGGGCGAACCGGCCGCAATTCAGGCGGTCTTGCGTCTCCTGCACATGCGGCAGAAGTCAGACGAAGGTATCAATGAGACCCAGTCCGCCACTGCCGCCGGTGAGCAGGTTCGGTGTGGCCAGCGTCGTCGTGTCGCCGCCATCGTGCAGGCGGCGTTTGCCCGGCTGGGCGTCCTGGCGGAACTGGCCGCTCGAGTTTGGCGCGCCACTATTTACCGAGGCTTGGCCAAGCTGGATACCGGCATCACCAAGCATTTCGCGCAATTTTGGCAACGCCGCTTCGAGCGCCTGACGGACTTCGGGCTGGCTCGCAATGAAGCTGGCATCGGCGTGCGTCGGCGTCAGGCTCAGCACGATTTGCAAAGGGCCGAGTTCGGGCGGATTCAGGCTTAGCGTAGCGCTTTGCTGCGTGCCATTGACCATCCAGGTCACGCGTTGCGCAAGCGCCTGGTCCCATGCCGCAGTGCCGACTGGTGGAGTAAGGACAGGTGTGCTGACGGGCAGGGCATTGGGCGTTGGCGGTGAGGGCAGACTTAAGTTCACGGCCAATAGCGAACTTGCAAACTGGGCAGGTGCCTCGGCAGTCAGGCCTGTGCCAACTGGCTGAACCTCGCCGGCAGCGACCGGGATAGCTGGCACTATCGCGGCGCTGGCTTCGGCCGTATCGGCCTTGCTGCTGCGCGGGTCTTTGGTGGCAGTCTCTTTCGTGGTCGATTTGTGCATGTCGTTCGAGTCAGCCTTCAATGGCTGGGTATTGGCTTCACTGGTGACGGCTTTCGCGGCCATGCTCGCCACACCGAGTATGCCGATATCAACTGAGGCGCCGTTCGTCTTGCTGGCGTCGCTCGTGCTTTCAGTGGCGGGCTTTTTACTCTTGTCGGCAGGCGCGGCCTTGCCATGCAATTGCAGCAGGTTCGTGACCATCGCCGCCAGTTCCAGCGACAGCGAGGCGATGCCGGCTTCGATATCGCTGGCATCGTCAGCGGCATTGCGCTGGCTGACTTCGGCAGGCGCAGGCTGCGCACCACCTGTCGCAGCCTTGTCCGTTTTGCTAGCGGCACTGCTGCCCTTGACTGGCTTCGCAGCGGTGGCCTGAGCGCTACTCCGCTCGCGGCCATCCAGCTCTTGCTGCAATACTGTATTGAAGGGCTTTTCAGGCGTGCCGGCATCTTGCGATGAACGCGGTGCAGGCGTGTCGGCAGCGCTCACGACGGGCGCTGAAATGGTGGAGGCTTGCATGGTCGTCGAATGTGGGCGGATCAGCGGCGGTAGAACAGCTGGCGCGCAGCATGTTCATCCATGGCTTTTTGTTCGCGCTGTTGCGCTGTGTTGTATTCCTTTTGCGCGGCGCGATCCTGCAGCATGCGGTAGCGATTACGTTGACGCTCGCTTTCTTGCCAGGCACTGCGTTCCTTCGTGATCTTGCGTTCAAGTCCTGCGACGATGCCATCCTGGCCGGCGATCGCCTGTTCAAGTTTGGCGAGGAAAGACTGGTAATTGCGATACGCCGAAGCCGTCAGGCCACTCGCCATGCTGGTCTGGAAATTGGCGACATAGTTATCCCGATATTGGCGCAGCAAGCTGAGCTTGTTCGAGCCGTCTTCGCTTACGCGGATGGCTTTGCCCAGTCCGGCCGCAGCGGCGTCGCTTTTGCTGACGGCAAGGTCAATGAGGAATTCGAGCGTGGAATGCGCAGCCATGGTGAGATCCTTGTGGTGGGGCGCTGGGCCCTATGGACTACTGAGCTCCCAGTGTATTTTCAAGCACGAAAATTTGATCGCTCGAACAGAGCCGCGAGTTGCCGCATGCTCTCGCTCATGCCGGCCTGTTCAGTGACGTCTTGCTGCAGGAATTTTTCAATTTGCGGCTGCAAGGCGATTGCCTGGTCCAGCAGCGGATCGGCGCCGGCGCTGTAGGCGCCAACGCTGATCAAGTCGCGGTTACGCTGGTAACGCGCCGTCAGCTGCTTGAGCTGGCGTGTGAGTTTTTGATGTTCCGGTGTGGTGATGGTATGCATCGCACGGCTGATCGATTGCTCGATATCGATGGCCGGATAATGGCCGGCTTCGGCCAGCGAGCGGTTCAGTACGATGTGGCCGTCGAGGATCGCGCGCGCGGCGTCGGCGATCGGGTCTTGCTGGTCGTCGCCTTCTGTCAGCACCGTATAGAAAGCCGTGATCGAACCGCCACCTGCGATGCCATTACCGGCACGTTCGACCAGCGCCGGCAGCTTCGCAAAGACCGAGGGTGGATAGCCTTTCGTGGCCGGTGGCTCGCCGATGGCCAGCGCGATTTCACGCTGCGCCATCGCATAGCGCGTGAGCGAATCCATGATCAGCAAGACATTCTTGCCCTGGTCGCGGAAATGCTCGGCGATCGCCGTGCAATACGCGGCGCCCTGCAGACGCATCAGCGCTGGTGTATCGGCGGGCGCGGCGACCACGACGGAGCGCGCCAAACCCTCACTGCCTAAAATTTGTTCGATGAACTCCTTGACCTCACGACCGCGCTCGCCGATCAGACCGACCACGATCACGTCCGCGCCGGTATAGCGCGCCATCATGCCCAGCAAGACGCTCTTGCCCACGCCCGAGCCGGCGAACAAGCCCATACGCTGGCCGCGGCCGACGGTCAGCATGCTGTTAATGGCGCGTACGCCCACATCGAGCGTATCGGTGATCGGTGCGCGGCTGAGCGGATTAGCGGGGCGCACACTGAGCGGCGCGCTTTGTACGGCATTGAGTGGGCCGAGCCTGTCCAGGGGCCGACCGGCTGCGTCGAGCACGCGCCCCAGCAATGCATCGCCGACCGGTAAATGCCGCCCGCGGTCACTGCTTCGCTGGCGTGCATGCGTGACTGCGCCGGGACGCGGTAGCGTCTGTACGACATCTGCGGGAAACACGCGACTCCCCGGCAGGACGCCATCGACATCACTTTGCGGCATCAGGAACAAGCGTGCATTGTCAAAGCCGACGACTTCGGCTTCGATGCGCGCACCATTCGACAGGGGGACGATGCAAGCGCTGCCGATCGGCAGGCGCAAGCCGACGGCTTCCATGACCAGACCCGTGACGCGCGTGACGCGACCCGATACCAGCATCGTTTCCGTGATCGCTGCCAGTGCCGTGCAGTCGCGCAGGTAGTCCTGCCAGCGCCGGCTGATCGGCGCTGCATCGTTCATGGCGCGAGCCAGTCCGACTGCAGGCCGAGCGCAGCGGCCACCCGAGTCCAGCGGCCTCCCAGCGTGGCATCAATGTGGTGACTCGGCGTATCGACGCGACAGCCGCCGCGCTGCATATTTGCCTCCGGCGCAATGGTCCAGCCGGCGCTGCTGAGTTCGGTGCCGAGGCGCTCGGTGACCAGTTCAACATCCAGCGGATGCAGCGTCAGCAGCGCCGGCTGTTGTACCGTCGGCAGATAGCGGATCGCTTCGGTGACGATGGGGAGTACCAGCGTCGGGCGCACCTCCAGCGCGGTCTTGAGCATGGCGCGGGCGAGATCGAGCGCCAGCTGCAGCAGGTCGGCGGCGATGAGTTCATTGGATCTGGCAATTTCTTCGGTGAAGCTGCTGGCAATGGCGAGCAGGTCGGCGCGCTCTTGCGCTGCGGCGGCGCGACCTTCGATCAGTCCTGCGGCGCGGCCTTCGCGCTGGCCTTCGAGCAGGCCTTGTTGATGCGCCTGCTGTTGCAGCAGCGCCAGCTGTTCGACTTGCTGCTGTGCGAGCTGGGCGGCGATTTCTTCGGGCGCCAATGTGGCGACGAGCTCGGCTTGCAGCGTCGGGTCTTCGAGTGACGCCATTTCCCAGCGCTGGTAGGCGGATTGCTGTTCTTTTGGTAGCGGTGAGTGGCTCATGGACTTGATGCGGTCAGTTTAATTGGAGTGATGACAGCGGCGACTCAGACAAACGGATCGTCGCCTTTCGCACCGAGCACGATCTGGCCTTCATCGGCGAGTCGGCGAATGATCTGCAGGATTTCCTTTTGCTGGGTTTCGACTTCGGACAGGCGCACCGGTCCTTTGGAATCGAGGTCTTCGCGCATCATGTCAGCGGCGCGCGTGGACATATTGCTGAAGATTTTTTCGCGCAGTTCCAGCGGTGCGCCCTTGAGCGCAATAATCAGTGATTCCGATGGCACTTCGCGCAGCAGGATCTGGATGCCGCGGTCTTCGATGTCCATGATGTTATCGAAGACGAACATCTCGTCGAGGATCTTTTGCGCCATGGTGGCGTCGTACTGGCGCAACTTCAGCATCACCGTGGTTTCACTCTCGCCGCTGAAATAGTTCATGATTTCCGCCGCGGCGCGGATGCCGCCCATGGGCTTTTTCTTGACATTATCGTTACCAGTCAGGAGTGCCGACAGCACTTCATTGAGTTCCCGCAGCGCGACCGGCTGCACGCCGTCGAGCGTGGCGATGCGCAGCATGATGTCATTGCGCATATTTGACGTGAAATGCTCGAGGGTTTCGCAGGCGTGATAGCGCTCCAGATGGACGAGGATGGTGGCGATGATTTGCGGATGTTCATTGCGGATCAATTCGGCCACGGATTGCGCGTCCAGCCATTTCAGGCTTTCGATGCCGCTGGAATCGCGCTGGCCGAGGATGCGGTTCAGCAGTGTGCCGGCTTTGTCGTCGCCAAGCGCCTTGGTCAGCACCGCGCGGATGTATTCATCCGAGTCGAGGCCGATCGAATTGTTTTCTCCTGTCTCATTCCAGAAGGCGGAGAGCACCGTTTCGAGCTCTTCGTTGCCTACGCCTTTCATGGTTGACATCGCCGCGCTGAGTTTTTGCACTTCGCGGGGGCCGAGGAATTTCATGACCTCGGCGGCTTCATTTTCGCCCAGCGCGAGCATGAGGATGGCGCCGCGATGGATGCCGGCGTCACTCACTGCGGTCGACCCAGGACTTGACGATATTGGCCACGACTTTCGGGTCGTCGCGCGCCAGCTGACGCGTCGCTTCGAGATTGTCGCGGCGGCGTTCCGGCCGGCGATGCGGGAATTCTTCGGGCATGATGGCGTCATCTTCCTCGTCGGCTTTGGCTGTCGCTTCGACGGGCGGCACCTCGAGGCTCACAGCAATCTTGCGCAGTAGCGGGCGCAACATCGAAAAATACAGCCAGCCGAGCACGAGCGCCGCCAGCAAGTATTTGCCGATTTCGCGGGCCATGTCGATGAGGGCGGGACGCTGCCACAGCGGCGCTTCCGGAATCACTTCCTTTTCCACGCCGGCGAAGGGACTGTTGACGACATTGATCGAATCGCCGCGCTCCTTGCTAAAGCCCATGGCTTCCTTGGCGAGATCGCTGATCTGGGTCCGTTCGGCCTCAGTCAGCGGCAGGGACGTAAGCTTGCCGTCCTTGCCGATCTTGCTACGATAATTCACCACGACTGCGACCGACAAACGCTTGATGCCGCCCATGGGCTGCTGCACATAGCGGATGGTCTTGTCGACTTCGTAATTGGTGGTGGCGTCGCGCTGGCTGGTGCCGCTGTTCGATACAACGCTGGCGGCTGCAGCTGGCGCGGTCAAGGGTGCCGTGGACGGCGCGGGCGCCTGGTTCGACAAGGCGCCCGGTATGCCGCTGGCGCCTGCACCGTTGCCGGATTCACTGGTTTGCGTACTGCGCACGGTCGGAGGGTTCGTGCCCTGGTTCGGCTTGTAGGTTTCCGCGGCCTGTTCGCTATTCGAAAAATCCACATCCGCAGTCGCTTCGGCGCGTACATTACCGCTGCCGACCAGCGGCGTGATGATGGACTCGACGCGCTTGACGATATTCTGCTGCAGCTCCATCAGGTATTTCAGCTGCGATGGGTCGAGCCCATTATTTTTCGCGCCGTCGACCGGCTCCGACAGCAGATTGCCATCCTGGTCGACGACCGTGACGTTTTTCGCCGGCAGATCAGGCACGCTGGACGCGATCAGATGCACCATGGCGCTGACTTGCTGGCGGTCGAGCGTGCGTCCCGGATGCAGGTTCAACAGTACCGAGGCGGTCGGCTTTTGCTGGTCGCGTACGAACACCGACGCTTTGGGCAAGGCCAGATGGATGCGCGCGCCCTGCACGGCGGCGACCGACTGGATAGAGCGCGCCAGTTCGCCTTCGAGCGCGCGCTGGAAATTGATCTGTTCGAGAAATTGCGAGATGCCGAGCTTCTGGTTTTCCATCAGCTCGAAGCCGACAATGCCGCCCTTTGGCAGCCCCTGCGCGGCCAGTTTCAGGCGCGCGTCGTGCACTTGATCAGCCGGCACGAGGATGGCCGCACCGCCTTCGGCATATTTGTAAGGCACGTTCATCTGCTGCAGCGAGGCGACGATCGCGCCGCCGTCGCGGTCAGTGAAATTGGCGAACAGGATGCGGTAATCGGGCTGGCGACTCCATAGCCACACAGCGGCCATGACACCCACCACGCCGGCCACGCTGATGATGAGCACGAGATTGCGCCCGGCCTGAGTGCTGGCAAATCCGACCAGTCCCGTGGCAGGCAGCTTGTCGACCTGACTGGTCATACGGCGCTAGTGGCCTGGTCAGGGCAGCCAGCAGGCAAGGGGACAGGAGCGGTGGATTTCATCATGGAGACACAGGCAGCAGCATTGTTAAGCGTGGTGCTCATTGTCTGCCGGCGCAATTTATTCGATCGGCCGAATACAGCGCATTTTCCACGCCTGCTTGGCGTGAGGTCGGCGGCATCGCAGTGATAACTTATTGTCACGGGCCATAGTGCGAAAGACGGGTGACATGAAGACCAACATCATCGATGCAGGCAGGATCGAGGCCATGCTGTCGCAGCTGAAAAGCGCCGCGGCGCGCGTGCATGGCACTGAAGGTATAGGAACCTTACAGCCGGCAGAAGCCGAAGCTTCGGCAGTGGCCAAGACGGGCTTTGCCGATGCCTTGAAACTCTCGCTCGATCAGGTCAACGTCGCTCAAGGCAAGACCGAAGCGCTCGGCAAGCGCTTCGCCAGCGGTGATAACAGTGTCAATCTGTCGGACCTGATGATCAGCATGCAAAAGGCCAATATCGGTTTTCAGGCCACGGTCCAGGTGCGCAATAAACTCGTCTCAGCCTATCAGGAAATGATGAACATGCAGGTTTAACAGGGTGTTTATGTAGGTACATAGACCCGACGCCTCTGACAGTCCAGCGTGGCACTGCCAGCGACCCAGCCAGGCCAGCAATTCAGCGATCGCCTGATACATCGCAGGCGGGATTTCGTTATCGCGATCGACTAGCTTCAGCAGCCCCACCAATGCATGCGATCGATGCACAAAGATGCTGGAGTGCGGCAGCACAGGCATGTCAGTGACGAATTGCGCTGGTCGCTGCCATCGGCACCACGACGTGAACACCGCCCACATCAGCCGCCATGGACCGGCCTGTCAGGACGAGGGCAGGGCATGGTAGGCGTGCGACAGTTTGCGCTCGGTGCCGGTGCTGTTGATGAGTACGGTCAGTCGCGTCATCCAAGGTTGAGTCAAATGGCGGATGGCGCGATCGTCGGCAAGAATGCGCTGGATTAGCGTCACTTTTTGCTCGCGCAGCGGTTCGCTCAAGCCGGATACGGGCGAATGCATGCGCAAGTTCTGAATGCGCTGCGCGGTCTGGCCTTCGAGTGCCACCAGCCGGTCCCAGTCATCGTGTTGCGCAGCATCCAGCATTTGGCGTGTGAGCGTGGCGATTTGCTCATACAGGTCGATGATTTCTTGTGCGTTCATGTTGGTTCAACCTTATACGGAAGCTGCGGCGGGCGGCTGCGGCTTGATGTCGGCCCAGGCGGATTTCAGTTCGCCCAGTAGCTGGCGTACTTCTTCCAGCATGGCCGCCTGATTGGTCAGGTTCCCCATCACCATGCGTTCTCCCATGTACACATACAGGGCATCGAGATTGGCCGCGATCTCGCCGCCGACGGATTTGTCGAGACTGGCGCGTAAGCCATTTTCGACGATCGTGATGGCCTTGGAGACCGCCTTGCCTTTCGCAGCAATGTCGCCTGCGCCCATATAGGTTTGCGCATCGGCGAGTGCGACGCGGGCGCCGTCAAACAGCATGATGATGAGCTGGTGTGGCGTGGCGGCGGCCACGCCGTTTTCCACACCAACGCGGGCATAAGCGCTGGCGCCGTATTGCATCGCTCCAAACATTGAAACTCTCCTGAAAAATTTCCAGATTAATAAATTAGGATTGGGCGCGTATCGTCGCCAGCTGCTGTGTCAAAAAGGTGCTCGTGGTCGTCATGCTGCCGATGGCCACGTCGAGCGCCGTGAATTGCGCGCGGTAGCGCTTTTCCGTGTCGGCCAATCGCAGCTGCAAAGCATCGCGCTGCTTGCCGATATCCTTGATGCTGCGATTAAGACCATCATTATTGCCAGCGATCAGGCTGCCACTGCCGATAAAGCCATCGACGAGTTTATTGAGACGATCGGCATAGCCTTGCGAAAAATCGATATTGCCGCGCGCGCCAATGAAGCCGCCACTGACTTGCAGCTTCAAGCCATCCGCGACCGAGCCGAGCGCGGCACTCAGAAATTGTCCAGAGCCGGTAGCCGGCATGCCGCCAATGCTGCCGGCGACATCAATGCCGGCAGTGGCTAAGGGTGACGTACCCTGGAGCAGCGAGACCGGACTGCCGCTGACGCTGCCCAGCGTCACGCCCGAGACTGCGCCATAACGGTTCGATGTCAGGTTCAAAAAACCGCTGCCATCGATGGTCGCGCTGACAGTGGAGCCTGCCGTCGAAAACGTGCTCGAGCCATTGATGGCCGACTGCACCAGCGAGGCCAGCTGCGTAGCGGTGTAACTGCCCGGCGTGAGTGCCAGCGTCGCATTAGTGCCGTCGAGCGTGACGTTGATGCGGGTATCGTCCGCAATGACGGTATTGGCCCCGCGCAGATCGACATTGCCGAGCACCGAAGCGCGCGTCGCCAGCGCCGTCACGCTGACTGGATAACTGCCAGCCTTGGTGTCGGTGCCGGAACTGACGAAGGTAAGCAGACTGTCGGCCGTTTTCCCGGCAGTGGCGAACAGACCGCCTATGCCTTCGGCATTGGTCGTCAGCGCCGCCTGGAATCGTGCCGCGTCCAGCGCCAGGCTACCATCGCGCTGAAAGGTGATGCCGACCTGCGGCAAACTCATCAGGCTGCTGTTGAGCCCGGTCAGCGACGACGACAGGGTCTTGCGTAATTGCGACTGTATCGTTTGCACGGTTGAGTCACCGATCAGCGGTCCGGCTGTTTTGGTCGCGGCGTTGTAGGCGGTCAGGCCTGACAGCGTGCTGTTGAGGTCGTTATAGGCTTTGACGAAGCCATTGGCCGCAGTCTGGATGGTCGAGGTATTGCGCGAGACGGTCAGTGCGCTGGTGCCGGCCTTGGACACCGACAGGGTCACGCCCTGGATCGCATCGGTGACGGTATTGGTATTGCTGCTGACGGCGATGCCATTTACGTTAAGCAGCGTGCTTTGCGCCAGTGTGCGTTGCGCCATGTTCTGCGTATTGGCCGGATCGTAGGCCAGCAGGTTTTGCAGAGCTGCGTCGCCGCTGACACTGAGCTTCATGCTCGAACTCGCGCCGCCAGCGGTCGACGTGAACACCAGATGCTGCGGCATGGCGCTGCCGTCGGCGACGATGGTCGCGGAGACGCCGATATTGGCAGCATTGACAGCGTCGCGTATGCCTTGCAATGAATTATTGCTGGTACCGATGCTGACCGTGCCACTGGTGCGGCTGGCGTCTTGCGTGAAGCTGGCGCCAGTGTACAAGCCATCGACGAGTGAGCCGCCGCTGATGCTGCCGAATTGGAAGGAAAGTGTCGTGGCCACGCCGCTGCCGATGGTCGCGCTGGTGCTCGCCTGGCCGGCTGCGGCGATCGTCTGTGCCTGTGCCAGCTGGGTCACATTGACGTTATAAGTGCCGGGCACGGCATCGCCATTGGCGGTCGCCGTGAATACTGCGGCGTCGGCCGGTACCGCACTCAAGGCCTTGAACATGGCCGGCGTGCTCAGGCCGTCGAGCGCACTCTGGAAATTATTCAGGGCGCTGCTGATATTGCCAAAGGCCGACAGGCGCGCCTGCACGCCCGACTCTTTCTGGGCCAGGTTTTGCAGCGGCTGGCTCTCGATCTGCATGAGCTTGGTGACGATGCCATTGACGTCGAGATTGGAGCCTATGCCGGGAGAGGAGATGCCCACTTGCTGCTCCTGATGAATTGGAATGAGAAATCCGCAGCACCAGAGGCCCGGATGATGCTTGACTATATGCTGTTATCGGCGGCGGCCATCCAGACTTGAGAAGGGCTTTTATCGCACTATTCGCAGCCCTCTAGTACGCCCGGATTCAGACCTTTTGACTGATGAGCAAGCCCTGAGTCTTGTGTGCCGCCTTGTTGATGTTCTTGTCGATCGCCTTGGCGATATCGAGCGCTTCATGCGTGGGCATCTGGCGGATGATTTCACTGGTTTGCTGGTCGACGATGCGCACAATGACGCGGTCACTGTCGGGGTCGACCGAAAATTCCAGTTTGCGCGACAGTTCGCGCATGGAGGAATTAATGGTCTGCAGCGCCTCTTTGACTTCTGCCGCTGAAGGTGTCGGCGCAATCGGTGTGACGGCAGCATGGGTTTGTACGGGCGCGGCCGGGGGCGGTGCCGCAGGGTCGCTGCGCGCGACATGCTGGTCCGGTGTGACTACAGGCGTGGTGGCAATCGGCGTGATGGTCAGCGGATTCATGGCAGTTCCTTTCAAATTGAAAAATACCCGGACAAGAAAAATCCGTCCGGGTATTCAAGGGTTTCCGTCGAAGCAGAATTAACCGCGCAGCAGGCTCAACACACCATTTGGCAAGGCATTCGCCTGTGCCAGCATGGCAGTGCCGGCCTGTTGCAAGATCTGGCCGCGCGTCAGATTAGCCGTTTCCGAAGCGAAGTCCGTATCCTGGATGCGGCTACGGGCGGAGCTGAGGTTTTCCGACGTAGTTTGCAGATTGCTCATGGTGGTCCCGAAGCGATTCTGCAGCGCGCCCAGTGAGGCACGATCCGAGCTTAGTTTGCTCAGGGCCGAATCGATGACTTGCAGCGCGTCATTCGAGCCAGTCGGTACACCGTTGGTCATGGTGGTGACATTGATGCTGGCCACCGACGACAATGCGCTGGAATTCGCGCCGGCCGTGAACACGGTACCGGCAGCGGATGTGCCGATGGTGAACGAGCTGGCCGAATTGAAGGAGAGCGTGCCGCCGACCGTCATCGAGTCACCGACCGCTGCTGCATCCGCGACGCCGCGCACCAGTGCCTTGGCGGTGCCGGTGCTGCCTTGCATAGTCGTCGAGTTATTTGCGACGAGGTTGTTCGTCACGCCGATATCGTGGCCGCTGTCTTGCGTGAGCGAGATCTTGCCAGTGGTCGTGTTGGCCACAGCGGTAATGCCGGTGATGCCAGACTGGGCATTGATGGCAGCAGTGAGGCCGCCGACGTCATTGGCAGTGGCCATCGTCGCCGTGATCGTCACTGGATTGGCGGCGCCACCTGGCGTAGGTGCACCTTGCAAGGTCAGCGATTGCGTGCCGGCAGTGAAGCTGCCCAAGGTCGCGGTGGTCGCCGCAGTAGCGGTTACACCAGTCGTACCTGTGGAGGAATTGACGCCCTGCGCCATCGAAAATGCGGTGGTGCCGGCAGCGGCAAAGGCGGCGGTCGCGGTCGTGCCATTGCCCTGGATCGTGAAGGTTTGCGCGGCATTCTGATTGATGCCGATGGTGCCGGCGACGGTACCAGCAAAGGAGGAGGCGCCAGAGCCGTTACCGACGGCGGTGCCTTTGATGCCGTTATTGCCGATGGCGCTGGCCTGGGCGCTGGTGATCGAAAAATTGATCGTCTGGTTTGCATTCGCACCGACCTGGAATTGCGCATTGTTGAGCGAGCCGTCGAGGACATTCTGGCCATTGAACTGCGTCGAATTGGCGACGCGGTTCAATTCCTGCTGTAACTGGCCGACTTCCTGCTGCAATGAAGCGCGATCCGACGAAGAGTTCGTGCCGTTAGCCGATTGCACGGCGAGGGTACGCATGCGCTGCAGCAGATCGGTCGCCGTGGCGAGTCCGCCCTCAGCTGTTTGCGTCAGCGAGATGCCGTCGTTGGCATTGCGCGCGGCCTGGTTCAGGCCATTGATCTGGCTCGTCATGCGGTCTGAAATTGCCAGACCGGCAGCGTCGTCCTTGGCGCTGTTGATACGCAAACCTGAAGACAGGCGCTGCAAGGAAGTAGCCAGTGATGCCTGCGAAGTCGTGAGGTTGCGCTGGGCGTTGAGTGAGGCAGTATTGGTGTTGATTACTGAGGCCATGATGAGCTCCTGTCAGGTTGCGATACGTAGTTTGAGGCTTGCAATTGATCAGCGCGGTATCCCGGTCATGGCATGTGTGCCAGGGGTGAGGAACCGTGCTGCTTGTTTTATTTATCGTCACGATTTCGAAAAAGTTGAATGCTATTTTTGCGTTTCAATTTCTTCGACTCGTTACGGTTCAAGCCTTGCAGTGACTCTTACGACGCAGCTTTGGGAATTCTTGAGTACGATATTTTTTCGGCAAGCACTTCAGTTTGCTTGGATATAGTCGATAGGCGGGACGGCAAAATTCAGTTTTCGGACAGACTTTTGCCAACGATAATATGATTTTTGCCCGCTCTTTTTGCCAGCGCCAGTGCCTCGGCTGCTCGCCGGATGGTGGCATTGCTGTCCTCGCCCTGTCCGCGCAAGACAATCCCGGCGCAGAACGTGATGAACAGGCGCGTCTCCTCATGCATGAAAAAGCGCTCCGTGAGCCGGCGCTGCAGGCGCGTGAGGATCATGCCAGCATTGCCGATATTCGTATCCGGCAGCACGATCAGGAATTCACGGCCCTCGAGGCGGCCGACAATGTCCATCGAACGCAGCGTTTCACTGGCCACCTGCACCAGATGCACGAGGATCTTTTCTGCGGTCGCAGGATCGCTGGCGAAGGCTTCCGGCAGCAGCTCATCGATCGCCAGCAATGCCAGGCAGACTGGCAGCTTGCGCTTTTCGGCGCGTTCGATTTCACGCTTGAGCATGTCATCCAGACCGCGCCGGTTCAAGCTGCCTGTGAGCGGGTCCTGATGTGTGCGCTCGCTTAACTGCGAGAGCTGGACTTCGATTTTCTGTACCCGTGCTTCGGCGTCCTGCAATTCACGGCGCGCGCGCTGCATCTGGTCGCGCGATTTCGCGGCATCGATCTGGCTCGCGCGCGTGGCTTGCATGAGCTTGCTTAATACTTCATTGATGGCGACGATATCGTTGGCTTTGCTGATCTGCGCCGAGTAGGTATCCATCTTTGAAGAAAGTTCGCTGCTCGATGTGACGATCGTGTCAAGCTGGTCGATAAAGGTCAGCATGGTTTTCTTGACGGTCGTGCGGGCTTCGGCGATGCCTTGTTTCAGCACGCTCTGTTTATAGATGATCTCTTTCAGATTACGCGCTGCATCATCGAGTACACGGTGGCTGATGGTGCCCGACAGGAGCGTGCGTATCATGGCAATCTGGCCGCGCATCCAGACGTCGTCATCGATGAGTTCACCGATATTATCGAGCAGCAGGCCGAACAGGCGCAGCAGCAGTGCCTGCTGTTCGGTATTGTCGCCGCCATACAGTTCGATCTTGAAGCACAGCTGCCGCAGGCGCGCGGTAGCGTCTTCGAGCGTGGTGTGACTGGTCGAGTCGCGGATGACGTTGCCGAGCACATTGGCTTCCTTGGCCAGTGCCGGCGCGTCCCGCAACAGTGAGGCCAGCGCCACGCCGAGGGTGCGACTGAGCAGGCCGCGCAGCAAATCTGCCTGGCGTTCGGCTGCGGTCGGGAAGGCCTTGAAGACGCCGCGCTCGCCGGCGTGTGCATCTGGTTCTTCATAGCGCGCCAGAAAGCCATGCAGCGTCGTGAAATATTCGTCGCAGCTGGCCCAGTCGCGCGCAGCCACGGCACGACAGATGTTTGCACCTATGACGGCCAGTGCGGGGTGCGCGCTCTGGCAGCGCACGCCGAATGTGGTCAGCAGTGATTCGGCGCTGGTTTTCTGGGGCGTGCCCGAGACTTCTTCATAGGCCAGGCGGTAAGCTTCCGGCGTGGGCACGACGCGCCGTGTGACCAGCAGGCGGAATGCGGCGCGGGCATAGTCCAGCGACTGTTCAGTGCTGGCTTTCTCTGGCAATTGGGGCATGCATCAGTCTCGGCGAAACGGCAGGTACAGTGCCTGCACTACCCATCCTACGGTCGCGTCCGCAGCAATGGTCTGTGGAAGAGCGCAGCGAAACAGGCCCAGTTCCTGAAATCACAAATTCACACCAAATGGTGCTTGATGGCGTAATGCGTGAGTTCTGCGTTATGCCGCAATTTCAGTTTTTCCAGCAGGCGCGAGCGGTACATGCTGATGGTCTTTACTGACAGGGTCAGTGTAGCGGCGACATCGGACACTGATTTACCTGAAGCGATCATGATCAGGGTCTGGTATTCACGATCGGACAGGGTAGCGTGCAAGGGGCCGTCTTTATTTTCAATCAGCTGTTTTGCCAGACTTTGCGCCAGGGCCGCGCTGATGTAAGTGCGGCCGGCGGCGAGCTCGCAGATCGCCTTGACGAGTTCGGCCGGCGCGCTGCGTTTGCTGAGGTATCCGGCAGCGCCGGCTTTCAGTGTGCGAATCGCGTAATGATCTTCGTGCTGCATCGACAGCATCAACACGGCCAGATGCGGGAATTCATTCTTGATCTGTTTAAGCGTATCAAGTCCATCGTGGCCAGGCGTTGAAATATCGAGCAGCAGCACATCGACTGGCCGTAGTCTGTGCATGCGTACGGCTTCGAGGCCGCTTTCGGTGTCGCCGGTGACGGCGATATTGGGCGTATCGGCTAGGATTTGGCGAAGGCCTGCGCGCATGATGGCGTGGTCGTCGG
This sequence comes from Oxalobacteraceae bacterium, assembly GCA_947448025.1. Classification (GTDB taxonomy): domain Bacteria; phylum Pseudomonadota; class Gammaproteobacteria; order Burkholderiales; family Burkholderiaceae_D; genus CANFLV01. Next base: position 1,940 of record CANFLV010000017.1, on the reverse strand, counting down.
CGATCAGGACTTTGATCTTTTGTATTTGAGCCGTGGGTCGCATGATTGCCGGAAGTGTTAAAAAAGTTATCTACTGTCGGTGAAGGTCGCGAGCAGCTTTTGGCAGGTGCCGATTATGGCACTTAATACTAAAGTAGCGTTTAACTATTCCTCTGAAAATAGTGACAGCTGCACTCTCACGCACAAGTTTTAAGCGCGGGTCAGACTGGCAAAAAGCTATCTTCTTTGCCGCTGCAGCGTTCATGCTCTTGCGTATGCTTGGCTTAAAATAGGGGAGCATCGTCAACGTGAAACTAATACCGGACAGCAAGGACACAGCGCGCGACAGGGCGCAGACGAGCAAGGGCCTCAAGGAATTTGCCTTCACGATGGTGGATTTCGAAAAAGTACGCGCCTTGATTTATCGCCGCGCTGGCATCGCGCTGGCCGAGAGTAAGCATGAAATGGTCTATAGCCGGCTTGCGCGGCGTTTGCGCGCAACAGGCATGGACTCGTTCGCGACTTACCTTGCGCGCCTCGAGCAGGGACAGAACGCGGCCGAATGGGAAGCCTTCACGAATGCGCTGACGACGAACCTGACTTCGTTTTATCGTGAATCGCATCATTTCCCCATCCTTGCTGAACACCTCGCTGCCATGCCGGCGCCGCTGACGATCTGGTGCTCGGCCAGCTCGACAGGAGAAGAGCCGTATTCGATCGCCATGACGGCATGCGAAGTCTTTAATACGCTCACGCCGCCCGTGAGCATCATCGCTACCGATATCGATACCAATGTCCTGCTCACGGCGCAGCAAGGCGTCTACCAGACTGAACAGTTAAAAAATGTCAGCGATGCACGCATCAAGCGCTTTTTCCTCAAAGGCAAAGGCGTGCAGGAAGGTTTCGTGCGTGTGCGACCCGAGTTGGGCAAGTTGATCAGCTTTCGCCAGCTCAATCTGCTGGACGAGCGCTGGTCGCTCGCGGGCCAGTTTGATGTAATTTTTTGTCGCAATGTCATGATCTATTTCGACAAGCCGACACAGGCAAAAATCCTCGCGCGATTCGTGCCCTTGATGAAGCCGCAGGCCAGGCTGTTTGCCGGCCATTCGGAAAACTTCCTGTATGTGTCGAATGCCTATCGCCTGCGCGGCAAGACCGTGTATCAGCTGGCGAGCGCGCAAGGCACGCCGGACAAGCCAGCATGAGTGCGGCCATCGACGAGCAATTTGCGACGAATGTCTACTATGACCGCACCTTTGACTGCGACGCTGCAAAGATCCTGCCGGGGGAATTTTATTTCACGCACAAGGACATGCTGATCGTGACCGTGCTCGGCTCCTGTGTCTCGGCCTGCGTGCGCGACCGCGTCACCGGTATCGGCGGCATGAACCACTTCATGCTGCCATATAACGGCGACGCCGACAGTCCCGTATCGGCCTCGATGCGTTACGGCTCGTATGCAATGGAAGTGCTGATCAATGAACTGATCAAGGCCGGTGCGCGGCGCGAGAATCTCGAAGCGAAAGTCTTTGGCGGCGGTGCGGTTCTGCGCGGCTTCAGTTCGATCAATGTCGGTGAGCGCAACGCGGCCTTTGTGTGCGAATACCTGCAGGCTGAAAATATCCGTGTGTTGGCCAAGGATCTCAACGACATCCATGCACGCAAGGTCTATTACTTTCCGCGCAGCGGCAGGGTGCTGGTCAAGAAAATCGAGCAGCTCAATAACAATACGCTGGCTAATCGCGAGCAGGATTATGCGACGCGGCTCAATAAGCGCATGGCGCGTAGTGGTGAAGTGGATTTGTTCTGAGAGCTTTGATAGATAGCCCTTTCTCTGGGGCCGGCATTGAAGCGCGACCGATTCAAAACCCCATCCGGCTGGGTCGCTGGCGGTGCCACGCTGGACTGTCAGAGGTATCCCCCCTGCGCGCCACATCCCTTAAAAAGTCAGCAGGGATGTG
>CANFLV010000016.1 GCA_947448025.1 Oxalobacteraceae bacterium | reverse complement strand
TTGATCTCGCCCGAGGTATCGATATTCTTAGGCACGACGAACACGACGGCGCCCGGCTGCTGCATCGCCGGCGGCAGGTCCGGATGCAGATTCAGATCGATGGCGCGTTCGGCCACGGTGACGTAGTCGGTGGCTTTGACGAAGGCGGCAAATTCGGCGTTGGTGACTTCCGTGCGATCCATCCAGAATCCGGCAACGGAAGTTGGCACCAGCGGCTGCTCTTCCGGATATTGCGTATCGCCTAAAACGAAACTGCCACCCGGCACCCACACCATGCCCGGATGCGACGCGCCTGCCGGCTGGGTCGGCAAGGCACATTGCACACGCTCGGGTGGCGTCGGCTTGCGTTTGACCTGATCGTAGGAATTGAACCACCAGCCGGCGCCGGCGATGCCGGCCACGGCGATCAGAGCCGCGACCATTTCCAGGCCAAAGCGCGCTTTACTCGACTTCATGTACAGCTCCTTGTGCGCATGGTACGCAGGCGTCGATCGCACATTTTTGCGCAATATCGTCGATGTGCCTGGCGCGCATGGCGGATAATTTTTAATTGTTGGCGGACTTTCAGCAGCCGGCATTATAGCTGCGACTTGCGCAGGATCTCGCAGATGCACAGACTGCACCGGGCGCCTCGGCAGACTTTGTAAATTCGATGGGCTATGATGCGCCCTCCAGCCCAATGCAAACGCGCACCCATGTCCATGCTCACCGAACTCCATCTGTATCCGATCAAATCCTGCGCCGGCATCGCCTTGCGCGAGGCTGTCCTGACGCCGGCCGGCCTGATGAGCGAGCAGATTTACGATCGCGAATGGATGGTCGTCGATCTGCAGGGCCAATTCCTGAGTCAGCGCGAGTATCCGGCGATGGCGCTGATCACGCCGCGCATCAAGTCTGACACGCTGGAACTGCGCGCACCGGGCATGCTGCGCCTCGAGATTCCGCTCGGCCTGCCCGATCCTGTCGCTGCGCCAACGATGCAGGTCAAGGTCTGGGATGATGTGCTGATGGCTTACGACTGCGACGAGATGACGGCGACCTGGTTTTCCAAGGCGCTGGGCGTAGCTTGCCGGCTGGTGCGCTTCCATCCGGATGTTGTACGCACGAGCAGTGGTAAGTGGACAGAAGGCGTGAAAGTACCGACGCTGTTCGCCGATGGCTACCCGCTACTGCTCATTAGCGAGGCCTCGCTCGAGGACTTGAACCAGAAGCTGCTCGCGCAGGATCGCGCGGCGCTGCCGATGAACCGCTTCCGGCCCAATATCGTCATCAATGGCGTGGCCGCCTTTGACGAAGACTTTGCGCAGACACTGCACATCGGCCAAGCTGTCCTGCAGCCGGTCAAGCCCTGCCCGCGCTGCCCGATTCCTGCCATCGACCAGGCCACCGGCAGGATCGGCCCCGATCCACTCGATATCCTGATGACTTACCGGACCAACCCGAAAGTCGACGGCGGCATCACCTTTGGCATGAATGCGATTTTGCGCGAAGGCGAAGGCACGCTCGTGCGCGTTGGCCAGCAGGTCGAGCTGCAGCTGGCGTTTTAAGTCGCCCATTCATCAACCCACATCAAAGGCTGGCGAGCTCAGCTTGTAGCAGATCAAGCGCCGACCATCTTTTGGCACACTGTCATTTCTCTCTGGCGCGCGCTCAGGCATAAAGTGACCGTGCGCTGTTCAATCCAGCCACCGTCGGTCCTGACTCCCTGCGCCCAGTCAGGCACAGGCGCGCGCATGGCGGCTGCCATGCATCGGTCGCACGAAGGAGATCAGATGAAAATTGTTCCTATAATCGGGGTCTGTGCCGTCGTCGGCGTAGCGGGCTACGGCTTCAGTATTGCCGCCAATGCGCAGCTGGCCGCCGCAGACGCCACTGCCAGTGCCCTCGCCAATCCCTACGGCCGTGCGCCGGCAGCCTCGTTATGGCCGGGCTATGGCAACCCACCCGCATCGCTTGCTGTCGATCCGGGCGTGCGCGGCGGGGCGGCGGGTGCCGGCGGACCAGTACCGGGCGCAAACCCGCTGCTAACATCAATCTTCAACGACGGCCTCGACAAATTCAATGAAGTCGAAGACGTCCCCGAGGGTCTCGGGCCGCGCTTCAATGCGAATTCCTGCGCCTCCTGTCACTCCCAGCCAGCCATAGGCGGCAGCAGTCCGCCGAACAATCCGCAATTACAGATCGGCGTCGCTGAGGGCGCCCGCAACGTCATACCGTGGTTTACTACACGCAATGGCCCGATACGCGAAGTGCGCTTCAAACGCCATCCCGACGGTTCGCCCGATGGCAATGTGCATGCAATCTTCACGATTACCGGCAGGCGCGATGCGGCCGGCTGCAATCTCGCGCAGTTCAACTTTGGCACACCGGGCAATCCGCTGACCGGACTCGGTGGTAATCCGAACCTGGCCTTTCGTATCCCCACGCCGCTGTTCGGTGCTGGCCTGATCGAATCAATACCGGACAGCGTCATCCTTGCGAACATGGCCGCGCAGTCAGCGCAAAAATCGCAGATCGGCATACGCGGACGGCCTAACTCGGTCTTGAGCGGCAACATCAACCTCGGGCCGAATGATGGCACGATCACGCGCTTTGGCTGGAAGGCACAAAACAAATCGCTGCTGCTTTTTTCAGGCGAGGCGTATAACGTCGAGATGGGCATCACGAATGAAATTTTCACGGATGAGCGCGACCAGACACCCGGTTGCCAGCTCAATGCAACGCCGGAAAATCGCACTAATTATGACGGTACAACGGCCACCGAAGTCTTCCCCGACATCGTCGCCTTTTCGAATTTCATGCGCCTGCTGGCAGCACCGCAGCCAGCCCCGGATACGCCGTCCATCGTGCGTGGCAGGGCTAACTTCAGTACGATCGGCTGCGCCGCCTGCCACACGCCTACGCTGACGACAGCCGCACTGATCTCGGATATTTCTGCTGCCAAGCCGAACCAGAAAGTGAACCTGTTTTCGGATCTGCTGGTGCATAACATGGGTACCGGTCTTGCCGACGGGATTACGCAGGGCGCAGCAGGCCCGGATGAATTCCGCACGGCGCCGCTATGGGGACTGGGCAAGCGTGTTTTCTTTTTGCATGACGGACGCACGCGCAATCTCGTCGAGGCGATCTCGGCGCACCGTAGTCCAGGCAGTGAGGCCAATCAGGTGGTGGATAACTATTTCCGCGCGAGTACGGCGCAGCAGCAGGATTTACTGAACTTCCTGCGCGCTTTGTGATGCAGATCCAGGATGCAGGCGTTCGTATTTCGCCTGCAGCTGGTCCGGCGTTTCACGCCAGGCGGGATCAAAGGGAATGCAGGCGACCGGGCAGACTTGCTGGCATTGCGGCTCGCTGAAATGGCCGACGCATTCCGTGCATTTCCCGGGATTGATTTCGTAAATCTCCGGACCCATGTAAATCGCGTCGTTCGGGCACTCGGGCTCGCATACGTCGCAATTGATGCAGTCGTCGGTGATGATCAATGCCATTGCAGCGGGCGCCTAGGCTTTGTCTTCAGGTTTGATGATCTTCGTCTGCAGCCAGCGCTCGACCGAAGGAAACACGAACTTCGACACATCGCCACCCAATGAAGCAATCTCGCGCACGATGGTGCCGGAAATGAACTGGTATTGGTCGGAGGGCGTCAGGAACATGGTTTCAACATCCGGCAACAGATAGCGGTTCATGCCGGCCATCTGGAACTCATATTCGAAATCGGACACGGCACGCAGACCGCGCACGATCACGCGCGCATCATGGCGACGCACGAAATCCTTAAGCAAGCCGGAAAAGCTTTCGACTTGCACGTTCGGATAATGACCGAGCACTTCATTGGCGATCGAGAGGCGTTCCTCAAGCGAGAAAAAAGGTTTCTTGTTCTTGCTGTCGGCCACGCCGACGATCAATTTGTCAAACAGCCCCGAGGCGCGCCGCACGAGGTCTTCATGACCGCGCGTCAGTGGATCGAACGTACCCGGGTAAATGGCTGTAACCATGGCAAGACTCCAGAGAATATATTCGTAGTACGGCGAAATGCAGGAATTCGGCATTATGCCTGAGTTAAGTCCTAAATCTTACGTTGAAGCAAGTGATAAAACACACTGCCCGCCCTGTCAGCGCGCACTATATGCCAGTCCTTGACCCAATCCGGTGCGTTTTCGTCAAGCAGTGAGGACTCTGCCTCGAGATAAATGAGACCGCCCGGCTCGAGCAATTGTGCGCACAACGGCAAGGTTTTCGCCAGCCAATCCTGATGATAAGGCGGATCGAGAAAAATCAGGTGAAAGCCTTGCGCGCCGAGCATGCGTTGGGCAATGACCAGGGCATCGCCGCGCATGATGGTGATCTGCTCGGCCTTGAGCTTGGCCTTGTTCGCCTCCATTTGCGCCACGGCCGCACTGCTGGACTCGACCAGCACCACATGGCGCGATCCGCGACTGGCGGCTTCAAAACCAAGCGCGCCGCTACCGGCGAACAGATCGAGGCACACGACATTCTTCCAGGCGCCGTCAAAGAGGTGATTAAGCCAGTTGAAGACTGTTTCGCGCACACGGTCAGGGGTCGGGCGCAAACCCTCGGCTGCCAGCACCGGCAAGGGCGTGCGCTTCCAGTCGCCGCCGATGATACGAACCTGATTGCTCAATGGCAGATGTTTGCGCGGGGCTTTGACGCCGGGCTGTTTGGTGGGTGCTTTGGCCATGTTTTCAATAATTTTCAAGGGGAATCAGGGGGCGCATCACGCCAGCGAACTTCGCGGTCCAGCTAGTGCGCGGCAGATTATAGAAGCCTATCGGGCCAAAGTTGGCAATAATCTTGCGATTATTAGCGCTGCCCGCGGATTGCGCGTGGCGATATCGCGCGGCGCCAAGCCAGCGCCCGGCTTCGTCTGAACCGACTGAAGCCAGATTACCGCGAGCATCATGCAGGCAGCGGTCGGCATGAGCAGGCGCAGCAGCTGTTCACTGCAAATTTTCATCATCAGGGCTCTGTTAAAATACAACATTCGCTTTATGCAGGAAGCTGCAGGTTTTGCAGCTTCGGCGGCGTTACCGAATTTTCCGCTGGCCCGACCGATGTCGCGCCAGCCACTGTGAGTCCATTCCCCATGTTTAGTTTCTTCAAGAAAAAGCCGAAAGAACCTGTCCTTGCGCCGCAGCAGCAAGCCGCGCCTGTCGTACCAATTACGCCCCGGCCTGCCGTAGCACCGCAGGATCAGCAAATAGCCGAGACGATGGGCCCATTGGAAATCGCTGAAGTCGTCGATGTTGCCGACGCTGTCATCGTCGCGGCGCCAGTCGCGCCCGAGGCCAAGCGTTCGTGGCTGACACGCCTGAAAGAAGGCCTGTCGAAAACCTCGAGCAATCTCAGCACCTTGTTCGTCGGCGCCAAGATCGGCGAAGAGCTGTATGAAGAGCTCGAATCGGCGCTGCTCATGTCGGACGCCGGCGTCGATGCAACGCAGTCCCTGCTCGACGCACTCAAGCGTAAAGTCAAGAATGAAAAGCTGACCGAGGCCACGCAGGTCAAGGCCGCCTTGCGCAGCCTGCTGCTGGAACTCCTGCTGCCGCTGCAAAAGCCGCTCGTGCTCGGCCGTCACCAGCCGCTGGTGATGATGCTCACCGGCGTCAATGGCGCCGGCAAGACCACCACCATCGGCAAGCTGGCGAAACATTTGCAGGCGCACCAGCAGTCGGTCTTGCTGGCCGCGGGCGACACTTTCCGTGCTGCTGCGCGCGAACAGCTGATCGTCTGGGGTCAGCGCAATAATGTTTCCGTCATCGCCCAGGAATCGGGCGATCCGGCCGCAGTCGCCTTTGACGCCGTGCACTCGGCGCAGGCGCGCGGCACCAATGTCGTCATGATCGATACCGCCGGGCGCCTGCCGACGCAGCTGCACCTGATGGAAGAGCTGAAAAAGATCAAGCGCGTCATTGCCAAGGGCATGGCCACCGCGCCGCATGAAATCCTGCTGGTCATCGACGGCAATACAGGCCAAAATGCGTTGGCGCAAGTCAAGGCTTTCGACGATGCCCTCGGCCTGACCGGGCTGGTCGTTACGAAGCTCGATGGCACAGCCAAAGGCGGAGTGCTCGCCGCGATTGCCAAAACCCGGCCGATACCCGTATATTTCATTGGCGTGGGAGAACAGATCGAGGATCTGCAGCCATTCAATGCCCAGGAATTTGTCGATGCCTTGCTTACTTAATCGCACCTAATCGCACCTAATCGCCCCTATGCCCATGATCGAATTTAAAAACGTCACCAAGCAGTACGGCAACGAGTCCGTCGCCCTCTCCGGCGTGACCCTGTCGGTCGCCCACGGTGAAATGATCTACCTCGCCGGCCCGTCTGGCGCAGGCAAATCTACGCTGCTGAAACTGATTGCGGCCATGGAGCGGCCAAGTGAAGGCTATGTCCAGGTCAATGGCCAGGACATCGGCCAGATGAAATCGTCCGGCTTGCCCTTCCTGCGCCGCAGCCTCGGCCTGATCCTGCAGCAGCAAAGGCTGCTCGAAGACCGCAGCGTGCTGGCCAATGTGATGTTGCCGATGCTCGTCAGTGGAGCCACTTACAGCGATGCCGAACAACGCGCCCACGCCGCGCTCGAAAAAGTCGACCTGCATGACAAGGCACTGGCCAAGCCCATGAGTCTGTCCGGCGGTGAACAGCAGCGCGTCTCGATCGCGCGCGCCATCGTCAATCGCCCGAAAATCATCCTCGCCGATGAGCCTACTGCTAATCTCGACCGCGTCAGCGCAAAGCGCGTCATCGATGCGCTGCAAGCTTTCAATGCGGCGGGCGTGACCTGCGTGATTTCAACCCATGATGATCAAATCCTCGAGAGCGCCGGACGCGTGGTCTATCTCGCACAGGGGCGAATCGTCGATGGCTGGCATGATGACAGTATGCGAGGTGCAGCATGAATATCTGGCTAACACATCACGTCGCCGCATTTGGCGAGGCCTTGCGCCAATTGAAGCTCACGCGCAGCGGTTTTCTGTTCAATGTGCTGGTCGTCGCCATTGCGCTGGCACTGCCGTTCGCCGGCTTGACCGTGCTCGACAATGTGCGGCCGGTCACAGAACAATTGGCGGTCGATCCGGAAATCAGCATTTTCCTCAAGCTCAATACGCCGGCTGAAAGCGCCACCGCACTCGGGCCGCAGATCCGCAAAATAGCCGGCGCAGCAGCGAACAAGGGCAAACTAGAGTTCATCACGCGTAATGCCGCGCTCGACCTGCTCAAGGAAAAAACCGGCATGGCCGATGTCGTTGCCGCCTTGGGCAGCAATCCTCTGCCAGACACCTATGTCCTGAAACTGACCGGTTTTCGCAGCACGGAAGATGCCCAGCGCGTCGATGTAATTGCCGAGCAGCTGCGCGAGTTGACGGACGTCGATATGGTGCAAGTCGATTCCGCCTGGGCGCGCCGCCTGGCCGCGCTCTTGCAAGTCATGCGCATGGCACTGCTGTTCCTCGGCGGTACACTCGGCGTAGTCGTCATCGCCGTCGTCTTCAACACGATCCGCCTGCAGGTACTGAACCAGCATGAAGAAATTGAAATCGCCCGCCTCGTGGGTGCGACCGATGCCTATATCTGCCGGCCGTTTTACTACAGCGGCGCGCTGCTCGGCCTGTGTGCCGGTGCGCTGGCATTGGGCGCTGTCGCCTTGTGCCTGCAGCCGCTGAATGGTGCGATCGCCGAATTTGCGCGCCTGTATGCGTCCGAATTCCGCCTGACGCCTTTGCCAGTATTGACGACCGCCGGCCTGCTGGCGGTGAGCGCGAGCCTCGGTCTGATCGGTGCGCTGCTGTCGGTACGGCGTCATCTGGCGCGCTTGAGCTAAAGACTTTAGCTCAGGCAGCCAAGGTTGCCGTCATATTGGGGATTGAAGATATCGATCATTCGAAATTTTATATAGTGCACCATGGGCTTGATGCTAACCTGTAGTCGAGTATCTTACAGGTTGATCAAGCTGGAGCACTGATGTCTGACCCAATTCGTTTCACTTATCGCGGCACCGTGCACAGCGTTATTGATGCTGCGCCCACGCGCACGCTGCTCCAGCATCTGCGTGAAGACCTGCATTGCACGGGCACCAAGGAAGGCTGTGCCGAAGGCGACTGCGGCGCCTGCATGGTCGTCATCGGTGAGCTGCGCGATGGCGCGCTCGATCTGAAACCCGTCAATGCCTGTATCCAGCTCTTGCCTAGCCTCGATGGCAAGGCACTGTTCACTGTCGAAGACCTGAAACAAGACGATGGCACCCTGCATCCGGTGCAGCAAAGCATGGTCGACTGCCATGGTTCGCAATGCGGCTTTTGCACGCCCGGCTTTGTCATGTCGCTGTGGCCGCTCTACCTCGAACATCAAAGCGCATCGACCACGCCAAACCGCGCCGAGATCAACGATGCGCTGTCAGGCAATCTGTGCCGCTGCACAGGTTACAAACCCATCATCGATGCCGCGCAACAGATGTGCGCCTTGCCGCCAGTCGCCTTCGATCACGCGTCCTTGATCGCACAGCTCGAAACCCTGCAGCGCGACCAGCCCTTCAACTATGCTTTCGAAGGCCAGCATTTCTTTGCACCGCACACGCTGGCCGAACTGGCCGCCTTGCGCAGCGCTCATCCGAGCGCGACCATATTAGCCGGCTCGACCGATGTCGGACTGTGGATCACGAAGCAGATGCGCGAAATTGGCCACATCATCTACCTTGGCCGCGTGGCCGAACTGCAGCATATCCGCCGCGACCATGGCATGCTCGAAGTCGGTGCCGGCGTGAGTCTCAATAATGCCTATGCCGCGATTTGCGAGCTGTATCCGGCCGAACTGACCGAGCTGTGGCAGCGCTTTGCCTCGCTGCCGATCCGCCATGTTGGCACCCTCGGCGGCAATGTCGCCAACGGTTCGCCCATCGGCGATTCCATGCCCTGGCTGATCGCGCTGGGCAGTGAAGTGGTCTTGCGTAGCACCGCAGGCAAACGCATTTTGCCGCTCGAGGATTTTTATCTCGCGTACCAGAAGAAGGACATGCTGGCGACCGAATTTGTCGAAGCGGTACGCATTCCCCTGCCGGTCGCAGGCCGTCAGTTCCGTACCTATAAACTCGCCAAACGCTTCGATCAGGATATCTCGGCTGTCTGCGCCGCCTTCTGCATTACACTCAGCGACGACAAGGTCACTGAAGCGCGCATCGCTTTTGGCGGCATGGCGGCCACGCCCAAGCGCGCCCACGCCGCCGAAGCCGGCCTGCTCGGCCAGCCGTGGACGGAAGCAAATGTGAAGCAAGCCATGTTACTGCTGGCCCAGGATTACGCGCCCCTGTCCGATATGCGCGCCTCCAGCGATTACCGCATGAAGACGGCGCAAAATCTGCTGCTGCGCTTCTGGCTCGAAACCCGCACTGACGAACCATTAGCCGCTGACGCCGTCAACGCTTTCGCCTTCAAGGTGGCGCCATGACTACGACAGTTACAGGCGAAGTCGGCCGCAAACGCCCGCATGAATCCGCTGCCCTGCATGTGGCCGGTGAAGCGACTTATACCGATGACATCGCTGAGTTACACGGCACGCTGCATGCGGCTTTCGGCCTGTCGCAAAAAGCCCATGCGCGCATCCGCAGCATCGACCTCAGCGCCGTCAAGCAGGCGCGCGGCGTGGTCGCCGTCTTCACCGCCAGCGACATCCCCGGCGCGAATGAATGCGGCCCGATCATCCATGACGACCCGATACTCGCCGATGGCCTCGTGCAGTACGTCGGCCAGCCGGTCTTCATCGTTGTCGCCGACAGCCATGACCATGCGCGTCGCGCAGCGCGTCTGGGCAAGATCGATTACGACGAACTGCCGGCCATCCTCACGCCGCAAGAGGCCAAGGCGGCGCACTCTTTCGTCTTACCACCGATGCAGCTGGCACGCGGCGATTTTGCGCGTGCCTATGCCGATGCACCGCATCGTTTCAGCGGCACGCTATCGGTCGGCGGGCAGGAACAGTTTTATCTCGAAGGACAAATCGCCTACGCCATCCCGAAGGAAGGCAAAGGCATGTTCGTGCAATGCTCGACCCAGCATCCCTCGGAAATGCAACATGTCGTCGCGCATGCACTGGGCATCCACTCGCATGATGTCGTGGTCGAATGCCGGCGCATGGGTGGCGGCTTCGGCGGCAAGGAATCGCAGTCGGCCTTGTGGGCCGGTGCGGCCGCGATCAGCGCTTTCAAATTGCAAAAGCCGGTCAAATTGCGCGCCGACCGTGATGACGACATGCTCGTTACCGGCAAGCGCCATTGCTTCGAATACACCTACGAAGTCGCCTACAACGAGCACGGCCTGATCCTCGGCGTGCGCGTCGAAATGCTCACGCGCGCCGGCTTTTCCGCGGACCTGTCGGGACCGGTCGCCACGCGCGCGGTCTGCCATTTCGATAATGCGTATTACCTGTCCGACGTCGAAATTTCCGCCTTGTGCGGCAAGACGAATACCCAGTCGAATACGGCTTTTCGCGGCTTCGGCGGCCCGCAAGGCGCGATCGCCATCGAGAACATCATCGACGACATCGCGCGCAATCTCGGTCGTGATGCGCTCGATATCCGCAAGCTTAATTTCTATGGACGCAGCGCGGCTGAGGGCCGCAACACGACGCAATACGGCCAGTTTGTTGCCGACAATGTGATCCATGAACTGGTCGCCGAAATCGAACACAGCAGCGACTACCGCGCACGCAAGATGGCCGCTGCCGCCTTCAATGCCACCAGTCCCATCCTGAAAAAAGGCCTGGCGCTGACGCCGCTCAAATTCGGCATCGCCTTCAACGTCAATCACCTCAATCAGGCTGGCGCGCTAGTTCATGTTTATCTCGATGGCTCGGTGATGGTCAATCATGGCGGCACTGAGATGGGTCAGGGCCTGAATACGAAAGTCACGCAAGTCGTCGCACATGAACTCGGCATCGACCTCGCACTCGTGCGCGCCACGGCGACTGACACGAGCAAGGTCGCCAATACCTCGGCGACAGCTGCCTCGACCGGCGCCGACCTGAATGGCAAGGCCGCGCAGGATGCAGCGCGCAAGATACGTGAGCTGCTCGCTGCATTTGCCGCGCCGCTGCTGAATACAGCAGCTCAATCCCTGATCTTTGCCGATAACGCCGTGCATGGCGCAGGCCAGTCGATCGGCTTTGCCGAACTCGTGCAAAAAGCGTATCTGGCGCGCGTCCAGCTGTGGTCCGACGGCTTCTACGCCACGCCCGGCCTGAGCTGGAATGCCAAGACCATGACCGGCAGTCCGTTTTCCTATTTCGCCTATGGTGCAGCAGTCTCCGAAGTGATCGTCGACACGCTCACCGGCGAATGGAAGCAGCTGCGCGCCGACGCCTTGTATGATGCAGGCGCCTCGCTCAATCCGGCCATTGATATCGGCCAGGTCGAAGGCGCCTTCATTCAGGGCATGGGCTGGCTGACGACAGAAGAACTGTGCTGGAACAAGGACGGCAAACTGACCACGCATGCGCCTTCGACCTACAAGATTCCGACCGTGTCCGACTGCCCCGACGACTTCCGTGTGGCGCTGTTCAAGAATCGCAATGCCAGCGACAGCATCCATCGCTCCAAAGCCGTAGGTGAGCCACCGCTGCTGCTGGCCTTCGCCGTCTTCTTTGCGATCCGCGACGCGATCGCGAGCGTGGGCGACTACCGCTTCAATCCGCCTTTGAATGCGCCGGCCACCTTTGAAGAAATTCTCAAGGCGGTCGAAGCAGTGCAGCGTGAAGTTACCGTTGCGGCCTCAGCCTGAAATGAAACCCATGGATGACTGGTTCAGCGCCCTCGTCGCGCAAACCGCGCCTGCCGTCCTGATCACGGTGCTGGAAGCGCACGGCTCGGTACCGCGCAAGGCTGGCGCACGCATGCTCGTCAATGCCGATGCACAGTTCGACACCATCGGCGGCGGCCATCTGGAATTGCAAGCATGCGAAGTCGCGCGCGCGATGCTGGCCGAAGACAGCGCACCAAAAACAGAACGTTTCGCGCTCGGTCCGCGACTCGGCCAATGCTGTGGCGGCGCAGTCGTGCTCGCCTTTGCCATCATTCGCCCCGAGCAGCAGGACGTGATTGCCGCCTTTCAGCGCGAAGTCGAAAGCCGTCGCTTGCAGTGGCCCGAGCTGCTGCTGTTCGGCGCTGGCCACGTCGGCACCGCACTCGTACGTGCGCTCGACGGCTTGCCCTGCCGCGTAACCTGGGTCGATACGCGTGATGCGCAATTCCCGGCTTATGTGCCGGCCAATACGACGATCGAATGCACGGATACGCCGGAAGCCCTGATCGCCGCAGCACCTGCCGGCACAAGCTTTCTCGTCATGACCCACAGCCATGCGCTCGACCAGCTGCTGAGTGAACAGATACTGAAACAGCCACATGCCGGCTGGTTTGGCCTGATCGGTTCGCAGACGAAGCGCATGCAGTTCGAACACCGCCTGCGCGAGCGCGGTATCGCCTCGGAACGCATCGCGGCGATGGTCTGTCCGATCGGCCTGCCCGGCATCAGCGGCAAGGAACCTGCCGTGATCGCCGCCGCCGTGACCGCGCAGCTCTTGCAGGTATGGGAAACCCAATCCAGTAGTGAAAGCCAGAACCAAACATGATGCAAGCCTACCGTGCGAGTCTCTTGCACTTTACCGCCGACCCTGCCCTCGTCAACGATGAACAGGCTTACGACTGGCATGAAGACGGCCTGTTGATCATTAAGGATGGCAAGGTCGTCGCTGCCGGAAATTACGCGCAGCTCAAGGCCACGCTCGCGCCCGGCACAGTCATCACCGATTATTCCGGCAAGCTGATCGTTCCCGGCTTCATAGATACGCATGTCCATTATCCGCAGACCGATATCATCGCATCGCCTGCGCCGGGGCTATTGCCATGGCTGGAGAATTTCACCTTCCCGACCGAGCGCAAATTTTCCGATTCCGAACACGCGCAAAACGTCGCCAGCTTCTTCCTCGATGAACTACTGCGCTGCGGCACCACCAGCGCGATGGTGTATTGCACCGTGCATCCGGCATCGGTCGAGGCCTTTTTCAGCGAAAGTGAAAAGCGCAATCTGCGCATGGTCGCCGGCAAGGTGATGATGGACCGGCATTGCCCGGAATTTTTGCAGGATACTGCCGAGACCGGTGCACGCGACAGCGAAGAATTGCTCAAGAAATGGCATGGCCGCGGCCGCCAGCTCTATGCCCTGACGCCGCGCTTCGCGCCGACCTCGACCGAGGCACAGTTACAGCTGTGCGGCGAACTCGCGCGCGCCTATCCCGAGGTCTACCTGCAAACCCACGTCGCCGAAAACACCGACGAAATCGCCTGGACAAAGTCCCTCTTCCCCAAGGCGCGCAGCTATCTCGATGTGTATGACCACTACGGCATGTTGAGACCACGGTCCATGTACGGCCACTGTATCTGGCTAGATGATCGTGATCGGGAACGCATGGCAGAAACCGGATCAGCCGTGGCGCTATGTCCGACGTCGAACCTGTTCCTTGGAAGCGGTCTGTTTGATTTTGCGGCGGCCGATGCGGCGCAAGTACCCCTGTCGCTGGCCACCGATGTCGGTGGCGGAACCTCATTTTCCATGCTGCAGACGATGAATGAAGTCTATAAGGTCGGCCGCATGGGCGGCACCTACTTACCGGCGTTACGAATGTTTTATCTGGCCACGCTGGGCGGCGCGCGAAGCCTGCAGCTGGAGGGGACGATCGGAAATTTTGTGGCTGGCGCGGAAGCCGATTTCATCGTCCTCGACCGCGAGGCCACGCCATTGCTGGCGCGGCGCTGCGCGCAGGCGAATAGTCTTGAGGAATTACTGTTTGCGCTGGCGCTACTGGGGGACGACCGCACGGTCGCGGCGACCTATTCGGCTGGTGTCAAGATGCACCAGAAATGAAGTCGCAGCAGAGGGATCATGATGCCAATTCCTCGCCACATATACTTAGCTCAAATGAATATCCGCAGTAGAAATGCCAATCAGTGCAATGGCATTGTCGATGTTTGAGGACGTGATGGCAGCTGCAATTGCGACGCCTTTACTGACGTTTTCAGCTGCAGTGTTGTAGTTCAAGCCCAAATCAATCGAAATCATTTTGGCGACCGCAATTTTATTGTCCAGCAAATCAGGGACCCATCCCCACTCCGCATCACCGCTAAATCCGTGGGCAACACTCAAAATCGTCGACACCAATGTACCCCGCGTGGCATGGCCGGTACTCAATTCATGGCTCCAGTAAGCGGCGCCGTCAGCGTCGGCGCCATCGGCACGACCGAGCACATTTCGGTAAATCACATTGATGAAGTCCGCATCGCTCATATTGGCCGTATAGCCAGTCTGACTGGAGAGCTTTACGCCGGCAAGATAGAACGAGTCGGCAATTTTATTTAGGCTTAGTCCGCTCGCTTTCTGGTCTAGCCAATAGCTCATGCCATCGGCATCGGGCACGCGGTTGAAAAAAGCCACGTAAAACTCTGTCAATTTCTGGACATCGGCGGGCGATGCTGCGGCTGCCTTAGCCTGTATCGTGAGATTGATCGACTTATCCGTAAATTTCAGAATCTCGGCATTACTAACCAGATCGGTCCCGTCGATGCCTTTGTTATCAAGTACTGTGATACCGGCGGAGGTTTTGTTGATAGTGTAATTTGCGAGACTGCCGCTATAAACGACCGTATCGATTCCCGCGCCACCATTGATCGTGTCATTGCCAGTACCGCTGATGATGGAATCATTTGCGGCAGTTCCGGTGATGACCTGATTGACAGGCATTGCGGCCGTTGTGAAGTTATAAGTAGTAAGACCGGCAAAGCTATTCCCTGCAAGGTCCTTGAAAGTACCGGCGGCAAAATCGAGCTTATAGTCAGTACTAAACAAGAGATTCGCCGTAGGATCGATCGTCAGCTTGCTGCCGTCGGTGCTCAGATTCGTACTCGTAGCGGCATCATAAGTTGCCACGGTAACGCCAGCGGCAGTTTTAAGAATGATATTTCCGGTGCCCTTGACAATTGGCTCATTGAAGGTAAGGACAATATTGCTGGCGACGGGAATCGATTTCGCTTCATCAGCCGGACTGAAGGTCGCCACGATCGGTGGCGCCGTGTCGACTGTCATGCTCACGCGATTATCGGCATCACTGCCATCGGCATTGGCATTGCCAGCCGCATCGGTAAAGGTGCCGCTGGCGACACTAATGACACCAGCGGCAGCGCTATTGACCGTCGGCGTGAAAGTCGCCGTGTACACAGTACCTTTGCCTGCAAAAGCACTCAAGATACCGCCCGTAGCGACGACATCGGTTGCTATGAACGTTGTCGATGCCTCGCTTAAGGTGAAGGTGATCGCCGCTGTCTGACCGGTAACGAGGCTGGTCTTGCTGCTGGTAATGGCAATCGTGGGGGGTATGGTGTCTGCGACTGTACGGAAGGTGTAGGTCGTTGAGCCGGCATAGGAATTACCCGCCAGATCCTTGAGCGTGCCCGCAGCGAATTCGACTTTGTAATCGCTCAGGTTCAGCAGATCAGCGGAAGGGTCGATCGTCAGCTTGCTGCCGTTGATGCTCAGATTCGTGCTAGCAGCGGCATCGTAGGTGGCGACAGTGGTCGTGCCGGTCTTGAGCAAGATATTGCCGGTTCCTAATGCTATCGGCTCACTGAACGTCACGTCGATATTGCTGGTAACGGCCACGCCTGTGGCTGCGTTTGCGGGGCTGAAGGTGGCCACTGTGGGGGCGGCAGTATCGACCGTCATGCTCACGCGATTATTGGCGTCAGCGCCATCGGCATTGTTGTTGCCTGGCACATCAGAAAAAACACCGTCGGCGACGCTGATCACTGCCATTGTCGAACTGTTCACAGTCGGCGTGAAGGTCCCCGTATAGACCATACCGTTCGCCGTCAAGCTGCCGAGCGTACCGCCAGTGACCGTTACGTCCGAAGCAGTGAAATTGTTCGAGGGCTCGCTGAGCGTGAAAGTAATGATCGCGGTCTCGCCTGACTTAAGGCTGGTTTTGTCGGCGCTGATGGCGATCGTCGGCGGCGTAACATCCGGTAGTGTATGGAAGTTGTATGTGCTAGTGCCTGCATAAGGATTACCCGCCAGGTCCTTGAGTGTGCCAGCGGGGAACTCGACCTTGTATTCATTACTCAAAGCCAGATTTGCAGACGGGTGTATTGTCAATACGCTTCCGGCAATGCTGAGATTCGTACTCGTGGCGGCGGCGTACGTGGCGATAATTGTTCCTGCGGCAGTCTTGAGGACAATATCGCCTGTTCCGCGCGCGATTGCCTCACTGAAATTCAACACGACATTGCTGTCAACTGCTACGGCAAATGCATCATCTGCCGGACTGTAACTGACCACAGTTGGCGCAATTGTATCGATCGCCAGGGACAGCCGTTTGCTGATGTCGGCGCCATCGGCATTGGCATTGTTTGCTGCATCGGTAAAGGCGCCGCTTGGTACGCTAATGACGCCAGTCGTCGTGCTATTTATGGCTGGGGTAAAGGTCGCGGAATAGGACTTGCCACTGCCAGTAAAGTTAGCCAATGAGCCACCAGTGACGACGACATCGGCGGCAACGAAATTTGTCGACACTTCACTCAGCGTAAATGTGAGCGTGGCCGTTTCGCCGGCAAGCAGGCTGCTTTTATTGCTGCTGATCGTGACACTTGGTGCAATTGTGTCCGCCATTGTATGAAAGGTGTAACTGGTCGTGCCGCCATACGCATTGCCAGCAAGATCCGTCAGCGTACCGGCAGCGAAATCGACCTTGTAATCGGTGTTGTATTGCAGGTCATCGGTCGGATCGATAGTCAATGTATTACCGACGATACCGAGGTTCGCGCTAGTATCGGCGCCATAGGTGGCAACCGTACTGGTGGTGCCTCCAATGACCGATTTAAGGGTGATGTCGCCGGCGCCTTTCGCGATCGCCTCGCTGAATTTCAACACGATGTTACTTCCAAGCGCAACGGTTTGTAACCCAAGCGCAGGTGTATAGCTCACCACTGTTGGCACAGCCATATCCACAGGCAAGCTCAAGCGATTATTGGCATCGCTGCCATCAGCGTTGGCATTACCTGCCGCATCGGTAAAGGCGCCACTGGGCACACTGATGACGGCTGCGGTCGTGCTGTTGGCCGTCGGCGTAAATACCGCCGAATACGAGGTAGGACTATTCTGTATAAAAGAACTCATGGTGCCGCCAGCGACACTCACTTTGGCGGCGACGAAATTCGTCGACGCCTCGCTCAGGGTAAAACTTAATGTCGCTGTCTCGCCGAATTTCAGACTAGGTTTGTCACTGCTGACGAGAATCGTCGGCGGGTAGATATCGGCCACGGTACTGAAATTGTAGCTAGTGGTGCCGGCATACACATTTCCGGCCAAATCCTTGAAGGTATCGGCGCTGAACTCGACCTTGTAATCGGTGCTGTAAGACAAGTCTGTCGTCGGATCTATTGTCAGCACATTGCCCACAATCTGAAGATTCGGACTTGTCGCGGCTGCATAGGTTTCTATGATGTTGCCCGCAGTCGTCTTGAGGACAATGTTGCCGGTTCCCGGGGTGAGCGCTTTATTGAAGGTAACAACGATATTGCTGCCGATTGGAACCCCGGCAATATTGTTAGCCGGGCTAAAACTTCGCACCACGGGCACGTCCGTATCGACGGCCAGGGTCACGCGATTATTGGCGTCCGCGCTATCAGCGTTGGCATTGTTGGCAGTATCTTTGAATGCCCCGTCAAGCACACTGATGACGCCCGCAGCTGTGCTGTTGGCCGTCGGTGTGAACGTCGCCGTATAAAGCATGCCGCTACCCGTGAGGCTGCTTAAAGTACCGCCGCTGACGACGATGCCTGCTGCATTCAGGATCGTTGAGGGCTCGCTGAGGGCAAATGTAATCGTCGCCACTTGATTTGCGATGAGACCAGACTTGTTGCTGCTGATCGCAATAGTTGGCGGCGTATTATCAGCGACCGTATGGAAATTGTAGCTAGTCGTTCCTGTGTAAGCATTGCCCGCCAGGTCTTTGATATTACCGGGCGCAAATTCAAGGCTGTAATCACGCCCTGACACAAGGTCAGCACCAGTATTGATCGTCAGGGTCGTACCGCCGAAAATCAGGTTTGGACCGCTGACAGGGTAGGAGATTGGGGCGCCAGTTGCCGGCCTCAAAACAATGGATCCCGTACCAGCGGTAATCGCTTCGCTAAAGATAACCTCAATATTGCTGCTTGTAGCAACCGCCGTCGCTTCATCTGCCGGCGTAAAGGTCAAGGCAGTGGGCGCCAATGTATCCAGCGAAAAGACGAGACTGTTATTTGCATCGGCGCCATCGGCATTGGCGTAGTGTGCAGCATTGGAAAATGATCCGCTAGGCACGCTCACGACTGCGGCCGATACCGTGTCTGCCTTTGGCGTAAAAATTGCGGTGTAGACCGAGCTGCTCGTGGCGGAAAAATTGTTCAGACTGCCATTGGTGACGGCGATATCAGTTACCTCGAAGTCCGTCGACGCAGCGCTCAAGGTGAAGGTGATCACTGGCCTGTCGGCGGCATTCAGACTGGTGATACCGCTACTGATAGCAATCGTCGGTAACAGACTTGCCGAAATCGTTGTGAACTGTAAATTGCTCGGTCCGCCCCCCGCATACAAATTGTTGTACTGATCCTGGATCGCACCGGGATCCAGAACCACTTTATAGGCAGTAGCGTACTCAAGCGGCGCTGTCGGATCGATGATCAAGGTATCAGCGGAAGTCCTGAGATTGATGCTGGTGGCCGCATCATAACTGGCGACCATAGCCCAGACCGGCGCTAACACCGTTCCAATGTTCTTCATGAGCGAAATAGTGCCCGTACCAAGGAATACATTCTCATTGAAAGCGACCACGATGTTGTTGTTGATTCCAACATCGGGGGTTGAAGCTGCAAGAGTAGTACTGCTAACTAATGGCGCTGTACCCGGCATTTTTCTCTCTCATTTACACTGGTTTGGTGCCATCCCCGTACATGGAAACTAGAACGGTCGGAGCAGGCAAGCGAAGCTGAGCATAATAGCAAAAATTACCATCGGGAAATATGACCCAATTGAGTAGTCATTACCAAAATTCTTTCCCAATGTGTGAGTGAGGGGGATAGGCGAACGCCGGCTTGGTGGTATCAATGGCGACACATATGAAAACAGGGCATAGCCTGCCCTGTATGAGAAGTAAATCCACAGATAAAGCAAGCGCATGGGGCCCGCTTTATTGTTTTATAGACAGCATTTACTTAGCCCCACCCTCAAACCAGGCCCCAATCACTGCCCGCTCCTGCTCGGTAATCTGCGTCAGATTCCCGATCGGCATGGCCTTCAATTGCACGACCTGCTGATACACGCGCGCCGCATGCAGGCGTATCAGCTCAGGCTTGTCGAGCATGACGCCAGCCGGCGCAGTGGCGAATCCCGGCTGCGCAGGGTTCGCAGCGTGGCAAGTCACGCAGCGTTGCGCAACGATCGCCTGCACCTGCGCAAAATCGACATTGGCAGCCGCCGTGCGCACTACCGGCTTGGGCGCCAGGGCAATCGCCACACCGAGCAGAATCGCCACGCCCAGAACAACAAAACGCCATTCGACGCGCTCGCGATGGCGCAGGTTGAAGAAATGGCGGATCGATACGCCCGCTGCCATGATCGCCGCCAGCACCAGCCAGTTATAGGGATGGTTATATGTCATGCCGTAGTGATTGCTGATCATGATGAACAGCACCGGCAAGGTAAAATAATTATTGTGCACGCTGCGCTGCTTACCGCGTTTGCCGTAGATCGGGTCCGGCGTCTGACCAGCGCTCATCGCCGCGACCATCTTGCGCTGCCCCGGAATGATCACCATCAGCACATTCCCTACCATCATGGTGCCCATCATCGCACCCACATGCAGGTAAGCCGCGCGGCCACTTAACAGATGCGTGAGCACATAAGCCGCCAGCACGATGAGCAGGTAAATGATGATGCCGAACAGGCCCTCGGTCTGACCGAGCTTGGTGCGGCACAGCAGGTCATAGACGGTCCAGCCGATGACCAGCGCGCCGAGACCTACGCCGATGGCCTGTGCACTCGTCAGGTTGGCCACGGCCGGATCAATCAGCATGGCTTGCGCGTTAGCGTAATACACGATGATGAGCATCGCAAAGCCAGACAGCCAGGTTGCGTAGGCTTCCCATTTGAACCAGTGCAGCGTCTCAGGTAATTCCTTCGGTGCGAGCAGGTATTTTTGCGGATTGTAGAAGCCGCCGCCATGGATCGCCCACAGTTCGCCCGAGACGCCCTGACGCTCGAGTTCCGAGCCGGCCTTGGGCGGGCGTATCGAATTATCCAGCCAGACGAAGTAAAACGAGGCACCGATCCAGGCGATGCCGGTAATCAGATGCAGCCAGCGGCCAAGAAGATTGAGCCATTCCAGGCCGTAGGTGAGCAAGATGGCATCCATAATTTTATTTTTAGCGGCAAAGTAAGGGACGCAGTCCCATAAGATAAGGGACGCAGTCCCGGACATTCCGCCACGATAGGCGGTTTCGCGTCTGCCGTTGTCAAATACCGCTGATAACGGACATATCGAATTGAATATAGTCATCGACCACCGGCAAAAGCGGCGGTCGTATAAGTCTTAGCGGGTGACTTTTTCCACCGAATCGGCAGGCGTCTTGCTCTTGACCCGCGCAGCGAGCTTGGTGTCCTTCTTGAGGAAGTCGGCTTCATCGCTGAGGATGGTCGCAGCTTCGTTTAACAAGACATCCTTGGCATTCTTGCGGGATTTTTCAGCGGCCAGCTCGGAGGCGAGATTACGCTCATTCGCCTGCAAGCCATCATCCTTGCCCGACAAGCCTTCCTCATCACTGCCGTCGTCGCTGAGCACGCGTTTGCTCTTGCGCGACTTGATGCGCGCTTCCTGTGCATCCAATTCCTTGCGCCGCTCGGCTTCATTGAGCGAGATCGTGGTCTTCTTGCGCTGGATTTTGAGTTCGGCGATGTCTTCCTTGAGGTACTGGAAATCCTTGTTCTTTGCGACCCGCGCTTCATGGCGCATCTGCAGCAGCGGCACCAGAGATTTCAAGTCGCCAGCGACGTGATAGTCGGCCGGCGCGATCTGCGTCCATGGCAGCGCATTGTCATAACTCGATTCGCCGAAGGACTCCGTGTCGGAAATCGTCGGGAAGCTGATATCGGGCGTGACGCCGCGCAGCTGAGTCGTGCCGCCATTGATGCGGAAGAACTGCGCCACCGTCATCTTCAATTCGCCAAGCTTGGACTTTTCATTACGCACCATCTGGTCGAGGTTGACCATGGTTTGCACGGTGCCTTTGCCAAAGCTGGGCTCGCCGATGATCAAGCCGCGGCCGTAATCCTGGATCGCCGCCGCAAAAATTTCCGATGCCGATGCCGAGCCACGATTGATCAATACACCGACCGCACCGGTCCAGATCGGCGCGGCGATTTTGTCGCTTTCCACACTGATCTTGCCTTGCGAATCACGCTGCTGCACGACGGGTCCCTTGCCGATGAACAGGCCGGTCAGTTCAATCGCTTCCGTGAGCGAGCCGCCGCCATTGTTGCGCAAGTCGATCAGGACATTATCGATCTTGTCCTTTTTGAGCTCATTCAATAACTTCGCGACGTCGCGCGTGGCGCTCTTGAAATTGGCGTCACCCTTGCTGCGCGCATCGAAATCAAGATAAAACGTCGGCAATGAAATCACGCCGGTCTGGCGCGTGACGCCGCCGTCCTTGGTCTCGATGACGGATTTTTTCGCGGCCTGCTGCTCGAGGCGAATATTGTCGCGCGTGAGCGTGACCAGCTTGTGCTTGGCATCCGTGACCGCATCGGCCGGCAAAATGTCGAGCAAGACCACGCTGTCTTTGGCGCCGCGAATCAAGTTCACGACATCGTCAATGCGCCAGCCGACGACATCGGTCGGCACACTGCCTGCGCCCTGCCCCACGCCGACGATACGGTCACCGACCTTGAGCTTATCCGAACGCGCCGCCGGACCACCGGCCACCAGCTCGCGGATGGTCGTGTATTCGTCGCGCTCCTGCAGCACAGCGCCGATGCCGACCAGCGACAGCTTCATCGAAATATTGAAATTGGCCGAGTCGCGCGGGCCGAGGTAATCGGTATGCGGCTCGATCGAGGTCGCATAGGCATTCATGAACATCTGGAACACGTCGTCGCTCTTGATGCGGCCGGCGCGCGCGATAGATCCGTCATAGCGCTTGGTCAGCGTTTCGCGTATCGTCTTGTCATCCTTGTCCGCCAGCTTCAGGCGCAGCCACTCATTCTTGACGCGTTTGCGCCAGAGATCATTAAGTTCGGCTTCGTTTTTGGGCCAGGACTCCTTCGTGCGATCGAATTGAAAGCTTTCCTTCTGATCGAAATCAAAGCCTTGCGCCAGCAGTTTGCGCGCATACGTGAGGCGCTCGAGCATACGCGCCTCATACAGATTGAACATTGCAAACGGAATTTTCAGGTCACCGCTATTGATCGCATCATCGAGTTTCGTGCGCGCGGCGGCAAACTGGTCGATGTCAGCTTGTACAAAGAATAATTTTGCCGGGTCGAGCGCCTTCAGATAGCGCTCGAAAATCTTTTCCGACATTGCGTCGTCGAGTGGCATTGCCTTGTAATGAAAGCGGCTCAGTACATTCGCGGTCAGGAAAGCGGCCTTGGCCTGCCCGTCCTGCTGCGTTAATACTGGCGGGTTTGCTGCGTTCAATGCGTTTGCTGCGGTCGCTGCGGCAAACGCGAGCAAAATCGATAACAATTTCTGCTTCATGCATCTTCCTCGGAATAGGTAACCCAAGTATAGACGAGAGCTGGCCCGAGCACATCCCATGCCGCCTTTAACAAGGCGCCACAGAAGCTACTCGCGAACGAAATTTCTCACCAAAGTTGAAATTATTGCAATAAGTGCTG
The DNA here is from genome assembly GCA_947448025.1 of Oxalobacteraceae bacterium. Lineage (GTDB taxonomy): Bacteria > Pseudomonadota > Gammaproteobacteria > Burkholderiales > Burkholderiaceae_D > CANFLV01. The sequence goes on along the minus strand of CANFLV010000016.1, from coordinate 84,860 downwards.
CAAAAATTCTGCTTCAGCTGCCGCGATAAGTCGAATATGACCACGGTGACACCACCAACGGTACATGATAATTCTGCGCCGGATCGGCAATGCCGAAGGCGATCACGACTTCATCGATGAAACGCGGCGTGGGTAAATCGACGCCCTGGCGCGCGAAATAATCGCCGGCGCCAAACACCAGTTCGAACTGGCCGGCGCGCATCTCGTCGCCAGCCAGCAGCGGTGCATCGCAGCGGCCGTCGGCATTCGTCTCGACGCGCTTCTGCAGCGTGCGCGCGCCATCCTTGACTTCATACAGCGCGATGGCGACACCAGCACCTGGCTTGCCTTGCGTGACATCGAGGACGTGCGTACTTAACTTTCCCATGATTTTTCCTATATCTGACCGGCTCACCCGTTTATGTGCCAAATCTTATACTGATCCGGCGCGGGACATATATGATTGTGAATATATGACAGATTCGACAGGTGCAGCTTGAACAAGACAAACCCAGACTACCCGCGTGACCTGATCGGCTACGGCCGCACGCCGCCGCACGCGCAATGGCCCTTTGGCGCGCGCATCGCGCTGCAGTTCGTACTGAACTATGAAGAAGGCGCTGAAAACAGCGTCCTGCATGGCGACCGCGCCTCCGAGACCTTCCTCTCCGAAATCATCGGTGCACAAGCTTTCGAGATGCGCCATATGAGCATGGAGTCGCTGTATGAATACGGCTCGCGCGCGGGCCTGTGGCGGCTGCTGCGCATGTTCGAGCAGCGCCAGATTCCGCTGACGATTTTTGGTGTAGCGATGGCCTTGCAGCGCAATCCGGAAGCTGTCGCGGCGTTTCGCGAGCTCGGCCACGAAATCGCCTGCCATGGTTTGCGCTGGATCAGTTACCAGCACATGGACATAGCCACCGAACGCGCGCACCTGAACGAGGCCGTACAGATCATGCGTGAACTGACTGGTACAGCACCGCTGGGCTGGTACACCGGGCGCGATTCACCGAATACGCGCCGGCTGGTGGCCGAGCATGGCGGCTTTGCCTATGACGCCGATTACTACGGCGACGACCTGCCATTCTGGGAGCAGGTGCGCATCACGGCGCCCGATGGCGACGAGACGACGACGCCGCAGCTGATCGTGCCCTACACGCTGGACACGAACGACATGCGTTTCGCCGCGGCGCAAGGCTTCAATTCGGGTACGCAGTTTTTCGATTACCTGAAAGACGCTTTCGATGTGCTCTATGCCGAAGGCGATCCCGATGGCTTGAATGCGCCGAAGATGCTGTCGGTCGGCCTGCATTGCCGCGTCGTCGGCCGGCCCGGTCGCGCTGCAGCCTTGGCACGCTTCCTCGATTATGTGCAGTCACATGACAAGGTCTGGATCACGCGCCGCATCGACATCGCCAACCACTGGCGCGCCACCCACCCATTTAGCGCAGCATGATCATGACCCTCGAAGAATTAAATCGGCTGGACGCCGCCGAATTTGTCACCGCCTTGCATGGCATTTACGAACACTCACCGTGGATTCCGGAACGCGCTGCGAGCCAGCGGCCGTTCGCCAATCTGACGGCCCTGAAGCAGGCACTGCAAGCTGTCGTCGCCCAGGCCAGCATCGACGAGCAGCTCGGACTGATCCGCGCCCATCCGGAACTCGCAGGCAAGGCCGCGATCGCGGGTGAACTCACGCGCGAATCGACGGGCGAACAGGCCAAGGCCGGACTGCATCTGTGTAACACCGAAGAATTCGCCAAGCTGCACCAGCTCAATGCCGACTACAACGCGAAATTCGGCTTCCCCTTTATCGTCGCCGTCAAAGGCCCCGATGGCAATGGCTACACGCGCCAGCAAATCATCGCGACCTTCGCGCGCCGTTACAAGAACCGCCGCGACGATGAAATCGCCGAATGCCTGCGCCAGATCGGCCGCATTGCGGAAATGCGCCTCAATGACTTGTTCGACTTCACACCGACGCTAGGCAAAACAGTCATGGCATGGTGCGAAGAACTCGCCGCCTGGAGTGACGAGAGTGATGCATTAAGCTGCGCTTATCTCACCGACAGCCATCAAAAGACGGCTGCCCATATAGCCAGCCTGATGCGCACAGCGGGCATGCATGCACACATCGATGCCGTCGGCAATGTCGTCGGCCGCTATCTGTCCGATGACGCAAACGCCAAATCCCTGCTCACGGGTTCGCACTACGACACGGTGCGCAATGGCGGCAAATACGATGGCCGCGAAGGCATCTTGCTGCCGATCGCGGTCGTGCAGCATTTGCACGCGCGCGGCGAAAAGTTACCATTCCATATCGAAGTGATCGCCTTCGCTGAAGAGGAAGGCGTGCGCTTCAAGAGTACTTTCCTGGGCAGCACCGCCGTCACCGGCAGCTTCGACATGGCCTTGCTCGACAAGACCGATGCAGACGGCGTAACGATGCGAGCGGCTTTGCAGGCCGCCGGCCATGCAGAAGCCGACATCGCAGGCATTGCGCGTGATCCGGCTTCAGTGCTCGGCTTCGTGGAAGTCCATATCGAACAGGGACCAGTATTGCTGCAACGGGACCTGCCGGTCGGTATCGTCACCTCGATCGCCGGCAGCTGCCGCTATCTGCTGGAATTGCGCGGCGTGGCCAGTCATGCGGGTACGACGCCGATGGACATGCGCCGCGATGCGGCGACAGCTGCGGCGGAAATTGTGCTGCTAGTAGAACAGCGCTGCGCAAATCAAGGCTCGCTGGTCGGCACGGTCGGTCAGCTGCAGGTACCGAATGGCTCGGTGAATGTGATTCCCGGACGCTGCCAGCTATCGCTCGATATCCGCGCTGCCGATGATGCGACGCGCGACGCGGCCGTGGCCGATATCCTCGCGGGCGCTGCTGAAATCTGTGCGCGGCGCGGCATTGAATTGCAGTCGGAATTGCTGGTACGCGCTGCGGCGGCGCCCTGCGCGTCATGGCTGATGGAACAGCTCACTGCGGCGACAGCACGTGCGGGCGTTACGCCCTTTGCGCTGCCTTCAGGCGCCGGACATGATGCGATGGCGATGGCGGAAATGACCGATGTGGCCATGCTGTTCACGCGCTGCGGCAATGGCGGCATCAGCCATAATCCGCTGGAAGTAATGACGGCAGACGATGCGGAAATCTCGGCGCAGGTCTTGCTCGATTTCCTGCGCAATTTCCGCTCCAAACCTGCGGCTTGATCCGGTCGAATGTGCGGCGTCAGCAGACGCCGCACCAAGGATTACCAGCTCGTTTCGTGTTCGGCCGTTGCACCGATCTTGTGGATGCTGAGGTCAGCGCCATCGAATTCCTGCTCCGCGTCGAGTCGAATGCCGACTAGCTTTTTCAGCGCGCCGTAAATCACGGCACTGCCGGCCAGTGCAATGACGATGCCGAGCACAGTGCCGATCAACTGCGACCAGATCGATACCCCGCCGACGCCGCCGAGCGACTGCAGGCCGAAAAGTCCCGCTGCAATTCCGCCCCATGCGCCGCACAATCCATGCAAGGGCCACACGCCGAGCACATCGTCGATCTTCCATTTGTTTTGTGTGAGCGTAAACATCCACACGAATATCGCGCCGGCAATGCCGCCCGTGACGAGCGCACCCAATGGATGCATCAGGTCCGAGCCGGCGCAGACTGCCACCAGTCCGGCGAGCGGACCGTTATAGACAAAGCCGGGATCGTTTTTACCCATCAGCAGCGCCACGAGTGTGCCGCCGACCATCGCCATCAAGGAATTCACGGCGACGAGGCCATTCATCTTGTCGACCGTTTGCGCGCTCATCACATTGAAGCCGAACCAGCCGACCGTGAGTATCCAGGCACCCAGCGCCAGAAAGGGAATGCTCGACGGTGGATGCGCGGCGATCGCGCCATCTTTCGAATAGCGTCCGCGTCGTGCGCCCAGCAACAATACGGCCGGCAAGGCGACCCAGCCACCGACGGCGTGCACGACGACCGAACCGGCGAAGTCATGGAACTCGGCATCGAACATCAGCTTGAGCCAGGCCTGAAAACCAAAGCGGCCATTCCAGACCATGCCTTCAAAGAATGGATAGATCAGCGCGACCAATAGGCCAGTGGCGACCAGCTGCGGATGGAATTTCGCGCGCTCGGCAATGCCGCCGGAGACGATGGCGGGAATCGCTGCCGCGAAGGTCAGCAGGAAGAAGAACTTCACCAACTCGAAGCCATTGCGCGCCACCAGCGTTTCTGCGCTGCCGAAGAAGCTCACGCCATAAGCAAGGTAGTAGCCGACGAAGAAGTAGGCGATCGTCGACACGGCAAAATCGGCAATGATTTTGACGAGAGCATTGACCTGGTTTTTCTTGCGTACGGTACCGAGTTCGAGAAACGCGAAACCGGCATGCATGGCCAGAATCATCACTGCGCCGAGCATAATGAACAAGGCATCGACGCCATTTTTTAGTGCATCCAAGACTATTTCTCCCAATAATTGCGCATTAAAATTGATTTGCCGTGCAGCTAAGCAATTTTTATGCCCTTAAATGGGGAAAGTTAAGTCCTTGATTTCATTGAGCCCGGAAATATTTGCCTTTTAACAGTGCATTTTCACGCACAAAAATCGGGCGTGCCAGCTTCGTCGCTCAGACGATCAGGATGGCGCGAAAATCATTCACATTCGTGCGCGTCGGCCCGCTGACGATGAGGGCGCCCAGCGCGCTGAATAGCGAATACGCATCATTGTTCTCAAGCAGCTTGCGCGGCGACAGTCCGAGCGCCGCCGCGTCAGCCAAGGTAGTGGGACCGCTGACGGCGCCGGCATTGTCTTCGGAACCATCGATGCCATCGGTGTCGCAGGCCAGCGCATGGATGCCGGCCTGACCATCGAGGGCCACGGCCAATGCCAGAAGGAACTCGGCATTGCGGCCGCCTCGCCCACGACCCTTGACGGTGACGGTAGTTTCGCCGCCCGACAAAAGTACGCAAGGCTTGCTGAAAGGCTGACCATGCAGGCTGACTTGACGCGCCAGCGCCGCATGCACGAGCGCGACGTCGCGGGCTTCACCTTCCATGGAGTCCGACAGGATGTAGGGCGTGATGCCGGCTGCTCGCGCGGCAGCCGCAGCTGCTTCCAGTGCCATCTGTGCGGTCGCAATAACGGTGCATTGGTTCGCCGCAAAGCGCACATCGCCGGGCTTGGGCGTTTCTGCTGTGGTTGACTGCAGATGCTGCTCGATATTGGCGGGTACATCAATCTGGTATTTACGCAGAATCGCCAGCGCCTCGGCACAGGTGCCGGGGTCCGGCAGGGTCGGGCCGCTGGCGACGATGTTCGGATCATCGCCAGGCACATCAGAGATCAGCAGCGTCACTACCCGTGCCGGGGCGCAGGCCAGCGCGAGCCGGCCGCCTTTGATGGCCGACAGATGCTTACGCACGCAATTAATTTCCGAAATCGTCGCGCCGCTCTTCAACAATGCCTTATTTACAGCCTGCTTCTGTTCGAGCGCAATACCCTCCGCCGGCAAAGCCAGCAAGGCAGAGCCGCCGCCTGAAATCAGGCACAGCACCAGATCGTCAGCTGAGAGACCCGCGACGAGGTCGAGGATACGCTGCGCGGCATTTTGTCCGGCTGCATCCGGGACAGGATGCGCAGCTTCAACGACTTCGATCTGCTGGCATGGCGCGCCATGACCATAGCGTGTCACGACCAAGCCCGACAGTGATGCAGGCCAATGTGCCTCGAGCACCTGCGCCATGGCGGCCGCCCCCTTGCCCGCGCCAATGACGATCGTGCGCCCCTTGGTCGGCGGCGCCGGCAAATACGCCGGCAGGCAATGCGCCGCACTGACGGCATCGACGGCGCTGCCATAGAGATCAAGTAAAAACTGCCGGGGCGACTCGATGTGCATCGATATTCCTTTGTTTATTGTGGATTTCTTCAGTGACTCGAAGCTGGGCAATACGATACCGGACATTGAGGCCTTTGCGCTAACTCACGCCTTTTCTCTTTGGAATTAAAGGCCGGTCTACGATGCATCTTCCGCACTATTTCATATTCAAAACGCAAATTAGCACTCCTTGCAAGAGAGTGCTAATATATTGAAAAGTCAGATCGCAAATACCCTGAAATTACCTAAGCGCTGATCAGTATCAAGATAGAAAGCAAGGAGAAAATATGAACGCATCCACCGCACTGTTACCTGCAAACAAGGTGTTTGATATCGGATTCTCGGGTTCGCTCGGGAATATTGACGCATATATTTCCGCAGTCAATCGCCTTCCCATGTTGTCGCACGAAGAAGAAATCTCGCTCGCGACCCGTCTGCGCGACAGCAATGATCTCGCCGCCGCGCAATCTCTGGTTTTGTCGCACCTGCGCCTGGTCGTCTCCATTGCGCGCGGCTACCTCGGTTATGGCCTGCCGCACGCCGACCTGATCCAGGAAGGCAATATCGGCTTGATGAAAGCCGTGAAGCGCTTCGATCCGGACCAGGGCGTGCGCCTTGTGTCGTACGCGATGCACTGGATCAAGGCCGAGATGCATGAGTACATCCTGAAAAACTGGCGCCTCGTGAAAGTGGCAACGACGAAGGCGCAGCGCAAGCTGTTCTTCAACCTGCGCAGCCACAAGGAAGGCCTCGATTCCATGACGCCGGACCAGGTCGAAAGCCTGGCCAAGACCCTGAACGTGAAGCGCGAAGAAGTCATCGAAATGGAAACCCGCTTGTCCGGCCGCGATATCGCGCTCGAAGCGCCGACCGATGATGATGATGATAAATTCGCACCGATCGCTTATCTGTCCAGCGAGCGCAATGAGCCGACCCGGGTGCTCGAAGCGCAGCAGTACGACCGCCTGCAAACCGAAGGCCTGACGACGGCGCTGGAAAAGCTGGATCCACGCTCACGCCGCATTGTTGAGGCACGCTGGCTGGCCAATGACGATGGCTCCGGTGCGACACTGCATGAGCTGGCCGATGAATTCGGCGTGTCGGCCGAGCGGATTCGCCAGATTGAAGCGGTCGCCCTGAAGAAAATGAAGGGGACGCTGGCAGCATTTGCCTGAACAGGCGTAACTGAAAAAAAGGCGCTCATGCTTACATGAGCGCCTTTTTTTTCGTCCCCGTAACCTGGCTTTGAAACAGTTTGCATTTCGAGCCTGAAGGGGGCAGGCTTATTGCAAAGTCCCATCACGTTCGATCATGCGAGCGTAAAAATTTCGAGGAGATTTGCCATGGCTGATTTATTTGAAAATCCGATGGGCTTGATGGGCTTTGAATTCGTCGAATTCGCCTCCCCCACGCCGGACTTGCTGGAGCCGATATTCGAGCGCATGGGCTTTACACTGGTGGCACGCCATCGCTCCAAGGACGTCGTGCTGTATCGCCAGGGCGACATCAACTTCATCATCAATCGCGAACCCAAGAGCCTGGCTGGCTACTTCGCCGCCGAACATGGGCCATCGGCTTGCGGCATGGCTTTTCGCGTCAAGGACTCCCACCTCGCCTACAAGCGCGCGCTGGAACTCGGCGCCCAGCCTATCGACATCCCGACCGGCCCGATGGAATTGCGCCTGCCGGCAATCCGGGGCATCGGCGGCGCGCCACTCTACCTGATCGACCGCTATGAAGACGGCAAATCCATCTATGACATCGACTTCAATTTCATCGACGGCGTCGAGCGCCATCCGCTCGGCCATGGCCTGAAACTGATCGACCACCTGACGCACAATGTCTACCGCGGCCGCATGGCCTTCTGGGCAAATTTCTATGAGCGCCTGTTCAATTTCCGGGAGATCCGCTTTTTTGACATCAAGGGTGAATACACCGGCCTGACCTCAAAGGCGCTGACCGCGCCGGACGGCAAGATCCGCATTCCACTCAACGAAGAATCACGTCAGGGCGGCGGCCAGATCGAAGAATACCTGATGAAATTCAATGGCGAGGGCATCCAGCACATCGCCCTGATCTGCGACGATTTGCTCGCTACCGTGGATAGTCTGGCGCGAGCAGGTGTGCCGCTCATGACCGCACCGGGCGCGAGCTACTACGACATGATTGAAGGCCGCCTGCCGGGCCATGGCCAGCCTGTCGACCAATTGCAAACGCGCGGCATCCTGCTCGACGGTTCGACCGCAGGCGGCACACCGCGCCTGCTGCTGCAAATCTTTTCGCAAACCCAGCTCGGTCCAGTGTTCTTTGAATTCATCCAGCGCGAAGGTGACGATGGTTTTGGCGAGGGCAATTTCAAGGCCCTGTTCGAATCGCTGGAACGTGACCAGATCCAGCGCGGCGCACTCGACATGGAGGCATGAACATGAAAATCGACCGGATTCACCATGTCGCATATCGCTGCAAGGACGCAAAAGAAACCGTTCTCTGGTATCAAAAAATGCTGCACATGGATTTCGTGCTGGCACTATCGGAAGACCATGTGCCGTCGACCGGTGCGCTCGATCCTTACATGCATGTCTTCATGGATGCCGGCATGGGCAATGTGCTGGCGTTTTTCGAACTGCCGGAACAGCCGGCGATGGGACGCGACCCGAACACGCCGCTGTGGGTTCAGCACATTGCCTTCAAGGTCAAGGATCGTGGCGAACTTCTGGCATTTAAGGCGCACCTCGAAGCGCATGGCTTGGATGTACTCGGCGTGACCGATCACGGCATTTTCCATTCGATTTATTTCTTTGATCCCAGCGGCCATCGCATTGAACTCGCCTGCCCCGATCCGGACGAGGCGGCGCAGCTGGCGAAGCTCGACGCGGTCAAATGGGACATGCTGGAAGAATGGTCGCAGACGAAACGCGCGCCACGACATGCGGCTTTCGCCCACGCACGCGCGACCTCATCTGGAACCAAGGACAGGAATTGAGGCGACACACGCTGCAATCAAGACAGCGTTAATCGCGAACCAGACCGCTTACTCGAGCAATAACTTCAAGTCATGCACGATAGGCTCAGCACCCTGTCCGTGCCGGATAAACAGGCGAATACGGCCCTGCGGATCGAACACATAGCTGCCGGCGGTGTGGTCCATCGTATAGCTGCCCGGCGTCTTGCCCGGCTGCTTGAGGTAGAAAATCTTGAAATCCTTGGCCACCGTCGCCGTTGCCGCGGCGTCGCCATACATGCCGAGGAAACGCGCATCGAAGGCCGGCACATATTTCGACAATAATTCCGGCGTATCGCGTTCCGGATCGACCGTCACGAACAATACCTGCACCTTGTCCGCCTGCGGCCCGAGCGCCTGCATCACGGCGGACATTTCCGCCATCGTCGTCGGACAGACATCGGGACACTGCGTATAGCCGAAGAAGACGACCACGGCACGGCCCTTGAAGTCAGCGAGCGTGCGCGGCTTGCCGTGATGATCGTTGAGCGCGAAGTCCTTCGCATACGGCAGACCCGTCAAGTCGGTATTGCTGAAGACCTGGGGCTTGGGCTGTACGCCCTTGTCACCGCAGCCGAACAGGGCGACTGCGGCGAACAGGACAAAAAAGGATTTGAGTGAGCGCATGATGCCTCAGAAGGTCAGGTAATGATCCACGAGCAAGGCGAGGAACAGCAGCGACAGGTAGATGATCGAATACGTGAAGGTGCGCCGCGCCAGCAAGTCATTGTAGGCGCGGTAGATGCGCCATGAATAGCCAAGGAAAATCAGCCCGAGCACGACCGCGCTGAAGAGATAGATCAGGCCGCTCATCTTCACCGCATACGGCAGCATCGTCGTGGCGAACAGGGCGATCGTGTACAGCCAGATATGGAATTGCGTGAATGGCAGGCCGTGCGTGATCGGCAGCATCGGCAAACCCGATTTCGCGTAATCGTCGCGACGGTACAAGGCCAGCGCCCAGAAATGCGGCGGCGTCCAGACGAAGATGATCATCACCAGTATCCATGCCTGCATCGGCACGTCATTGGCGATCGCGGCCCAGCCCAATGCCGGCGGCATCGCGCCGGCGAGACCGCCAATGACGATGTTTTGCGGCGTGGCCGGCTTGAGGATGATGGTGTAAATGATCGCATAGCCGACGAAAGTCGCCAGCGTCAGCCAGGCGGTCAGCGGATTGACGAAGGCATACAGGATCCACATGCCGAGGCCGCCGATTACGCCGGAAAAGATCAGCGTCTGCAATACCGAAATTTCGCCGCGCGCCATCGGCCGTCGTGCAGTGCGCGCCATGCGCGAATCAATTTCGCGCTCGACCAGGCAATTCACGGCAAAGGCGGCGCCGGCCAGAAGCCAGATACCGATCGTCGCGTAGATCACGACTCTCATGTCAGGCAAAGTCGGCGTGGCGAGGAACATGCCGATCACGGCACAAAACACCGCCAGCTGCGTTACGCGCGGTTTAGTCAGGGCCCAGTACTGGGCAATACGGTTCGGTGTGGCTGTCAGCGTCGTCATCGGGAGTCAGGGTGTCGACATGCGCGTGTTTGCAGACGCGGTCGGTACAGGTTTGCCAGGAAGTCTAGCCTTGTAGTTTAACATGGTCAGCAAGAGCACCAACAGCGCTGCGCCACCATTGTGCGCCAGCGCCAGCCCGAGCGGCCATTTCAGGAAGATCGTCAGCATGCCGGTCGCAAATTGCAGGCCGATGGCGATCATCAGCCAGCGCGCCGTCTTGCGCAAACCTTGAATATGCAGCGCCTTGTGCGCCAGCCACAGCACCGCTGCAGCCACGACGAAAGCGAAGCTGCGATGCACCCAATGGATGGCCGTCAATGCATCGAATGGCAGGTAAGCGCCGTCACCGGTCATGCCGAGCTGACGCCACAAGGTGAAGCCATGCTGGAAATCCATGGGTGGCACCAAGGCACCGTGACACAGAGGGAATTCAGTACAGGCTAGCGCCGCGTAATTCGTGCTGACCCAGCCGCCGAGCGCGAGCTGTATCACGAGCAGGCCTGCCACGACCAGCCCGGGCGTGCGCAAGTCCAGCGCTGCGCGACTCACAGGCGCGTGCGCGCTATGCCGTGCGGCGAGCCAGGACAGTGAGGCGAACAAGCCCAGCGCGAGCAGCAAATGCCCCGTCACAAAAATCGGCTGCAATTTTTGCGTGACCGTCAGCGCGCCAAACGCACCGACCAGACAGACATAGACCAACAGGAAAGTCGGATAGGCGGGCGCGACCGTCAAGGCTGCCCGCGCATCACGCGGCGTCTGCCACCAGCGCCGCCATGCGATGATCGCCAGCGAAGTGATCAGCACACCAATTGCCATCGCAAAATAGCGATGCAGCATTTCGATCCATGCTTTCACGACTGTCACGGGACCGGTCGGCATCGATGCTTGCGCAGCAGCGATGTGCACATCGGCCTGGAAAGGATTGGCCTGCCCGTAACAGCCGGGCCAGTCCGGGCAGCCGAGGCCGGAATCACTCAGGCGCGTGAAGCCACCGAAGAGGATCAGGTCGAAGGCAAGAAAGGCCGTGACCAGCGCCAGCTTGCGAAATTTATCCTCGTCGCCGGAGACCCAGACGATCGTCAGCGGCAGCAAGGCCACGAGCAAGCCGGTGATGGCGAGTTGAATCAGCATGGTGGATGGAGTTTGATTAAGAGGCTCATCCGATCGCCGATGCTTTCAGCAGCTTGGCCAGATCTTTCTTGACCTTGTTCGGATCGGCGTCTTTCGGGAAGCGCATCATGAGATGTCCGAGCGGATCGATCATGTACATATGATCCGCAGCTGTCGTTGCAGCCTCGACCGGCAGCCAGGCTTTCAAGACGTCCGGCTTGACACGCAACATCGTCACGCCATCGTATTCGCGCATCAGGACCGTATCGATGGGCTGCTGGTCCGTGATCAGCCAGACCCGTTCAATGCGCTCCATTTCCTTGCCTTGCATAAGGCGCAGCTGGCGCATTTCCAGCATCTGGCGCTGGCACACCGCAGCACAGTCGCCACTGCCGACTTGCATAAGGATCCATTTACCTTGGAAACGCTCCAGTCCGGTCGCCGCGCCATCAAGCATGGTCGCGCCCAATGCCGGAATCGGATGATCGCGCGGGTCGATCAGGGCACCGTAATTATTGCGACTTTCCGGCTTGATCACGTAATACGTGAAATACGAAAACACCAGCGGCGCGGCGCAAACGGCCAACACCAGCAGCAGCTTCCAGCGGCCGGACGATTTTTGTTCATTTTGATTCACGACGAAATCCAGTCACAATAAAAAACAGCAAGGCGGCCAGCGCCAGTCCATACCACTGGACGGCGTAACCGCGATGTTTCTCAATACCGCCGGAGGGGCGCGGCCAGTCGCGCGCCAAACCATCGGCGGTGTCCAGATGTTGCTCGAGGATGAAAGGCTGCAGCGTCAGATGACTGGCTGCAGCGAAGTCCTCAATTTCAAGGTTTTGTAGTATCGCGCCCGGCGCAATCTTCGGTGCCGTACCGAGCTGCATCACATGCCCGGTGTTCTTGCGTGCGAGACCATCGATTTCCACGATGGCCGTCGGCGTAACAAATTCCGGCAGCCGCATCCGGTCTGCCAGATTGCGCGGCGCCCAGCCGCGCGCGACCAGCACATGGCGCTCGCTGCCTTCGATCTTCAGCGGCATCAAGACATAGAAACCGGCCTTGCCCTGCTGCGGCCGGTTATCCAGGAACAGCGGCCAGTCACTGACGAATTGTCCGCGTACTTTGACATGCGCATATTCGACCGCGTCCGGCTGCAATGGCGCATCGCCGATGATGACCGGCGCGGCCACTTCGCGCGCTGCCATCAAGGCTTCGATAGCCTGCTTCGCATCGCCGCGGCGGGTCTGCCATTGACCGGCAGTCACGCCGATGGCGACTGCGACGGCGACAGCAAGAAAGGGGATGAGGCGGAAGCGGAAACGCGAGCCTAAGCTGATTGGCATTACAATGTCACTCTATTCAAACTACAGTCAGTCACGACGCATTCTATCAAGTCGGCTGACGCTCTGCAGACCATGAAAATTCTTGTCGCCATCGCCTTCATTCTGATCATCGGCAGCCTTGCTTCGGCGCTGGTATTTTTAATGAAGGACAGGGGCAAGGATTCACGCACAGTCAAGGCGCTGGCCTTGCGCGTAGGCTTTTCAATCACGCTGTTCATCCTGATCCTGCTGGCGAATTACTTTGGTTTGATCCAACCCACAGGCATCCGCGGCTAAGATTTTAAAAACCGTCGCTCCAGTAAAAAAGCCGCACCGAAGTGCGGCTTTTTCATGTGTACTGCACTTACAGCCAGTACACCACGACGTACAGACCGAGCCAGACGACGTCGACAAAATGCCAGTACCAGGCAGCGCCTTCAAAGCCGAAATGCTGCTCAGGCGTGAAGTGACCCTTCATCACACGATACAACACGACCGACAGCATGATCGCGCCGAGCGTGACGTGGAAACCGTGGAAGCCGGTCAGCATGAAGAAAGTCGAACCGTAAATGCCAGATGTCAGTTTCAGGTTCAGTTCGCTGTAGGCATGGCTGTACTCATAAGCCTGGAAGCCCATGAACACTGCGCCAAGCAGAATCGTCGCTGCCAGCCAGAAGGCTGTCTTACCGCGCAGGCCCTTGAGCAAGGCGTGATGTGCGATCGTCAGTGTCACGCCCGATGTCAGCAGCAAAGCGGTGTTGATGGTCGGGATCGGGAACGGACCCATGGTCGCGAATTTCTCGATCGTGCCGGCAGGACCGCCTGTGCCCCAGATACCAGCGTATTCAGGCCAGATGAATTTGTGGTCCAGGTCAGCCAGCCACGGCATCGAAATACTACGGGCATAAAACAGCGCGCCGAAGAAGCCGGCAAAGAACATCACTTCCGAGAAAATGAAGAAGCTCATGCTCCAGCGGAAAGACACATCGATACGTTTGTTGTACAGGCCGCCTTCGGACTCGCCGAACGCTTCGCCAAACCAGCTGAAGAGGATAAAGACTGCGCTGGCGATACCCAGCAGATTGGCATACATGCCCCAGGCGATACCATTAACCCAAGCCGAAGCGCCTGCCATCGTCAAGAGCAGCGAAGCACCGCACAGTACTGGCCACTTGGAGGGACCCGGTACGAAATAATACGGCGCGCTAGCGTGTTGTGAACTCATGTCCATCTCCCGATACAAATTTCAAATAGTTACGCAAATAATTCTAGTTACTTAGCCACGACGGTTTTGACAATCGTCAAAAGCACCGTGATAAAAATGGCTGCACCGATCACACCGGCAATTGCTACATGCAGCGGATTAAGCTGGGCTGCATCCTGTTCATAATCGCTTTTCTTACGCACACCAAAAAACGACCAGAACACCGCGCGCAGCGTCGCGAAAAATGACATCTTGCGCTGGCTTGCCTCTTTCAGATCATCCATTGGGACCAGCTCCTTGCCCGGCGACTTTCGCCTTCCCGGCAATTTCAAAAAACGTGTACGACAGGGTAATAACTTTCACATCGCGCGGCAAGGCCGGATCGACATAAAACACGACCGGCATCTGCTTTGCCTGATTCGGCGCCAGCGTTTGCTGACGGAAGCAGAAACATTCAACCTTCTTGAAATACTTTTCCGCCTGCTGCGGCGCATAACTCGGTATTGCCTGCGCGTCGACACTGCGCGACTGCGTATTGACGACTTCATACACGATCGTGGCCATTTCGCCCGGATGCACCTGCAAGCTGTTGACGGTCGGACGGAAACGCCAAGGCCCCTGCGAATTCGCGTCAAACTCGATCGTCAGCGTGCGCGTCTTGTCGATCTGGGAATTCGAGATCGCCTCAACAGTAATATCTTTAGGCGTGAGGAAGTTAATTCCGGTCAGCTCGCAGATCTGCTTATAAATCGGCACCAGCGCATAACCAAAACCAAACATCAGCACTGCCACTACGATGAGCTTACCCAACATTTGGCCGTTGAGCTTGCCCAGAATACCCGCTTCCTTATCGTCCATCGCGTCAGGCGAACCAGATGCGATTAACGAAAATACCGACAAAGAAAAGTAAGGCGGCAGACGCCAGGATCAACCCGGTTTTCAAATTGTTCGGCTTTTTCGGCGCAGTCATAAATCTCTCTCAATGTGCCGTCGCGACCGGCATCAGCCGATCGCGAGTGTCATGCAATTACTTGACTGTCGGCGGTGTTTCGAATGTATGGAATGGCGCAGGGCTAGGCACTGTCCACTCCAGGCCTTCAGCGCCTTCCCATGGTGAAGCCGGTGCTTTGATGCCGCCCTTAATCGATGGCAGGACCACGAAGAACAGGAAGTACACCTGGCACAGACCGAAGGCGAAGCCACCGATCGACGCGATCATGTTGAAGTCCGTGAACTGCGCAGGATAGTCAGCATAACGACGTGGCATACCAGCCAGACCCAGGAAGTGCATCGGGAAGAAGGTTACGTTGAACGAGATCAGCGATGCCCAGAAATGGATCTTGCCGCGTGTTTCGTTGTACATGTAGCCAGTCCACTTTGGACCCCAGTAGTAGTAACCGGCGAACAGCGCGAACAGCGAACCTGCGACCAGCACATAGTGGAAGTGGGCGACGACGTAGTACGTATCTTGCAGCTGGATGTCGATCGGTGTCACCGCCAGGATCAGGCCGGTGAAGCCGCCCATGGTGAACACGAAGATGAAGCCGACAGCGAACAGCATTGGCGTCTCAAACGTCATCGAACCGCGCCACATCGTGGCAATCCAGTTGAACACTTTCACGCCGGTCGGGATCGCGATCAGCATCGTGGCGTACATGAAGAACAATTGCGCTGTTACTGGCATACCAGTGGCAAACATGTGATGCGCCCAGACGATGAAGGACAGAATCGCGATGGACGATGTTGCATACACCATCGATGCGTAGCCGAACAATTGCTTGCGTGCGAAAGTAGGAATGATGTGCGAGACGATGCCGAACGCCGGCAGAATCATGATGTACACCTCAGGATGACCGAAGAACCAGAAAATGTGCTGGTACATGACCGGGTCACCGCCGCCGGCAGCATTGAAGAAGGACGTACCGAAATGACGGTCAGTCAAAGTCATCGTGATCGCGCCGGCCAACACTGGCATCACAGCGATGAGCAGGTAGGCAGTAATCAGCCAGGTCCAGCAGAACATTGGCATCTTCATCAAAGTCATGCCTGGCGCGCGCATGTTCAGGATGGTCGTGATGATGTTGATCGAACCCATGATCGACGAGGCGCCCATGATGTGCATGGCGAAAATACCCATGTCCATACCGATACCCATCTGCGTCGACAGTGGTGCATACAGCGTCCAGCCTGCAGCAGTCGCGCCGCCAGGCACCAGGAATGATGTCGCCAGCAACAAGGCTGCCGGTGGCAGGAGCCAGAATGAGAAGTTATTCATCCGTGCGAAAGCCATGTCGGAAGCACCGATCTGCAGCGGGATCATCCAGTTAGCGAAGCCAACGAATGCCGGCATGATCGCGCCGAACACCATAATCAGGCCATGCATCGTGGTCAGCTGATTAAAGAATTCCGGCTTGAAGAATTGCAGGCCCGGCTGGAACAGCTCGGCACGAATGCCCATCGCCAGTACACCGCCAGACAGCAGCATGATGAACGAGAACCACAGGTACAGCGTACCGATATCCTTGTGGTTCGTTGCGAACAGCCAGCGCTGCCAGCCATGGGGATGACCATGCGCATGGTCGTCGTGACCGTGTGCGTGACCGTGTGCGTGATCGATTGTCGTTGTGCTCATTGGAAGCTCCAAACTTTTTTAAATGTTGGGGACCGACCAGCGCGACGCGCTACCCGGTTCCGCAATTCTGAATTTACTTGCGTGCAGCCAGCACTTCGGCCGGTTGAACAATATTTTCCGCGGCCTTGTTGGACCAGTTATTACGCGTGAAGGTAATCACAGCAGCAATTTCCGTATCCGACAAAACGGCTTTCCATGAAGGCATGGCGTTCTTGCCGTTCAGGAGAATATTGATCTGACCATCTTTCGGGCCATTCACGACAGCGGAGCCGTCCAATGCAGGGAAGGCACCTGGCACGCCCTTGCCGGTCGCCTGATGGCAGGCTGCGCAATTGGCTGTGTAGACTTTTTCACCACGGGTTTTCAATTCATCGATCGTCCAGACTTTGGCTGGATCATCGGCCAATGCGGCCATTTCTTTTTTCTTGCCATCGACCCATTTCGTGTAATCGTCAGCACTGACGACTTTGACGACGATAGGCATGAAGGCATGGTCTTTACCGCAGAGCTCGGAACATTGACCGCGGTAAGTACCGATTTTCTCGGCCTTGAACCAGGTATCACGCACGAAGCCGGGAATCGCATCCTGCTTCACACCGAAAGACGGCACTGCCCATGCGTGAATCACGTCATTGGCCGTGGTCACGATGCGGACCTTTTTATTGACCGGCACGACCAGTTCATTGTCGACTTCGATCAGGTAGTTCTCATTCTTGACCAGGGTCGGATCGGTGACCTGTGCTGCTGGCGTGGCCAGGGTTTGCAGGAAATTGATGCCTTCGCCTTCACCCTTGAGGTAGTCGTAGCCCCATTTCCACTGCATGCCGGTCGCCTTGATGGTGATGTCGGCGTTCGAGGTATCTTTCATCGCCACGACCGTTTTGGTCGCTGGCAGCGCCATACCGATGACGATCAGGAATGGTACAACGGTCCATGCGATCTCGACAGCCGTGCTTTCGTGGAAAGTCGCTGGCTTGTGGCCCAGCGATTTACGATGTTTCAAAATCGAATAGAACATCACGCCGAACACGGCGACGAAGATCACCAAACAGATGATCAGCATCAGCGTATGGATCGAATAGATTTGCTGTGCAATCTGGGTTACCGGAGTTTGCAGGTTTAACTGGCGAACGCCAGGGCCACCCTGACTATCGACCACCGCCCATGAGGGCAAGCCTGCCGCCAGGAGCATGGCTCCGAGCGTCAACGACTGAAGGCGCTTCGCATATTTCATAATTTCCTCAAAAGCCCAAAATAATAATTCTGCTTAATCAGAGCGAGTCAGGGTGCATACAGCACCGTGCATCGCCTCTTTAATGTCTATTGGTACTTCAATGCCGCCGATTTTGGCGCTGGGGGTACATTATGCCGTGCCAGCGAATTTCTTGCCTGACGCACAGCATTTGAATGCTGCTGCTGACGCCAACGCGCGGCGCAGGTATGCATTCTCCCTGCGCATAACTGGCGGATTATATAGCGGAAAGAATAGCGACATCAAGCTTAAAGCAGGCGTACGACCGCGTATTTAGCGTATGCAGCCAAAGATAAGTGCGATTCTTCTGCCTATTTTTTAGGCAGGTCGAAACGGATGATCGACTCCCCGCTGGCCGTCTTGCGCGGTGCAGGCCGGAAGGCATGGCCGTAAATGACTTCAAATGTCAGCGGGATGCGTCCCTCCGCATCCTGCATTTTTTGCAAGGCGGCGGCGACGCGCCCGAGCGCGGCACGGCCCATCAGCGACTGGCGGCGGGACCGCAGCGGGTTACCGCCCCAGGCGCGCACATCGGCCATGAGCTTGGCGACCGAGTCATAAGTGACGGTAATGATTTCCATATCCATCACCGGCGTCGAAAAGCCGGCATTCACGAGCATGTCGCCAAAGTCATGCATATCCACGAAGGGCAGCGCATGCTCATCGAGGTCGGCTTCGGCGAAGGCCGCGCGTAATTGCTTGAAGGTGTCCGGTCCAAAACAGGAGAACATGAGCAAACCGTCAACTTTAAGGACGCGCCGCCATTCGGCGAACAGACGGTCCGGCTGTGGATGCCAGTGCATGGCGAGATTCGACCAGACCAGATCGAACGCATTGGGCTTGAACGGCAATTGCGCAAAATCGCCGCAGACGAGGTCCTGGCGCAGCTTCGTGCGGCTGCCCGGCAGCCATTTCGAGAACAGCCGGTTCAGCGCCGAGCGCGCATGATCCTGCTGACCGGCGGCGACATCGAGCATGGCCGGCGCGGCATCTAGGCCGATCACATGCGCATCAAGATAATTCTGCTGCAGCAACGCGAGATCGGCGCCTTCGCCGCAGCCAGCATCAAGTACCTGCTGCGGTGCCAATTTGACCAAAGCCAGTCGCTCATGCATACGCGAAGCAATTTCACGGCGCAGGAATTGCGATTCACGCACCTGCTCTGGCTTGGAAAACAGCTTTCGTACGCGCTGCAAGTCGATCGCCGCGCTGAATTTGGCGCTCGATGTTGTATCGGGGGGCAGAGTAGAAGAGGACACGCAGCGGATTCCGGATCGAATGAGATAATCCTGTCTAGTTTACACGTTTGATCGCTGACCATGCCGGGACGACTGCAGTTACTGGCGCGCCGCCTGCTCGCGCAGCTGCAAAGCGCCCTGCCCGCTCTACCCTCCTCATGCGCCCTGTGCGGCGTGACGGCCGATGCCGCCTTGTGCGCCGACTGCGAGCGGCAATTTTTTCATGGACAAACGGCGCGCTGCGGCCAGTGTGCACTGCCGCTGCCGCAGACGAACGGCATTAAGACGCGCTGCGGCGCCTGTCTGCAGCAGTCGCCAGCGTTTGATGCGACCATCGTCGCCACGGATTACAGTGCGCCCATCGATCAGCTGGTACTGGCATTAAAATTTGGCGGCCAGCTCGCGCTCGCGCCGCTGTTTGCACGACTGCTGCGCGATGCCCTGCTGCAGGACCAACGCCAGAAGCTGCCCACGCTGCTCGTGGCAGTGCCGCTCGGCGCACAGCGACTGCGGTCACGCGGCTTCAATCAGGCGCTAGAAATCGCGCGGCCCCTGACAGCCAGTCTAGGCATCACATTAGCGACCAGACTAGTCCTGCGTGAAAAGGAAACTGCCGCGCAAGCCCTGCTCCATCCGCGTGAGCGCCAGCATAATATGCAGGACGCGTTTTGCCTGGCGGCTGATGCCGATGTGCGCGGCCAGCATGTGGGCGTGGTCGATGACGTCATTACGACCGGGGCGACGCTAAATGCGCTGGCGGCCCTGTTAAAACATCATGGCGCCGCGCGGGTGACGAATCTCGTGTTTGCCCGAACCCTGCCAAAGTAATGGTCTTATGATGATCACGTTGGCATGAATCCGTCCTGTCCGAATCGGACGGCTTCAAACACCGGCCATATCCTGCGCAGGTGTTGCCGCCGCGGCAGCCGTCGCTCACTCGACCGGCATGCGTCTCGTACTTGCATTAAACTTCGGCAGCGCTGCACAGCTCACGAATCTCGAATTCGCCCGGGCACTGCCGAAGTAAAATTTAGGAGAACTTTTTGTTTCACGTCGTACTGGTCGAACCCGAAATCCCGCCGAACACTGGCAATATCATCCGCCTGTGCGCTAACACCGGCGCGCAATTGCATCTGATCGAGCCGCTCGGCTTCCCGCTCGATCATGCAAAGATGAAGCGCGCCGGACTCGATTATCACGATTATGCAACGATGAAGGTTCATCCGGACTGGGACAGCTTCATGGCCAGCGAAGCGCCGGATCCTGCGCGTATGTTCGCCATGACCACACATGGATCAACACCGTTTGCGCAGGTCAGCTTCCAGCCCGGCGATTATTTCGTGTTCGGTTCAGAAACGAAGGGCATGGTTGCCTCCCTGCGCGAGTCCTTCCCGACCAGCCAAAGAATCCGTCTGCCGATGCGCCCCGATAATCGCAGCCTGAATTTATCCAATACTGTGGCGGTCGTTGTCTTTGAGGCATGGCGCCAGAATGGCTTTGCCGGCGGCGCGTAACTCAGCGCGCGGCTATACTTCTCGATTAATGTTCGTTTTTTCAGGAATCATCATGTCCTTACGTACCGTCTCGCTGTTCTCCTTGTCCATGCTGCTCTCGGGCGCGGCGCTTTCCCATGAATACAAGGCCGGCGACATCGCCATCGCCCATCCGCATGCACGCGCGACCGTGCCGGGCCAGCCTGCTGCAGCGGCCTACATCGGCCTCGACAATGCCGGCAAGGCGGGCGACAAACTCGTGGGGGCGTCCTCACCGGTGGCAAAGTCCGTCGAAATCCACACCATGAGCATGGACAACAATGTCATGCGCATGCGCGAAGTGAAGGCGATTGAGCTCGCGCCCGGCGCGAAAATCTCGATGAAACCCGGCGATGGCTATCACCTGATGTTACTGGGATTGACAAAGGAATTGAAGGCGGGCGATAAATTCCCGATGACGCTGGTATTTGAAAAATTCGGCCCGCTGGAAGTGTCAGTCTCGGTCGACGCGCCTAAACCAAAGGCCGAAGCTGCGGCAGCTATGCCAGCCGAGCACGATCACCAGCATTAATTAAGCGAGATGCGCCCTTGCACAGGGCGCACACGGGCATGCAGGCTTCAGCCGTGCTCGCGCACCTTGTTCAATAATTTCGTCGTCGAGCGGTCATGCTCGAAATCGATGGCAATGGCCTGGCCACCGTAAGCGAGGATGGCCTGGCCTTCCGGAATCGCATCCATCTGATAGTCACCGCCCTTGGCGTAAATGTCCGGATGCGCCGCCAGCAAGACTTCCAGCGCCGTATCCTCCTCAAAATCCACGACCAGACTGACTGATTCCAGCGCCGCCAGCACTGCCATGCGGTCCGCGCACTGGTTCAGCGGCCGGTCATCGCCCTTGCCCAGACGTTTGACCGAGGCATCGGTATTGACCGCCACGACGAGTGAGGCACCGAGAGCGCGCGCCTGTGCCAGATAAGTGACATGGCCGCGATGCAGCAGATCGAAAACGCCATTGGTCAGCACGACCGGCTTGGGCAAGGCGGCGACGCGCTCGGTGAGCGTGGCGCGGGGGCAGATTTTTTGTTCGAAATTGGGCATGGGCGTAAAAAAGCCGCCCCTTGAGCGGGCGGCTTTGAAAATTACTTCAGTCGGAAGTGCTGGTTCACGCAGACGCTGGCGTCGGCGCTGGCGCCAGTCGCGCAGTCGCTTCCTTGCGATAGCGGTTCAGGTCTTGCACCGTGACGAAGGTGCGCTCGAACAGCAGCGACATATTGTGCAGGATGCGGTCGATGACTTTCTTTTCCCATTCGCCATCGAACTTGATCTGCGTATCCAGCCAGGCTTCAAGCCATTCCGGATCCGGCAGGCGCGACTGCACGGTATCGTTCGGGAACAGGGCCTTGTTCACATGCAGATTGGTTGGATGCAGCGGCTTTTCCGTGCGCCGGGCCGAGGCCATCAGGACGCCGATCTTTGAAAATGCCGAGCGCGCCGCGTCGCCGGAGATATTCAGCGCCTTCTTCATGTAGCGCAGATAAGCACCGCCATGGCGTGCTTCATCCTGGCTGATGATCTTGTAGATCTGCTTGATGACCGGTTCCGTGTGCCAGTCAGAGGCGCAGCGATACCAGTGATTCAGGCGAATCTCGCCGCAAAAATGCAGCATCAGTGTTTCCAGCTTCGGCGCCGGATCGAATTCGAAGCGCACGTTATGCAATTCTTCTTCGGTCGGCACGAGATCGGGACGGAAGCGGCGCAGGTATTCCATCAAGACCAGCGAATGCTTCTGCTCTTCGAAAAACCAGACTGACATGAAGGCCGAAAAATCACTGTCGTCACGGTTATCGCGCAAGAACATTTCCGTCGCAGGCAAAGCCGACCATTCGGTGATCGCGTTCATCCTGATCGTTTGCGCTTGCTCATCGGTCAACATCGACGCATCGAAACTTGCCCATGGAATGTCCTTCTCCATGTCCCAACGGACTTGCTCGAGCGATTTAAACAATTCTGGATACAGCATACGTTCTCTCGAAAATAAATCAACTCGCTGATTTTACCAAGATAAGCGGCTTGCAGCTTATTTACAGCCGGATCGGCGCCCACATATGCATTCAGGCCAAAGAAGTGCGAAATAACATTGCTACACTGTGGCATTACCGTAAATTTTTTCATTGCAATTTTCACCATGCCCAACCATCCTGCGTCCGCACCAGCCAATCGCATCCCCCGCACTGTCTGGCTGCTCGGCTTTGTCAGCCTGCTCATGGATGTTTCATCGGAAATGATCCACACGCTGCTGCCCTTGTTCATGGTCACGACACTAGGCCTCAGTGCGACCACGGTCGGCCTGATCGAGGGTATTGCCGAGTCGACCGCCTTGATCGTCAAGATAGCGTGATCCTGTAGGGACTGCACATGGCCGCGACCCAAGGTTTGCTGGCGGCGATGATTGCCGGCACGGCGCCGGCGGAGCTGCGCGGCACGGCCTACGGACTGTTCAATCTGGCCGCCGGCATCGCCATGCTGCTCGCCAGCGCCATCGCCGGCGTACTGTGGGATCAATTCGGTGCGGCGACGACCTTCTATGCAGGCGCACTGTTTGCAGCGCTGTCACTCGTTCTGCTACTAAGGCGCGAGTAGTAATCCCGCTGCCTCATTTTTGATTCCTGATCAATTTGTCAGCGGATTTGATCCACTACTCTGGCTCGACGCAGACATTTATTTCCAGCTGGATACGCGACATAATTTATTCCCTTAAAATAAGGCAATAAATAGGAGCGCAGTACCATGAAGATTGCCGTCGTCGGATCCGGAATTTCCGGCTTATCGTGCGCGTATCGCCTGTCACAGGCTGGCCACCGCGTCACTTTGCTCGAAGCAAATGATTATTTCGGTGGACATACGCATACTGTCGACGTCACGCTAGACGGCAAGACCTATGGCGTCGATACCGGCTTCCTCGTCTTCAATCACAAGACTTATCCAAACCTGATCCGCCTGTTCGACGAACTCGATATCGATACCAGCAGCACCGACATGTCGTTTTCCGTGAAGCTGCCGCTGGGCGGGCGCACGCTCGAATGGGCCGGCGCGAATCTCGATACGGTCTTTGCACAGCGACGCAATTTGCTCAGCCCGCGTTTTTTGCGCATGTTGCGCGATGTCTTGCGCTTTAACAAACAAAGCACGGCACTGGCCGTCGCCGGCGCCGCGGACGCCGAAGATTCGCTCGGCGACTTTCTCAAAAAACACCGCTACAGCGATGAATTCCGCGACTGGTATCTGCTACCCATGGCCGGCTGCATCTGGTCTTGTCCAACGGCGCAAATGCTGGCCTTTCCGGTGGCGACCTTCGTGCGCTTCTGTCATAACCACGGCCTGCTGCAAGTCAATGACCGGCCGCAATGGCGTACCGTCACCGGCGGCGCGCGGCATTACGTCGACAAGATGCTGGCGGCGATTCCGGACAAGCATCTGCATGCGCCGGTGCGCTCGATTCGCCGTGTACGCCATGAGGACATCAATGAAGTACAAGTCGAAAGCCGCCTCGGCATCGAAAATTTCGACCACGTCGTGCTGGCCGCGCACAGCGACCAGAGCCTGGCCATGCTCAGCGATGCGTCCTCCGCTGAGCGCAGCATCCTCGGCGCCGTCGGCTACCAGCCCAATCGTGCGGTGTTGCATACCGATGCCAGCTGCCTGCCGCAGCAGCGCAAAGCCTGGTCCGCCTGGAATTACCAGAGTGAGAACAGCCGCGAGCCGCGCGTCTGTGTGCACTACCTGCTGAACCAGCTGCAGCCGCTGCCTTTTACCACGCCTGTGATCGTGTCACTGAATCCCATTGATGAACCGGCACCGGCATTGATACTGGGCGAATACGATTATGCACATCCGGTCTTCGATCACGCCGCCATCCATGCGCAAACCCGCCTTCCGGAAATCCAGGGAACCATGCGGACCTGGTTCGCCGGCGCGTGGACCGGATATGGCTTCCATGAAGATGGCCTGAAGTCGGGACTGGCCGTGGCTGAGGCGATCCTGCACACTGTGTCGGAACAGGCAACATTACGTGCAGCGGCCTGATACTGAAATCGGCGTCGCGACGACGCCGGCGACTGCGCAAATTTGCTTCGGCAAAGTCCATCACACACGCCTGCGTCCTGTCGAGCACAAGTTCGATTACGGCGTGTATTTCATGCGCCTGCCGCTGCGTTCCATACAACGCAGCGCACCGAGATTTCCTGCGCTGTTTTCACTGAACCGTTTCAATTTGTTGTCTTTCCACGAGCGCGACCACGGCGATGGCCAGGGTGCGCTGCTGCCGTGGATCGACCAGCTGCTGCAAGCCGAAGGCATCCACGACGCCACCGGTGAAATCTGGCTGCAAGCTTTCCCGCGCGTGCTCGGCTATGTCTTCAATCCCGTCGCGTTCTGGTTTTGCCACCGGCCCGACGGCGCCCTGCGCGCCGTGCTGTGCGAAGTGCGCAATACCTTCGGCGAACGCCATTGCTACCTGCTCGATACCGGCGGCAGCATTGCCAATGGCGTCGAACTGAGCGCGCGTAAAGTCTTCCATGTCTCGCCGTTTTGCGCGATCGAAGGCGGTTACCGCTTCCGCTTCCTGCGCAGCCTGCGCGAGACCAATGGCGAGATGGCTGAACACACGGTCGCGCGCATTGACCATGACGATACGCAGGGACTGCTGATCAATACCAGCGTCGCCGGCGTCAGCGCCGCGATCACGACGCGCACGGTGCTGAGAGCCTTTTTCCTGTACCCATTGATGACGCTGGGCGTCATCGTAAAAATTCATCTGCAAGCGCTGCGCCTGTGGCGCAAACGCGTCCCCTTCTTCACTAAACCGGCATTGCCTTCCACCGAGATCACCCGATGACAATAACAAGAACAAATTCACTGGATCACGTAAAACCTGCAGGCGCCATGCCGCGCCAAATGAAGCTGATCCTGCAAATGCTGCACAAGCTGCAAGACGGCGCGCTGCGCCTGGACCTGCCCGATGGCCAGTCTCTCTTGTTCGGCGATGGCTCGCATCCGGTCGGCCTGGTGCTGCATAATTGGAATATTGCCGCGGCTGTAATCAAGTCGGGCGACATTGGCTTTGCCGAAACCTATATCGCCGGCGACTGGGCGACGGACAATCTGCAAGGCTTGATCGCACTGTTCATCCGTAACCGCAAGGCAGCCGAGTCGCTCATTTACGGCACCTGGTGGGGCAATCTGCTGTATCGCGTCAAACACCTGTTCAATCGCAATACACGCGCCGGCAGCCGCAAGAATATCCATGCGCATTACGACATCGGCAATGCGTTTTACACGATGTGGCTGGACCCTTCGATGACGTATTCGAGCGCGCTGTTCAATGAGGGCGCGGCGCAAAGCCTGCAGTCGGCACAGATGGCGAAATACCAGCGTATCCTCGATCAGCTGGAAGTCGGCACTGGCGCGCGCATCCTTGAAATTGGCTGCGGCTGGGGCGGCTTTGCCGAACTCGCGGCGCGCCAGGCCGGTGCCCATGTGACGGGCCTGACGCTGTCGACCGAGCAGTTGAGTTATGCGAATCAGCGTCTGGCTAATGCGGGTCTGGCTGAGCAGGCTGATCTGCGCCTGCAAGACTATCGCGACATGGATGGCCAATTCGATGCGATCGCCTCGATTGAAATGTTCGAAGCCGTCGGCGAAGCCTTCTGGCCGAGTTACTTCGAATGCATCGCACGTAACCTGAAAAGCGGCGGACGCGCCTGCGTGCAGACTATCGTCATTGACGACGCCTTGTTCGAACGTTACCGCGTTGGCACCGACTTCATCCAGCAATATATTTTCCCGGGCGGGATGCTGCCTTCGCCGGAGGTCTTCCGCCGCCACGCCGAGCAACATGGCCTGCGCGTGACGGATCAGTTCATGTTCGGACTCGACTATGCACGCACGCTGGCAGAATGGCGCGTGGCGTTTCGCGAACAGCTGGCGCAGGTCAAGGCGCAAGGTTTCGATGAACGCTTCCAGCGCACCTGGGATTTCTATCTCGCGTATTGCGAAGGTGGTTTTCGCGCCGGCAGTATCGATGTGGCGCACTTCACGCTGCAAAAAATATGACACCCCTGCGAGCCTGGCTGATGCTGTGCTCGCTCTTGTGGGCGCTGCTGATGGGCGCGCCGGTGTTCGCCGCCGCACCGCACATAGCCGCCGAAATTCCTGCGGCGCGACTCGCCGGCGAAGGCAATTACCGCTGGTTTGGCCTGAAGATTTATGCCGCCCAGCTGTGGGTCGGCGAAGCGGGTTACCGCAGCGACGCGACCTTTGCGCTGGACCTGCACTATGCGCGCAATTTGAACGGTGCAAAGATTGCCGAGGCCAGCCGCGATGAAATCAGCAAACTCGGACTCGGCAGCGAGACACAACGCACCGCCTGGCTGGCCGGTATGACGCGGCTGTTTCCCGATGTCGCAGAAGGCGATCACCTGACCGGCATCTTCCGCCCCGGACAGGGCGCACGCTTTTATTTAAACGGCAAACTGCAAGGCGAGATCAACGATCCCCAATTCGCACAGGCCTTCTTCGCCATCTGGCTCGATCCGAAAACTTCGGCACCGGAACTGCGTAAAGCCTTGCTGGGCACTCCATGAACGCCCTCTCGCGCACCAGCCTGTTTGCCTATGGCTTGTTCGGCTTGCCGCTGGCGCTGGTAGCCTTGCCGATTTATGTCTATGTGCCGCAGTTTTATGCGGAGCATTTCGGCCTGTCGCTGTCGGCCATCGGTGTCGCCCTGCTGCTGGCACGCGTACTCGATGCCTTCATCGATCCGGCCATCGGCTGGTGGATAGACCATAGCAAGGCCAAGGGTGGCTTCCAGCAGCCGGTGCTGCTGTCGCTACCGCTGCTGGCCTTCGGTTTTCATGGCTTGTTCCAGCCGCCGGAGTTTGCCCGGGCGATGCCTATGGGGTGGTTCCTGCTTACGCTGATGTTGACCTACACCGGCTTCAGCCTCGCCAGCATTGCGCATCAAAGCTGGGGCGCCGCCTTGACGCAAGCCGTCAGCCAGCGCTCGCGCCTGACGGCTGCGCGCGAAGCCTGCGGCCTCGCCGGCGTGATCCTCGCGGCCGGCATGCAGCAGACGCTGGCGCCGGGCTGGCTGTCGCCCGTGTTTATCCTGATGCTGTTTCTTTCCGCGATCGTGCTACTGCGGCTGGCGGACCGGCCGGTTCTGGCCAAGTTGGTCGCACCCAAGTCTGAAGGCTTGGCGGCATTGATGATGCCCTTCCGCGGCCGGCGCTTTCGCTGGCTATTTACCGCCTTCGTGGTCAATGGCGTCGCCGCCGCGATTCCGGCCACGCTGTTCCTGTTTTTTGCCAAGGATTATTTGCAGCTCGCCCATTACAGCGGCCTGTTCCTGCTGCTGTATTTTGTCGCTGCGGCTACCAGCATGCCACTATGGGTCATGCTGGCGAAACGTCATGGTGAAGCGCGCGCCTGGCTGATCGGCATGCTGGTGGCGGTGCTGGCCTTCATCTGGGTATTGGTACTGGACAGTGGCGCAGCCACCGGCTTTGGCGTGATCTGCATGTTGTCCGGTGTGGCGCTGGGCGCGGACCTGGCCTTACCACCGGCGCTGCTGACCGCCGTCATCGCTAACGCCGGCCACAGCGGCCAGCGCGAGGGCGCGTATTTCGGCGCCTGGAACTGGGCCACGAAAATGAATCTCGCGCTCGCGGCCGGCATCAGTCTGCCGCTCTTGCAGCGTCTCGGTTATACGCCGGGCGTTGTTGACGCCGGCGCAATGCAGGCGCTGCTGCTCGCGTATGCCGTCGTACCCTGCCTGCTGAAAATCGTGGCGGCACTGATCGTCTGGCGCGCACCTTTGCGCGACTTATAAAATGAAGGAAACCCGTATGCACATCATGAAATTACTGGCCACGCTGGCCTTCACACTCTTGCTCGGCGCCTGTGCCAGCGCACCGGAACCGGCCAGCTATGCCGCAGAAAAACCGGCGCTCGAACTGCAGGACTATTTCAACGGCACGCTTGACGCCTGGGGCATGTTCCAGGATAGATCGGGCAAGGTCGTCAAGCGCTTCACGGTGCTGATGAAATGCCGCTGGGATGGCGACGTCGGCACCTTCGAGGAAGACTTCAGCTATTCCGATGGAACGAAAGACCGGCGCGTCTGGACCCTGCGCAAGACCGGCAAGAATACCTACATCGGTACCGCCGGCGATGTCGTCGGCGAGGCCATCGGCAACACCGCCGGCAATGCCTTCAATCTGAAATATGTGCTCGCGCTGCCGGTCGATGGCACCGTGTATCACATGACCATGGATGACTGGATGTTCCTCGTCGACGGGCGCGTGATGCTGAACCGCACCAGCATGAGCAAGTTCGGCGTGGGGCTAGGCTCGGTCACGCTATCGTTCACGAAGCGTCCATGAATCCGCGCATCACGTCATGGCAAGACCAGCGCGTCTGGGTGATCGGCGCCTCGACCGGCATCGGCGCAGAGACCGCACGCCAGCTGCTGGAGATAGGTGCGCGCGTGATGCTCTCGGCGCGCCGTCGCGATGGGCTGGAGGCGATCGCAGCCGGCTATCCGCAGGCACTGGTGACGACGCTCGATATCACGCAACATGGGACGCTGGTCGCGGCACGCGACGCGATGCTGGCGCAATGGCAAGGCATCGATCTGGTGCTGATCGTGGCCGGCTCGCACAGTGAAATGCGTGCGGATGATTTTGATTTGATCAAGGCGCGCGAGCTGCTCGACCTGAATGTCGGCGGCGTGCTGAACTGCCTCGATGTGGTCTTGCCGGTCTTGCTGAAACAGGGCAGCGGCGGGCTCGGCATCGTCTCGTCGGTAGCCGGCTACAGCGGCTTGCCGAAGGCGCTGATTTACGGCGCGACAAAAGCCGCGCTGATCAATCTCGCCGAATCGCTATTTCTCGATTTACGCCCGCGCGGCATCGGCGTCTACCTGATCAATCCCGGCTTTGTCGATACGCCCCTGACGGCTGCCAATGACTTCCCGATGCCGGGATTGATGTCCGCGCCCGCTGCCGCTACCGCGATCGTGCAGGGCATCACGCGCGGCGACTTCCATATCCATTTTCCGGCGCGCTTCACGAACTGGCTGCGGCTGGCGCGCATCTTACCCTACCGGCTGTATTTCTGGCTGGTGCACAAGGCGACCGGTTTATGAGCGACACAGTGCATGAACAGGCGGCGCTGCAGCGCGTCGTCGATTTTTATGAAGCCCTGAGCCGCGACAGCGTGCAGGCACTCGGGCAGATTTACACCGAAGATGCCTACTTCAAGGACCCCTTCAATGAAGTCACGGGCCTGCCGCAAATCATCGCGATTTTCAGTCACATGTTCGAGCAGGTCGATGCACCGCGCTTCGTCGTCACTCACAAGATGATTAATGGCGTGGAGGGCTTCATGACCTGGGATTTCCTGTTTCGCATGAAACGTTATGCGAAGGAGGAGCAATGCATCCGCGGCGCGACGCATCTGCAATTCGCCGTCGATGGACGGATCTGCATGCATCGTGATTACTGGGATGCGGCGGAGGAATTGTATGAAAAGCTGCCCGTGCTGGGCAGCCTGATGCGCTGGCTTAAACGGACTGCACGCAGTTAAACGGCAGCCCGGTCTCGAATCAGGACTTTGCTGCGGGTTTGCGCTTGGCGACTTTTTTTGCAGCCGGCTTTGTCGCCGTTTTCGTCGCGGCTTTTGCAGCCGTTTTCTTGACTGTTTTCGCAGCAGGTTTCGCCGGCGCGGCTTTCTCCGGTTTGGCGGCCGGATGCACGATCGACTGCGCCATCGATTCCATCGCTGACTTCGCCGCATTGCCCATCGTGTTCATGCTGCTGATCGCCTCCGGCGTCATGGCCGTGCTGACTGCTTGCTTGAACTGGTCTTGCAACAGATTCCACCAGTGCGCCGGATTTCCAGCCAGGCCTGCTGTACCAGCGGTGTCCGCTGCAGCGGGCTGATCCGGCGCGGACTCAGCCGGCTGCTCAGCTGATTTCTCTGCACCGCTCTTGAATTCCTCTTTCATCGCCTCGCGCGACTGACGGCGCTCTTCCGCTTTTTCAGAAGCGGCAGTCGCTGCAGCGGCATGCGCCTTTTGCGCTGTCGTGTCGCCTCCAGCTGACGAGACCGCCGCACTGAAATTTTGCCCCATGGTCTGCAGCGCACTGATCGTCGCGCTCTGCACTTCCAGCGCCTGTATCGTGCCGCGCAACATGTTCATGTTCACGGTCAACCAGGATTCGACGGCTTTCAAATCCTTGATCTGCTTATCGACTTCCTCAAGCGACATCGTCGGCATGACCATGCCGGGGATGCCCATGGCTTGCTTGCCGGCGCCGCCCCAGAGATTCTTGACGAATTCGAAGGTCTCGGTCATTGAGCCCATTCCGGGCATTTTTGGCATGGAAGAATTCATCATCAGGGTCTCCACAGAAAAGTGACTTGCAGCGTAGCAGATTATTCACTGGAATCAAATGGCTTAGCTTAAACAGGCGCGCCATGTTTTTCCACGATCTCGCCGCTGTCTGGCAAATGAAACACGATGTGACACGCATCCCGCGCGCCTGACTTGCGTTTACACTAGCGCCATGATCGTGACCGCTCCTGCCCTTTTGCCGCTTTCGCCCCCCGCGCACCCTTCGCGGAAATGGCGCTGGCTCCTGCCTGCTGCGATAGCGCTCACCTTGCATCTGCTGCTAATGTTCGCGATCGATCGTGGCATCGGTCTTCCCGGATTTCCGGACAAGGATGAAAATTTGCATGCATCACCGACCGTCGTCAGCCTGACGCCGGCCAAGCAAGCTGCACCTGTGCAGACGAAGTCCAAGCCTGCCATGACGCAGCACCGGCTGCGCGCAGCTGCCGCATCCGTCTTGCCGGTACAGCCTGCTGAAAGCAGTGTCCCGCCCACTGAAATTCTCAGCATGCCCGCGCCTGTAGCAGCAGTTCCTGCGGCAGCAATGCCTGTAGCCGCAGCCGAGACACGGCGAGAGCCTCCCGCTATCGAGCCAGATGCCGCCAGCTACCGCTTCAGCACACCGCCTTCCGTGACGCTGAAATACGATGTCCAGCATGCCAATGCCGAGGGACAGAAAACGTATGGCCATGGCACCATCCGCTGGCAAGTCGATGGCGAGCGCTATGTCATCGAAGGCGACGCTGGCGTGCTGTTCATCAGTGCGCTCAGCTTCAGCAGCAGCGGCATGATCGACAGCCAGGGCGTGGCGCCGGAACTGTATCGCGAAAAGCGTTTTCGCAAATCGGAAATCAATACGCATTTCAACCGCGAACGAAACCAGATCAGCTTTTCCGCATCAGAGAAAAGCTATCCCCGCGCCGGCGGTGAACAGGATCGCGCCAGCATCATCTGGCAGCTCGCTGGCATCGGTCGCGGCGACAGTGAAAAAATTACCGTCGGCGCCGAAATCCCGCTTTTCGTCGCCGGCATTCGCGATGGCGAAATCTGGACCATGCGCGTCATCGCCGAAGAAGAAATCGACACCGGCACCGGCAAGCTGCGCAGCTGGCATTTTCTGCGCACGCCCAAGCCCGGTTCATTCGAACAAACGCTGGATCTGTGGTTAGCACCGCAACTCGACTGGTATCCCGTCCGGCTGCGCCAGACCGAAGCGAACGGCGCCTGGCTTGACATGAGCATGACGAGCTTGCAGCGCGCGTCTGACTAGCCCTATTTTTTGAGAACACCTATGAGCATCATTTTTTTACGCAGGCTATTTTGTCTCGGCAGCTTCAGCACGCTGGCGCTATTGGCTGTGCCCGCCGCAGCTGAGGATCATCCCGCCGCAAAGCAGCGCACGAACCTGCCGCCCACCGCCGACCTCGGCTACATGATCCGCGCCAAACAAAGTGGCTTTGCCGTCGAGGGCGAGGCGCATCTGAAGTGGACAGCTGGCGAAGGCAAATATCAGATCGCCACTGAAACGCGCGCCATGCTGCTCGGTAAAATCCTCGATGCAAAAAGCGAAGGCGGCGTCGACGAATACGGCCTCGCGCCGCTCAGCTTCACCGAAAAGCGCCTGCGCCGCGATGCGACCACGACGACCTTCAATCGCGACAGCAAGAGCATCAGCTTCAGCGCATCGGCGGAACGCTATCCGCTCAGGGGCGGCGAGCAGGATCGCAATAGCGCGATCTGGCAGCTGATCGCGATGGCGCGCGCTGTGCCCTCGAAATTCAAGGACGGCGCCGAATGGACGTTTCTGGTGGCCGGCCAGCGCGATGCCGAACCGTGGACCTTCCATGTGGCGAAGCAGGAAAAGCTAGCCACGCCTTTTGGCGAGCTCGATACCTGGCGCATCATCAAGGCGCCGCCGCCCGACCAGAAAGGCCAGCTAGTCGAGATCTGGCTCGCGCCCGGACTTGAATGGTATCCAGCGCGCATACGCTACACCGACACCGATGGCGATTACATCGACCAGTCGCTGGCAACGGTGACGAAGAAATCGCCGTGAAGCGTTAAAATCCTGTCATTGCCATTTACGATCGCTTCCCATGACTGCAACATCGCGCGCCCTCGTCCTGTTCTCCGGCGGCCAAGACTCCACGACCTGTCTCGCCTGGGCCCTGTCACGCTATGCGCAGGTCGAGACCATCGGCTTCGATTATGGCCAGCGCCATGCCATCGAGCTCAGCATGCGCCCCATCCTGCTGGAAAAAATCCGCGCATTTTCATCTGAATGGGATGGCAAGCTCGGTGAAGATCATGTGATCGACCTGTCGCTGATTTCAAAGATTTCGCAAACGGCGATGACGGAAGATATCGAAATCGAAATGCAGGCGAATGGCCTGCCCAATACCTTCGTCCCCGGCCGTAATTTGCTGTTCATGACAGTGGCCGCGACAGTGGCCTACCGGCGCGGACTGGATGTGCTCGTCGGCGGCATGTGCGAGACGGATTTCTCCGGCTATCCCGACTGCCGCGACGACACGATGAAAGCCCTGCAAGTCGCGCTCAACCTCGGCATGGCCACGAGCCTGAAGCTGGAGACGCCGCTGATGTGGATCGACAAGGCCGCGACCTGGACGCTGGCGCAGTCGCTCGGTGGCACGGCGCTCGTGAACCTGATCCGCGAGGATACGCATACCTGCTACCTCGGTGAGCGTGGCACGCTACATGACTGGGGTTATGGCTGTGGGACTTGCCCGGCTTGTGCTTTGCGGGCGCGGGGGTATGGGGAGTTTGCAAACATCACTTTACCGTTGTAGCAAACTGTGGCCAACGCTACACTAAGGCTACTGATAGCGAAGTTTGGACATTAGGAATGTATGAAGCCCTCGACAGCTCTCCAGATTAACCGCGAGGCCATCCGAAGTATCGTAGCGTCGCATCGCGCCGGCAATGCGCGTGTGTTCGGCTCGGTGGTGCATGGGAATGATACCGACGAAAGTGATCTGGATATTCTGATCGATCCGACACCGCACACGACCTTGATGGATGTTGCTGCTATCCAGATTGAATTGGAAAGCCTACTTGGCGTCACGGTCGATGTACTGACGCCAAGATCACTGCCCGATAAATTCCGTAGCGTCGTTCTTGCCGAAGCGGTGCCTGTATGAGTGAGTCTGCACTGCGGCTGCAAGACTACCTTGAACATATCAAGCAAGCCATAGAGCGTATCCAGCGTTACACCGTAGATATGGAGGAAGTCGTATTTCTTCAGAATGATATGGCGCAGGATGCGGTCATTCGCAATATCGAAATCATTGGCGAAGCCTCGAACAATGTCATGCGCTGCAGCCCCGATTTCGCTGAGCGTCATAACGAGATCCCCTGTCAGGTGATCTACGCCATGCGTAATCGTGTTTCACACGCTTATCACAAAGTCGACATTGAAATTGTCTGGAACATGATTCAAAACGACTTGCCTGTGCTGCATCAGCAGATAATCAATTTATTGCTCAAATTAACGCCGCCGATCGCCTGATTTAAGCGAAGCGGGAGGCCGATTATTTTTGCAGCTAATATTGCGCTGGCCCAGACGGCAGGATTCAGCTTCGGGTGTCTGGCGTCATGCCTGCCAGACGTTCGCGTTGATGCAACAGGCCGTTCAAAATGGCGTCAACTAAATCCATGGGAAACCCTTTTGGAATTTGCGCACGTATCGCGCTGACAACAGCATCGGTGCGCGATAGTACCTCGTCGATTATTCGCTCGGCCGCAGCCGCGCCCAAGCCAACCTGCGCTGCATGACTCGTCCAATGGCGGCGCTGAATGTTGCCCATGAGGTAGTGATTTTGCGTACCACGAATGGCCATCGCCAGCTTCACCCGCTGTGGCGCGATATGGTTCGTCGTCGTCCCAATGACCGGATGCGCGGACAGCACATCGTACAAAGGCGTGGCGCAAAACCGACTACCGGGCAGATGGAAAATACTGAAATTTTTAGCATGTCCATCGCTTGCCGCCAATAACCAGAATACGAGTTGCGTCTTGAAAAACTGCAGACGGTCCAGTTCTGCCTGGTCGGATCCGAGCAGTATTTCCATGATCTTCGAGATGCCTGGTCCGCCATCCGCCTGGTATTTCTGGAATGGCGCGGTGCCGGTGGCTTGGCAAAAATCTTCTTGCGGTATGCGCACAATCCAGCTGCCATCTGCGGACAGCCTGCGGTCGAATCGCTCAACGGCCAACACCTTCATGTCTTCAAATTGCGCAATCTCGCAATGAGCGACGGGCAGGCTAAATTCCTGCATGATCCTGGAACAGAGCCATTCATTTTCCACGGATGTGCGCATATCAGCTTGCATGGCGCCGACCAGCCCCAAGGGCAATTTCAGTATATGCGTCGTGGGCGTGCTGCCGAGCGGTCGATGCCATTGGCCCTGATGCCACAGGAGTGCGCTTTTCTCCTGCGCGCCAGCGATTGACAGTCTCAGGTCCGACTCCACCTCACTGTCTGTGAACGTCCTGTTTGATGTAACGTTTCGCAGCAGCGCAGCGATCTCGCTTTCGTCTAATGGCAGGCCTTGGATCGAAAAAAGATCTGTCGGCACTTCATCAGCAGGCAGCAGCTGTAGCGCTCCCGCACAGTCACGACCGATCGCTGCAAGCAACTGATGCGGCGCAATTCCCTGGGTTTTGAAATGAAGCGCAATCCTGCGCCGAATCCCCTCGCTATCCGGCAGCAGATTATCGAAATAATTTTCGACCAGGCTTCCGTGATAGGGATCGTTATCCGGCTTGAATGGCAAGGATAGTGAAAGCGGTCGCCCTTGCGCATCGGCGCGCCATTCGTCGAAATAGGTCAGAGAATGGCGGCCCGAAAAGGTGTCCCAATGGCCGACAGGTATGCCATTCAACCAAAGCGTCAAGCTTTGCGCGTGCGCACGGCGGCCCATGTTACCAAGGCTCCTTCGTATTTGACGGCGGGCTCATTTTGGCAGGCGCCGTGTGACGAGTTTGCTTGGACTTGCGCGCCGGCTTGGGCGAAGCTGACGCCTCCTGCGGCAAGCTGGCAGGAACATAAGCTGCAGCGGGCTCTTCGACGCCTACCTCTGTACGATGCGTGAGTACCACCTCGCTACCGAGCAAGCGAAATATCGTGAACAGACGCGCCACGCTCGTGGCCGCCGGATTTGCCTCAATCTTTGCATAGCTCTGCTGCGTCACGCCGAGTAGCGCTGCCACTGCCGCCTGGGACATGCCCGCTTGCTTGCGAAATCCAAGGAGTATTGGCCGCAATTGCTGCAGGGTTTTAATCGGGTAGTCCATGACTGCTTTCCCTTCCGAGGCATCACAGGATGTAGGCTGTAATTTTTACATACAATCCTAAAGTTGTATATTTTTTATACAACTTATAATATGTAAAACAACACCTCCACAAAAATCCTTGTCAACACAGGCAATTACAGCAGCTAAGTAGTTCGCGATGGCACTGTTGCCTCCGCCTCTGGCTGAAACTTGCTACAGCCGGTAACGCTCACTCAGATCAACAATAACTTATCCGCAATAGCCATCCACCCGCCCGGCTCCTGAATCATCCCGGAGATGTCATGCTGACCAAAAATGCGGGTAAAGCCGCGCCTTGCGAATAGCTCGTTGAGAATCTCGGTCGCGGGCTTACTCTTGCTGGCGGCGGTGCGTGATTCCTGGTACGCGCGGAAATGGAGTTCCAGGGCGAGCTTTTTGCAAACCGTCGAAAATTTCAAGGTAATCCCTGCCTTGACTGCAGTACCAACGACCCCACAAACGATGGCGCCCACGCCGAAGGCAGTCAGGCCGATCACGCCCTGTGCAGTACGTATCGCCCCTTTCTGTACTTTACAAGCGATGATCAAATCAAGCCAGGCCTTGATCACCTTGTCGTTCTTGTACTGCTCGCTGATTTTTTTTAAATTGACCACATGTGCTGCAGTAGAGCCCACAGCGTTGCCATTCTGCCCAACGGAAACCACGTCAACCGCCGTCACCACAGAGGCGGCGCCGCCCGCGGTGGCGGTACCCGAACTGGCCAAATTCAATTTATTGCGCTGCCTTAGGTAGGCCAGTGTTTTTAGCGATTTTGCATCGGCCGTCCAAGTGGGATTCAAGTCAAGAATGAGGGGATTGTTCACGATGAAATCACCGTCCTCGGAATGACTGTCGATGAGGGTACGTATCGATGAAATCGTGTTAAGGATTAAGGCGCTCGGAACGGCGCCTGTCAAACCTGCACTATCGACGGCACCACAAGATGAATCTGCAATGGTCATGACCAGACTCTCAAGAATTTCATTTTTTGAAGTGCCCGTCTTGTCCTTCAATTTTTCAAGCATGACTGTCGTGAGCTTATCCATTTTTTCACCCAAGAATGAGATTGGCGACACGAAATCTTTATCACAAGAATTCCGATATTCCATTCTATCTTGGCAAGATTTTTGTTGGGCAATAGAGATGAAAAGCAAGCATTGCTTGTCTCAAAATCAAACAGAATGCCGACGCGGTGTCTTGCTTGTGCGACACGGAAAAGTTACTCCGAAAGCAGCAGGCGCTGGTGGGTGGAAATGGACAGCGTAATTTGTACACGAGCGCCCAATAGATTGCGCCGCGCGCGCGTAGCACGACCCTGCGGTTCAGGAAATCGTGCCACGTCGCAACGATCACATCGTCAAGCTGTTAAGGCTGAGCGCATCTGGGCGAGAAACGAACCGCATTACAAGTCACGTCGGCGACTATTTTGACGTAACTGAGAATGCCTCCACCAGCACAGCCTGCTTCTGCCGCGCCGCCAGCAAATGGCGCTCCTTGACATGTCCATAGCCGCGAATATCTTCCGGAATGGCAGCAATGGCGATTGCCTGATGCAGGTTTTCCAGTGTCAGGTGATCGAGCAGACCGTCCACCGTCTTGCGATATTGAACGATCAGCGCACGCTCGGTCTGGCGTTCTTCACTGTAGCCAAAAATATCGAGCTTCGTGCCGCGCAAGGCTTTCAATTTTGCCAGCACACGAAAGGCCGACAGCATCCACGGACCGAAGGCCTGCTTGACCAGATGACCCTGCGCATCGCGCTTTGCCAGTAGCGGCGGCGCGAGGTGGAAATGTACCTTGTAGTCGCCCTCGAACATCGCCGCCAGCTTCTGCGCGAAGGCAGGATCACTGTGCAAGCGCGCGACTTCGTACTCATCCTTGTAGGCCATCAACTTGTAGAGATATTTCGCCACTGTTTCAGTCAGGCGCAAGGCCTTGCCAGTGCCCAGCAGGCGCGACTCGGCACCGCGCACGCGCGCGATAAACTCGCTGTACTGCGCTGCATAGGCGCGGTCCTGGTACTGCGTGAGCAAATCCATACGCTTGCTGATGATATCGTCGAGGCTGATCGTGCGCTTGAATTCGACGACTCGTACCGTCGCGTCATTGCCATGCGCGAGCGCGGCCACACCAGCAAAATCGACGGCGGCTTTGCGGCCCCACAAAAACGACTGCTGGTTGAACGCGACCGCCACGCCATTGAGTGCAATCGCCTTGACGATCGCTGCCTCAGCCAGCGGCACCCAGCCTTTTTGCCAGGCATAGCCGAGCATGAACATGTTCGTCGCGATCGTGTCGCCCATCAAGGCTGTCGCGATCTTGCCCGCATCGAGGAAGTCGACGCGATCGCTACCGCAGGCGGCGCGGATATCGCTCTCGGCGCTGGCGGCCGGGAATTGCCAGTCGGCGTTGCGCACGAAGGCGGCTGTCGGCGAAGCGGTCGAATTGACGGCGGCGTGGGTGCGTCCCTCGCCCATGCGACTCAGGGAATCGCGCGAGGCCGTGACGATCGCGTCGCAGCCGATCACCAGATCCGCCGCACCGGTGCCGACACGGGTGGAATAAATGTCATCGGGATGATCAGCCAGGCGCACATGCGAGGCGACCGCACCGCCTTTTTGCGCCAGACCGGTCATGTCGAGCACAGAGCAACCCTTGCCCGCGATGTGCGCGGCCATGGCGAGAATCTGGCCGATCGTGACCACGCCGGTGCCGCCGATGCCGGTAACTAAAATGCCAAACGGCGTCTTGGTCGACGGCAGCGTTGGTGTCGGCAGCTCCTCAATCGCCGCCAGTTGCGGCAGGCGTGCCTCGGCCTTCTTGGGCTTTTTCAGCTGACCGCCTTCGACCGTGACGAAGCTCGGACAGAAGCCATTCACACAAGAAAAATCCTTGTTGCACGAGGACTGATTGATCTGGCGTTTGCGCCCCAATTCTGTTTCCAGTGGCTCGACCGACAGGCAATTCGATTGCACGCTGCAGTCGCCGCAGCCTTCGCAGACTGCCTCGTTGATCACGGCGCGCCTGGCTGGATCGGGATACTCGTTGCGCTTCCGGCGCCGGCGCTTTTCCGACGCGCAGGTCTGGTCGTAAATCATCGCCGAGACGCCCTTTTCTTCGCGCAATTCGCGCTGCACGGCGTCGAGTTCGCTGCGATGGCGGATCGTCACGCCCGGCGCCCAATTCGTCCCTGGCGGATATTTGTCGGGTTCATCGGTGACGACGATGATGGGACCCACGCCCTCGGCTGCGATCTGGCGCGAAATCATCGCCGCATCAAGCGGACCATCGAAGGCCTGACCACCCGTCATGGCGACGGCGTCGTTATACAGAATCTTGTACGTCAGGTTGACCTTGGCTGACACCGCTGCGCGGATTGCCAGCAAACCCGAATGGAAATAGGTACCGTCGCCGAGGTTCTGGAATACATGATCGGTGTTCGTGAATGGCGCCTGGCCGATCCAGCTCGCGCCCTCGCCGCCCATGTGCGTGAAGGTTGAGGTTTCGCGGTTCATCCAGATGACCATGTAGTGGCAGCCGATGCCGGCCAGCGCGCGCGAACCTTCGGGGACTTTGGTCGAGGTATTGTGCGGACAGCCGGAACAGAAATGCGGGATGCGATCCTTGTTCGGATCGGGGCGGCTACTGTGGGTTTTAAGGATCGCTTCCTTGGCTTCGAGATATGCGATGCGTTCGCGGACCTTTTGCTCGAAGGGGTGGCCGGCGAAATATTTCGAAATGCGCGTGGCGATCGCGCGCGCAATCTGCGCCGGATTCAATTCATAGGTCGCCGGCAGCAGCCAGTCGCCATGACCTTCGTGATGGACGTTGCTCCATTCACCGGTATCATCGAATTTCCCGACCACGCGCGGACGCACATCGTCGCGCCAGTTATACAGTTCTTCCTTGATCTGGTATTCGAGGATCTGGCGCTTCTCTTCGACGACGAGGATTTCCTCGAGGCCCTGCGCAAAATCGCGCACGCCTTGCGCTTCCAGCGGCCAGGTCATGCCGATCTTGTAGAGGCGGATGCCGATCTCGCTGGCCACCGCTTCATCAATGCCAAGATCAGCCAACGCCTGGCGCGTATCGAGATAGGATTTTCCGGCGGTGACGATGCCGATGCGCGCATGCGGGCTATCCCAGATGATCTGGTTGAGCTTATTGGCGCGCGCATAGGCCAGTGCCGCATACCATTTGAAATTGCTCATGCGCGCTTCCTGGTCCAGCACCGCATCGGGCCAGCGGATATTCAAGCCCGCGGCTGGCAGTTCCAGGTCTTGCGGCAGCACAATCTGTACGCGCTCCGGATCGAGGTCAACGGAGGCGCCGGATTCAACCACATCGGTCACGCATTTCAATGACACCCACAGCCCGGTATAGCGGCTCATGGCCCAGCCATGCAAGCCATAATCGAGATATTCCTGCACGCTGGCCGGATACAAGACCGGGATGCCGCAGGCTTTTAGTATGTGTTCGCTCTGGTGTGCCGTGGTCGACGATTTCGCCGCATGGTCGTCGCCGGCGATGACGAGTACGCCGCCGTGCTTCGAACTACCGGCCATGTTCGCATGCTTGAAGACGTCACCGCTGCGGTCCACGCCAGGGCCTTTGCCGTACCACATGCCGAAGACGCCATCGTATTTCGCGCCGTCGTAGAGATTGACTTGCTGCGTGCCCCAGACAGCGGTCGCGGCGAGGTCTTCATTGACGGCGGGATGGAATTTGACGTGATGGGCTTCGAGGTGTTTGCGCGCCTTGGCGGCAGTCATGTCGACGCTGCCCAGTGGAGACCCGCGGTAGCCGGTAATGTAGCCGGCCGTATTGAGCCCGGCCTTGAGGTCGCGCTGACGCTGCAGCATTGGCAGGCGTATCAGCGCCTGGGTACCGGTGATGAAAGCACGGCCGCTCTCGAGCGTGTATTTATCGTCGAGTGTGATGGCGTTCGTTGCTGGGTCACTCGGCATTGCGTCGGGCGCATGCAGCTGCCCCGGTGTCACTGGTGCGTTCATTCAGTCTCCAGACCAAAAAGGATATCTTTGGGTGCGTATTTTTTAATTCGCGAGCGCCATCGCCTTGTGAGCAATGGGCCCTCTTGGACTTATTTTACCCCCTGGCGCGCAATGCGCTGCAGATCTTATTCTGCATTCGGCGGTAGTGTCATTTCGCCAGCCAGCAGCGTGTTTGCTGGCATGGGCTGGCGCAGCTTGAGCCTCGCATACAGGGGCGTGAAGTCAGGTTCCGTGTCATGAAATAACTGTTCGAAATCATCGATGACAAAGTAGCTTTCCTGATAGGCATCGATCTTGAAGCTGGTGCCCATGACGCGCTCAACATCGAGGCGCAGGCGATTCGGTACCGGGCTGTGAAGACTGTATTCAATTTCACCCGCCGACGACAGGATGCCGGCGCCGTAGATACGTAATCCCTGCGCGCTGCGAATCAGGCCGAACTCGATCGTGTACCAGTACAGCCGCGCCAGATAATCGAGACCGCCGAGCGGCATCGCCTTCAGTGCGCCCTTGCCATAGGCTTGCAAATGCGCAGCGAAGACCGGATTGAACAGCAGCGGCACATGGCCGAAAAAATCATGAAAGACATCCGGCTCAACGATGTAATCGAACTCATGTTCCTCGCGCAGCCAGACCGTCACGGGGAAACGCTTCTGCGCCAAATGCTCGAAGAAGATATGGTCGGGCACGAGGCCGGGCACGGCCACGAGTACCCAGCCGGTCGCGGTGAACAAGGCCTTGGAGGTGCGCGCGAATTCAGGAATACCATCGGCCGCATCAAGCGCCACCAGATTTTCAATGAAGACATCGCAGGCACGTCCCGGCAGCAGCTTTGCCTGACGCTGATACAGCCGCCGCCACAGGGCATGCTGGGCTGGCGTGTAGGTAGCCATATCCTGCTGCACGACATAGTGCGCGTCGGCCTGCGCGTAGTCACCGCGCAGGGTGCCGCCTGTCGATTTTGACGCCAGTGTTTGCAGGAATTCTGCCTGCTCAATATCGGATGTGCTGTTCATGGCCTGCCTTTGAGGTCGACGCCGATCAGACCATGCGCCGGATTGGCTGGCTCGATGCGCGAGATGCCTTAAGTATAGACGTCATTAAGCAGCAATAAATTGCAAATCATGTGATCAGGGGAAGTGGGAGGCGATCAGCCTTTCGAGCTGGAGAGCTGGCTCAACCATTTCGTGGCTGCGCGCAGATTGGCCTTGATGGTGTAATCGAAAGTGGCGAGCTGCTCATCGATGGCTTCGCGCATGACGCTTGAACCATCGGCTGGCGCGAGCTTGAGGTAAGCGTCGGCATCGCCATAATCGCGGTGAATTTCCATGCCGGCTTTTCTGGCGATGCGGATCATGACTTGATTCGTCGCCAGGCAATGCATGGCCAGCGTATCGATGTCGGCATTGCGACAATGGATGGCAGCGCGTTCGAACAACTTCGAGCCCGCACCCATGCCGCGCGCCGATTCCGATACCGACACGCCAAACTCCGCGAGCCGGTCTTTGTCGGTCGCAGCGATCAATGCTGGCAGCGCATCGCGGGGAGCAAAGGCAAGATGGCCGACACCAACCAATTGAAAATTATCATCAAGCACGCCGAAAATCGTGTCGCGCATGAAGTCGAGACGCTGCACGTAGCGGGTAATCAATTCATCCGACATGATGGAGCCAAAACGGAGCAGGCGGTCACGTTCCGGCAAGGCCAGGAAATGCATGAGCATGCGCCGGCGATCACGTTCCGATAAGGACTTGACGCGCACAGTCAGCCGCGCCTGGTGCTGGCCGGCTGGCTTACTGTTCCGTATTGCAGCATCGCCGCCCTGATTGGGCGCTACTTCCGTTGACGAACTGGCATTCGGCTTCATAGTCATCATCCTTTTTCGGCACTTTGTGATGCAGTGCACCATGTCATTGTAGGCGATGATTTGCGCGACAACCAGCGCTGAATGCAAATTTTTCGGACGATCGTACTTTTACGATGTCAGGCCGATAAGAGTCTGAAGGGAAATAGAATTCACCTGTGGCGATTTCAATAATGACTTAGAAATTTGGAATCGGGTAACCGCCACAGGCTTCATAGGCCGCTTTCACCTGGCCGTCATAGGACTTGCCACACATCACGCCAGCAAAGCACTCCGCAATGAATTCCAGACTGGTCGATGCCCTGGCGCAGTACATACTGATTTTGACGGCGGATTCGCCCCACACATTCGCACTGGGTAATAAGGTCTTGCCCATCTTGTTTGACCAGAAGATGTCAGGGGAAGCAATCTCGTGCATCAAATGCCCCATTTCATGCAGAATCATGGCAGCGCCGAAGGCTTTTTGCTTGGGATTGCCAAACCAGCGCTGCGTGCCGTCATAGACAGCATTCGCCACGCCGGCGGTGGTGCTTTCCTTGATTTGCTGGTTCGTCCAGTATTTACCACCAAGAATAATAATCGCATCGTGCTTGCCCTCAGCATTGGCCATGAATGCGATATTGCGCACACTCATGTCCTTGCTCAAATAGAATTTGATTGGTGGCAAATCAATTTTACGCAACAAGGCGGTGTTGATCGCATCCGTGAGGCAGGTCAGTTTCAGTTCGTTATTGGGATCTGTTGAGGACGAGTGAATTTCAAATCGCTTATTACCTTTTTTCAATAGAGACATGCTCAGGGCGCCAGTGATTTTCGCGAGTTCCTTGCGCGCTTCCTGGCCTTCGATGATGCGATATTCGTTCAGGGTTCCTGCACTCAGTGGCATGACATGACTCTTATGAAAAAGCTAAGATTTTACGTTAGCAGAAGCATTTTTCATGATCAATGTCAGGTCTTACAGTGTTGCGAAAATAAGCACCAAACTCAGACTAATTTCTGCAGATGGTATTGAATATGCGACTCGATGAAGGACGAAATAAAATAATAGCCATGGTCGTAGCCTTCATGCCGGCGTAGCGTCAAAGGCTGCCCTGCCGTTCTGCAGGCTGCCTCAAAGGCTTCCGGCATGAGCTGTTCAGCAAGGAATTTATCGCCGAGGCCCTGATCGATCAGGATGCCGTCCGGGAAAGGCGCGGTCAGCGTCGACATCAGTGCGCTGGCATCGTAAGCCAGCCAGTCGCTGCGGTCTTCGCCAAGATAATGCGCAAACGCCTTCTGCCCCCACGGGACGGCCGACGGCGCGCAAATTGGCGCAAACGCCGAGACCGATTTGAACAGATCCGGATTACGCAATGCCAGCACGAGCGCGCCGTGGCCACCCATGGAGTGACCGAAAATGCCGACCTTTGCCGCATCGACCGCAAATTGCGCGACGATCAGTGCGCGTAATTCCAGCACATAGCTGTACATGCGATAGTGTGTCGCCCAGGGCGCAGCCTTGGCATCGACATAGAAACCCGCGCCCACGCCAAAATCCCAGCTCTCGGCT
Source organism: Oxalobacteraceae bacterium (assembly GCA_947448025.1). Classification (GTDB taxonomy): domain Bacteria; phylum Pseudomonadota; class Gammaproteobacteria; order Burkholderiales; family Burkholderiaceae_D; genus CANFLV01. The sequence goes on along the minus strand of CANFLV010000016.1, from coordinate 40,013 downwards.
TCACCGGCAATGCCGGCACCGCGCGGACTCGTATCCGGCGCGATCAGCATCACGCCTTCGCGCGCCGCAATGCGCTGCGCGCCGGCCTTGATCATGAAGGTCTCTTCGGTACAGGTCAGTCCAGCCAGATAGAACAGGGCCGGCACCGCTTTATGCTGCGCCTGTGGCGGCACGAACACGGAGAAACGCATAGTCAAGCCGATCTCTGCCGATGTATGCCGATAGAAGCGCTGGAAGCCGCCAAAGCAGGCATGTTCGCTGAGCAGTTCGAGCATCGCCAGGCGCCTAGTAAATCACGACGGAACGGATAGACTCGCCGCTCTTCATGAGATCGAAGCCTTCATTGATGCGCTCCAGCGGCAAGGTGTGCGTGATCAGGTCATCGATGTTGATCTTGCCTTCCATGTACCAGTCGACGATCTTGGGCACATCGGTACGGCCGCGCGCGCCGCCGAAAGCCGAGCCTTTCCATTCACGCCCGGTGACGAGCTGGAAAGGTCGCGTGCTGATTTCCTGACCTGCCGCGGCCACGCCGATGATGAAAGACTGGCCCCAGCCCTTGTGGCAGCATTCCAGCGCCTGGCGCATCGTGGTGACATTGCCGATGCATTCGAAGGAATAGTCCGCGCCGCCATCGGTGATCTGCGTGATGTGGTCAACGACATTGTCGATTTCATTCGGATTGACGAAGTGCGTCATGCCGAATTTGCGCGCCATCGCTATGCGTTTCGGATTGATGTCGACGCCGATGATCTTGCCCGCGCCGACCATCTTCGCTGCTTGGATGACATTGAGACCAATACCGCCGAGGCCGAACACGACCACGTTGCTGCCGGCTTCGACCTTGGCTGAGAACACGACGGCGCCGATGCCAGTCGTCACACCACAGCCGATGTAGCAAGCCTTGTCGAAGGGCGCATCCTTGCGGATTTTCGCGAGGGCGATTTCCGGCACGACGATGTAATTCGCGAAGGTCGAGGTACCCATGTAATGAAACAGGGGTTTGCCGTCGATGGAGAAGCGCGAAGTCCCGTCCGGCATCAAGCCCTTCCCTTGCGTCGAGCGGATCGCCTGGCACAGATTGGTCTTGCGCGAGAGGCAGAATTTGCACTGGCGGCATTCCGGCGTGTACAGGGGAATGACGTGATCGTCTTTTTGCAGCGTGCTCACACCCGGGCCGACTTCAACGACAATGCCGGCGCCTTCATGGCCGAGGATGGCCGGGAAAATGCCTTCCGGGTCGGCGCCGGACAAGGTGTAGTAATCGGTGTGACAAATGCCGGTGGCCTTGATTTCGACGAGAACTTCGCCGGCTCTCGGGCCTTCGAGGTCGACGGTTTCAATGACCAGCGGTTTGTTGGCCTCATAGGCGACTGCAGCACGAACTTTCATGGATTTCCAGACGAATAAATTGCATTAAAAAATATCACGATGCCTGGGCATCGATCAGGATTTGGACAGCAGCCACGCGCGCGGCATGGATGGCTATGGGGATTTTTTTGGGGTCACCGCCGCACTGAGCAGCGATCTGCCCGGCATTGATGGCCATGGCCGCGTGCAGGGCCGATTCAAGGTAGGCGGCTTGCGGAAACGGCCGGTCTTCGAAACCCGTGCGGCCGCGATGATCGCATTCGGCGGCGCGCAACATGTCGACGAAGCGCTGCGGCTTGCGCAAGCCATCGCAGCGTTCGAACAATTTCACCAGCGTGTCGGCGCGCATCTCGAAAGCACGCCCGACATTGCCATGGTCGCGCGCCGTCATCAGGGCCAGATCGCGACAGTCATTCGGAATTTTCAGACGCTCGCACACGCGCGCGACGAGTCGTTCGCTGCGCGCTTCATGGCCAAAATGGCGCGGCCATTCGGCCGGTGGCGTGGTGCCCTTGCCGAGATCATGCAGCAGCGCGGCCACGCGCACGGGCAGGCTGAAATCCTGTCGCGCAGCATAATCAATGACCATCATCACATGCACGCCGGTATCGATTTCCGGATGATGTTTTTCCGGCTGCGGCACGCCCCACAAGGCATCGAGCTCGGGCAGGATGCGCGCCAGCGCGCCACAGTCACGCAGCACCGCGAACATGCGCGAAGGCGTCTGCTCCATCAGGCCGCGCGCCAGTTCCTGCCAGACGCGCTCAGGCACGAGGGCGTCGACTTCACCGGCGGCGACCATGCGCTGCATGAGCGCATTGGTCTCGGGCGCGACCGTAAATTCATTGAAGCGTGCGGCAAAGCGCGCCAGGCGCAGGATGCGCACCGGGTCTTCGACGAAGGCCTCCGACACATGGCGAAACACCTTCAGCTGCAAATCGCGCTGTCCGCCGAACGGGTCCGTAATTGCGCCTGACTCATCCTGCGCCATGGCGTTGATGGTCAGGTCACGACGGATCAGGTCTTCTTCGAGCGTGACCTTCGCATCAGTATGAAAGACAAAGCCACGATAGCCGGGCGCGGTCTTGCGCTCGGTGCGCGCCAGCGCGTATTCAGCATGGGTTTGCGGATGCAGGAAAACCGGAAAATCCTTGCCGACCGGCGTGTAGCCGGCCGCCAGCATCTCCTCCGGTGTCGCGCCGACGACCACATAGTCGCGGTCAGCCAGTGGCAGCTGCAGGAGCTGGTCGCGCACTGCGCCACCGACCGTGTAGATTATCATCAAGCAGCGAGCTTAATCGGGATAGGTATCGTAGCGCGGCGACGGCACCGACTCTTCATGCGCGTCGCGTATCCATTCGGCCACGGCCGGATGCGCGGCCACGCGCTCGACATAAGCTTCCAGCGCCGGCGCGAGCGACACGCCATAAGTGATGAAGCGCATGACGACTGGTGCGTAATAGGCATCGGCGATCGAAAAGTCGCCAAACAGGAAGCGATGCGGGCCGCTGCGCGCAAAGCAGTCTTCCCAGATTTCAGAAATGCGGCCGATATCAGCCTGCGCCGGCATCGTACGCCCCTTGCCCGGAAAGCGCGCGCGGATATTCATCCACATGGCGCTGCGCAAGCCGCTAAAACCCGAATGCATCTCGGCACAGATCGAGCGCGCCAAGGCCCGCGAGGTCACGTCCGCCGGCCACATATGTCGATCCGGAAATTGCTCGGCGGCGTACTCGCAAATCGCCAGTGAATCCCAGATCGTCGTGTCGCCATCGATGAGTACCGGCACGCGACCGGCAGCAGAAAACTCGGCGATACGGTTACCCGTATCCGGCTGGTCCAGCATGATCAGGATTTCCTCGAACGGAATATGGAAAGCCTTCAGCGCGACCCAGGGCCGCATCGACCAGGAAGAATAATTTTTACTGCCAATGACGAGTTTGAAGCGACGTTTTCCGGCGCCCGCAACACCGGGGACGGCGAGCGGATCGAGATCAGTGGTATGCATGATTTATTTTCCTGTACTTGGGTCAATCACTGTGTCAATAGTTGCGAGGTCCAAGATAGAACGGCGCGACCGCTTCCAGCGGCGTTGGCGTGATGTCGACTTCCGACCAGCCACTGGTCGAAACGACATTATCTTTTTTCATGGAGTCGAGATTATCACGGCTCATCAATGGTGTGCCCGGCATATGCTCAAGCATGAAGGCTTGCAGGGTCGCCAACGCCGGCGGCAGACCGATCACCGGTCGCGGATGGCCGGAATACTGGCCGGCCAGCTGCACGAGTCTGCGCAAGGTATAGATTTGCGGTCCGCCCAGCTCCAGTACCTCGCCTATCGTATGGTCGCGCTCGAGCGCATTGACGAAGGCCTGCGCCACATCCTGCACATAGACTGGCTGGAATTTGGACTCGGCGCCGGCCAGCGGCATGAGCGGGAAAAATTTCTGCATCGTCGCGAACATGTTCAGGAAGCTGTCCTCTTCGCCGAATACGACCGAGGGACGAAATATAGTGGTCCCCACGCCATGCTGAGACAAGGCCGCGGCTTCGCCGGCAGCTTTGGAGCGCAAATACATCGACGGCGCGTCGACCGCGGCACCGAGCGCACTCATGTGCAGATAGCGGCGCACACCAGCCTCGGCACAGGCAGCGACAATACGGCGTGGCAGCTCGACATGCGCACGCGCAAAATCAGGACCGTAGGCAGCGCCGTCTTTGGCCGGACGCGAATGCAGGATGCCGACGAGATTAATTACGGCATCCATGCCGACCATGAGCTTTTTGAGCACGGCGTCATCATGCACGTCGGCTTCGATCACGGCGTCAACACAGGACAAGACCTGCAGGTCACGCGCGCTTTTCAGATGACGCGTAGGTACAACGACGCGGTAGTCGCTGGCAGCGAGCTTGGCCAGGACGTGGCGACCGATGAAACCGGTGCCACCAATGAGTAGAATAAAACGATAGTCCATAGCAGCCGGGGAATCAGGTAAAGGCCTAGTCTAGCGCATCGCGGGCAATGCGGTTCAGGGCAAGCTTGATTCCGTATAACCTTTTGGCGCGACCGAGCCCAGACGCGCTTTCAGCGACTGTGGTTTGCCTTCAAACAAGGCCGCATAGTAAGTCGCATTCGACAGCACATTCTTGACGTAACCGCGCGTCTCGCTGAATGGAATCGTCTCGGCAAAAATCGCACCTTCGACACTGTGCGTGAGCGTCGCGCGCCAGGCTCGAGGCCGGCCGGGACCGGCGTTATAGGCGGCAGTGGCCATGGCTTGCGAGCCATCGAGGTCTTTCAGGACCATGTTCAGGTAATTCGCGCCGAGCTGGATATTGGTATCGGTGTCGTTGACCTTCTTCGCGCTGAAGTCCGTCATGCCGATCTTGCGCGCGACGAAATTGGCCGTACCCGGCATCAGCTGCATCAGGCCGGACGCGCCGACCTGTGAACGGGCATTCATGATGAAGCGCGATTCCTGACGGATCAGGCCATACACCCAGGCCATGTCGAGCCCGAGCGCATTGGTCGTGCGATACATGAAGTCGCGGAAGGGCGTCGGAAAGCGCTGCGTGAAATCGAGTTCGGACTTGGTCCGGTCGGAGGTATTGACCATCCGGTCGAGCAAATTATTCTGGCGCGCGAATTCCGCGGCCGCCAGATGTTCGCGCTCGTTCATGCGGCGTAATTCCCAGTTCCATTCACGCACGCCTTCAAAGCGCAAATTCATGTCGAAAAATCGCATCGCACGGCGAAAGCCAGGGTTCGCCGCGATCGGCGCGAGTTCTGCTGCGGTGACTGGCTGGATGCCGAGCGGTATCGAGATTTTCTGACCCAGTTCTTCCTGCGCGAGTTGGCCATAAAAGTGGATCTGGTCAGCGATCGAGCGGAACAGTTTTTGCGCTTCCTCCGGCTGGCCTTCTTCGCGCAAGGCCCGCGCCATCCAGTAGACCCAGGTCGAATGATTGCGCAATGACGGTGGCATGGCATCAATGGCCGTCCTCACCTGCTTCCAGTCGCCGGTACGCAGCGCCATGCGTACTTTCCATTGATACGCTTCGTTGGACAGTGGCGCGTCATTGGTCTTGCTCCAGTATTCGCGCAAGGTGTCTGGCGCCAGTTTCAAGGACATCTGCAAGGCGATTTGCGCCCAGCCCAATGATCGCTCGACGGGCGTCAGGCGGCTGCTGGCTTCATGAAGCGCATGCACGGCGACATCGGGCGTAGTGCGGGCGACACGACCGAGCGCGATGATGAAAATTTCATGTTCGTCGCGTGATTTGCCGGGACCGCTGGTCAGGGTCAGCGTGGGCTTTTCTATCCCTCGCAGCAGCAGCTTGTCGTCCGCGCCGGTCAGGGCGCCGAGGCGCCGCGCGGCTGGCAAGGCGTTGGTTTCAGCAGCCAGCCGGACCTGTGCCCAGATATCGGCATGCGTGAATTGACCGTTTTGCACCAGCATCGCGATAAGCGTATGGCAGGCAGTACCATAATCCTTGGGCGACGAGAGCAAGTCGCGCGCTTCGTCGGAGACGCTGCGCCCCTTGAGCGTGCGCGAAATCAGCGAATAGCATTTCAACTGCAAATCGTCACCGACGACGAACAAGGGATATTGTTCATCATAAGCTGTCCAGTCGCCGCGACGGCCCAGTTCCAGCAGCCAGTCATTGCGCAGCCGATCACCGATCGCGGTGGCCTCATTACGCTTGAGGAAGTCGCGCACTTCACCGGCGGTAGCATTGCCAAGACGTGGCTTGAGGCGGTAATAATCGACATAGGAGGGAATGGCATAATGCGGCAGCCGGTCAGCCAGTTTCGCGGCATTGACGGCATCACCACGCAGGGCAGCTTCACGCAAGGCCTGGAAGATATCGTCATCATTGACGAAGGCCGGCGCGGACTTCTCTGCCTTCTCGGCTTTCTTTGCTGCCTGCGCCTGCGGCAACACGAAGGGCAACAGCTGACCTGCTGCGATGAGAGAAATGACACCAATACGTTTTAAAGAAAAAATCACAATACGACCTTATAAGCAGCATCTGCAGCGTAAGTCCTGCAGCCTTAGAATACCATGCGATACCGGGAAAACTAGATGGAAATCATGACTGATAAAGCGACACTGAGAGCAAAGTTACTTACCGGGCGCGCCACGCTTTCCGAAGCTCAGTGCGAGACTGCCAATGCCGCAATTGCCGCTCATATCCTGAATTGGTGGCGCCAGCATCCCGTAACCAGCCTGGGAGTGTATTGGCCTATGCGCAGGGAACCGGATGTACGTGACGCCTATGCGATCCTGGCAGGACTCGGCGTGCAGTTGGCCTTACCCGTGGTGGATGGCGCCGATCTCCCCTTGCGCTTCATCGCGTGGACACCCGGCGATGCCTTGCGCAAGGACGGCATGGGTGTATCCGTACCACTCAGTCAGACGAGATGTGTGCAGCCGGAAGGCTTGCTGATTCCCTGCCTCGGATTTACTGCGGCAGGTTTAAGGCTGGGCTATGGCGGTGGCTTTTATGACCGCACGCTGGCACAAGAACCCCGGCCATTGACGGTCGGGATTGCCTATGCCGCAGCGGAAGTCAGTTTTGCCGCTGAACCCTTCGACGTGGCGCTGGAATGCATCATTACCGAATTGGGTTAAGGGCTCTGCGATTAGATCCGGCCGTTCAAGCCGGCGCATATCGCCAGCGTCGGTACCGACTGGTTCAGGCTGTAAAAATGCAAACCCGGCGCACCGCCATCGAGCAAACGTGCGCAGAGTTCCGTGACCACATCCACGCCAAAGGCCTTGATCGACTCGCTGTCATCGCCAAAGCTGGCCAGCTTCAGACGTATCCAGCGCGGGATCTCTGCACCGCACATATCCGAAAAGCGCATCAGCTGCGAATAGTTCGTGATCGGCATGATGCCGGCGACGACAGGAACGTCCACGCCTTCCTTGCGCACCGCATCGACAAAGCGGAAATAGGCGTCGGCATTGTAAAAATATTGGGTGATCGCGGCATTCGCGCCGGCATGCACTTTGCGCACAAAGCTGTGTAAATCCTGCTGTGGCGATTTCGCCTGCGGGTGCATTTCCGGATAGGCGGCAGCTTCGATATGAAACCAGTCACCGGTCTCGGCGCGGATGAATGCTATGAGCTCATTGGCATAGCGGAATTCACCGGAAGTCGCACCACTGGCGCCATAACCGCTGGGTAGATCGCCGCGCAAGGCGACCAGGCGCCGGATCCCATGCGCCTTGTAGTCGGCGAGGATGGCGCGCAGGCTGTCAGGTGAGCTGCCAACGCAAGACAGATGCGGCGCCGCTTCAAACCCTTCGCGCTGGATTTCCAGCACCGTGTCGCGCGTGCCCTGCTGCGTCGAGCCGCCGGCGCCAAAGGTGACGGAAAAATATTTTGGCTGCAGCGTCACAAGTTTATTGCGCACGATGCGCAGTTTCTCGGCGCCTTCCGCGGTCTTCGGCGGGAAAAATTCGATACTGATATTGTTTTTTTGAAGTGACATGAATTGCAATCAGGCGCGGTCCTTATTGACCAGCCTTATCCAGTAAGAGAGACGAGAGTACCCACGAAACAATGCTGTACGTGATCGCACCAAAGAACCCCGCCCAGAAGCCAGCTACATGGAAGCCGGCGATAAAACTGCCGACCAGCCAGAACAGCAGGCCATTGATGACGAAGATGAACAGACCCAGCGACACCAGCGTAACGGGCAGCGTCAACAAGACCAGCACGGGGCGAATCAGGGTGTTGAGCAGGCCGAGCACCAGCGCCGCCATCAGCGCTGTGAGGAAGCTGTCGATGCGAATCGAACTGAGTAAATACGGCAGCGCAAACAGAGCCGCAGCATTGATGAACCAGGTCAGTATCAAACGCATGCGATTCTCCTCAGGCTGCGGCCGCCCGCCCCCGAATCAAGATCGGGAGAGGACGGCGCCTTTACAACTTAATAGCGATACTGGTTTTGCTTGTACGGACCGGTTTTCTCGACGCCGATGTAGGCGGCTTGCTCATCGGTCAAGGTCGTCAGCTGCGCATTCAATTTTTGCAATTGCAGACGCGCGACTTTCTCATCGAGGTGCTTCGGCAACGTGTAGACGCCGACCGGATAAGCTTTGATGTTCGTGAACAATTCGATCTGGGCGATCGTCTGGTTCGCGAATGACGAACTCATCACATACGAAGGATGGCCAGTGCCGCAGCCGAGGTTCACGAGACGGCCTTCGGCGAGCAGGATGATGCGTTTGCCATTCGGGAAAATCACATGGTCGACTTGTGGCTTGATGTTTTCCCAGGTGTATTGCTTCAATGCGGCGACTTCGATTTCATTGTCGAAATGACCAATATTGCAGACGATCGCCTGGTCTTTCATCTTCAGCATGTGCGCTTCAGTGATGACGTGATAATTGCCAGTGGCCGTGACAAAAATATCGCCATGCTCCGCGGCGTAATCCATGGTCACGACGCGATAGCCTTCCATCGCTGCCTGCAGTGCGCAGATCGGATCGATTTCAGTGACCCAGACTTGCGCTGACAGTGCGCGCAGCGCTTGTGCGGAACCCTTGCCTACATCACCATAACCGGCGACGACGGCGACTTTACCGGCGATCATGACGTCCGTGGCGCGCTTGATGCCATCGACGAGTGATTCACGGCAGCCGTACAGATTATCGAACTTCGATTTTGTAACGGAGTCATTGACGTTAATCGCCGGGAAGCTGAGCTTGCCTTCATTGAACATCTGGTACAGACGCATTACGCCCGTCGTGGTTTCTTCGGTCACGCCCATGATGTGCTGCAGGCGTGTCGAGTACCAGTCCGGTGACTTCAGTAGATTTTTCTTGATCGCGTTGAACAGGCAGACCGCTTCTTCGGAATCAGGATGATCGAGCACGCTCAAGTCTTTTTCAGCGCGCGCACCGAGGTGCAAGAGCATGGTGGCATCGCCGCCATCATCGAGGATCATGTTCGAGAATTCGCCATTCGGCCATTCAAAAATGCGATGCGTGAAATCCCAGTATTCGTCGAGGTTCTCGCCCTTGAACGCGAACACCGGCGTGCCGGCAGCGGCAATCGCAGCAGCGGCCTGGTCTTGTGTCGAATAGATATTGCAGGAAGCCCAACGTACCTTGGCGCCCAGCGCTTCAAGCGTCTGGATCAGTACGGCAGTCTGGATGGTCATGTGCAGCGAACCGGTGATGCGCGCGCCTTTGAGTGGCTGAGCCGCGGCGAATTCGTCGCGAATGGCCATCAGGCCCGGCATTTCAGTTTCGGCGATCTTGATTTCTTTGTTGCCCCAATCCGCGAGGCTCAGGTCTGCAACGAAATAATCTTGGGATGTCTGTGTGAGGTTTAAAACTGCGGCGTTCATCACGCCCTCCTTTCGGTTAGAAAAAAAGAAACGTGAGCGCAGTTGCTGGGTGAAACTGTTCAAGCCTGGCACCGGAGAACGGGCTGCAACGCTCCTTGAACGGGGAAGAGTATAACCTAAATCGATTTTGGTTTCATGGGGTGCACAGCTTGCCTCTGAGTCTAGCGACCTTAATTTAGTGATCTTCGCAGGCGCCTCTCTGGAAAACGCTGTCTGAATAGAATGGTGACAGATCGGGTGCAGATTGCGTGAAGGTTTGCAAGCGCATCAGATCGAGACAGGGCTATCGGGCGCCGCCAGACTGGTGACTTGTTAAGCCTGGCGGCGCCCGATAGCCCTGTCTCTGGGGCCTGCGTTGAAGCGCGAGTAATTCAAAACCCCATCCGGATGGGTCGCTGGCAGTGCCACACTGCAATGTCAGAGGTATCCGCCCTGCGCGCCGCATCCCTTAAAAAGTCAGCAGGGATGTGGCGCGCAGGGCGGATGCCGGGCATATAGGTTGATGCATTCGTAAGTTTAATAGGGCCAAATTAAACTTATTTGCCTTAACTTAAAAGCATTAGCCTCTGAGGCTGGGCAAACAGACAAAAAAATGGCCGGCGCAGGAAAACCTGCGCCGGCCGCTTTTCAGTCAGGACGGTTACAGCCCAGCCGATGCCCGCAAAGCCGCGACCTTATCCGTACGCTCCCAAGTGAACTCCGGTTCTTCACGACCAAAGTGCCCATAAGCCGCAGACTTCTGGTAAATCGGACGCAGCAGATCCAGCATTTTCACGATGCCTTTCGGACGCAGGTCGAAATGCTCGCGCACGAGTACCGACAATGCTTCATCGCTGATCTTGCCGGTACCGAAAGTCGTCACCATCACCGAGGTCGGACGCGCAATACCGATCGCGTAGGACACCTGAATCTGGCAGCGGGTCGCAAGACCGGCAGCGACGATATTTTTCGCCACATAACGACCGGCATAAGCGGCCGAACGGTCGACCTTGGAAGGATCCTTGCCCGAAAACGCGCCGCCGCCATGGGGCGCTGCGCCGCCGTAGGTATCAACGATGATCTTGCGCCCGGTCAGGCCGCAGTCGCCTTGCGGTCCACCAATGACGAAACGACCTGTCGGGTTGACCAGAAAGCGTGTCTCTTTCAACCACTCCTGCGGTACGACCGGCTTGATGATCATTTCGATCACGGCTTCTTCAATCGCCTTGTGCTCCATTTCCGGCGCATGCTGGGTCGACAAAACAATCGTGTCGATGGCGACCGGACGGCCGTCGACATACTTCAGCGTGACCTGCGATTTGGCATCCGGACGCAGCCACGGCAGGCGGCCATCCTTGCGCAGCTGCGACTGGCGCTCGACGATGCGGTGCGCATAATGGATCGCCGCCGGCATCAGTTCCGGCGTCTCGTCGCAGGCATATCCGAACATCAGGCCCTGGTCACCGGCGCCCTGGTCGAGGTCGAGGCCGCTGCCTTCGTCCACGCCTTGCGCAATATCCGGGGATTGTTTGTCGTAGCAGACCATCACGGCGCAGCTCTTGTAATCAATGCCATAGTCAGCATTGTCATAGCCGATACGCTTGATCGTGTCGCGTGCGACTTTAATGTAGTCGACGTTGGCAGTGGTGGTGATTTCGCCGGCAAGGACGACCAGACCGGTATTGCACAGGGTCTCTGCGGCAACACGGGCTTTCGGGTCTTGCGTGAGGATGGCGTCGAGGATCGCGTCAGAAATCTGATCGGCGACTTTATCGGGATGACCTTCTGATACGGACTCAGAAGTGAAGAGGTATTCGTGTGACATGGCAAGCTCCAAAAAATGAATAGTGACCGGTCGCGGCGACTACTTGAGCCTGCGACGCTTTAGCGAAATTTATATACCGCTTCGCAAGTTGTCTGTTAACTCGGCGGTTATTACAAGTGTGCTATTTTACGCGTGTTTAAAAATTTCAGCCCAACAGTTTCTGACAGTTTGATGCTAATTAAGCTATTCCGCCTTCTCTCCTGTTTGCCACTGCCTGCACTGCATGCACTCGGGGCGGCGCTCGGCTGGGTGACGTATCTGGCGTCGCCGTCCTACCGCAGGCGGCTACGCGACAACATCCAACGCGCCGGTTACGGCGAACACTTACATACTGCCATTGCCGAGGCCGGCAAGAGCGTGCTGGAGCTACCCTTCATCTGGTGCGGCACGCCACAGCGCGTGCTGGCGACTGCCGACATTGCTAACTGGCCCGTGTTGCAAGATGCGCTAGATGCCGGTCAGGGTGTCATCATGCTCACGCCGCATCTCGGCTGCTTTGAAATCATTGCCCAGGTCGTCGCCGCGCGCCTGCCCTTCACCGTCCTGTACCGGCCACCGCGCAAGGAAGCGCTCAAGCCCTTGATCGAAGGCGCACGCCAGCGGCATAACCTGATCCTGGCACCCGCAAATCTATCGGGCGTACGTACGCTGCTGAAAACCCTGAAAAAAGGCGGCACGATCGGCTTGCTGCCGGATCAGGTGCCGCAAAACGGCGAAGGCGTGTGGGCCGATTTTTTCCACAAGCCCGGCTACACCATGACGCTGCCGGCAAAAATGCAGCAAATGAGTGGCGCGCCGGTGATAGTCTGCTACGCTGAACGCAAACCTTCAGGGCGTGGCTACCTGATCCGTTTTCAGCGTTTCGATCAGTCGCTCGGCACCACGCCGCAAGAGCAGGCGCGCGCCATCAATGCGGCCATGGAGGACGTCATCGGCCAGTGTCCGGCCCAATATTTTTGGAGCTATAACCGCTACAAGACACCCCCCGGCGTGAGCAACGCAGGGGCGCCTGAATGAGGCTGATGCTGGTCTTGATGTGGCTCTTGCACTGGCTGCCCTTGCCGCTGCTCGGCCGTCTTGGCGAAGCCGTCGGCGCGCTGCTGTTCCTGCTTATGCGCAGGCGGCGCAACATCACGCTGACGAATTTACGGCTGTGCCTGCCGGACTTGAAAGACACCGAACGGCACAAGATTGCACGCGACCATTTCAAGGCCTATGCCCGCAGCGTGCTTGAACGCGGCATCCTCTGGTGGGCCTCCGAGGCGCGGCTCAAGCGTCTGATCCAGGTAGAGCCGGGCGTGCCGCTGACAGAAATTGCAGCGGGACCGACTATCCTGCTGTGTCCGCATTTCGTCAGTCTTGATGTCGCCGGCGTGGCCGTCATGCTGGAGTCCTCGCTATGTTCGATTTACACAAAACAAAAGAACCAGCTATTTGACGCAGCCCTGCGGCGCGGCCGCTCGCGTTTCCGGCCGGTGAAGATCGTACCGCGCGCCGAAGGCGTCAAGCCGGTGATACGCGCCATGCGCGATGGCCTGCCCTTCTTCATGTTGCCGGACATGGATTTCGGCGCCAAGGAGTCCGAATTCGTGCCCTTCTTCGGCATCGAGGCGGCCACGCTGACGGCGCCGGCGCGCATTGCCGCAGCCACCGGCGCCAAGGTGATTCCCGTGGTCGCGACCTACCTGCCCAATTACGCTGGCTGGAAAGTCAACTTTTACCCAGCCTGGGAAAATTATCCGGGCAAGGACATGCTCGCCGCAACGCGCGTCATGAATGCCTTTATCGAACAACGCGTACTGGAAGTGCCGGCCGAATATTTTTGGGCGCATAAACGCTTCAAGACCCGCCCCCCGGGCGAAGCCAGCCTGTACTGAACTGCTATCATCCCTACATGAAAATCAAATTCACAAAAATGCACGGCGCCGGCAATGATTTCGTCGTCATCGACGCGATCAACCAGCACATCGATTTCACGCCTGCGCAATGGGCGCACATTGGCGATCGCCGTTTCGGCATTGGCGCGGACCAGATGCTGGTGATTGAAAAGTCAGCCACGCCCGGCGTCGATTTCCGTTACCGGATCTTCAATGCCGATGGCGGTGAGGTGGAACAGTGCGGCAATGGCTCGCGCGCCTTCGTCAAATTCGTCATCGACAAGGGTCTCACCAGCAAACGCAAGATCCGCGTCGAAACCATGTCCGGCGTGATCGAGCCGGCCATGCTCGAGGACGGCCGCATCACCGTCGACATGGGCGCGCCGGTGCTGGAGGCCGCGCGCGTGCCCTTCAACGCCGAAGGTTTGCAGGCGCAGGACGATGTCTGGCCACTCGATGTCAACGGCAAGATTACACAAATGTCTGTGGTCTCGATGGGCAATCCGCATGCCGTGCAAGTCGTCGACGATGCCGACCTCGCCCCCGTCGAACTTGACGGTCCGGTGATCGAACATCATCCGCGTTTTCCGAAACGGGTCAACGCCGGCTTCATGCAAATCGTCGATCGCCAGCATGTCAGATTGCGCGTCTTTGAACGCGGTGCCGGCGAGACGCTGGCCTGCGGCACCGGCGCTTGTGCCGCGGTCGTCGCAGGCATACGGCGTGGCTTGCTCGATTCACCCGTCAGCGTGCAAATGCGCGGTGGCGATTTGGCGATCGCCTGGGACGGTGTCGGCGCATCAGTGATGCTGACCGGTCCTGCAGTCACAGTATTCGAAGGCGAAATCGAGCTTTGAACATCGAAGCTTGATGTCGCCTTTCACGCCAGCAGCGTATTGAGCCGGTACAGCCGTTGCCGGTAGCTGCCCTCGGGACCGGCTACGCCGCTATCCACATTACCGAACAGGCGCATGATCTTTTCCAGCGCCTGACGTTGCGCCGCTGTGTCAAGCAGGATCAGGCGTCGCCGACTGCGCGGTCGCGCCGCGCGCACATCGATCAGCAGGCAATGACCACGATCGGCGGCGGAAATATCGAGCAGCAAGGCCTCGGTACGGCTTAAACCGAACAGCGCCGCGAGTTCAAGACGCGCTGCCAGAAACGGCTGCACAGCCAACAGTTCACGCGTGACACGATGCCGAGCCGCGATCGCCCAGGCACCCGACATCGCTGGACCTGCCACTTTTTTCAGCAAATCACGCGCGACCGCATGACCGCGCTTCGCGGCTTTTTGCAGCCATGCTGCGGCCTCCACGTCCTGATCCGGACCATCACTGCGCGTACGCCAGAGCAGTGTGCCGAACTCAGCCTGTGCCTGCGCATGCCCGGCTTCCGCGGCGCGCCGCAAATGCACGCGCGCCTCGACAAGATTGCGTTGCGAGCATTCCGCCTTGAGATAGATCCGTGACAAAGCGAACCATGCATCCGGATGTGATTGTTGCGCCGCCAGCAGCAGCCAGCGTATCGCTTTCTTGTAGTGCGCCAATCCCTTGCAAGCCGCCAGCCGGACACCGTCGGGATCGCTTTTCGCATACCAGAGGCCGAGAAAATATTGCGCATCGCGATCGCGGGCCAAGGCAGCGAGCTCAAGGAAATGTTCTACCGCTTGCACCTCCGCTTCTGGCTGCTGCATCAGGGCTTGCCCGCAGCGTGACAGCAAGACCACATCGCATGGAGCTAACTGGCGCGCGCTGCATTCCGATACCTCGCGACCTTGCGAAATTGTCCGCGCCAGTGGCAGGGCCCACCTTAAAAAAAGTGCTCGGTCGGCGCAAGCCCAGCCATGCTCTGCGAGCGCCCGTTGGGCAGCAGGCAATCCGCCTTCAGCAGCGCGCGTAATCCAAAGTACTGCCACGCCATTGTCGATGCGCGCGGATGCGTCGGCATTGCCACATTGCTGCGCCAGCAGCCATTGCGCCTCAGTGATACCTGCATGCGCTGCAGCCTCAAGTGCGGCGAGCGCCTTGCGTCGCGCACCCGGCGTCGACGCTGACTGCTGCAACACGAGCCGGGCGTAGACCAGTCCGGCCTCGGCCATGCCGGCATCGTAGGCGCGTTCGTACCAGATGCTCATGCTGGACGGCTGCATGACTTCGCGCGCGACTTCAAACGGCACATGGCGGCCGATCAGCATCCATGCATCTTCTTGCTGCTGATTGGCAGCGCGGTCGAGCCAGTACAGCGCTGTTTTCGGACTGCGCGGCAAGCCGCTGCCGCCGAACAGATAACGACGGCCGAGCGCTAACTGCGCGCTGGCATGACCTGCGCGCGCAGCGCGGATGATCTGTAATTCATTGCGACTGGCCATGTCCCGCTTCCTGAAAAGAGCGTGCCCGGATTCAGGTGAGCGGTCACGCGAGCCCAAGAATTACCGAGAAACGAAAGCCGGATTCTGCGCAAACGCAAAGATCGGCACTGCATGCACGCAGCTACCCTGCTCGACCGCATCTCTGTTAGCAAAAGACCACATCGATATTCGCATTCAGAGGCTTCGAACCAGCTCATGCATCACCACCGACCAGTTCTGCCACAACCCTGCGCACGATCTTTAAGGTTCGCAAATCCGACTCGTACGGATCGCTCCTCATCACGCATGAGGATCTCAACCATTTTTTAAATAAAGGATGAATCGATGAAAAAGTCATTACTCGCCATCGCCATGTTGGGCATATTGAGCGCCGGCACAGCGTCGGCACAATCATCGGCACTGGCCATATACGGCATTGTTGACGCCGGCGTGAACTATGAACGCGGCAATGTCGCCGGCTCAGACGTAAAACTCACCAGCGGCATTCAATCCGGATCGCGACTCGGCTTTCGCGGCACGGAAGATCTTGGCGGCGGTCTGTCGGCGAAGTTCGTGCTCGAGACCGGTATCGCCATTGACACCGGCGGCTTTAATCAAGGCGGACTTGCCTTTGGCCGACAGTCGTGGGTCGGCCTGAATGGCGACTTTGGCACCGTCGCGATGGGTCGGCAATATACGCCGCACTACACTGCCTTGAACGATATCGATCCGTTCAAGACCGGCCTGTCAGGCAATTCACAAAACATGATTTTGTCGCCTACACGCATGGACAACACCATCAAATATTCCAGCCCGAGCTGGAGCGGCTTCATCGCTGAACTTGCTTATGGGCTTGGTGAAGTCATCGGCAATAACACCGCGAGCCGGCAGCTCGGGGGTGCGCTCGGCTATGCCAATGGCCCGGCGCTGGTCAAACTCGCTTATCACGGCGCGGACGACGCGACCGGCACTGACCGTACCAAAAGCACCCTCCTCGGGGGCGTCTGGGACTTTGGCGTGGCCACCGCCAATATCGCCATTAACCGCACGCGCGGCACCGGCATCGTCGATTCACGCGACTACCTGATCGGCAGCAGCGTGCCGTTCGGTCCGAGCACGCTGCTGGTCTCTTACATACGCAAGGATGACCGCTCGACGCTCAATCGCGATGGCCGGCAATGGGCGCTTGGCTATACTTATGCAGTCTCCAAACGCACTAATTTCTATACCTCGTTTGGCCGCATCACTGGCGACAATGGCTTCACTAATACCGTCGGTACGGCAGTCACTGCTGGTACAGGCGACGAAGCCTTCAACGTCGGCATACGGCATGTGTTTTAAGCGCACCTGATTTGCGCTACAGAAGTCGGGAGGGCGCCAGTCGGCGCCCTTTTTGCACGCGCGAAAAAAAGCGCGCCGATTGCAGAGAATAAAGTCGGCGCCGGGTCGGCCTTGCTCGGTTAAAATCTGCCACTGACCCTTGTCATTTTTCCTCACCTTTTTCGCGCTTACTATGACCCAAGAACTGGATTCCGCTGCCGTCGCCCGCTATTTGTCCGAACACGCCGGCTTTTTCGAAGAACATGCCGAACTGCTGGCAAACATCAAACTCTCCACCGTATTGGGCGCACGCACGGTTTCGCTGCAAGAGCGGCAAATGGAGATCATGCGCGAAAAATACAAGACCCTGGAACTGCATCTGGCAAACCTGATCCATACCGGCAAGGAAAATGACGTGATCACCCAGCGCATGCAGCAATGGTGCCGCGGCCTGCTGTTGGTGAGCAAAGCCGCCGATTTGCCGCAGGCGCTAGTGTCCGGCTTGAGCTCGGTGTTCGGTATTCCCCATGTGACGCTGCGCGTCTGGGGCGTATCGAAAGCACTGGCGCCGGACTGGTTCACACAGGAAGTCAGCGAAGATGCGCGGATTTTCACAAACGGCCTGAGTATTCCGTTTTGCGGCAAGAATCAGGACTTCGAAGCCGCGACCTGGTTCGATAATGCGCCCGAGATCGCCTCACTGGCGATGCTGGCCATCCGCAGCAAAGACCATCCTGAAGCATTCGGCTTGCTGGTCATGGGCTCGCCCGATGCCGAGCGCTTCACAGCCGACATGGCCACGGATTTCCTGTCCCGCCTGGGCGAGACGTCCAGCGCCGCGCTCAGCCGCCTGCTCGATTAATTCAGCCCCATGAGCGATGCCATCAATCGCGCGCACATCGCTGCTTACCTTGGCAATCTGACTAGCCAGCGGCAGCTGGCTGAACTCACTGTCAGCAGTTATGCGCGCGATCTTGCGGCGCTGGCGCGCAATACCCAGGCGCTGCCCGGCAATCCGCCATTCACCGCAGTCAGCCCGGTGCATATCCGTAAATTCACGGCGCAAATGCATGTGCATGGACTCAGCCCACGCTCGATCGCGCGTACGCTGTCGGCCTGGCGCGGCTTTTTTGGCTGGCTCGCCGAGCAGGTCGAGATGCCGCGCAATCCCGTCGATGGCGTCAAGGCGCCCAAACGCAGCCAGCCTCTGCCGAAAGCCTTGTCCGCAGATGATGCAGTGCGTCTGGTCTCGCAAAGCTCTCAAGCCGCTCCAGACGCCAGCGATCCTGCCGCTGCCTGTGACCGGGCCATGTTCGAGCTACTGTATTCAAGCGGCCTGCGCGTGTCGGAACTGACCGGTCTGGATCTGCGCTATGTGCAGCACGCGGGCACAAGCTCCCTAGGCTGGATCGATTTCGAGGCACAGACGGTGACCGTCACCGGCAAGGGCAATAAAATGCGCAGCGTCCCTGTCGGCCAGCCAGCGATGGCAGCGATCGCCGACTGGATCGCTGTGCGCGGCGCACTCGTGAAAGCCGATCCGGATCCGCTGTTTCTGAGCGCACGCGGCAGCCGCATTTCACCGCGCCTGGTGCAGCTGCGCCTGAAAGCGCATGCGCAAAAGCTCGGCATACCAGCGGATGTACATCCGCATGTCTTGCGTCATTCCTTTGCTTCGCATGTGCTGCAGTCCTCCGGCGATTTACGCGCCGTACAGGAAATGCTTGGCCATGCTTCGATCAGCTCAACCCAAGTCTATACCTCGCTGGATTTCATGCGCCTGTCACAGGTCTATGACGCGGCACATCCGCGCGCAAAAAAGCGATAGCGCTTGAAATCTGCCGCCCCGGCACCATATGCTGCTGCAAAACCACTTATAAAGCCCCGACCATGGCACTTATCCCGACCACGATCCTGACCGGCTTCCTCGGCGCCGGCAAGACGACCTTACTGAACCGCATCCTGCAAGAAGATCACGGCCACAGGATTGCCGTCATCGAGAATGAATTCGGCGAAGAGAACATCGATAACGAAATCCTGCTGCACGACGGCAGTGAGCAAATCATCGAAATGAACAATGGCTGTATCTGCTGCACCGTGCGCGGCGACCTGATCACGGCGCTGTCTTCACTGGCGCGCAAGCGCAATGACGGCGAACTGCAGTTCGATCGTGTCATCATCGAGACGACTGGGCTGGCCAATCCCGGGCCGGTCGCCCAGACATTTTTCATGGATGAAGAAGTCGGCACGCATTACATGCTCGACGCGGTGTTGACGGTGGTCGATGCGCGCCATGCGATGCAGCAGCTCGATGCACACGAGGAAGCGCAACGCCAGGTCGGCTTTGCTGACCGCCTGCTGTTGTCGAAAACCGACCTCGTCACACCGGCCGAGCTGGAACAGCTGACCACGCGCCTGAACCGCATCAATCCGCGCGCGCCGATCAGCAAGGCCGAGTTCGGCCGCGCACCGATCGCGGAATTGCTCGACCTGCGCGGCTTCAACCTGAATGAAAAGCTCGAGCTCGATCCGGATTTCCTGCGCGCCGAAGAGGCAGATGCACATGCGCACGAACATGCACATGAACATGGCCCCGCCTGCGGCGATCATTGCGATGAAGACCACGAGCATCAACATGACCACCATCATGCGCACCATAGCGACGACATCGCCGCCTTCGTGTTCCGTAGCGCGCGCCCTTTTGATGTCGCCCGGCTGGACAACTTCCTTGGCAGCCTCGTGCAGGTCTATGGCCCGCGCATGCTGCGCTACAAAGGCGTGCTGTGGATGGAGGGCGGCGAGCGCAAAGTCGTCTTCCAGGGTGTACATCAGATCATGGGCAGCGACCTCGGCAGCAAATGGGCTGAGGGCGAAGTACGAGGCAGCAAGATGGTATTTATAGGCAAAAATCTACCGAAAGACGCTTTTATTAAGGGTCTGGAGCA
Source organism: Oxalobacteraceae bacterium (assembly GCA_947448025.1). Lineage (GTDB taxonomy): Bacteria > Pseudomonadota > Gammaproteobacteria > Burkholderiales > Burkholderiaceae_D > CANFLV01. Next base: position 19,981 of record CANFLV010000016.1, on the reverse strand, counting down.
GTGTTTGGTGTAAACTGTCGTCGGTTTAGCTTGACGGAGGTCTATACCTCTTCGGTTTTTTTAACCGATCGCCAGCGACGTCCGGGAATTTCGTATACGCGTTGAGCGGTTCATCTTTAGACGGGGAACTATGAACGCTACCGTGACAAAAACAGCCAGGAAGAGCGTCTCCGCTGCGGCCGGGAGCAAGTCCGCTGTATCAGCGACCGCCAAGACGGCGAAAGTTAAATCGACGCCCGCATCCTCACGCAGCACATCGGCCAAAGCCGCCGCCCCAACGAAAAAAAGCACAGTCAAGCCGGTAGCAGCAAAAAAAGCGGTAAAATCACCCGCCGCGAAGACAAGCAAAGTCATTGCCAAGACGGCAACTAAGGCGGCAAAGACAGCAGCAGCGAAAACAGCGACGAAAAAAGTCGCTGTAAAGAAAGCACCAGCGACGACGAAAGCAGCGCTTAAAAGTGACGAAGTGGCCGTGAAAACAGCCGCAGTCAGTAAGCCCGCAAAACCGACCGGGAAGCAAAGTGTAGTGCCAGTCGTGTCCAAAGCCGTAAAAAAGGCGGATAAAGAGAAGCAAGAAATCGTCGCGGCAAAGAATGCCAGGACGAATTCCAAAGCAGTTGAATCCGATGCGCCCATGAGCGCCAACAATGCGGCTGAACAGTTTGTCGATAAAATTCAGAAAACCGTAGTTTCGAAAGTAAGCGAAGTGGCTACTAAAATAAGCAACCCTACCCCTGCCAGCGATGGCGTCATGTTAACCGAAGCGCAACTCATCCAGATGAGCGAAAAGGATTACATGAACCCTGCGCAATTGGCCTTTTTCAAAATGCGCCTGCAACAGCTCGAAAAGGATTTGCTGCGTAATGCCGGCGAAACCACCGAACATTTGCGTGAAACCGTACTCGTTCCCGATCCAGCCGACCGCGCCACGATCGAAGAAGAGCATGCCCTGGAATTACGTACCCGCGACCGCGAGCGCAAGCTGCTGAAAAAAGTCCAGCAGTCGATCGCCAGTATCGATAAAGGTGATTACGGCTGGTGCGAAGAGACGGGCGAGCCAATCGGCGTGCCACGCTTGCTGGCCCGACCGACAGCCACTTTATCGCTTGAAGCACAGCAACGTCGCGAACTGAAGCAAAAGCTGTACGGCGATTAACTTCGCTGGCAGCCATTAAAAAGGCGCGCGCCCCGCAGGACGTGCGCCTTTTTTACATCTTCGCTTTAACGTCGGGCGCTATGCATTGCGCCGCAAACCGTCAAGGTCGTGCTACTTCGGCCAAAACATTGACGGCATGTGGCGACATCACTAGTCGAACAGCTTCGCTATCGCCGTACCGATCTCACTCGTGGTCGCAGTCCCGCCAAGGTCTGGCGTATGCGGGCCATCCTTCAACACTGTTTCAATCGCTGCCACGATCGCATCATGCGCCGCCAGATAGCGTGGATCGCCGTCAGGTGCATCAGCCAGGAAACTGAGCATCAGCGCGCCGGACCAGATCATCGCGATCGGATTGGCAATGCCACGGCCGTAAATATCCGGTGCCGAACCGTGCACAGGCTCGAACAGCGACGGGAATTCGCGCACCGGATTCAGGTTCGCCGATGGCGCCAGACCGATCGTGCCCGTGCATGCCGGACCAAGGTCGGAGAGGATATCGCCGAACAGGTTCGACGCGACTACGACATCAAAGCGGCTCGGCTGCAGGACGAAGCGCGCCGTCAGGATATCGATATGCTGCTTGTCGACGGTAACTTCAGGATAGTCCTTGGCCATGGCATCGGCGCGACCATCCCACCACGGCATGCTGATGGCGATACCATTCGACTTCGTCGCTACCGTAAGGTGCTTGCGCGGGCGCGACTGAGCCAGTTCGAAGGCGTATTTCAAGACCCGGTCTGTGCCATGGCGCGAATAGACGGATTCCTGGATCACGATTTCACGTTCGGTGCCGGCATACATGATGCCACCGAGGTTGGTGTATTCGCCTTCGGTGTTTTCACGCACGACGAAGAAGTCGATGTCGCCGGCCTTGCGATTGGCCAGCGGACAAGGCACGCCTTCAAACAGGCGCACCGGGCGCAGGTTGATGTACTGGTCGAATTCACGACGGAATTTCAGCAGCGAACCCCACAGCGAAATATGGTCAGGCACCGTCTCAGGCCAGCCGACTGCGCCAAAATAAATTGCGTCCATGCCGCTCAACTGCGCCTTCCAGTCAGCTGGCATCATCTCGCCGGTCTGGAGGTAATAATCGCAGCTGGCCCACTCAAAGAACGTAAATTCCAGTTCGAGGCCGAAACGGCGTGCGGCCGCTTCAAGTACTTTCATGCCTTCGGGCAGGACTTCCTTGCCGATTCCGTCGCCGGGAATCGCGGCAATCTTGAAACTACGTGACATTGCAGACCCTTTCTAAAGAAGACGCGCCATGCTAGCAGGAATCTTCCCAGACACAAGTGTTAGCTGCGACCTTTACGTGTTGCGTGAATCACCATTTTCATGCCCACGCATGCGATCTCCGAGCGCAGAAAAATCCGATGCCGCTAAAATGGTTTCGGTGACAAATTTACAGCAATGCGGCCACCATTCATTACTTCAATTGTGGGATTACATTGGGCATTTTTTCGCTATTTGGCAAACGCGACGCCGGACCGACGACGGCACCGACTGAGCGCGCCCGCACGTCTGCCCGCAGCGAAACCCGGACCGTACGACTGCGCGCCGAAGGGATCAAGCGCCAGGCCGCGGAAGCGACCAGCCTGAAAATCGATACGATCGAATTCGAAATGGCGTCGGAATTCATCCCCGCCAGTGCGCCACGCTCACCACAACGACGCCAGGATGCCGACAATAGCCCGGCAATTAAAGCCGACTCGCCAAATGTCCAACTGACGACAAATGCGCTTACAAAAAGTGAGATGACGCTCAGCATGACCACCTTGGGCATGTTCGACAGCGACAGCATCGCCAGAACCATCGCCATGTCGGGTTCGGAAGCGGCGCCCGTTATTGATGAAGCGGCGATCCTGTTCGCGCTCGGTGAAATGGCGACCGTCGAAGAGCTGCTCAAACGCGCCATCGAAGATGCCCCCGATGGCGCCGACCGCAAAATCGCCTGGGCCATGCTGCTGGACTTGTATCAGGTGATGGATCAGCGCGCGCAGTTCGACGATCTGTCCATTGCCTATGCCAGTACCTTTGAGACCTCGCCACCGGCATGGATAGACCTGCCACACCAGCCGCCATCGCGTATCTTGCTCAACTCCGGGAAAACCCCGGCGATCGTCTTTTCCGGCAAACTCGATAACAGCATCGTCGCTCAGATCAAGCAATTACAAACCCAAGCCAATGACAAACGCAGCCTGCGCGTCGAATTCACGCGCGTAACCGAAGTTGATCCTGTCGGCTGCGCCCTGCTGCTGGCGGCACTGAAAAAGCTGCACACACCCGATCACGACCTCGTGCTCGTCGGCGCGCTCGAACTGACCACCAAGATCCGCCAGATCGTGCAGGTCGGGCGCCGCGATGACAGCGAGGCGCCATGGCTGCTACTGCTCGAAATGTTCCGTCTGCTTAAGCGCGAAAGGGACTTCGAAGACAGCAGCATCGAGTATTGCGTAACCTATGAAGTGTCGCCACCAGCCTTCATTGCTCCTAAAAACAAGGTCACGACAGCCGCAGCAGGCCCCGTCGACGACGCAGAGGCCGAGATGCAATTCATGATGCCGGCGGTGATCGCCGAGCACAGCGATGCACTGCTCACAGCGATCGAAGCCTATGCAAAATCGCATAACCCAGCCAGTCTGGACTGCTCCCATCTCGTGCGCGTCGACTTCAATGCCGCAAACCAGCTCCTGTCGCGCCTGCATCCTCTGGTCATTCAAGGCGCCCACATCAGAATGCACCATGTGAACCATCTGGTGGCCGCCCTACTGCGCGTGATCGGCTTGCATGAACTGCTGCATATCGAGCTACGCAAGATCTGAACACCCCGCCCATCGAATTACGCCAAAAAGTTGTGGTCTAAACTTGTAATTGGCACGACCTGTCCCCATCTCCGAAAAATGAAGGCATGCGCATGCGGGGCTGCGCGTGCCGGGCACATTGCAAAAAACCATTTCAGCAAAGGCAAGCATGGAACAATTCCACGGTACGACAATTTTGACTGTCCGACGCGGCAATATCGTCGCATTGGGGGGCGATGGCCAAGTCACGCTCGGTAATGTCGTCATGAAGGGCAGCGCGCGCAAGGTGCGCAAGCTTTACCACGGCAAGGTCCTGGCTGGCTTCGCTGGCGGCACAGCGGACGCGTTCACGCTGATCGAACGCTTTGAAGCCAAACTCGAAAAACATCAGGGGCATCTGCTGCGCGCTTCTGTGGAACTGGCCAAGGATTGGCGCACCGACCGTATGCTGCGCCGGCTCGAAGCCATGCTGCTCGTGGCCGACCGCGAATCGACGCTCGTCATTACGGGAAACGGCGACGTGCTTGAGCCGGAAGAAGGCATTGGCGCGATCGGCTCGGGCGGCACATTTGCTCAGTCTGCTGCCAAGGCACTGCAGGAAAATACCGACCTTTCACCTGTAGAGATTGTCAAAAAGTCACTGACCATCGCCGGCGAATTATGCATTTACACGAACTTCTCGCACACGATTGAGACCCTAGAATAAGGGCAATCCTTCCCCCCATTTTTCAGGCAGCTTGCAGAAAGCATCACCATGAACATGACACCTCCCGAGATCGTCGCCGAACTCGACAAACATGTAGTTGGCCAGGCCAATGCCAAACGCGCCGTCGCGATCGCTTTGCGTAATCGCTGGCGCCGCCAGCAGGTCGCGGAACCTCTGCGTCACGAAATCACGCCAAAGAATATCCTCATGATCGGCCCGACTGGCGTGGGCAAGACGGAAATCGCGCGGCGTCTCGCGCGGCTCGCCGGTGCGCCCTTCATCAAGATTGAGGCGACCAAATTCACCGAAGTCGGCTATGTTGGCCGCGACGTCGACACGATCATCCGTGACTTGATCGAGATCGGCATCAAGCAAACGCGCCAGGCGGAAATCCAGAAGGTTCGTAGCCGGGCGGAAGAAGCCGCGGAAGAGCGCGTGCTCGACTTGCTCGTGCCACCCGCGCGTGATTTCGGCTTCGGTAGCTCGCCGGCATCGCTGCCAGCCGAGACCTCGAGCGACAGCAATAGCGGCAACACGACGCGCCAGACATTCCGTAAGCGCTTGCGTGAAGGCGCGCTCGATGAACGTGAAATTGAACTCGAAGTCGCCGAAGGCGCGCCCCACATGGAAATCATGGCGCCACCAGGCATGGAAGAAATGACCGAACAGATCAAGAGCATGTTTTCCGGAATGGGCAATACGCGCAAAAAGAAGCGCAAGGTGACGATCCGCGAAGCACTGAAACTGCTGGCTGACGAGGAAGCGGCCAAGCTGATCAATGAGGACGAACTCAAGCAGACAGCGATCCGCAATGTCGAGCAAAACGGCATCGTCTTCCTCGATGAAATCGACAAGATCTGCAGCCGCTCCGAAACCGGCGGCGCCGACGTGTCGCGCGCGGGCGTACAGCGCGATTTGCTGCCGCTGGTCGAAGGCACGACCGTAAACACGAAATACGGCATGATCCGCACCGATCATATTTTGTTCATCGCCTCGGGCGCCTTTCACCTCGCCAAACCGTCCGACCTGATCCCGGAATTGCAGGGCCGCCTGCCGATCCGCGTTGAACTCGAATCACTGACGATTGCCGACTTTGAACGCATCCTCACCAGCACCGATGCCTGCCTCACGCGCCAGTACCAGGCCTTGCTGGCGACCGAGGGCGTGACTGTGGAATTCAACACGGATGGCATTACGCGGCTGGCTGAAATCGCCTTTTCCGTGAATGAAAAAACCGAAAATATTGGTGCGCGCAGGCTCTATACCGTGATGGAAAAGCTGCTCGAGGAAATGTCGTTTGTCGCAGGTGAAAACAGTGGCCAGACGCTGGCAATTACGGCCGACTACGTGAATGAACGATTGGGCTTACTCGCGGAGAATGAGGATTTATCACGCTATGTGCTGTGATATTGCAGCGGCATCACTCCCCGTCTGAATCAAATGTATCTGAGTACAGACGGTAGTGATCTGGATTGATCACGGCAATGTGCGGAATCGCAATTGCCGCCGCTTGGCATTTTCTGGGACCATATAAAATTTCGCCGGCTTGATTTTTTTCATCCCTGAAGTCACACACTGCATGCATCATTTCATGAATGATGACGCCAGACCCCGACATCAGAAAAGGACTGTCAGGGTCGGATTTAATCTGGCATTTTTTGAAAAAATTTTCGCCCAGCAGGATGTGCGTACGGTCCGACTCTGCGCCACCCGCCGGCCAGCCGCGGATATGGGCGCCATATAAGCCGGCCTCAACCCTGATCTTGACGTGTTCATTGTGATACATCATCCCCGGCTGATCATCAAGTTTGCCGAGCGCGCCTTCACCGCGGTAGTAGAGCTTTAGCGTCCGGCAGGTAATGTCGTCATGCACGGCCTTGATGCTGGCGCGGACCTTCTCAAAACGGAGCGGATCGAAGCGTCCGAACCAGCGTTCGTAACGCCGCCTTTCGATATTGTTTGTCCTCACCGTCATCAGGCCTTGATACATGTGTCCGAGAATGCGCTTGGCCTTGATCACCGCCTTGAACGACTTGTTTGAGCCATCTTTGGAGCCATAGCCGAAGGATTCGGCAAACTCAATATTGCTGGCAAATGTCGTCGCGACATGGGTATCGGCAATCGCCTGAATCAAGGCCTTGAGCTCGGCCTCGCTCATGGCGTCGGCACGGGTCTTTTCACGACGGACCTGCTCGCGCGTCATGCCACCGACCGTGGCCTGCACAAGCAGGTACAAGCGCTCCGCTTTCCGCCGCGCTGCGCCGCCGACATGAAAGCCGCCCAGGGAAATCGACTCGCTCAATGCCGCACGCTTGTCGCCCGAATGAAACTCGCGCATCAGGCGCAGCTGGATCGCATCTTTCAGATTTTGTCCGCTGCCGGGCAAGACATGATTGATTTCCTGTAGTGTCGCATTGAGTCGCTCATTGGCTGGTTTCGACACCGTCTGTCTCCATCATTTGCAGATTAATATGCTGGCAAAAAATAGTAACATTGCCATTTTTTAGCTCAGGGATATTTGCTGAAAGTGTCGCAAATTTAGCTGGCATATAGCAGCACATTTGCAAAAAAACGCCTCGATGACGAGGCGTTTTGAATGGAGAGATTGAAGCTGGCCTAACGACGATCCTGTCCCGGATTGCCCTTGTTTTCACTCTGGTTACTATTGCGATTCTGGCTCGCGGCTGCCTGCCGCGCTTCGCCGCCTTTGCGGCCTATTTCAGCCATGTGTTCGCGATTTTCGCTGACGGCCTCGCCGCCTTTACGACCAGCTTCGCGCGCTTCTGCGCTATCAAATTCATGCGCGGTTCCTTTTTCATGCGCCGCACGCCCGCCGGCACTGGCGATATCGCGCTGCTTGTTTTCATCCATGGCGGCGAAACCGCGATGGCTGGGACTTTTTTTTGCCTGCTCCTGCTCACCTTGCCCCGCCTTGCTGGCGGCGCTGGCCGATTCGTGCTTCGCTTCGTGACGTTTTGGTTCGTCACTGGCGGATGAAGCTGGTTTGCTGGAAGGCCTATTGCTTTCAGACTGATTTTCCCGAGTCATGATCTTTCCTTTCACTCCTGAGTAAAAAATAGCGCCACAGACGGCAGCAATGGCGACAGTACGCACGCTCAACATCTCGCACCCGTGCGGAACGCTTGAGCGACCACAAAACCAGCCTAGCAGCTAGCTGCCAAATCGCTATTCACATCGGCAAAAACAGGCGCGCAATCCCGCCGGATTTGCGCACGATCTAACTTGGCGACGATCAGGGGAACTTGGTAAATTATGCAGCAACACACAGATGCATCGTTCCGCTATACGAACCGATGGTCTACATAGAATTGGAGTGCTAAACTCGAACCCGACGATGCCGACGCGCCGCATGCGGGGCGCGCAGCAGTAGTCACCACGGCAATGAAACCCACGGAGGCGAAATAATGAAAAATAGAATCGCACTACTCGCGTTGATGATCGTATTCGGACCAGCCACGATGGCCGAGGCCGCCGATCCGGTCGGCACGCCGGAAAATGGCAAGAAGCTGTTCATGCAGAATAATTGCTATACCTGTCATGGCACCGTGGGACAAGGCGGTGAACGCGGCGCTGGACCGAAACTGGCACCGAATCCCTTCCCGTTTGTGGCCTTTGAGATGCAGCTACGCCAGCCACGCGGCGTGATGCCGCGCTATCCGGAAAAGTTCGTCAGTAATCAGGATCTGGCCGATATCTACAGCTACGTCGCGTCGATTCCGAGTGGCCCGAAAGCCGCCGACATTCCCTTGTTGAAGTCACTTTAAATTTTCCCTGCATCCGGCGCGCTCACTGCTTGCGCCGGATGGCATCGCCTCTGCAAACGCTAAGGGCATGATGAAATAGAAAGAGCCCGGCGACCGGTAAGGTAACCGGGCTTTATTTTATTAACGCATCTACAAATATCTCTTGTAATTCATAATAAACGCATCTACATTAATTGGATGAATTTCACTTATGACACCGCCAAAGACGAACAAAACCGCGCGAAACACGGTCTATCTTTGGCGCTGGCTTCAGAGTTAGAGTGGGATGGCGCGATTGTTTGGCAGGATGCGCGTCACGCCTACGGGGAAGATCGGATATGTGGCATTGGATACATCGGAAATCGTTTGTATCAAGTTGTCTACGTTGATCGACATGAAGTGCGACGGATCATCAGCCTGCGCAAGGCAAACAAACGTGAAGAGAAGCGATATGCCGAAACTTAAAGAAGGACACATTAGCCCAACGCCAGACGAGGATGCCGCCATTACGGCAGCCGCAATGTCAGATCCTGATGCAATACCTTACACCGACGAAGAATGGGCAACGGTGAAGCCGGTTCGTGGCCCCGGCCGGCCGGCGGGAAGTGGGGCAAAGCGGCAGATCAGTTTGCGCATCGATACGGATGTCATCGAAGCGTTCAAGGGGCAAGGGAGTGGCTGGCAGACCAAGATGAATGAGGTACTCAGGGAGTGGGTGGCAACTCACAGGGCGTAAAAAGCCCGCTCGAGGCAAAAATCAGGACATCACCTACTTCGCTGGAACTGTGGCCTGGACAAAAAATCAGGACATCCACTACTTCGCTAAATCGCTAGAACTGTGGCCTGAGCAGATCGAGTCAGGGCTATCGGGCGCCGCCAGACTGGTGACTTGTTAAGCCTGGCGGCGCCCGATACCCCTGCCTCTGCGGCGTGAATTGAGGCGCTACTACACTTAAAACCCCATCCGGATGGGTCGCTGGCCGTGCCACTCCGGGCTGTCAGAGGTATCCGCCCTGCGCGCCCCATCCCTTAAAAAGTCAGCAGGGATGGGGCGCGCAGGGCGGGTGCCGGGCATAGAAGTCGATGCATTCTAAAGTACCTTAATTTAACGCCTTAACGCGCCTGGCAAATCACATCGAGCAAAGCCGGTGCACCGCTTTTCACGACCGCCAAAGCACGGCGCAATGCCGCGCCCAGATCAGCCGGATCATGAATCGGCCCTTCCGCCCAGACGCCATGCGCCTGCGCCAGCTTGGAAAAATCAATCGCCGGATGATTGATTTCGTTGCCGATCAGCGCCTGATCGGTACGGCGATTATGCATCGAGGCCATGCGCTGCAAATGCATCGTTTCCTGATGATAGCCACGGTTATTGTGCATCACGAACAGCAGCGGAATCTTGTGATGCGCCGCGGTCCACAGGGCGCCCGGCGCATACAGCGCGTCGCCGTCCGGCTGGAAGGTCACCGACAGCAAACCCTTGTCGCGATTCGCCAGCGCCGCACCCACGGCGCCCGGCAGCGAATAGCCGACGCCCTGCCCGCCCGAACCACCCAGCATCTGATGAAATTCCGTGGTCGGCCATAGACGCCGCGCCCATGAAATGCGGTCGCTCACGACCAGCGACCATGGCTCGTCCTTGATCACATCCCAGACCTCGGCGGCGAGGCGCGCGGTGCTGACCGGCTTGGCGTCCCAGCCGACTGCCGCCGCTTCGCGTGCGCGTTTGCGCATGGTCTCAAAATTGACCTTCAAGATACTCGTGCGTTGCGTCAGAACGCTCTTGCGCGCGCTGTCGGTAGCGCGTCTGACCTGCTCCGTGAATTCCGGCAGGCTCGCCTGGACATCGCCGGTGATGGGCATGTTCACCGGCTGGAAGCGCTGGAAGTCCTGGTAATTCGATTTCAGGTACACATCCGAGAACGACAGCGTGATGGTCTTCACGTCCGCGCGCGCGAGGCGGCGATATTCCTTAAACGGGTCGGTAACGCTATTGAGCTGGCCCCAGGGGTCCGAGACTTCCAGCATCAGGATTACGTCGGCTTCGCTGACGAGTTCGCGCCGCAGGTCGGTCTGATTCAGATAATGCGTGGTCGGAAAATTCATGCGCGCACCGAGGTCGACCACTGGCGCATTCAATGCTTCGGCAAAACGGATCAGTCGGCGCACGCCTTCCTGGTCGCGCGCAGCGCGCTCCACCATGATCAGCGGCGCTTTCGCATTCACGAGCAGCTTGGCCGCTTCCGCCATCGCACCGGTGTCGCCCAGTGAGGCTACGCTCGGCGACAGCATGGGAATGATGAGCTCGGACTCATGTTCGATCGCGTCTTCCTGCAAATCGATTTCAGCCATGATCAGCACTGGCTCCATCGGCGTAGTGGTGGCGATCTTGTAAGCGCGTACGGTCGATTCGGCAAAGTGCTGCAGCGAGACCGGCTGGTCATCCCATTTGACGAAATCACGCACCATCGCAGCAGCATCCTGCACCGAGTGATACCACTCTGTGCCGGGCCGGCGCTTGGTCGCATCGAGGCCATTCCCGGCAAACATCATGATCGGCACACGGTCGCACCAGGCGTTATAAATCGCCATGGAACCGTGCTGCAGACCGACCGTACCATGCATCATCACGGCCATCGGTTTGCCGGCGGCCTTGTAGTAGCCATGCGCGATGGCGACCGAAGTTTCTTCATGCAGGCAGGTGATCAGCTCGGGCTTTTTATTGCCGCCGTAATTGACGATGGATTCATGCAGGCTGCGAAAACTCGAGCCGGGATTGGCGGCGATGTATTTGATGTCGAGCGTCTTGATGACGTCGACCATGAAGTCCGAGCCGGGGCGCGGGATCTGCTTTTCACCGGCGACCTTGTGCGTCGCCTTCGCGACTTCACCTTTGAGCTCGGCGGCCTGCGCACTGACTGCTGCGCCAAGAGCCATGGCACTGGTCGCGGCGGCGCCGGCAGTAGCGGTGGCGGTTTTCAGAAAATTACGTCTATCGATACCCGGCTTGCTGGATTCATCGCTCATGAACTTATATCTCCCTTTTTTGACTCGGCGAGGCTGTTTGCCCCTGTCTCTTGCACATGCAGGCTCTGCGGCCCGTCATGCTCAAATTCGGTGTTGTATTTATCTTTGCATCTAAACACAGAATTTTGGAAAAGGAAAATTTTCGAAACGATGTTCCGTATGAGGGAACAATAAATTGTGCCTCGGATGAAGGATTGCAAACGTGTCTGATCGAGACAGGGCTATCGGACGCCGCCAGACTGGTGACTTGTCAAGCCTGGCGGCGCCCGATAGCCCTGTCTCTGGGGCCGCCATTTAAGCGCTACACCACTTACCCCCCATGCGGATGGGTCGCTGGCAGCGCCACGCTGTACTGTCAGAGGTACCGTCCTAGTTCGTTGGCCGTGGTCCTGTGCCGGGGCCGATGTTTGCCGGCGCCATTGGTGCTGGCTGCGGCGGTGGCGGTGGCTGCTGCTGCATGCCGGGATTGAATTCATTTCCCTGCCCGGCAGGCACAGGCAGAGGTGGTGCGGCGAGATCGCCACGATCAGTCGCATTTTTCGGTAATTCCACGCGCCGCATCACGCCGCCATCGGACAGTAAAACGTATTGCCGATGCACTTCCTTAACCGTCACACCCGGCTGCAATTCGCTATTCAGCCAGACCGCCTGCGCCGGCTTGCCGTCGGCGGCGATAATGGCCACGCTCTCGCGCTCATTGGCCGACACGACCACGCCCTTGAGCAGAAAATTGCTGGCCGCGACGACGCCAGCAGCGCCGCCGCCAAACAAACCCGAGGCGGACGCCAGCGGCGCGTCGTTGCGTTCGGCGGCGGCAGGTGCGATGACATTGCGCGCAGCAGGCTTGAATAATTGCATGCCCCAATAAGCCGCCGAAATGCACAGCAAAATGAAACTCAGGAAAATTGCCAGTGGCGGCAGACGCTTTATATTGATCATGGTTAGCGCACCAGTTGATTAATTTCGATGATAGGCATCAGCACCGCCAGCACGATCAGCAAGACCACCACGCCCATGGCGAGGATCAGCGCTGGCTCGAGCAGGCCGGCAATCGTCAGCGCACGACGCTCGAGATCCTGTTCCTGCGCATTCGCGGCACGCTCGAGCATGGCCGGCAATTCACCGGTGACTTCGCCAGCGCGGATCATGTGGATCAGCATCGGTGGAAAATGTTTGTGCGTCGACAAGGCGCGCGCCAGACCCACGCCTTCGCGCACCATATTTGTCGCCTCTTCAACTTGCGCGCGCATGGCGACGTTGGAGAGCGTGTCGCGACTCGTCTGCAAGGCGCGCAGGATGGGCACGCCCGAACCGGTCGTGATGGCTAGTGTGCTGGCGAAACGCGCGGTGTTGAGGCTGCGCTCGAAGCGGCCATACAGGGGCGCCGTCAGCAGCCAGGAATGCCAGCGATATTTCAGCGCCGGCTGGCGCAGCGCGCGCCGCCACGCAAAAATCGCTGCGACCAGGATGGCGCCCAGGATCAAGCCGTAATTGCGCACAAAGTCGGAAATGGCCAGCATGATGATCGTCAGGATCGGCAGCTTTTGCTTCGTATTCGCAAACACGGAGACGATTTGCGGCACGACATAAGTCAGCAAAAAAATCACGATCGCAAACGCGACCACGGTGACGATGGCGGGATAGGTGAAAGCGAGCCGGACTTTTTGTACCAGCGAATTGCGCCGCTCGATGTAATCAGCCAGGCGCGACAGCACGCGCGAGAGCTGGCCTATCTGCTCGCCCGACGACACCAGCGCACGGTAGATATCAGCGAAGTCACGCGGGTGATGCGACAGGGCGTCCGACAGCGACGCGCCGCCCATGACTTCGGAACGGATCGAGGCGATCAGGTCGCGCACATAGGGACGCTCAGCTTGTTCCAGCAAGGCCGAGAATGCCTGTTCCAGCGGCAGGCTGGCTTCCAGCAGACTGGCCATCTGGCGCGTGAACAGGGCCAGTTCGACAGTCGACAGTTTGTCGCCGAAGCGATGGCGCTTGAGCTGACCGGCTTCATCGAGCTGCGCGCTGATCGCGTCGACCGTGAGCGGCACCAGACCCTGACCACGCAGGTCGGCGCGCGCAGCACGGGCGCTGTCGGCATTGACCACGCCTTTCTTGGTCTGGCCGAGCGCATCGGCTGCTTCGTAGCGAAAAGCCGTCACCGTTTATTCCTTTGCCACGCGCAGCAATTCAGCCAGGGTCGTGGTGCCATCGGCGAGCCAGCGTTCACCATCTTCGCGCATCGTGCGCATGCCATCGGCTTGCGCGGCGGCGCGGATATCGGCTTCGGAGGCCTGCTGATGGATCTGCGCGCGGATCGCTTCCGTGGTCAGCAATAATTCATAGACGCCGACACGGCCGTGATAGCCGGTACCGCCGCATTTCGTACAACCGACAGCCTGCCAGTACTGACCGTCGAAGGTCTTGCATGCACCGCAGAGCTTGCGCACCAGCCGCTGCGCGACCACGCCCAAGAGCGACGACGACAGCAGGAAGGGTTCAATGCCCATGTCGAGCAGACGCGTGACAGCTGCAGCCGAATCGTTGGTGTGCAAGGTGGCCAACACGAGGTGGCCGGTCAGCGAGGCTTGCACCGCGATCTGCGCGGTTTCAAGATCGCGGATTTCGCCAATCATGATGATGTCCGGGTCTTGCCGCAAAATCGCGCGCAGGGCTTTCGCGAAGCTCATGTCGATGCGCGCATTGACCTGCGTCTGGCCAACACCGGCGAGTTCGTATTCAATCGGGTCTTCGACGGTGAGGATATTGGTCGAGGTCGCATTCAATCTTTGCAGCGCTGCGTACAAGGTCGTGGTCTTGCCCGAGCCGGTCGGGCCGGTCACGAGCACAATGCCATGCGGCTGCGCGATGAGCTGGTCGAATTGCGGCAAGACGTCATCGCTCATACCCAGCAAACTCAAGTCCAGGCGACCGGCTTCCTTGTCCAGCAGGCGCAGCACGGCGCGCTCGCCATGACCGGTCGGCAGCGTCGACACGCGCACGTCGACAGGCTTGCCACCGACGCGCAAGGTGATGCGGCCGTCTTGCGGCAAACGCTTTTCGGCGATGTCGAGCTGAGCCATGATTTTGATGCGCGAGATCAGTGAGGCATGGATGGCTTTTTTCGGTCGCACGACGTCGCGCAGCGTGCCGTCGATGCGAAAGCGCACCACTGATATCTGCTCGAAGGGTTCAATGTGAATGTCGGAGGCGCCTTCGCGCAGCGCCTGCGTGAGCAAGGCATTGATCATGCGGATCACTGGCGCGTCGTCCGCCGATTCGAGCAAATCTTCGATCGCCGGCATGTCCATCATCAGCTTGGCCAGATCAAGATCGGACTCGACTTCATCGATGACTTGCGCGGCATCGCCGCCAGATCCAGCATAGGCCAGCGCGATCGCCGCTTCCAGCAGGTCATGCGTCATCGACTTGATCCTGATGCGGCCGAAACGGCGGCTGACTTCAGCAATCGCCGTAGCAGCGGTGACATCGGATACCCAGACTTCGACCGGGCCAGACGGCGTTGCGCCCGCAGGGTCGACAGGAGCGCGACGCGCCAACAGCGAAAAATCGCGGGCGTAAGCATAAGGCAGCAGGTGGGCGTCGGACATGGTCACTTCTTTCGGCTTATGGCACTGGCTTGGCGACTGGCGCGGACACGGGCGCAGCTGCCGGCGGCATCACCGGACGCTGCTGGATCAGCGCACCGCCTACTGGCCGACCGTTTTCAATTGGCGGCAGCATGGGTGCCACGACTTCCGGCATGACCATCGACGGCGTCGGCTGCGCGCGCGCTTCACTGGCACGCATGTAGTCGTAACGATCGCTGACGACGCTCAAGCTTTGTTCGGCATTGCGGATCACGATCGGGCGCAGGAAGACCATCAGGTTCGTCTTGCTGCGCTTACGCGTGGAATATTTGAACAGGTTGCCGATCACCGGGATACTGCCCAACAGCGGCACCTGCTCGGCCGTATCGTTGAACGAGTCCTCGATCAGCCCGCCGAGCACGATGATCTGGCCATCGTCGACGAGGACATTGGTTTCAATCGAACGCTTATTGGTGATGATGCCGGCGACATTGGTGGCGTCGCGAATATTCGAGCTTTCCTGATAAATCGCCATCTTCACGCTGCCGCCCTCGGAAACTTGCGGGCGTACGCGCAGCGACAGGCCGATATCGCGCCGCTCGATCGTCTGGAAGGGATTCACGCCAGCCGCGCCACCGGACGCTGCTGTGGTGAACTGCCCGGTAATGAAAGGCACGTTCTGGCCGACGATGATGCGTGCTTCTTCATTGTCGAGCGTGATCAGATTCGGTATCGACAGGATGTTGGCATTGCTATTCGTTTCCAGCGCATGTGCCAAGGCGCCAAGGCCGAGCTGGCCATTAATCTGGCGGAACAGGCCGAGCGACAAGCCGTTCCCGGGTGGCAGCAGGCTATTGGTGGAACTGAGCTTGGCAGCGGCCTGGTTAATCAGGTTATTACCGGCCGTCGAGAAACCCGTGCCACCGCCGAGTCGATATGCGCTGTTGCTGTCGCCGGTCGCGGCCAGCCACTGGATGCCGAACTCGGCTGCTTTTTCAGCGGTGACTTCGACGATCAGCGACTCGACATAGACTTGCGCGCGGCGCGCATCGAGCTGGTCGATGACGGTACGCAGATTCCGGTAGACGGCTTCATTGGCAGTAATGATCAAGGTGTTCGTGGCGGCATCAGCCTGGATGAAGCCGCCTGCGCCACCGGTAGGCAAGGTCGCTGGCTGCGATGCCGCCAGCGGCGCAGGTGCTGCGCCTGCAGCCCCCTGCTGCGGCATCGCATTGTTCTGATTTGGCTGCGGCTGCGGGCTGCCCTGGCCGGTGCCGGATTCGGAGGCGATCACGGCGCGCAGGGTTTGCGCGAGCTTGATGGCGTCGGCATTACGCAGGTAGACCACATGCACATTGCCGGGCAAGGTGGTCGGCGTATCGAGCTTGGTAATCAGCGATTTGGCGAGGTTCGCGCGCGCTGCCGACGGCGCGCGGATGATCACGGAATTCGTACGTGCATCGGCCAGCAGTGAGACGCGCCCGGCGTCAGCGCCGGCCACGCCGGCTTGCGGCTCGAGCAGGCGATTGACCATCACCGCGACATCGCTGGCAATCGCATGGCGGATCGGCACGACATCGAGATCGCCTGCAGCCGGTGCATCGAGCGCGGCAATGATCTTCGACATGCGCTGCAGATTATCGGCATAGTCGGTGATGATGATCGAGTTATTGCCGGGATTGGCATTGATCGTATTGTTCGGTGAAATCAGCGGGCGCAACACGGCCACGAGATTCGCCGCGGATTCGTAATTAAGCCGGAAAATTTGCGTCGCGATCTGGTCGCCACGCAGAGCGCCGGCCTGGATCGGTCCGGCCTGCAGCTTGGCATCGGGTTCCGGCACGACCTTCGTGAAACCATCGACGGTGACGACCGCATAACCCTGCAGGCGCAGCGCCGAACTGAGCAGGCTGAAGGCCTGCGCCTTGCTGACCGGCTTCTCGGACACGACACTGATCGTGCCTTTGACACGCGGGTCGATGATGAAGGTGCGGCCGATGTAATGACCGATCGCCTTGACCACGGATTCGATGTCGGCGCCGACGAAATTCATGGTCGCCTGGCCGCTACCGGGCTCTTGCGCGAATGCCGGCAAAGGCGCCGTCGCGACTGCGCAGGACAACAGAACGGCAAGACTCCAGCGACACCAGTCGGCGCGGCGATTCAATCGGGGTGTTATGTGATTTTTTTTCATTTGAACTCTATTTGAACTCTAGCGCAATGATGTTCTTGTTACCTTCTTTACGGCGTTGTCCCAGCAAATTCAGTAAATTCGCGAGCCGCTCTTCCTGCCCGGCTTCGGCTTCAGCCTTACCGGAAAATTGCAAACGCCCGTTGCGCAGCAGTCCTCCTCCGCTGAGCAGTAACGGTCCGCGCAAGGACTTCAGGCCGATCTGCGCCTGCTGACCTTGCCAGTCCATCGTAAGGTCATACGCGCCCAAAGGCTTGATCGAGGACAGGCGCGACGCAATGTCGCGCATCTCCAGCGTCATCCTGCCCGTCAGCGCGACCTGTCCATCCTGCTGCGCCACCTGCAAGGCGCCCCAGGCCAGACGTATCTGCCCCGACAGCTTGATCGTGTTCAAAGGCGCACCAAGCGCCGCCAGCCGCTCCGCCGGCAAAGTCAAGCTCGACGGCATCAGCTGCCACTGGTTCCAGCTGCCACTGATGTTCAAGGGCTGCGCCAGCGCCTGCGGATTTTCCAGCTGCAAATCCAGCTGACCGAGAAACAGCACCGGCGACAAACGCCAGCTGAAGCGTCCCGGCAATAAGGGCGTCACCGGTTCATTGCCGCCGGGTGCTGCCCCAATAAAAGCCGAGCCGCGCCATAAACTGCCTTGCGCGTCACCGAGCGTGAAGCGCCCCGCTGTCTGGCGCTCGAGCAAGACCGACATCCATGAGGCCGGACAAAACGCGATCACGGTCAAGGCGATACTCAGTGCGCCGGCCAGAAACCATATCACGGCGCGGCGCATCGGGCCTCCTGCAACTTGCCTGCCTGATTCATCGTGTCGGCTTTCCGGCACGCGCAATGCTAACGCTTGCGCAGGCGCCTGCGCGATGCCGTGTTTGCGTCATTCCGGTTTATCGCTACGACGCAGGGTCAGTGTCGCGTTCACCATGTCCTGCGCCGGCTGGACATCGATGGCCGCATCGGTAACAAGCAGGCGCGAGCTTCTTTGCTGTTCATCGAGCCAATTCACCAGCG
Source organism: Oxalobacteraceae bacterium (assembly GCA_947448025.1). GTDB lineage: Bacteria > Pseudomonadota > Gammaproteobacteria > Burkholderiales > Burkholderiaceae_D > CANFLV01. The sequence continues at coordinate 1,723 of CANFLV010000016.1, read as the reverse complement.
CGGCGAACGAGGCATTTGTGAATTGGACTTTCAGCATGTCGCCGGTCAGCAGCACGCTTTGCGCTTTTAGATTATTGCGCGCCAGTGCGGCATCGATGCCTTCGCGCGTGACCGGCACCAGCGGCGCTGGCGGCTGCTGGGCGAGCTGGGCGGCAGTGGCGGCGAGGCTTTGCAATTCGGCGGCTTGCAGGCGCAGCTGCGGCAAAGTCTTGTCGAGCTGCGCGCGACCCACCAGCGGCGGATTGAGCAGCACCAGATACACCAGCGTCAGCGCCACGAGCGCGCCGGCAATGCTTAAAATTTTGCGTTCGCGCGCATCGCGCTCTTGCCAGAAGGCGCTCAGGCGCTCGGCGAGGTCTTGCCAAGCCTTGGGCTGTTGAATGGTCGGCAGCTTCATGGTCGCTAGTTTCATTTGACGCTCCGGATTTGCCAGACATTATTGCCCGCGGCAAGGATGGCCAGCTGATGCTGGAAGAGCGCCGTTTTCAAGGCCTCGATCGGCAAGACCGCATCGGCTTTGACGCGCAGGAACAGGCTGCGTTCGCGATAGTCGATGCCGGCCAAGACGCTCGCTGCAGGTTTGCCGCCGCCGGCGACTTCCCAGGCCGCGCCAAAATTCGCGGCCAGCACGATGAAATCATCCACCGCTGGCTGGCCCGAATCGCGCTGCGCGGCGGCGATTTTCTGACGCATCTGCAAGACCGGATCGAGCACCACGGGTTCACGCGGATAGGCGGACTTGAAGGTTTGCGTCATCAACGCGCGCAGGTTTGTGGCTTCGCGCTTCTGGCGCCACCAGTCGAGGTTCAGGCCGATGATATTTACGAGCAAGACCAGCGCCAGCAGCGCGAGCGGCCAGCGCCATGGGCGCCAGTCGATAGACGGACCGCTGGCGCCGCCGAGGGCCGAGAATAAATTGAAGCGCGTATGCGCAGTCGCGGCGATCACGCGCGGCCAGTTCTCGGCATAGACCGCGATGCGCTGGTCGAGCAGACTATCGGCAACGTGCTGGAAATCGTTGACCTTGGCTTGCGCGACATACAGCGTGATCGCAGCTGTGGGCACGACGGCGCACAGGGTCTGCACGACTTCGAGGGCTTCGCTGTGGGCGTCCTCGGGGAAGATCGGCAAGCCGATGCCACCGTGTTCCGACAGGCGCAACACGAGGTCGACATCGCCGTCATGGCTGACTGCGGCAGCACATAGATGACCCGGTTCAAAGGGCAGGGAAAATTGCGCCGGCACGGCGACGACATTGCGCGCGCCAAAACCCTGCAGTGTTTGTGCGAGAACGTCGAGCCAGCCACGATGCATGACCGCGACTGTGCGCATGCCGTCGGCCAGCGGACCCGGCACGAATACCAGCTCGGACGGATCCGACATCAGCTGGTCTTCCAGCAGGTTCGGCAACGCGGCCTTCAGGCGTGCTGCGGACAGCGGCGGCAGCTGCGCCTGTAGCAACGTGACATCGCTGGCGGCCAGCAGCAAGACCACGCGCTGAGCCTTGGCGACCGCTTCGGCGAGGTCCGCCAGCGGTGCGCTGCCATCACCGATGATCGTTTCCGCGTCCGCCAGCGCATACGGGCAGGCTAGCGTGAGCCAGTGCGACGCATGATCGGCGGCGGCCTTGGACGGCAGGCGAATATACAGTGTGCTCAAGTCGTTTCGTTTTCCATGGAGATTGCAAACGTCAATTCTCGCGTATCCAGATGACAGAGGTATT
>CANFLV010000015.1 GCA_947448025.1 Oxalobacteraceae bacterium | reverse complement strand
CCGGCCACGGAGACTTCGACGAACTACTACTTCATCAATGCCCGCAATTACCAGCGCGATGATGAAAAGGTCGATGCGCAAATCCGCGAATGGCAACGCATTGGTTTTGGCGAACAGGACAAACCGATGATTGAGGCGATCCAGCGCGGCATGGGCAAGCAAGACCTGTTCGACCTGAACCCCATCCTGCTCTCAGTCGATGGCGCTGCCGTACGGGCGCGCAGACATTTAGAAAAATTATTGAAGGCGCAAGACGAGCGCGAGATGCAGGCCACGCTGGCGCAAAGCGCCATTACCCTTGCCTGACGCAGTCCCCCCCCCCAAGGAATACACTATGCTCATCAAACGCACCTTGCTTGCCCTGGCATTGGCCGTGCTCGGCCAAGTCGGCACTGTGCTGGCACAAACACCAGCCGACCTGGCCATGTACAGCGGCGCCGATCGCAGCGAGCGCATCATCACCGCGGCGAAAAAGGAAGGCTCGCTGACGCTGTATTCGACCACGCCGGGTGAATACATGCGCCTACTCACAGACGCCTTTGAAAAGCGTTATGGCATCAAGGTGAATGTCTGGCGCGGCCTGTCGGAACAGGTTTTACAGCGCACGATTTCTGAAGCCCGCGGCAACAGATTTACCGTGGACGTGATCCAGAACCTGTCCGTGTCGATGGAAGCGCTGCAGCGCGAAGGCTTGCTCAAGGAAGTCAGCTCACCCCTGACGCGGGAGCTCATCGCCGAAGCCGTGCCCGCCCATCACGGCTGGGCGCCGAGCATGCATTATGTGTATGCCCAGGCCTACAACACCGCCAAGGTCAAAAAGGAAGAACTGCCGAAAACCTATGCCGATTTGCTCGACCCGAAATGGAAAGGCCGGCTGGCGATCGAAGCCGGCGACTATGACTGGCTGCAGGAAGTCATGAAGCAGCTCGGCGAAACCCAGGGCCGCGCCTTGTTTTGCAGTCTCGGCACCAGCAATGCCATGTCGGTACGCACCGGCCATGCGCTGCTGGTGAACCTGGTGGCCTCTGGCGAAGTACCGCTGGCACTGACCGTCTACCAGTACAGCCCGCAGCAAGCCAAGCAAAAGGGCGCGCCGATCGACTGGTTCGCGATCGAGCCGGCGATCGCCATCACGGATGGTATCGGCATCGCCAAGAAAGCACCGAGTCCGAACGCGGCACTGCTGTTTTATGACTTCATGCTGGGCGAAGAAGGACAGAATATCCAGGCGAAAATCGGCTACGTACCAGCCAGTACCAAGACCGAGTCGCCCATGAAGGGCATCCGTATCAAGCGCCTGAATGCCGCCGCCTTGCTCGATGATGCGGAACGCGCACGGGCGCTGTTTGACGATACGATCATCACGAAACGCGGCTGCAAATAAGTTTGCAGACAGCGCCCATGCCGGGCGCACCGTCCTGCGGGAACCGGCGCGTAATTAGCGGGCCGCAGTCGGATGCGAAATCGCGCGTGAGACGATGCTCGCGCACAGCATGATGCGTTCGGCAATCTGCGCGACTTCGCCGGGACGCAGCGCTGCTGCGCTGAGGGTCACGCTGAGGCTGCCGGCAATGGTGCCCTTGCTGTCAAAAACAGGCGCGGCGATACCGGTCACGCCAGCCGTAATTTGCGCGGTGGTGGAGTCGTAACCAACGTGGCGGATACGCGCGAGTTCGGCTTTGACTTCTTCCAGCGACTTGCCCAGGTTGGCCTCGGCAAACTCTTCACTGCGCTCGGCATACAGACGCGCAATCGCGCGCGCTTCAGTGTACGCAAGGATGATGCGTGAGGCTGAACCGCGAAACAATGGCCGATCCTGACCACGCTCATATCCGCTGCGAAAACTTGGGCTCGAGCCTTCCTGATGCACACACAGCACTTTGTCGCGATATTTACGGCAGAGCAGAACCACGCCGGGCACCGTGCGCGCGAGTTCGGTCATGACGGGAATACTGGCCGCAATCAATGGGTCTTGCGTACGCATCTTCAGGTCCAGCTCGGCCACGCGTGGTCCGAGCGTGTAGCCGAAGTTAGGCAGGGACACGATCAGCCCGGCCTCGGACAGCACGCGAATGTAGCGGTACAAGGTCGAGCGCGACAGCTGCATGGCCTCGAGCATTTCTTCCAGCGTAAGGCCGGCGCTACTCGCTTCAATCAGGTCCAGCACTGAAATCATCTTGGACAGGCTGTTTTGTGTGTCGGCTGTGGCCATAGGTTTGCGTTGTTTGTCTGAAGGGTGCGAAAAAAATCCGGTGATGCCACACGGACGGAGCGGAATTATAGCGCCCCGGCCTTGGGGAACAACTTGACCGCCACGCAATTATAAAACTGAAGCACGCAATATTTGCAATTTAATTCCCAAATTGTGATTCACGTGACTATCGACGCCCACGGCAATAATCGCCGATATCCGTTCGCGCTTCCACATGAACTACAGGTTATTAAAAGCCTGCTTAAGAGTGAAGTCTGAGTACGGCCATCCATCATGCCAGCGAACCCGCAGCAAACCGCGCAATATCATCAATCCCACAATGAGAGATTTCCGCTGTATAATTTTTGACAGATAATTCCCTTAGAAATGAGTCACCCCCATGACTGAGAAGCGCCCCTATATTGTTGATGACGCCGAACGCGCAGTATTCCTGCTGAACCGCGAAGTGCATGTCAGCGAAGATATCCTCAGCGACGAAATGCGCCTGATCTTTTCGAAATGCTGGATTTATGTCGGCCACGAATCCGAAATCAAGCAGCCCGGTGATTACCTGACTCGCCGCGTCGCCGGCCGCCCGATCATCTTCGTGCGCGATGGCGCAGGCAGCATCAAATGCCATTTCAATACCTGCCGCCATCGCGGCGCCCTCGTCGCCACCCAGCCCCGTGGCAATAGCCGGCGCTTCTTTTGCGTCTACCACGGCTGGAGTTACAAAAATGACGGCAGCCTTACGGGCGTGCCGGGTGACGACGCCTATGGCGAACACTTCGACAAGGCCGATCTCGGCTTGAAAGGCCCGGCGCGCTTCGAGTCGTATCGCGGCTTCTGGTTCATGTGCCTCAACAAGGATATCGAGCCACTCGCCGACTACCTCGGCCGCGCCACCGAATACCTCGACCTCGTGATCGACCAGTCGCCCTCAAACACGATGGACGTCATCGAAGGAACGCAGGAATACGACGTCGCAGCGAACTGGAAACTGATGGTCGAAAACAGTGTCGATGATTACCATTTGCCGACCACGCATTCGACCTGGCTGAACTTCATGAAGAATTCCGGCGTGGTCGTCGAGCCCTCGAAAGAGGCCGGCCTGGTCTTGCCGACCAAGGGTTATGCGATCGATCTGGGCAACGGCCACTTCACCACAGACAACGTCAATTTCCGCGGCCGGCCGGTGGCGAAGTGGATCCCGCTGTATGGCGAAGAAGCCAAAGCCGAAATCGCCGAGATCCGCGCTGAACTTGTCGAACGACTCGGCGCCGAACGCGCTACGCGCGTGGCCGACACGAACCGCAATCTGGTGATCTTTCCCAACCTTGTCATCAATGATGGTTCTTCCGTGACGATACGCACCTTTTTCCCGGATGGTGCAGGTCGCATGCATGTCACGGCTTGGGCCCTGGGTACAGCGGAAGAAAGCGAATCGGCGCGCGCACGTCGTCTTGATGCCTTCCTGACCTTTTACGGCCCTGGCGGTTTCGCTACGCCTGATGACGTCGAAGCGCTCGAGCTCGTGCAGCAGGGACTGGCGAACTGGCGCGATGACCCCTGGTCGGAAATGTCACGCGGCATGGCCAAGGACGAGGCTCAGCTCAATAGCGATGAACACCATTTACGCACCTTCTGGCGTCATTGGAACAAACTGATGACGGAGGGTGAAGCATGAGTACCGACCTTTTACAGCCGCTCACGCGCGCCGATATCGAAGACTTCCTGTTCATGGAAGCCGACCTGCTCGATGAATGGAAACTCGATGCGTGGCTGCAGCTGCTAACACCTGATGCGCAATATTTCATCCCCTCCAACGATGCACTGCAGGGCAGTCACCGCACAACGCTGTTCACGATTGCAGACAATGCCGAGCGCATTCGCCAGCGCGTGATTCGCCTCAATGACCCGAACTGTCATGCAGAGTTTCCACAGTCACGCACGCGGCGGCTGATCACGAATGTGCGCATTCTCGACAGCAGTGACGAGCTGGTGACGATCAGCGCCAACTTCGTTTGCTACCGCTACCGGCGCCATGAGCGCATCCGCGAATATGTCGGCAAATATCGCTACATCCTGCTGCGCACCGAAGATGGTTTGCGCATCCGCGAGCGGCGCGTTTTCCTGGATGCGCATGAACTCGCCTCATTGGGTTCGGTGAGCTTCATCCTTTAACTGAAACACATCACAGCACATTAGCCATCGAATCCGGAGTATGCATATGAGTGAAACCTGTCACCGCGTCTGCCAGCAGCAAGAGCTGGCCACCAATTCCATCCAGCAGTTTGAGGTCGATGGTAAAACCGTCGCGCTCTACAACATCGAGGGCGCCATCTATGCCACCGATGACACTTGCACGCATGGCCTGTCGAGCCTGTCCAAGGGCGAACTCGATGGCGATGTCGTCGAATGCAACCTGCATTTCGGCGCCTTCCATGTCCCCTCCGGCAAACCCGTAGGCGCGCCGTGTTCGGTGGCGCTGCAGACTTACCGCACTGAAGTGCGCGACGGCGTCGTGCATATTTTTCGTCCTGCCTGAACAAGAGCGCCTAAAAATGTGGCTGGCTAGGCGTCGCGCTGCAGACAGTACGCATGTACGGCAAAGCGCGGCAACGACGTCAGGCGCATTTTTCAGGCGCTCTCAACAAAATATCCTTCAACTAAAGGGAATTAATCCATGATCCAGCCGCATCCAGATTACCTGCGCATCGCTACTGAAGAAGCTTTCGCACCGAAAGAAATGTTCGACATCTATCGCAAGATCCTCGCCGGTCCCGATCCTGATCCGGGCTTCGTCAGCCTGCTCGGTTTCTACATGACCAGCAAGAGCGAGCGCGCCCAGCACATCATGCGCTGCCTCGCTGATCTCGACCAAGTGCGCCTGCAGCACATGGACGACACCGGCATCGACCGGCAGATCATCGCCCTGACCTCGCCGGGCGTGCAAGTCATGGACACCGACACTGCCGTCGGCTTTGCGAAAGTCGCCAACGATGAACTCGCCGCTGCTGTGCGCCGCCATCCGACACGTTTCTCCGGCATGGTCGCCATCGCCCCGCAAAATCCGCATGAAGCGGCCAAGGAAATCGAACGCGGCATCCAGCAACTTGGCCTCACTGGCGTGATCATCAATTCGCATACCCATGGCGAATACCTGTCGGATCCGAAGTTCTGGGAAATCTTCGAAGCGGCCGAAGCGAACAACACGCCGATCTACCTGCATCCGAATACGCCACCGCGCAATATGATCCAGCCCTTCCTCGAATGCGGCCTCGATGGCGCGATTTTCGGCTTTGGCGTGGAGACCGGCTTGCATGCGCTGCGCATCATCACCGCCGGCGTGTTCGACCGCTTCCCGAAACTGCAGGTCGTCATCGGCCACATGGGCGAAGCCCTGCCGTTCTGGGCCTATCGCCTCGATTACATGCATCAGGCGACGGTGCGCTCAGACCGCTATCCAACGATACGCGCACTGAAAAAGAAGCCCAGCGATTACCTGCGCGAGAATTTTTACATCACCAATAGCGGCATGGCATGGGAGCCGGCAATCAAGTTCACGCAGCAAACCCTGGGCATGGACCGCGTGCTGTATGCGATGGATTACCCTTACCAGTATTCGGCCGATGAAGTCGTCGCGCTCGACGGCATGCAGATGAGTACCGCCGACAAGAAGGCCTTCTTCCAGACCAATGCGGAAAAAGTCTTCAACCTGAAATAATGTAGTCGTGCATGCCCATGAGACAGGAAAAATAACAATGAAAATACTGAAAACCTTCGTCGCCGCGAGCCTGCTGTGCGCCGCCGCGCTGCCATCGATGGCACTCGCCCAAGCCTATCCGGCGCGACCTATCCAGTTCATCGTGCCCTACACGCCGGGCACGACAGCCGACGTACTGGCGCGTCTGCTCGGCGCCAAAATCGCGCAACGCTGGGGCGTGCCGGTCGTGGTCGATAACAAGACTGGCGCCAGCGGCATCATCGGCGCAACAGCCGCAGCGAAGGCAGCACCGGACGGCTATACCTTCATGTTCAATGCCACGTCCTATAGCGCGCTGGCAGCGATCAAGCCGAAACTGCCCTATGATTCGATCAAGAGCTTTGCCTCGGTGTCGCTGCTCGGAACGAGCACGATGACGCTGGTCGTCAATCCGAAATTCCCAGCCAATAATCTGCGTGAATTTGTCGAGCAGGTCAAGAAGCAGCCGGGCGCATTGAACTATGCCTCGCCGGGCTCGGGCAGCTCGCAGCATCTGGCCATGGAACTGTTCAAGCAGGAGACCGGCACGAACATGGTGCATGTGCCGTACAAGGGCACCTCCGGCGCCGTCAATGACCTCATCGCTGGTCATGTGCAAGCCAGCGTCGTCTCATTGCAAAGCGCCACGCCCTTCATTCAGGCTGGCAGCATGCGCCTGCTGGCGGTGATGGGCAAGGAACGTGCACCGACCTTTCCGCAGGCGCCGACCCTGGCCGAATCCGGTTATCCGAACATGCTCGTCGATACCTGGTATGGCGTGATGGCGCCGGCCGGCACACCGCCTGCCGTGATTGCAAAAATGAATGCTGAAATCAATGCCCTGTTGGCCATGCCGGACGTAAAGGAAGCGATGGCCAAGCAAGGCGTCGATCCGGTCGGCGGCAAGGCGGAAAAACTCGACGCGCTGCTGCAACGTGAAATCAAGCAATGGTCAGAGGTCGTTGTCCGTGGCAAGATCGTCGCCGACTAAGCGACTAAAACAGAACAATATCAGGAGACACCGCATGACGAATTTTCAAGATCTGGTAATCGCTTACCGCATTCTCGCCGAGCACGGCATCATCGACGCCTATGGCCATATCAGCGTGCGCTCGCCGACCAATCCGGAGCGTTTCTGGATGGCGCGCTCGATCGCGCCGGAACTCGTGACCGAAGCCGACATGATGGAGTTCGGCATGGACAGCGAGCCCATCGATGCGAAGGGCTTCAATCCCGTCATCGAGCGTTACATCCACGGTGAAGTCTATAAATCGCGTCCTGAAGTCATGGCCGTGGTACATAACCATTCGCCGTCCGTGATTCCATTTTGCTGCACCAATACTACCTTGCAGCCGATCTTCCACATGTCCGCCTTCATCGGCCTGGGCGTACCGAACTGGGAAATCCGCGATGCGCAGGAAGACAGCGACATGCTGGTCCGTAATGCCTATCTCGGCGAGTCGCTGGCGAAAAAACTCGACGGCCATCCGGCGGCATTGATGCGCGGTCATGGCGCCGTCGTCGTCGGCGAAAGCCTTGCGGTCGCGGTCGGTCGCAGCGTCTATCTTGAGCAGAATGCACGCATGCAGTTCCAGGCCGAGATGCTGGCCGGCGACGATGGTGAGATCACCTTCATGAGCGACAAGGAAGTCGCCGCCAACGTCGTATGGCAGGAATATGGTCGCTTCTGGAATCTGGTGCGCAACAAGATGATCAAGAAACTCGACGCTGAAAAGTTAGCCTGATCGCAGATACCGCAATGCCCAGCGCAACGCAGAATGCGCGGGCAGCACATAATCAATGGATGGAGACACGGTGGACTCATTACGCAGAACGGTTTTGCGCGGCCTCGCCGCAGGCGCGCTCGCGACGACACACGCGCTAGCTGGCGCACAACAAAAAATGATGCGCATGGTCGTGCCGCTGACACCGGGAACTACGCCCGACACGATCGCGCGCGCCATCGGCAACGTCATGCAAGCCAAACTCGACATGAACTACATCGTCGATAACAAGGCCGGCGCCTCCGGCATGATCGGCATGAATTTCGTGGCCAAGTCGACCGACCCGGGAACGCTGATGATCGTGCCGGCGACGACCTTGACCCTGCCGCTGTTTTACAAAAAAGTCGACTTCGATGTGCTCAACGGTTTCACACCGATTACACAAGTCTCGTCGACCTCGTTCGTACTGGTCGTACACAAGGATGTGCCGGCCACAAACCTGCGCGAATTCGTCAGCTGGGCAAAAACGACGAAGAACAATTTCTACGCCTCCCCCGGCAGCGGCACACATCATCACCTGTGCATGGAATTGCTCAAGCAATCCATGGGCATCAACCTCGAACACGTGCCTTACAAAGGTTCCGCGCCCGCCTTCAGCGACCTGCTCGGTGGTCAGGTGCCGACCATGTTCATGCCAATTCAAGTAGCAGAACCAATGCAGCGCGCCGGGCAATTGAAGATCCTCGGCGGCACGCTGCGCTATCGTCATCCGGGTTTTCCGGAGATCGCGACCTTGCAGGAACAGGGTGCGGCGAATTATCACGTCGACCCCTGGTATGCCGTCTGGGGGCCGCCGAAATTATCGCCAGCATTGGTACAGCAATATCGCGCTGCGATCATTGCCGCGCTTGCCGACAGCACGGTGAAGGAAGGCCTGACGAAACAGGGCCTGATCCTGAAGACCGGCACGCCCGAAGAATTGATGACGCTGGCGAAAGCGGAATCGAAGCTCTGGGCCCAGGTCGTTAGCAGCGCCAATATCAAGCCGGAATAACACGAGCATGGCGGCGGTGCATGATGCGCCTTCGCAGAAGACAAGCAAGGAGACAACACAAATGAACAGCCTGTTTTTTACACCGAGCGTGACTGTGCGCGCTGCCCGAACCAGCGCAAGCGGCAGGGTCGCAGGAGCACGATCGTGACGATCCAGAGCCAGAAAGATTTTCTATCAGGCCTGCTTTTTATCGGCTGCGGCGGCGCCTTTGCCTGGGGTGCGACGGCTTACAGCTTCGGCTCTTCGGCGCGCATCGGCCCAGCTTATTTTCCGATGGTCGTGGGCATCCTGCTGGCGCTGCTGGGCAGCGTCATCACCGTCAAATCGCTGGTGGTCAAGACTGCCGACGGCGACAAAGTCGGACCACTCGCATTGAAGCCGCTGTTCTATATCATCACCGCGAACCTCGTCTTCGGCCTCTTGCTGGGCGGTCTGCCCGAACTCCATTTGCCACCGATGGGACTGGTCGCGGCCATCGTCGCACTGACCCTGATCGCGAGCATGGCAGGCGAAGAATTCAAACTGCGCGAAGTCCTCATATTGGCCGTGATTCTGGCCATCCTCAGTTATGTCGCCTTTATCCTGCTGCTGAAGTTGCAGATACCGGTCTGGCCTGCTTTCATTACCGGATAAGAAAATAACGCTATGGATCTGATTTCAAATTTATCGCTCGGCTTTGGCGTTGCCTTCACCGGAATTAACCTGCTGTACGCCTTCATCGGCTGCCTGCTCGGTACGCTCATCGGCGTCTTGCCGGGCATCGGCCCGCTGGCGACGATCGCCATGCTGCTGCCAGCGACGTATGCCTTGCCGCCGGTGTCGGCCTTGATCATGCTGGCCGGGATATATTACGGCGCGCAATATGGCGGCTCGACCACCGCGATCCTCGTCAATCTGCCCGGCGAATCGTCCTCGGTGGTGACCGTCATTGATGGCTACCAGATGGCGCGCAAAGGTCGTGCCGGACCTGCTCTGGCGGCGGCCGGCATCGGCTCCTTCTTTGCGGGCTGCGTCGGTACTCTGGTGCTCGCCGCATTCGCCGTGCCACTCACGCAAGTCGCCTTCAAATTCGGTCCTGCCGAATATTTTTCGCTGATGATCCTCGGTCTCGTCGGTGCGGTCGTGCTCGCTTCGGGCTCCTTGCTCAAAGCGGTCGGCATGATCCTCGTCGGCCTGCTGCTGGGCCTGATCGGCACCGATGTGAATTCAGGCGTGGCGCGCTATTCGTTTGATATCGCCGAGCTGATCGATGGCGTCGGTTTCATCGTGATTGCCATGGGCGTGTTCGGCTATGGCGAAATCATCAGTAATCTCGGCAAGCATGAAAGTGAGCGCGAAGTCTTCACGGCCAATGTAAAAGGACTCATGCCGAGCAAGGAAGATTTCAAGCACATGATGCCGGCGATCCTGCGCGGCACGACGCTCGGCTCCATCCTCGGTATCCTGCCCGGCGGTGGCGCGATCATGGCTTCGTTCGCAGCTTATACGCTGGAAAAGAAGACCCGCCTGCAACCCGGCGAAGTGCCTTTCGGCGAAGGCAATATCCGGGGCGTGGCTTCGCCCGAAGCGGCCAACAACGCCGCCTCGCAAACCTCCTTCATTCCACTGCTCACGCTAGGCATTCCACCCAACGCCGTCATGGCGCTGATGGTCGGTGCGATGACGATCCATAACATCCAGCCGGGTCCGCAAGTCATGACCAGCAATCCGGAATTGTTCTGGGGTTTGATCGCGTCGATGTGGATCGGTAACGCCATGCTGATCGTGCTGAACCTGCCGCTGATCGGCATCTGGATACGCTTGCTGAGCGTGCCTTATCGCTGGCTGTTTCCGGCGATCGTGCTGTTCTGTGCGATCGGCGTGTATTCCACCAATAACAGCACCTTCGATATCTGGATGGTCGGCTTGTTCGGACTGGTCGGCTATCTGTTCATCAAGCTCGGCATGGAGCCGGCGCCACTGTTACTGGGCTTCATCCTGGGGCCGATGATGGAAGAAAACCTGCGCCGTGCACTCGTGCTGTCGCGTGGTGACTTGAGCGTGTTCGTCACACGGCCATTGTCGGCGAGTCTGCTTGCGGTCGCAGCCGTCTTGCTGGTGATCGTGTTGCTACCTGCGGTCAAGAACAAGCGCGAGGAAACCTTCGTCGAAGACTAATCATTCGACGATGTCGGCGGGGCAGTCAATGCCCCGCAGTCCAGCTAAAGGTCCAGCACCAGCTCGGCACACTTCGCGCGCGAGACGCAAATCATGATGTCGGTCTCGAACTCTTCTTCGTCGAGCACATAATCGCGATGCTCGGCTACGCCCGAAATCAGCTTTGTGCGGCAAGCGCCGCAGGTCCCGCTTTCACAGGAACTCGGCACATCGACGCCGCCATCCAGCAAAGCTTTCAGGATACTCACACCGGCCGGCACCGCCACGCTGGTATTGCTGCGCGCGAGCTTGACGGTGAAGGCCTGATCACCACCTGCCTGCGGCTGCTCGCTGGTACCGAAATCCTCGAAATGCACGGTGCCGGCAGGCCAAGCTGATGACAGTTCGCGCACCGCCTGCATCAGCCGGCGCGGGCCGCAGCAATACAGGTGGGTACCGTCGGTGGGCGCGGCGAGGATGGGTTCAAGATTGAGCGCCCGCGCGGGATCGCCATGACTGTGGTGGATGCGCACCCGCCCGGCAAATTCAGGTGCACTCAGTTCATCTAGAAAGGCGCTGCTTTCCGGGAAGCGCGCGACATACACAAGTTCGAAGTCAGCCTGGTGCGCCTGCAATTCACGCAGCATCGCCAGCATCGGTGTAATGCCAATCCCGCCGGCGATAAGCAGATAACGCTGCGCGTTCGGCACCAGCGGAAAATAATTCTCGGGCGCGGCAACGCTTAAGCGATCGCCGACCTTGACGCTGTCGACGAGGCTGACTGATCCGCCGGTCCCATTCGCATCGCGCTGCACGGCGATCTGGTAGCGATCGCGTTCTGCGGGCGCATTGCACAGGGAATAGCGTCGCACCAGACCGTTGGGCGTGGTTACGGCAATATGCGCGCCGGCGGTGAAGGCCGGCAGCGCACGCGCTTCGGGATCGCGAAATTCGAACAAGGTAATGCCGCTGGCGATGTCTGTCTTTTGCGTGACCGACAGCGACAACAATGTCACTGTCTGGCTGCCTGCTTGTTGCGCCGCTTGGTCGATTACTGCATTCATCGTGTCATCCATCGTTTCAGGTTTTTCAAAATAGTCGCGGGTGCTGCCGGTCGCTCAAGCAGGCACCTGATACCGCAACGCGATCGCCTCACCCTGCGCGGAAGAAGCGATCGCTCCCTCGCAAACCTCGAGGTTGGCGCGCCCCCAGCGGCCGTCATGCAGCGCCGGCGCACGACCGGCAATCGCATCATGGAACTCGGCCATCACCAGGTCACGTGGCGACTGGTCGCTCGGCAGCACGATTTCGCGCTGTCCCTCGCTGCTGCCGACGAACAGGCCATTAGGCGACTGGCGGATTTCACCGCGCTCACAGCTCACCAGCGTCAGGCCGAAAAAGGGCTGATACGGTGCTGCGCCAGGAATCGCTGTCTTTGCGCGCAATTGTTTGGCGCGCAGTTCGTCTTCTGCTGTCGCACCGACTGCCGGACGGCGCGTCACCGGACGGCTGGCGGGCGGCTGCATGTAGCCCCATTCACTGACATCGAAGCACAAATCCATGCTGGAAAAATTGCCATAGCCGTTGTACACCGCCGTGGCCGCAGCACCATCGATGAAATCGAGATGCGCCACATGCGCACCGATCGCCCGACGCGCCGGATCCCAGTCAAAGGTATTGGCGCGTACGCTCTTCGCCATGCCGCCACAGAGCAGTCGAAGTATGTCGAATTGATGCGAGCCCTGACGATTCGTGACACCACCACCGAGCGCCGTATCAAGCTCATCCGGCCGGCGTGGTCGATACACCCAGTCGGTAAAGCACCAGGTATTGACCATGCGCACGCGACCCAGCGTGCCGCCCGCGATCAGCTCGCGCATGGCCTTGATCGGCATATCATAGCTATGCGAATGGCCGACCAACAGCACGACGCCGGCAGCGTCGGCGGCGTCGACCATTTGGCTCGCTTCGGCAACAGTCGTGGCCATCGGCTTTTCAACGAGCACATGTTTTTTTGCTGCGCAGGCGAGCGCCACATGCGCCGGATGCAGATTGGTGGGCGTGGCGATATAGACCGCATCGAGCCCCGGATGGGCGAGTAAATCCTCCAGACTCGCATAAGCGCTGACACCAAGCTCACTGTGCGCGTTCTCACGCACCTGCACAGCCGGATCGGCGAAGGCCACGAGCTGCCAACCTGGATGCGCGGCGATCGCCGGCAGGAAAGCGCGACCGGCAGCGCCCAGACCAACGATGCCGATATGGAGTACGTCTTTCATAGCGGCTCGTCAGCGTCAGCGAGGTCTTGCGCCGACTCACGCTCTAACCATGCCAGCTCGTCGGCTGCGAGGTTCTCGATCATTGCCACTAGTGTGCGGCGCGTGACGGCCAGGTCATCGGCGGGGATGCCTACCAATGCCGTGTGATTGACCTCTTCGGCCGCCGGCACGATCAGGCTCTTCAATGCCGCACCGCGCGGCGTGACGACGATCCTGACCTGCTTGCCCATTTTATGACGCGTGATGTAACCAAGCTTTTCCATCGCCTGCACCGCACCAAAGGTCGTCGGCTCAGTCACGCCGGCCTGTTCGCTGAGCTGCTTTTGTGTGATGCCGTCGGTTTGCCAGAGGATGCGCAGCAAGGTCCAGTGACCGTACAGGACCTCGTGCTTGCGCAGACGCAGCTGCAGACTGCGTGAAAAACTGCGGTACGCAATCTTGACCAGATGCGCAAAACGCTCACTCGGCACGCCCTGACGCCACAAGGCCGGCGGAACTGACGCGGGTGGGGGCAGTGCGCTTTGATTCGTCGATGTATTCACTGTGGAACCTGAAAATGAAGCTTGTTTTATTAACTTAGGCGGCTAATTGATAAAAGCAGTTCAGCCTTTAAAAGGTAGAATTTAAATGACGTTTAAATAATTAATTGCCGCAATTTCCCAGCACAGGCCTTGATTTCATCGCTACAGCCAGCCAAATATTGACAGCTATGGTACCGAAGTATTAATCTCTTTTCAAATGACTTTTACAGTCACTGAATTTAAAAAATAAAAGGGAGACGAGCGCAATGCTGACAGCAGAACAAAACGACTTACTGACCCAGGTCACGCCTGGCACACCGATGGGCAATCTGATGCGCCGCTACTGGCAGCCGATCGCTGCTGCGTCGGAAATGGATCATGTCTGGACGCGCCGCGTGCGCCTGCTCGGCGAAGACCTCGTGCTGTTCAAGGATAGACAGAACCGCCTCGGTCTGATCAAGGAACAATGTCCGCATCGCCGCGTCTCGTTTGCGCATGGCATCCCGACGCAAAACGGCATACGCTGCCCTTACCATGGCTGGGAATTCAACGCCAAAGGCAAATGCCTGGAGCAGCCCAACGAGCCAGACAATCCGGCCTTCCGCGAAAAAGTCACGACAGACGCGTATCCGGTACAGGAAATGGGCGGCATGCTGTTCGCCTACCTTGGACCATTACCGGCGCCACTACTGCCGAAATTTGATGGCTTCGTTGAACCGGGCACGATTCGCATGATGGGCCGCTCGGTTCTGCCGGTAAACTGGCTGCAGGTCATGGAAAATTCTCTCGATCCTGTGCATACAGAATGGCTGCATGGGCATCACTATGAGTTCCTGCAGGAGCAGCAAGGCATCAAGGTCGCCATCAGCGCGCACCATGAAAAGATCGATTTCAAGGAATTCGAATTCGGCATCACCAAGCATCGCCTGCTGACGGGTCAATCGGAAGACTCCGATGACTGGCGCACCGGCCATCCGATCATCTTCCCGAACATCCTCGCCGTAGGCAACGGCAATGGCGACGAAGCGGCGCGCTATTACTCCTTCCAGATGCGCGTGCCAGTCGATAATGAAACCACCATGCACCTCTGGTACAACGCCTATGTGCCGCCCAAAAATGGCGAGGTCCCGGCGCACCTACTCAACACCGTGCATGTCTACGATGTACCGTTCAAGGACGAGAAGGGTGAGTTCATTGTCGATAACGTCGACGGTCAGGACATGATGGCGTGGATTTCGCAAGGTACGATCGCAAACCGCGCCACCGAAAATCTTGGCTCGTCCGACAAGGGCGTGGCCATGTATCGCCGCGTACTGAAGCGCGAAATGAAAAAAGTCGAGCAGGGTGAAGACCCGATGGGCGTGCTGCGCGATCCGCAGCGCGACCACCGCATCGACCTGCCGAATGAAAAGAAGAAGCACCATAACAGCGATGGCTTCGCCAGTTTCTTGTTGCGCACGCATGCGAAATATTCACAGGTCGCCCCCGACATCGTGATGCTGTTTGATCCTGATCGCGTGCAGTTTGATGCGCAGGGAAAAGTGCAGTTACGCACAATGAAGCCGGCCACGGCCAGCATGTACTAACATCGCATCACACAATAAAAATAACGGAGACAAAATGAAGCAAGCGGCAATGAGTATTGAAGAAGCAAAGCAGAAAGTCATCGACGGTGGCCTGATCCTCGACCTCGAAGGTCAGGGCGACCTGACCCGTGGTCATCTGTCGGTGCGCGTACCCGGTGACGCGAATCTGTTTTTCATGAAGCCGCATAGTTTCGGCTTCGATGAAATCACGATGGAAAACATCGTCATCTGCAATCTCGACGGCGAAAAAGTCGGTGGCGGCGGACGGCGTCACAGTGAAGTCTTCGTCCATTCCGAAATCTACAAGGCGCGCCCGGATGTCATGAGCGTGATCCACTCGCATCCGGTGAATGCCGTGGCGCTGAGCGCAACCGGCCGTCCAGTGCTGCCGATCAGCCAGCCCGGCAGC
This sequence comes from Oxalobacteraceae bacterium, assembly GCA_947448025.1. Lineage (GTDB taxonomy): Bacteria > Pseudomonadota > Gammaproteobacteria > Burkholderiales > Burkholderiaceae_D > CANFLV01. The sequence goes on along the minus strand of CANFLV010000015.1, from coordinate 93,561 downwards.
GCCTTTGGCGACGGCGTACCGTATTACACCGATACGATCGATCTGATCCGCGACAAGGATATGGGCGCGGGCGTGGCGCGGGCACTGGGCGCCTGTAAAGCAGTCCTGATGCGCAATCACGGCGTGGCGGTCGTCGGCAAATCGGTCGATGAAGCGGTGATCCTGGCGATCATGCTCGACAGCGCCTGCGAGATTCAATTACTGGCCGAAGCAGCCGGTGGCATCGGCACGATGTTCGACAAGGAATACATCGACCGCCTGCAATACAACATCACACGCGACGAGCAATATACGATCAATTTCGAGTACCTGAAACGCAAGGCCTATCGCAAATTGAATCGCTAAATTTAGATCCATCGCGCACAAGCAGCAAACCAAAATATAAAAAACTGCACAGCAGTTTACAAGGAGACAAAGCGTGAATCGATTCGCACTAAAACTCGTGGTATCAGCGATGCTGTTCGGTAGTCAGGCCATGGCGGCCGAGCCGAACAAGGCGCCATTGACGCTACAGGAAATCGCCAGCTACCAGGGCGCTGACCGACAGGAACGTCTGCTCGAAGGGGCGAAAAAAGAAGGCGAGCTGATGGTGTATCACGCCTATCCGCAATTGGCCAATGTGATGACGGCCTTCACGAAGAAATACGGCATCAAGGTCAGCGCATGGCGCTCGGGTTCCGAAGGCATTTTGCAGCGCATGGGTAGCGAAGCGAAGGCAAAGAAATACACGGTCGATATCGTGCAAAACAATGCCCCGGAAAATGAAGCGGCGCATCGTGAAAAACTGCTGCAGGAAGTCCGCTCGCCCTACCTGAAGGATTTGCTGCCAGCCGCGATTCCGGCGCATAAGGAATGGGTCGGCATCACGCTTGATGTCTATTCTGCCGCCTACAATACCAGCAAGGTAAAAAAGGAAGAACTGCCGAAGTCGTATCGTGATTTGCTCGATCCGAAATGGAAAGGCCGCCTCGGCATCGAAGCGGAAGATTTCGGCTGGTTCGCGACATTGGTGGAAACCCTGGGCGAGCCGCAAGGATCGAAGCTGATGAACGACATCGCCGCTACGAACAGTGTCTCGGTGCGCAAGGGACATTCTCTGCTGACCTCGCTGGTGGCCTCCGGTGAAGTACCGCTGGCGCTGTCGGTCTATAGCTGGAATCCGGAGCAGTTAAAAGCCAAGGGCGCACCGATCGAAGGTTTGCTGATCGATCCGGTGGTCGCGCAGTTCAGCACCGTCGCCATGCTGAAAAATGCACCGCATCCGAATGCCGCGGCGCTGTTCTACGACTTCGTGATTAATGAAGGCCAGCAGATTTTTTCCGACATGCGCTTTGTGCCGACCAGTAAAAAAGTCGCCTCGCCGATCGCTGATGTCGCCATCAAATTCATTGATCCGGCCAAGGCACTCGACATGCAGGAAAAATGGGTAAAGATGTATTCGGTGATGCAAGCGCGTTAATTTACCGTCCGCCGCTCAGGCCAAGGAAGAACCAGTGTCCCGATCATCGGACGCTGGTCTTTTTGCTTAGTGCACCGGCGGCGTATCATCCCCCACCGTGACGCGCTTCATCAGCCGTCGCTGGCGGCCGTCAAAATCCGTACGCGCGTGTATCGTGCAGCGGTTATCCCAGATCAGGATGTCACCAGGCGTCCATTGATGCGCATATACAAAACGCTGGCTCTCGGCGTGATCGCATAATTCATCCAGCAGCGCACGGCTCTCGGCTTCCGGCAGCTCCAGTATCCTGTCCGTCATCAGGCGACAAATGAACAGCGCCTTGCGCCCTGTTTCAGGCACCGTGCGCACCACAGGATGCACGGCGGTAGGCGCATCTGCGTCGAGCTTCTTGTTGGCGGAATGGGTCTGGCCATACTCGTAGGTATTAAGCGCGGTGAGGCCTTCAAGGCGCGCCTTGGTCGCCTCAGGCAGCGTATCGTAAGCCAGGCTCATGTTGGCAAACCAGGTATCGCCGCCAGCATCCGGAATTTCCATCGCATGCAATACGCCTGCCTTGTTCGGCACCTTCTGATGCAGGCGATCAAAATGAAAGGACAGCTCGCCATCCGGCAGGGCGCCGACGGTCTCGCCGTTTTCGCGGATGTTAGAAATCACCATGATCTCCGGGCGTAACGCCAGCACAGATTGGCGCCGGGCGTTTTCGAGGGCACCGAAACAACGTCCGAAATCAACCAGTTGATCTTCCGATATGATGGGACCGGGCACCACGAGGACGTGATACTTGAGCCAGTTCTCGTAAAGCACGCGCGCATCCTCGGTGCTGATATTGGTGACATCGAGACCGGTCACGCGCGCACCGAGTGCTGTGCCAAGAGGGGTAAAGGTCAGGGGCAATTCTGTCTCCTCGCCGGAATCCGGCATCAAATGCTTTTTTAATTTTTGAGCTTGTTCAGCTCGGCAAACATTTTGTCGCAACGCTCGATTTCGGCTCTATCCGTGAGCGGATCGATAAACTGAATTTTGGCGCCGCGAATTGGCGCAGCAAGCTTTTTTACCGGGGACAGGTAATTCATTTTCAATATCAGCGGCTGTGCCTCGCTGATCATGTATTCGTAAAACAGCAGCGCCGCATTCGGGTGCGACGGATTGCGCGACACGCCGATGCCGTTCGAGCGCCCGATGACCGGATTGATCGCAAACCAGTCTACCGGCGCGCCCTTCTGCTTGGCCTGATCAATCATGTAGCTATACGTCGTCAGGCCCATCGGCACCTCGCCCGATACGACCATGTTCGCCAGCAGCGAATGCCCGCTGCGCACCGACCATTTATTGCGCGCGACGATGTCCTGAAATAGCTTGGTTCCTTTCTCCTCCCCAAGAAATTTCACCTGGCCGCAGTACCAGTCACTGTCGTTCACTTCCACGCCCAGCAGGCCTTTCCACTTCGGGTCGAGCAGGTCGGCGTAAGACTTCGGCAGGTCTTCTTTTTTGATCACGTTCGTGTTGTAAGCCTGGACAAAAACGGATAAGAATTGTGGCGCCCAGCCACGATGGGATGGCATGGTTTCGTCCATCAACTCCTTTTGCAGTGACGAATTCACTTCCTGTAATGCGCCTTCGCGATACAGCGCTTCGAGCTCAGGCGATGAGATATCGACCGCATCGAAATCCCAACGGCCAGCCTTCTTTTCTGCCACTACGCGCTGCAAGACCTTGACTGTAGAGCCGCGCCAGACGTTGACCCGTATGCCATAGCGCTTCTCGAAATCGGCGCTCAGGACTGCCATGTCTTTCTCTGGAATCGAGGTATAAAAAGTGAGAGCACCTTCGCGCTTTGCCGCCTCCAGCAGACGCTGGTGACGTGCCGGCGTATCGGTTGAAGCCAGTTCGGAAAATGACTGCGCTTGCACTGCTGTGGCTGCGAGCGCAGAGCCCAGGATTGAAATCAAAAAGCTTAAAAATGAAAATCGTTTCATTTCGTACTCCGATTATTATTTTATTTAATTCGGTCAAAGTCTCTGATTTATTGAATCATGGTTTGCGCAAAATGCGCAAGAATTAATTTCTGAAATACGGGACAACGTTCTGATATGCAGAAAATTACTATTGACATGATTTTAAAACCGAACTTAGTATCAATCATAAATAAAAATTAAAAGCTGCAGACCAGGCCACCTGGCGGCAGCGAGACAGGCTTCGACAAAGGAAGTTTTTCCATGATCCGAACCGTTACAGGAGACCTCGCCGCGATCGACGGTCCAATACTCGCGCACGAACATTTGCAAATTGATTTGTGCTGCCAGAAAGGACCTGAAGTCGTGCTCGGCGAAGCAGAGCAGGCGGAAGTTGCCAGCGACCTTGGCAAGGCGATGCGACAGGGCCTCAAGGCGGTCGTCGATCTCAGTGTCTTCGGGTCGGGGCGCAATGTCGGCGGGCTGAAAAAAATCAGCCAGCACGCCGGCTTGCCGGTCATTTGTGCTGCAGGATTTTATTGGGACCCCTTGCCACAGCTGGTCTTCGATTCTTCCGTCGAAGTCTTGCGCGACATCCTGATACATGAAGTTAATGTCGGCATCGACGGCAGCACTATTCGCGCCGGCGTGATCAAAATCGGCACTGACCGGGAGCCGATTAGCGCCGATTCTGAACGCGTCTTTGAAGCAGCGGCATTGGCGGCGCTGGCCACTGGTGCATCGGTGGTCACACACACATCGGCGGTCGAACAAGCTTACTGGCACATCGAAACCCTGCAACGCTTCGGCGTGGCTCCCGAGCGGATTCTTGTCAGCCACATGGGTGCCGCAAAAGATGTGGCGCAGCTCATCGATATCGGTCGCAGCGGCGCCTTCATGGGTATCGACAAGGTTGGCTTCATCGCCAGACGCTCAAACGCCGAACTTGCGGATCTGGTCAGCGATGCCTGCGCCGCCGGACTTGAAAATCAAGTCATCCTGTCCTCGGACGTCGCCCGCAAGGACCGCCTGTCGCATCGTGGTGGATCAAGTTACAGCGCTGTGTTTGTCGACTTCTTTCCGCTGCTGCGGGAAAGGGGTGTCAGCGAGCAGCAGATCAGCACCATGATGTGCCAGAACCCGCAAAAAATTCTTCGACTGGCACATCCCCTCAACTGAAGGAGCTTCGGTATGCGCTGGACTCGTCTCTTGTCTCTGCCTTTGCTTTTGCTACTCCTTTCCGCTACAGCGTTTGCACAAAACAAACCTGATGCCGTTGCCGCCATCGCGACTTACGAAGGCGCCGATCGCATGGAAAGGCTGGTCGCCGGTGCAAAAAAGGAAGGCACGCTCACGCTATACACCTCCATCGCTGCCGCTGATCTGGGATTGATGACCGCGGAATTTGAAAAGAAGTACGGCATCAAGATCACGATCTGGCGCGCGGCCAATGACAAGGTCTTGCAACGCGTGATTGCCGAGCAGGCTGCGCGCCGCAATGAAGTCGATGTCGTACAGATTGCCAGCCTCGAGCTCGAAGCACTGGCGCGCGAAAACGCCCTGCAGGAGGTGCGCTCGCCTACACTCAACCAGCTGATCCCGGGCGCAGTTCCGAAGCATCGCAAATGGGCGGCGCACTACCTCAACGTCTGGGTCCAGGCCTACAACACCCAAAAAGTACGTAAGGAAGAACTGCCGCGATCCTATGCCGACTTCCTTGATCCGCGCTGGAAAGGCCGGCTTGGCATCGAAGCTAAAAATGAAGAATGGTTCTATACCGTCGTTGAAGGCATGGGTGAAGTGGCCGGCCTGAAATTCTTCCGCGAGCTCTTCGCCACGAATGGTCTTTCGGTACGCAGTGGCCATTCACTGCTCAACAATATGGTGGTGTCAGGCGAGGTGCCACTGGCGCTCACGGTCTACAACTACATGCCCGAACACGCCAAGGCCAAAGGCGCGCCGATAGACTGGTTCGTGATCGAACCAGCCATTGCTCGCGCAAACGGCATTGCTGTGGCGAGGCAGTCGCCGCACCCCTATGCGGCCACCCTGTTTCATGAATACGTAGTGAGCGAAGAGACCCAGCGCGCCATGGCTAAATCCGGCTACGTGCCGACCAGCCGCAACGTCGATTCGCCGATGAAGAATGTAACGATCAAGCTGATCGATACTGAAAGCGCTCTCAACGCTGGCGACAAATGGAGCAGCCTGTTTGAGAAAGTCATTAAAGGCAGTCCGTAATACCCTCACTTAAAAAATACGCTGGCGACTTTCCGGTGCAGCTTGACTGCCGGAAGTCGCATAGCGATCAGGAGACATGATGAATGACAGGCTTAAAGGCCGCGTGGCGATCGTCACCGGCGGTGGACATGGTATCGGCAAGGCGTATGCAACCCGGCTGGCCGCCGAAGGCGCGAAAATCGTCATCGCGGAAATCGATGAAAAGGCCGCGCTCGCCGTCGCCGCGGAATTAGTCGCCGCCGGCTATGAAGCGATCGGCGTACGCACCGATGTCGCCAATGCTGACAGCGTGGCGCAGATGGCCGCCGCTGCGGTCGCACACTTTGGCCGGATCGATGTGCTGGTCAATAATGCCGCCATCTTCGCCACGGTACCCATGTCGCGCTCGCCCTTCGATCAGATCAGCATCGACGAATGGGACCGGATGATGAGCGTGAACCTCAAAGGCACCTGGCTGGCCAGCTGCGCGGTGGTGCCGCAAATGCGTGCGCAAGGCTACGGCAAGATCATCAATATCAGCTCGGGCACCGCGCTCAAGGGCTCTCCCAGCCGCATCCATTACGTCACCTCCAAGGCCGGCATACTCGGCTTCACGAAGACGCTGGCCAACGAAGTCGGCAAGGACAATATCTGCGTCAATTGCGTCGCCCCCGGCAGCACGCTGTCGGAAGAAAATCCCGACGAAGACATCATCAAGATGCGCAATCAAGCCATGTCCACGCGCGCGCTCAAACGCGTACAAAGTCCGGACGATCTGACTGGCGCGATCGTGTTTTTTGCTTCGGCCGACAGCGACTTCATCACCGGCCAGACACTCGTCGTCGATGGCGGTTCCTGCCTCCACTAATTCAAGGACATAGACATGAGTTTGCAAGACGCATTTGGCCTTCAGGTTCTGAAGACCGCAGAGGAAGAAACCCAGGGCTGGAAAATGATGATCGGCGGGAAGTGGGTCGAGAGTCGCTCCGGCAAACGGATGGCATCGATGAATCCGGCCTACGATGAAGCCATCGCCGAAGTCCCCGCGGGTAATGCCGAAGATATCCAGCTCGCCGTCGAGGCCGGCAAGGCCGCCTTCCCTGCATGGAGCAAGATGCATGTGGATGATCGTGCCAAGCATTGCAAGCAATTCGCGACCGCTGTGCGCGGCATGGCGCGCGAGCTTGGCATGCTGGACGCGATCGACAGCGGCAATGCTTTTTTACCGATGGTCGATGACGCAAAAAAAGGCGCATCGCTGCATGATTTCTTTTCTGGCCTGGGCATGGAAATGAAAGGCGAAACCATTCCGACGCCTGGCGGCGGGCTCAATTACACGCGGCCGCAGCCGTATGGCGTCATTGGTCGCATCATCCCCTTCAATCACGCGATCTCTTTCGCGGCGGGCAAAATTGCGCCAGCCCTTGTGGCCGGTAATACGGTGATCCTGAAGCCAGCGGACCAGACGCCCTTGTCCGCTTTATGGATGGGCAAACTGGTGCAGGAGTGCTTCCCGCCCGGCGTGGTCAATATCGTTACCGGTGACGGCCCGACTTGCGGCGGCGCGCTGGTAGCGCACAAGGAAGTGCGTCGCATCGCCTTCACCGGCAGCGTAGAGACCGGTCGCGCGATCATGCGCAACGCCGGCATCAAATCGCTGAGCTTGGAGCTGGGCGGCAAAAATCCGCTGATTATTTATCCCGATGTGGATATCGACAAGGTCGCCGCAGCCGCTGTCGCCGGGATGAATTTTTCCGTGTCGCAGGGCCAGTCCTGCGGCTCGAATTCACGCGTCTTCGTACATAGTTCAATCAAGGCGCAATTCATCGACGCCGTGCTGGCGCGCACGGAAAAGATCAGGATCGGATTGCCCGAACTGGAGACCACGCAAATGGGACCCGTAATCTCGCGCCGACACTACGACCGGGTGATGGGTTATATCGAATCCGGCAAGCAAGAAGGTGCGCGGCTGTTGCGCGGCGGCGGGCATGCGCCGGGCCAGGCATTGAAGAAGGGCTATTTCGTCGACGTCACCATATTCGACAATGTCCGGCATGGCATGAAAATCGAACGCGAGGAAATTTTCGGCCCGGTCATGAGCATCATCAGCTGGGACGATGAAGCCACCATGCTCGAGGAAGTCAATGACAGCGACTATGGCCTGTGCGCGAACATCTGGACCAATGATATTTCGACCGGCATGCGCATGGCCGATGCCGTTGAAGCCGGCTATATCTGGGTCAATGGCCATGGCGGTAAACGCTTCAAGGGCGCGCCATTTGGCGGCTTCAAGGATAGCGGTATCGGACGCGAACATTCGATCGACGAATTGATGAGTTATACGCAGATCAAGAATATCAATATTGCGTATTGATCGGTCCGGCGATCCGGCGGTCCGGTGATCCGGCGCTCCGGTGTCACCGGAATTCGCCGGTAGCCGGAGCGGACGTCCTTGGTGTTAAATGCCTGTAAGGAGAACCCTGTGCCATTTTTCTTCCGTCGTAAGTTTATGTTTCTCGCCCTGGCGCTATGCCTCCCCAGCCTGCATGCGCAATCGCTGCAGCAGCTGGCCACGAGCACGGATGAAGGCCGTCAACAGCGCCTGATCGACGGCGCGAAAAAAGAGGGCTCGCTGCTCTTTTATACGACCACGCCAACGGAATACGCGAACCTGCTGATCGAGCCATTTGAAAAGAAATACGGCATTAAGGTCAACATCTGGCGCGCCCGCTCGGAACTCATTTTGCAGCGGGTAATGAACGAGGCGCAAGCCGGCAAGGGCGTCGCCGATGTCGTCGCCAGCATCGCGCCGCCGATGGAAGCGCTGCATCGCGAGAACCTGCTGCAGGAAGTCGTCTCGCCGCATCACAAGGAACTAATACCGACCGCGGTGCCGGCGCATCGCCAATGGGCCTCGACGCTGCAGTATGTGTTTGTGCAGGCCTATAACACCAGCAAGGTCAGCAAGGAGGAACTGCCAAAAACCTATCAGGATTTGCTGGCGCCGAAATGGAAAGGCCGGCTCGCCATCGAAGGCTCGGATCATGAATGGGTGACGGCGGTAGCGAAGGACATGGGCGAGCCAAATGGCACGCGATTTTTCAATGAACTCGCTGGTGGTAATGGCCTGTCCGTGCGCAGCGGCCATCCGCTGCTGACGAATCTGGTAGCCTCCGGCGAAGTGCCGCTGGCGCTGACCGTGTATCAGTACAGCGCCGAACAGGCAAAGAAAAAGGGCTCGCCGATAGACTGGTTCGTCATTGAACCCGCCATCACCATCGCGGACGCCATGGGGGTCATGAAAAAGGCCCCGCATCCCCATGCGGCGCTGCTGTTTTACGACTACATGCTGAGCCCGGAAGCACAGCGCATTCTGGCAAAGATCGGTTATTACGCCACCAACACCAAAGTCGAACCACCGATTAAGAATATCAAGTTAAAAGTACTCGATGCCGCAAGTCTGCTCGATGAACAGGAAAAGTCCTTTTCGCGCTTCGAAGGTATCCTGCGCTTGAACCGATGAGGCGTCGCCCGATCTGATGCTTGGGAGCTGCGCGCCGATACAAATAAGGTGCCGGGAGGCAGGGCACGATAAAATCGCGTACTTGAATAACCTGGCCTGATCTGGCAGCCCGTCGCATCCATCTGCGAAGCTGTCGCATCAGGTCGCCTTCGCCGCGACTCTCATGTACCCCACACCCCAGGACTTCCTCCACGACTACGCCCAGATTGTCCGCTGGCTGGATGCCAATACGGTGGCGAAAGGGCAAATGCTCGTGCATGCGGTGGCGAACTTTTTCTGGAAAAGCAACGTCCTGTACGGCGAAGTGCAAGGTTCGCAAAAATATCCCTATGAAGTCGACATATTTTTTGGCCGTGCCGACCAGCAGCTGCGCATCCAGGGCGAATGCAGCTGCCCCGTAGGCTTCAATTGCAAGCACGTCGCTGCGCTGCTGCTGGCCAATCTCAATCAGACGCCCGTCGCAAAGACCGCGGAGGCAATCCGCCCGGAACTGGTTCATTGGCTGGATCAGTTCAAGGCCCGCCAGAATGAAACAGTGGCACGCAAAACCAAGGCCACGAAATCGACGCAGGCGCTGGTGTATGTACTGGTGCCATCGACTTATGGGTCGCATAGTGAAGTCGTGTTTTTCAAAGCCAGCCTCGATCGCGACGGCCACATCCGCGCGATCGGCGACTCCTGGAGCAATGTCGAAAATGCCTTGCTCAAGCCGCCGCAATTCATCACCGAAGAAGACTTGTCCATCTTGCGCCTGCTTTGGCTGGGTCGCTCCAAAAATGGCTATGGCGGCTTCTCCCTGTCTGGCGCAAATGGCAGCACGGCACTGGCGAACATGCTGGCCACCGGTAGGCTGGCCCTCATGGATGAACAAGGTTACAAGGCCGGCGCAATGCTACGCCAGGGTAGCCCGCGCGCCGGCAGCATGCAATGGCAGCCCGGCCATGAGAACCGCCTGCAGGCTTTCCTGCAAACGACACCGCAAGCCGACACCGTGATCATGGTCGACCCGCTCTGGTATGTCGACCGGGTTACCGGGGAGGCGGGACTGGTCGAGATCCCGTGGGAAGCAAACCGCATCATCGATTACCTGAGCATGCCGCCGATCACGCTGGCCGAAGTGCCTTTGGTCGCGTCAGCGCTGCAGCAAATTGCGCCGAATCTGCCCATGCCGCCCAGCGCGGAAACGGCGGCCATGCGAGTGCTCGATGTCGCACCGTTACCGGTCTTGCATCTCAATACCTTGCCCCTGTATCCGGCGCGGCATGGCAGCGCTGCTGATCTGGCCACAGAACTGGATCACGCCAGCGTGAGTTTCCGCTACGACGGCATAGAATTTGAAGTTGGCAGTACGAAGTCGCTGGTCAAGGCGGCCGATGGCAGTTTTGTGCAGGTCAAGCGGCAGCTGGAGATTGAAAAAGCCCGCCTGCTCGAACTGCGCCAGCGCGGACTCGACATCATCCCCGCCTATCGCATCTTCGGTCCTCAGCCCTTCCCAAAATCCATGTGGGGTCTCGACAAACCCGATGACTGGCAGGGCTTCATGCAGGACATGCTGCCGGTCTTGCGCAACACTGGCTGGCGCGTCGACATGCAGGCAGACTTTCGCCATAACGTGATCGACATCGACGACATCGCCGGCCACTTGCGCGAAGCGGCCGACGGCTGGTTCGATCTGGAAATGAATATCGTCGTCGGCGACCGAACGGTGCGTCTGGAAGCCTTGCTGCCGGGGTTGTTCAAGCAGGACCCGCGCTGGCTGGCCGGCGGCCTCGACAAGATCAATGATGCGGAAGCGATCACGATCGCAACAGAACACGGCGCACGACTGCGCTTTCGCGCCGCACGCATCAAACCCGTGGTGCGCCTGCTGATCGATTTGTTCGATGGCATCGGCGATGGACCCTTGCGCGTCTCGCGTCTGGACGCAGGACGCCTCGAAGCCTTGAACGACACCGGGCGCTGGCAATTCCACGGCGATGATTCGATACGGCTTTTGGCGCAACGCCTTAAAGGCGGCGCCGGCATCGCCGAGGTCGCGCCGCCAGAGGGGCTGAATGCGACGCTAAGGCACTATCAGCTGCAGGGACTGGCGTGGATGCAGTTCTTGCGCGAAAACAGCCTGGCGGGCGTTCTGGCGGATGACATGGGACTCGGCAAGACGGTGCAAACACTGGCTCACATCCTCGCCGAAAAAGCAGCCGGCCGCCTCGGCCGTCCAGCCCTGATCGTGATGCCGACTTCGCTGATTCATAACTGGTGCGAGGAAGCGCGTAAATTTGCGCCGGGTTTGCGCGTGCTGAGCCTGCATGGCAGTGATCGCAAAGGCCGCTTCGACGCCATCGGCGAGCATGACCTGATCCTGACGACCTATGCGCTGCTATGGCGTGACCAGAAGGTGCTGGCGTCGCAGCGCTATCATCTGCTGATCCTCGACGAGGCGCAATTCGTCAAGAACACGCGCACCAAGGCCGCCACGGCGATCCGTAATCTCGACGCGCGCCATCGCCTGTGCCTCACCGGTACGCCGCTGGAAAATCATCTTGGCGAATTATGGTCGCTGTTCGATTTTCTGCTGCCAGGCTTTCTCGGCACGCAGCAGGATTTCGGCAAACGCTGGCGCACACCGATCGAGAAGAGTGGCGATACGATCCGGCGCGATCTGCTGGCACGGCGCATCCGTCCCTTCATGCTGCGCCGACGCAAGGATGAAGTCGCTACCGAATTGCCGCCCAAAACCCTGATCGTGCGTCGCGTCGATCTCGATGGCGGCCAACGCGATTTGTATGAAATCGTACGCACCGCGATGCAGGAAAAAGTGCGCGCCGCAGTTCAAGCGCAGGGACTCGAACGCAGCCATATCGTGGTGCTCGACGCGCTGTTGAAATTGCGCCAAGTGTGCTGCGATCCGCGTCTCGTCAAACTCGAGCAAGCCGCCAATGTCGAAGAATCGGCGAAGCTGGAATTACTGCTGGCGATGCTGCCAAACTTGATCGAAGAAGGCCGCCGTGTCCTGCTGTTTTCGCAGTTCACCGGCATGCTCGCGCTGATCGCCGCGGCGGTCGAAAAAGCCGGTATCGAGTACGTTATGCTGACCGGCGACACCACCGACCGCGCCACGCCCGTGCGCCGCTTTCAGGCCGGCGAAGTACCCCTGTTCCTGATCAGCCTGAAAGCCGGCGGCGTCGGCCTGAACCTGACCGCGGCGGACACGGTGATCCACTACGATCCATGGTGGAATCCGGCTGCCGAAAATCAAGCGACCGATCGTGCACACCGGCTCGGGCAGGACAAACCGGTCTTCGTTTATAAATTGATCGCTGCCGGCAGCATCGAAGAAAAGATCGTCGCGCTGCAAGAGAAAAAAGCGGCTTTGGCGGAAGGCATTCTCTCCGAAGATGGCGCAGCTGCAGTGAAGTTTTCAAGCGCCGATCTGGACGCCTTGTTTGCGCCCATGCCGGCCATCGAATAATTCAACACTGCGCGTTTTTCGTTTGCGGCTTTCATTAGGGTCGCCGATAATGCGCGCCTGATTGCCGTCCCCATTTCCAAGGCCTCCTTATGAAAACCGAAAGCTTTATTCCAGGCAAAGACGCCTCCCTCGAATCCACCATCGCCACCATGCAGGCGAAGCTGGCAGCGCGCGGTTTTGTGCTCAACGAGTCGTCACTGCTGCATGAAGTCGACGGCATCTGGTCGACGCACATGAAGGACAGTGAGTGCCCGATGCTGTTCTCCAACGGTAAAGGCGCAACAGAATTAGCTGCGCGCGCCAGCGCCTACGGTGAATTTTTCGAGCGCCTCGGCACGCATTATTTCTGGACCCATTTCCACCTCGGCGAAACCCGCGCGAATCGCCCCTTCGTCCACTATCCGCAAGAGCGCTGGTTCAAGCCGGGAGAGGACGGTAGCTGGCCTGCCGAGATGCTCAATCCCGAGCTGCATGAATTCTATAATCCCGATGGCGAAATCGATGGCGAGGTCCTCGTCGACCTGAACTCCGGCAATGTCGCGCGCGGCATTTGCGCCTTGCCCTACAAGCGCCTGCGTGATGATGCCGAGACCTTCATCCCGGTCAATATCATCGGTAATCTGTATGTCAGTAACGGTATGGCCGCCGGTAACACGATGATGGAAGCGCGCAGCCAGGCGTTGTCCGAAATTTTCGAGCGCCAGGTCAAATACCGCATCATCAGCGAAGGCCTGTGTCTTCCGGAAGTGCCCGATGAAGTCGTTGCGCGCTTCCCGAATATTGCCGCGGGCATTGCAGGTTTGCGCAAGGCAGGCTTCGGTATTCTGGTGAAAGATGCCTCACTCGGCGGCTTGTATCCGGTCATGAACGTCACGCTCATCCACCCGAAGGACCAGGGCGTGTTCTCGAGTTATGGCGCCCATCCGCGCTTTGAAATTGCGCTTGAACGCGCGATGACGGAATTACTGCAAGGTCGTGCACTCGATTCGCTGGAAGGCTTCCCTGAGCCGGGCTTCGACATGAGCGAAATCAACGCGGTGGCCAATCTTGAAATCCACTTCGTCGATTCGAGCGGCGTCATCAGCTGGAACTTCATGAGCGATACGCCCGACTTCGAATTCGTCGACTGGAATTTCAGCACCACCACCGAAGAAGATTATCACTGGCTGGTTAATTGCATCCATGGCGAAGGCAAGGACATCTACGTTGCCGACTTCAGCGAGCAGGGCGCGTACAGCTGCCGTATTCTGGTACCGGGCATGTCGGAAATTTATCCTGTCGAAGACCTCGAGTGGGAAAACAATAGCGTCGGTAATGTGCTGCGTCCGGCGCTGGTGCGTCTGTCCGAGTTAAGCGAAGATGAAGCGACTGAATTGCTGTCGGACTTGCAGACCATGAACCTCAACGATGAGCGTCCGTTGTGGGAAATCCTCGGTCTGGCCATCCCTGTGGGCACGCCGTGGAAGCAGTTACGCATCGGTGAACTGAAGACCCTGCTGGCCCTGGCCGTGGGTGATGAAGAAGCGATCCGCGAAGGCTGCGACTGGATCCATCATTTCCAGGATCTGGCGCCGGCGCGTCGCCTCGTTTATCGCTGTATTGAAACCATGCTGAATCTTGATGAAGTCGAAAATTACGAACGTGCGCTGATCCTGCTGTATGGCGTGGAGACCTTGCGTCAGGCTGAAGCCTTACTGGATCGCAGCGAGCGCTTCTTCGGCCTTGAGCCGCTGGGCGTGGACATGCAGGGCAGTGCCATGCACCAGACCTTATTGGCGGCGTATGACAAATTGTTTGCAGCAGACAGGTAATTGACCGGCTGGCGGGGCGCTCAGCGTTCCCGTCGCGCGCTGGCGGCGGCTAAAACCCGCAGGCAGGCGCCAGCGAAATAGAGCATCAGCACAGTACCGATGGTGTCGCCAATGAACATCGGCACAAAGTCAACATAGGGACCGACGATCATACTCGTGGCCCACATGTAGAGTCGGTTTGGGATGACGTTACAAGCGGCACCGACGAGTGAAAACACCGCCAGGTGGGCCGGCCGCAAGCCACTCAAATCGGCTTCGATACGCAAGCCGCGCATACAGATCGCCAATGCCATGACGGGGCCACCTGCAGAAAGTATGGCGTACATGATGCCATGGAAGGCGCTGACCGGGCTAGTCAGGTCAGCGTGCAGCATGCTTCCGACAAACAAGCCTGCTGCACCCGGCAAGCCGAATACCAGCACCGCAAACAAGCGCAATGCTGCAGGCAGGAAAATCCAGCTGACATGGTCGTTGAGATCAAGGACGGGAAATAGTACGGCATTGAGTTTGAACAGGGCTATCCACACAAAGGCGATAGCGAGCACCTGCAAAACCATAGAGGGCAGGCGCGTGGGACTGTTCAATGATTTCTCACAAGTTAATTGCTACGCTTCTCAGCCCTTAGTCGCCAGATCGAGACATTGACCCAGTTTCGCAAAATACGCCGTGGCCAGATCGGTAGGTGCAATATACTTGATGCGATTATCGGTTTCATCGATATCCAGACTGATGATGCCTTTCTTGCGCAAGGTTTTGAGACGTCGATGGACGGTCGTGGCTGATGCATCCTGCGACATACGCATCGCCTCCAACACAGTGACCTGGATTCCGGCGTGCCATGAGGCAGCCAGCTGATTGAGCAGCCGTTCTTCCATAGGATCCATCGGTGGAAACGCAGGCAATTGCCGCACTGCGTGAACCAGGTTCAGGAATTTCAGGTAAGTCAGCGATTGTTTAGATTGTTTTTTCACGGTGTAAGTATAACGTCAGATACTACTTTTTGCTTAAACATCGATATTCCCGGCGCGCAGGGCGTTAAGTTCAATAAATGCCCTTCGGGGTTCGACATCATCACCCATCAGGGTCGTGAAAATCTGGTCTGCGGCGATCGCGTCTTCGATTTGCACTTTCAGCAAACGACGGACGGTCGGATCCATCGTGGTTTCCCACAGTTGCGATGGATTCATCTCGCCCAGACCCTTGTAACGCTGCTTGGAGACGCCACGCTCGGCTTCTTCACGCAGCCATGCCATGGCTTGGTGGAAGTCAGCAATGGCAGTCTCCTTGACGCGCTCGCCGGCACCACGACGCACCAGCGCGCCTTCGCCAATCAAGCCCTTGAAGGTCGCAGCGGCGGCAGACAGCACGGCATAATCGGGACCGTCGACAAAATCCGCATCGATGACGCTGACCTTGATATTGCCATGAAACAGACGCTCGATGCGCAACATGTGTTTATCCGACAGTTCATCGGAACGCACGGTCACCTTGACGGCCGGCTCATTGATGGCGGCCTGCATGGCGGCGGCCGAGACTTCGGCATCGGCGAGATTATCGAGCTTCAGTGTCACGCCCGTCATGATGGCCGACAAGGCCGCAGTATCGACGGCGCGCGTCAGACGCATGATGATCGCATTGGCCGTGTTGTATTGACGCACCAGCTCAGCGAGGGCTTCGCCGGCGATCGGCGCGCCACCTTCGGTCGGCACCAGCGCCGCATCATTGAGCGCGATCTGCATCATGTAGCTGGCTTCTTCGATATCGTCTTTCAGATAACGCTCGTCGCGGCCATGCTTGACCTTGTACAGCGGTGGCTGGGCAATGTAGATGTGACCGCGCTCGACCAGCAAAGGCATCTGGCGATACAGAAGCGTCAACAGCAGCGTACGGATGTGCGCACCGTCGACGTCGGCATCGGTCATGATGATGATGCGGTGATAGCGCAATTTATCGATATTGAATTCATCGGCACCGATGCTGGTGCCGAGCGTGGCGATCAGGGTCGTGATCTGCTCACTGGACAGCATTTTTTCGAAACGCGCCTTTTCAACGTTCAGCACCTTGCCGCGCAGGGGCAGAATCGCCTGGAATTTACGGTCGCGGCCCTGCTTGGCTGACCCGCCCGCAGAGTCACCCTCGACGATGTAGAGTTCGCACAGAGCCGGGTCTTTTTCCTGGCAATCGGCGAGTTTCGCGGATAGGCCGAGACCGTCCATGATGCCTTTGCGACGTGTCAACTCGCGCGCCTTGCGCGCCGCTTCGCGGGCACGCGCGGCTTCCACGATTTTGCCGCAAATGATCTTGGCGTCGTTTGGGCGCTCTTGCAGGTAATCGCTGAGGGTCTTGGCGACGATTTCTTCGACCGGTCCACGCACTTCACTGGAAACCAGTTTGTCCTTGGTCTGCGAGCTGAACTTCGGCTCCGGTACCTTGACCGATAACACACAGGTCAGACCTTCTCGCATGTCGTCGCCGGCGACTTCGACCTTGGCTTTTTTCGCGAAGTCATGTTCTTCGATGTATTTATTGATCACGCGCGTCATCGCTGCCCGCAGACCGGTCAGGTGGGTACCGCCGTCGCGCTGCGGGATGTTGTTCGTGAAGCACAGTACCTGCTCGTTATACGCATCGTTCCATTGCATCGACACGTCCACGCTGATGTTCGTGCCCTGGTCGGACATGCGCTCACCAGTGGCCTGGAAAATCGTCGGATGCAGCACCGACTTGGTCTTATTGATGTATTCAACGAAGCCGCGCGTGCCGCCTTCGAACGCAAAATTCTCTTCCTTGCCGGTGCGCTGATCTGTCAGCTTGATGCGTACGCCATTGTTCAGGAAGGACAATTCGCGGATGCGCTTGGCGAGGATTTCGTAATGGAATTCAATGTGCGTGAAGATTTCTTCGTCGGCCCAGAAGTGGACTTCCGTGCCGCGTTTGTCGGTGTCGCCGGTGACCTTGATCGGTGAGCAGATCATGCCGTCGATGGTTTCGATTTCACGGTTCTGCGGAATGCCGCGCACGAACTCCATGTAATGCGTCTTGCCATCGCGGCGCACGGTCAGCTTCAAAAGCTTCGAGAGGCCATTCACGCACGATACGCCCACGCCATGCAAGCCGCCTGAAACCTTGTAGGAGTTCTGGTCGAATTTACCGCCCGCATGCAGCTCGGTCATGACGATTTCAGCAGCGCTGCGCTTGGGATCGTGTTTGTCATCGAACTTGATGCCGGTCGGGATACCACGGCCGTTATCGGTAATCGAGATCGAGTTATCGGAATGAATCGTGACATGGATCTCGGTGCAATGACCAGCGAGCGACTCGTCGATCGAATTGTCGAGCACTTCGAATACAAGGTGATGCAAGCCGGTGCCGTCCGAGGTATCGCCGATATACATGCCAGGGCGTTTGCGCACCGCTTCCAGACCTTCAAGGATCTGGATGGAGGAGGCGCCATAACTCTGGCTGCTTTGCGGCTGAGGGGTATTTTCTACTGGTATCGCGGACATGAGCTACCTTCTGCAAGAACAAGTACTACTACAAATAATAAGTAAAATAAGAATGACTTCAAACGTGAAGGGGCGTCCAGGCAATCAGACTGGCGCGCCCCGGGACTGCGGTTCGTCAAATACGCATCGGCATGACGACGTACTTGAAGTCGGGATTATCGGGCAAGGTGATCAAGGCGGATGAATTCGCGTCGCCCAGAGCGATGTTCACGTACTCCGCCTTCAGGTTATTGAGTACGTCGAGCAGGTAGGTCACGTTGAAGCCGATGTCGACACTGTCACCGCCGTAATCGATTTCGATTTCTTCGACGGCTTCTTCCTGGTCGGCATTGGTCGAGCTGACCTTCATGCTGCCGGGTGTAACGATACAACGCACGCCCTTGAATTTATCCGAGGTCATGATCGCGGCGCGCTGCAAGGAACGCAGCAGCTGGTCGCGGCCAATCGTGAAATTGTTCTTGTATCCCTTGGGCACGACGCGCGTGTAGTCAGGGAATTTGCCTTCAACAAGCTTTGAAATCAACTCGATGTCGGCGAAGGTGAGCTTGACCTGGTTATTGGCGATTTCGAGTTCGACAGGCTCGTCGGTATCGTCGAGCAGGCGCTGCAATTCAATGATGGTCTTGCGCGGAATGATGACTTCCTGGCGCTGGAATTCCTGCTCGGTCTCGACCTGGCAAAACGCCAGGCGATGCCCGTCAGTAGCGACGGCAATCACGTTCTTGCCTTCGACGACGAGCAACAGGCCGTTGAGGTAATAACGGATGTCTTGCTGCGCCATCGCGAAGTGCACCATGTGAAACAGGTGCTTGAGCGTCTTTTGCGGCAGCGTGACTTTCGCGTTGTAATGCTCGGCTTGCGTCACGGTCGGAAATTCTTCCGCCGACAAGGTCTGCAGGGCGAAACGCGATTTACCAGCTTGCACTGTCATGCGCTTGTTGGCCAGCGTCAGTGACACATCGTTCGAATCCGGCAGTGCACGCAAGATATCGAGCAGCTTGCGCGCGGCCACTGTAGTGGCAGCGACGTCGCCACCGGAACCGATCATGGCATGCGTGGTGATCTGCACTTCAATGTCGGTCGACAGGAAAGAGACGCGCTCGCCATCTTTGCGAATGAGGATATTGGCCAGAATCGGCAATGTGTGCCGACGCTCGACAATACCACTCACTATTTGCAGTGGCCGCAGCAGGTTATCTCTGTGGGTTTTGACCAATTGCATATTTATATCCTTGTAATGACAACGATCGAATCTAGATGTGTCCGGTCAGCGAATAAACGCTGTAAAAAACCCTGACAAAAAATTCACTCAATGCGAAGCGATATTTTGACAGATAAAACACATGGCGGCCGATTCGGCCAGAACCGCCACTTCATTCTTGTACTGCATGGTGACGCAACATATCCACAAAGTATTCACATCTTTTACAGTAGATATCCACAAAGTTATCCACAGGGGCATAGGCAGAGAATTTATCCCGGCTTAGCCCTTCAATGTCTGCTCGAGAACATGCAACTCATGATTGCATTCCGGGCTATTGTTGCGATCCGCAGCGATCTTGCGCACTGCATGCAAGACGGTCGTGTGGTCGCGTCCACCGAAGAGTTCGCCAATTTCCGGCAAGCTCTTCTGGGTTAATTCTTTCGCAAGATACATGGCGATCTGGCGTGGCCGCGCGATATTGGCCGGCCGTTTTTTCGAATACATGTCCGCGACCTTGATGCCGAAAAAGTCGGCCACGGTCTTCTGAATGTTTTCAACCGAGATTTGCCGGTTTTGCACGGACAGCAAATCTTTCAAGGCGTCCTTGACAACATCAATCGTGATGTCCTTGCCATGGAAACCTGAATACGCGAGGATCTTGCGCAGCGCGCCTTCGAGTTCGCGCACGTTCGAGCGCAGGTGCTTGGCGACAAAAAAAGCGACGTCATCGGACAGGTTCGCACCTTCTTGCGCAGCCTTCTTGAGCAGGATGGCGACGCGCATTTCCAGCTCAGGCGGCTCGACGGCGACCGTCAGGCCAGAGTCAAAGCGCGAAATCAAACGGTCATCCATGCCGCTGATTTCTTTCGGATAGGTGTCGCTGGTGATGATGATCTGCTTCTTGGCGGCGATCAGGGCTTCGAAAGCATAGAAAAACTCTTCCTGCGTGCGGCTTTTGCCGCCAAAGAATTGAATATCATCGATCAGCAGCAAATCCAGCGAATGGTAATAACGCTTGAATTCGTCAAAGCCCTTGCGCTGGTAAGCCGTCACCACGTCGCGCACATATTGCTCGGCGTGGATGTAGCGGATCTTGACGTTCGGGTTTTCCGCCAGGATCTGATTACCGATCGCATGGATCAAATGCGTCTTGCCCAAGCCCACACCGCCATACAGGAACAGCGGGTTATACGAAATACCGGGATTATTGGCGACCTGAATCGCTGCGGCACGGGCCAGCTGGTTTGCTTTACCGGTGACGAAACTATCGAAGGTCAGCGCCGGATTAATGCGGCTCTGGTCCCGCCGCGGCGCGGCTTCGATCGGCGCCTCGGTAACACGGTCAGGCATGTCGTGCATGCGATCGTCGGCGTCATCGGGACCATACATCGGCGCCGGAGCAGGTTTACGCGGTACATTCAGACGCGGATCAAGGACGAACTGGACGTCAATCGGGCAATCCCAGAATTGTGCCGCGAGCACGGTAATACGGCTGGCAAACTGGGTCTTGACCCAGTCCAGCTTGAAACGGTTAGGCGCAGCGATCCGCAGTCGCCCCTCTTCAAAATCGAGCGGGGCCAGCGGTTTGATCCAGGCACTAAATTGTTGAGGCGTCAACTCCTGCTCCAATTGCGCGGAGCATGTCTGCCAAAAATTTTCCATGAATCTTCTTATTGAAATGGTGAAGCGACCGCGCCGGAGCGCCTGTAGAGGGCATGTTTTTTGCACCGGAGCGCGCCACACATTGCCTCTATTCTACTCGTGACGGGCAGAGTTATCCACAGGCAGATCAACTATTTCGGTCGTAAGGCGACGCGTTAATTTCAATGAGGTGCATTTCAAATGATTGACAGGGCAAGTGAAATTGCTGTCTAATTCAGGGTTCGAAATCCGGGAGCTTGGGAAATCGTGCTGTAGCCGCACTTTTTGTGTCGGTCATCCGCACAAATCCGACGCAACGGACGTGATTCTCCGATTTATTTATTGCTGATTAGCGAGACCTATAATGAAACGTACTTACCAACCTTCCGTCGTTCGCCGCAAGCGCACTCATGGTTTCCGCGCACGCATGGCAACTCGCGGTGGTCGCGCTGTGCTCAATGCACGTCGCGCCAAAGGCCGTAAACGTTTGGCTGCTTAAGCCAGACGTCGCACAGCTTTTTTGCTGGCGTGACCGGCGCTCTCTCACAGGATTACGCTCGCGATCGGCGCATCGTTAAAACGGATGAATTTTCATCCGTTTTTCGTTTGCGGCCAGTCCAGCGGACGGCACATTTTGTGCTCTATATCCGAGAAAACCAACTTCCCCATGCTCGTTTGGGTGTCGTCGCAGCCAAGCGCTTTGCGCCGCGGGCCGTCACGCGCAATACGATCAAACGCGTCACGCGCGAATTGTTCAGGCAGTCGTCCTTGCCGAGCATAGACTGTATCGTGCGCCTGTCAAAGCCGGTCAATACCAAGGCCGGGCCAGCAACGACTATGGCACTTAAGACGATGCTCAAACTCGAACTGACGCGACTGCTGCAGTCGCAGCTTGCGCCATCCGGGTCTAAAGGCGTCGCATGAAGCCGCTGTTACTGCTATTGTTACGCGCCTATAAACTCGGCATCAGTCCTTACCTGGGACAGAATTGCCGTTTTTATCCGAGCTGTTCCGATTACGCTACCGAAGCCATCCGCCTGCATGGTGCCGTCAAGGGCAGCAGATTGGCTGCACGCCGCTTGTGCAAATGTCATCCCTGGCATCCGGGCGGACTCGATCCTGTTCCGGATACCAGCCGCACTACCCCTCTGCAGCCGAGCGTGGCTGCAGCCATTCCTGAATCATCGTAATACTGACAAGTACAAACATGGATATCAAACGTACCGTACTGTGGGTTGTGTTCTCGCTCTCCATCGTGATCCTATGGGATAACTGGATGCGCTCGACCGGCAAACCATCGATGTTCTTCCCGACACCGGTAGCCCAACAAGCCAAGCCTGTCGCCAAAACCGCCGCACTATCCGATGTCCCGCAAGCGACCGCCGGCGTCACTGCCAGTGCGACGACACCAGGGACGGATGCTGCACTGCCGGCTGCCAAAAGCGAAATCATCACCATCACGACTGATGTCGTCAAAGCCGATATCGATACCATCGGTGGTGAACTCAAGCGTCTGGAACTGCTCAAACACAAAGACGCTGCAGATCCGACCACGAATACTGTTCTGTTTGACTCAAGCGCGACTCGGACCTATCTGGCTCAGACCGGCTTGATCGGCGGCGCCTTCCCTAACCATAAAACCGGTTTTGTTGCAGTCGCTGGTACGCGCACGCTGGATGGCGCCAACCAGATCCAGCTGGTACTGGAGTCGGAACAGGGTGGCATCAAGCTGACCAAGACCTATACCTTCAAGCGTGGTGATTACACAATCGACATCAAGCATGCCGTGACCAACACCAGCGGCGCGCCAGTGAGCCCATCGCTATACATGCAGCTGGTACGTGATGGCAGCAAGCCTTCCGGCGAATCGAAGTTCTACAGCACCTTCACCGGCCCGGCTGTCTACACTGAGGAAAGCAAATTCCAGAAGCTGGATTTCGAAAAAATCGAAAAAGGCAAAGCCGAACATGCGAACAAGGCTGACAATGGCTGGGTCGCCATCGTCCAGCATTACTTCGTCTCAGCGCTGGTGCCGGCCGATCAAGCCGCACGCGAAATCTTCACCAAGAAAATCGATACCAATCTGTACGCTATCGGCGACATCCTGCCACTGGGCACGATCGCACCAGGCGCGACGGTTACCAGCGATGCACGCCTGTATTCCGGCCCACAGGAATCGGCTGTACTGGAAGCGACTGCACCCGGCCTGGAGCTGGTCAAGGACTATGGCTGGCTGACGATCGTGGCCAAGCCAATTTTCTGGCTGATGACGCAGATTCAAAAAATCATCGGCAACTGGGGCTGGACCATCATCGCCCTGACCGTGCTGATCAAGCTGGCGTTCTTCCCACTGTCGGCAGCGAGCTATCGCAGCATGGCGAAAATGAAAGTCGTCACCCCAAAAATGACGGCCATCCGTGAGCGCCACAAAGGCGATCCGCAAAAGATGAACCAGGCCATGATGGAGCTCTACAAGACCGAAAAAATCAATCCGCTCGGTGGCTGCCTGCCGATCGTGGTGCAGATTCCGGTCTTCATTTCGCTCTACTGGGTATTGCTGGCCAGCGTAGAGATGCGCAATGCGCCATGGCTGGGCTGGATTCATGACCTGGCCTCGCCAGATCCTTTCTACATCCTGCCGGTCCTCATGGCTGTATCGATGTTCATCCAGACCAAGTTGAACCCGACGCCGCCGGATCCGGTACAAGCGAAGGTGATGATGTTCATGCCGATCATTTTCTCGGTCATGTTCTTCTTCTTCCCATCGGGTCTGGTGCTGTACTGGGTCGTCAATAACGTCTTGTCGATCACCCAGCAATGGGTCATCACCAAGAAGCTCGAAGCGGGCAAAGCATAAGCTAACGCAGCGCGCAGTTCACGCCGTAACAGAAAAGCCCGCTGTCGTTGACGGCGGGCTTTTTACTATCCAAAACAAACCTGGAAAATCATCGCATGAGCCTAGATACCTTCCCCATTGCTGCCATCGCCACAGCGCCCGGACGCGGGGGCATCGGCGTGGTCCGCCTGTCCGGCAAAAATCTTGCCCCGGTCATCACTGCCGTATGCGGCCTCAAGACCGGCGCTACGCTTGCGCCACGCCATGCGACGTATTTATCCTTCGTACAGGACGATGGCAGCGTGATCGATCAGGGCCTGGCGATTTACTTCAAGGCGCCGCATTCCTACACGGGCGAAGACGTGCTCGAACTACAGGGCCACGGCGGACCAGTCGTGTTGCAAATGCTGCTGGCGCGCTGCATCGAAGCCGGCCATGACATTGGCCTGCGCATGGCAGAACCAGGTGAATTCACGCAACGCGCTTTCCAGAACGATAAACTCGATCTGGCACAGGCCGAAGCCGTCGCCGACCTGATCGAAGCATCCACTGAAGCCGCCGCGAAATCAGCCTCGCAGTCACTCACGGGCGCCTTCTCGAAAACCATCAATGGCTTGGTCGACAAGGTCGTCAACCTGCGCATGCTGGTTGAAGCGACGCTCGACTTCCCTGAAGAAGAAATTGATTTTCTCGAAAAATCAAATGCGCGCGGCCAGCTCGAAGGCATCCGTGGCGCGCTCGACGCAGTCTTCAGGCAATCGGCTCAAGGCGCCATGCTGCGCGATGGTCTCAATATCGTGTTGGCTGGTGCGCCGAACGTCGGCAAATCATCGCTTCTCAATGCTTTGGCCGGCTCGGACATCGCCATCGTGACACCGATCGCCGGCACCACGCGCGACAAGGTCACCGAGACGATCCAGATCAATGGCATCCCAATCAATATCATCGATACCGCCGGCATCCGCGACGCCGCTGACGCCAGCGATGAAGTCGAACGCATCGGCATTGAGCGTACCTGGGCGGCCGTACAAACCGCCGACGTGATCTTGCACATGCTCGACGCGACGCGTGGACCAACGCGCGCCGATGAAGCGATCACGGCGCGCTTTCCAGCAGGCGTGCCGGTCATGCGGGTCTGGAACAAGATTGATTTGTCCGGCCACAAACCGGCCATCGACCGCATGCCTGACTCGACCCATGTCTACCTGTCGGCCACGGATTTGCTCGGTATGGATTTGCTGCGCTCGGAGCTGATGCATCTGGCGGGCTGGCAGCAGACCGGCGAATCGCTTTTCCTTGCGCGCGAACGGCACCTCACCGCGCTTAAAGCCGCAGGGCGCCACCTGGCATCCGCTGCCGAACATGCGGCGCGCGATGACCAGTCACTGGACCTGTTTGCGGAAGATTTGCGCCTGGCGCAGCAAAGCCTCAATAGCATCACAGGACAATTCACGTCGGATGATTTGCTGGGCGTGATTTTTTCACGCTTCTGTATCGGTAAATAAGGCTTAGCGCGTTGTGAAATGCCAGGCGCGATCGACAGCCATCCCGTCAACACTGCCGATGAAACGCACATCATACGTCGTAGCCGCAGCGAGCACGTCCAGCGGAATAATGGCGGCCGCTGAAGCCGGCGTATGCGGGTCGGTGGCGTTGACGAGGACAACGGTTGGCAATGCCGTCGCCGCACGCGGCGTGAGCGTGAAACTCTGGAGCCTGACCGTGCTGGTGACGTTCGCATGCACGCTCACCGGAAAGCCGACCGTATTTTTATTCGCGACCGGATCCGGCGATTCATTGTCACTGTTGAAGCTCGTGGGAACGTTGATTTGCGCATCAAACGGATAGGTCACGAGCTGGCCTTTGGCCAGGCCGGTGTCGAGATTATCGCTGACGAGATCGGCCGTGAAATAAGTATAGTTCCCGAGTATCGTCGCCGCCCCGGCGCCGGCCTCCTTGAACATCGGTTCGAACAAAACGAAGCGATGATAGATCGCCGTAATCAGGTCTTCCGCTGCGTTCACGCCCGAGGTATCGGCCGTACCTGAGATCACTTCGCCAAACGCGTAAGCCGAGGATTTGAAGGTGAAGCCGGCTGCTGCCAACCGGTCAGATAGCGTCGCGCCAGTGAATCCCGGCTTCGTGGCGATTTGCGTATGCGTGATTGTATTATTGACCTTCTGGTACTCCGAATGGCCCTGTGCAGCACTGTCAACGAAGGCATTACGCGCCAGCGCCTGAATGCCGATTTGCGCGCGCCTGAAGTTAATCCAGTTGAAGCCATCAGTCGCCGTATTGTTCGTGACCCGCGGCGCATTTGGCTCGACGACGGTAACGGGGACCGGGGCAACGACAGGCGCCACGGCAGGCGCGCTGCCGCCACTGCCGCCGCCGCAGGACGAGAGCAGCAAGGCCAGTAAAGCGATGGCAATGACGCGTGCATGACTCGACTGTGGCATGAAAAGCTTTCGAAAATTTCGTGAACCCGTTAGACCAACGATTCCTGCAATGGTTGCATCAGACCTTGAAGTGGGGATTCTCAATCACACCAAATACATTGCCAAACGGGTCGCGCACGCTGGCAACCTTGATATCCTCGCCGACGTCCTGCACTGCCGAATGCAGGCGCGCGCCCAAGGCCAGCAAGTGATCACAGGCCGCCTGTGCGTCATCCACACCCCAGTAGGCAAGGACGTTCTCCACTGCCTGTGCAGCGGGCGCCTCTGCCTGCAAACCGAGTTCAAATCCCGCGACATTGAAGCCGACATAAAACGGCTGGTCGAAATAGGGCGCCACACCGAGCACCTTCGCATACCAGGCCTTGGCCTGATCAAGATCACTGACCTGATATATCGTCGTGCGCAGACCCTTGAACATGCATTCTCCTTAACCGGATTGCGTCGCTGTATGCCCTTTGTGGCGCGTGCTTGTCTGACAATCATAGCAGCGAATTGCAGACGTAGAACCGCGTCAATTTGACGTTTGTTAAAATGGCTCTCGTTTTACATATAGCTGAAGCAGCTTGCCCCCCTGCGTTTGCCAACTGATCACGGACACGAAATTGAAAAAATATTTGCTCGCCTCCCGCCTCCTCATCGCATCAATCGCCGCAGCAATGTCACTGGCCGGCTGTGGCGGTGGCGACACAAGCAGCACGAACTTGCCGACCAAGCTGCTGGCGCTGACTTCGAGTACCGCGAGCAACGCGACATTTTCAGGAAAACGCAATGACTACACGATAGCCCGCAACGGCGCCGGCTACACAGTACGCGACAATGCCAGCGGCATCAGCAGCAGCATAGGCGCGAGCGTGCAGACGCTGACATTTGACGACCTCTCCATCAAGCTTGCCATAGGCGACATCGCTAAGTCGATATCTGCGGCCGACTTGAAAATGCTGATTGAATTGTATGTCGGCTTTTTCAACCGGGTTCCGGAAGCCGACGGCCTGGCATACTGGATAGGCGAACGCGCGCGCGGCGTGGCGATAGACCAGATTGCCGACTCGTTTTATGCAGCAGCGATCTCGCCAGACTTCAGTGCCATGACCGGCTATTCGGGTGCAATGAGTGATGCTGCTTTTGTCACGGCGGTATATAAAAATGTGCTCGGACGCGACCCTGACAGCGCCGGCTTGAGTTACTGGTCGCAGAGCCTGACCACGAGGAGCCGCGGCGCGCTGGTGCCGTTCATGCTGAGCTCCGCACATACCTTCAAGGGCGATGCCAGCTATGGTTATGTCGCCGACCTGCTGGACAACAAATTCACGGTCGGCAGTACCTTCGCGGTGCAGCAAGGTTTGAATTACGCCACGCCGCAAAGTTCCTATGCCAACGCCGTTGCAATCGCCGCAAAGATCACGCCGGCCGACACGACCGACGCGATCAAGGCCATCCCCGTCAACGACCCCGGGTTCAACCTTGCGACGTCTGCCGTCGTCGTCAGCGGCATAAGCACCAGCAGCGCGCTGATGTATAAAAAGCTGGCGACGCTGACCATCGCCGGTCAGTACCTGGATGGCGCAATTCGCGTAGTGACGCCGCAATGCAGCGGACTCACGGAAGTGAGCGGTGCCAGCGCAACACAGCGCGTCTTTACCTGCACGCCGAATACGGTCGGCACCTTCAGCGCGCAAGTCCTCAGTGCGCGCGGCGATGCGATACTGGCGAGCGCCTCGACGGCGGTGCCGGCGCCGCAGGTAACGATGAAGACCACGATGGGCGACATGGTCATTGACCTCTATCCGACGAATGCGCCGGTCACTGTCGATAACTTCCTGCAGTATGCGAACGACAGCTTCTACAACGGACTTATTTTCCATCGCGTGATCAGCAACTTCATGATTCAGGGTGGCGGTTTCAACACACAGTTGGCGCAGGTGACGACGCGCGCCGCGATCAAACTCGAAGCGCCGAATGGCTTGTCTAATCTGCGCGGCACCATCGCCATGGCGCGTACCGCGGTACGTGATTCAGCGACTGCGCAATTTTTCATTAACGTCGTCGATAATGGCTTCCTTGATGCGAGTGCCACGAACGACGGCTATGCGGTATTCGGTAAGGTCATCAGCGGCATGGACGTGGCCGATAAGATCAAGGCCGTACCGGTCTTGGACTATGGTAGCTTTGCCAGCATCCCTTATACATTTGTGGTCATTAATTCGGTGACGCAGACGCGCTAAACCAGCTCAAGCAGCGCGCAGGAACTGTAACGACACTTTCAATCCGCTACCCGCGGCGCCATCTGATAACACAATGGTGGCGCCATGCAAGGCAGCGATATCACGCACGATCGCCAGACCCAGTCCGGCTCCGCGCGGATTGACTTCCTGCGCCGCCGGCGAGCGGTAAAAGGGCGCAAAGACGCGTTCCCGGTCGGCCGGGGAAATGCCAGGGCCGCTGTCTTCAATTTCGATCAGAAGGTCATCAACGCGCAGACATAGCCGCCCATGTTGCGGCGTATAGGCGATGGCGTTATCGACGAGGTTGACCAGCATTTCGTGCAGCAGCAGAGCGTTGCCGGTGATGTGCGTTTCAAGACCCGCCTCGAATGACAGGTCGATGTTTTTTCGCACCGCGTTTTGCGCCATTTCCAGCCCTACCTGACGCAAGGCCTCGACCAGGGAAACGGCGCTCATGTCGCCCTCAGACGCACCATGTTCGGCGCGCGCGAGCGTCAACAAACGGTTCGCCAGATGGACCGTCGCATCGGTCGTGCGGGCGATGCTTTCAACGATGCTGCGCATGGCTTGCGGGTCATTTTCACGCAGCGCCATTTCCGCCTGCGTCTTCAGCACCGTCAGCGGTGTGCGCAGCTGATGCGAGGCATCCGCCATGAAGCGACGCTGCCCGGAAATCAGGTTTTGCAGGCGTGCCATGTAGCCATTCATGGCCGCCACCAGCGGGCGCATTTCCTTGTGCACTGAGGCCGGATCGAAGTCGGCCAGATCCGTCGGCGCGCGCGCCTCGACCGCATTTTTCAGGCGCATGACCGGCTTCAGGACAAAGCGAACGGCGAACCAGATCAGCAAGGCCGCGGCGAGCACCAGAGCGGCTTGTCTGGCGAGCGTGTCGACTAATATCTTGCGCGACAAATAGCGCCGCGCTTCCATCGATTCGCCGACCAGAATCAGCGCAATGCCGCGCATCGAATCGTCATACACAGGCTGGTATAGCGCGGCGATGCGCACCGCCTCATCGCGATAGGTCGCATGATAAAAACGCACCAGCGCCGGATAAATATCGGAGCGCGGCACACCAGCCGGCAGCGGCGGCAAGTCTTCATAACCCGACACAAACTCTCCATCAATGCCGGTGACCTTGTAATACAGCCGTCCCAGCGTATCAGTCTCGAAACTGTCGAGTGCGACATAGGGCACATTCGCCACCACCCGGCCATTGACGATGGCTACGCGCTCCGCCAGCGCCCGCGTCGAGGCCAGTAATGAACGGTCATAGGCCAGGTCAGCCGCATCCAGCGCATTGCGATACACAGAAAATGCATCGATGGCGACCAGCACGGTTAGCGGTAGCAAAAGCCAGAGCAGCAGCTGGCCGCGCAAGCTGCCAAGAGCCTTTGCACGCGGAACTTTGCTCATGCCGCTTCCAGCAAATAGCCGAGGCCGCGCAAAGTCGTGATCGCGACGCGGCCGCTGTCGAGTCGTTCGAGCTTCTTGCGCAGGCGATGGATATAGATTTCGATGGCTTCGGGGTTGGCGTCATCTTCGAGAGCAAAGACATCGTCGAACAATTTTTCTTTTGAAGTGACGCGACCGCAGCGATTCAACAGTATCTCCAGCACCGCATGTTCGCGCGGCGTGAGCGCCAAAGGCACGGCGCCGTAAGTGAACATGCGCGAGACCGTATCGAAGCTGAGGGCGGCACAAGACAAGACCACAGCGTCATTGCCTTGCGCACGCCGCAGCAGGGCCTTCACACGGGCCTCCAGTTCGACGAGTTCGAAGGGCTTGGCGAGGTAGTCGTCCGCGCCCAGATTAAGGCCCTGGACGCGGTCATTGAGGCCGCCGCGGGCTGTCAGGATCAACACCGGCGTTTTGCTGCGCGCACCACCGCGCGCGCGCAAACGCTTGAGCACCTCAAGTCCATCCATCTGTGGCAAGGTCAGGTCGAGGATCACCAGCGCGTAGTCCTGCGTATGCAGCAGCGCATCGGCATCGGCGCCGTTCATGGCGCATTCGACCGACAGCCGCGCTTCGGTCAGCGCCTTGCTGATCCAGAGCGACAGTTCGACATGATCTTCGACCAATAAAATACGCATAGTTATGAATTGTGCAATTCGAATGAAAGCGATTTGAAAGACTGCCGCGCTACAGTGCGCCATATAAAAAAATAATGCTGCGCGCCTTGCCAGGTCTGCGCTGCAAAACATGATACCGATTTCACTGCGTTTTCCCTAACCATGGCGCGAGATCGGATCTGACGGAGACAAGACATGGGTTTGCTGCGTACGCTGATAACGATCCTGATGGTAGCAGGCATGACGCTGCTGCTGTCGGCGCGCGCGGCGGAATGCGTCGTACCGTCCAAACCCGGCGGCGGCTTTGACTTGACCTGCAGGCTCGCGCAAAAAGCGCTGCAAGGCGATGCTGTCCCCTTGCACGTCGCGTATCTGCCGGGCGGCATCGGCGCGGTCGCCTGGAGCTCGATCATCACGCAGCGTCGCAGCGAGCCGGACACGCTGGTGGCATTTTCAGGCGGCTCCTTACTCAATATGAGTCTTGGCAAATTCGGCCGCGCCAATGCCGCCGACGTGCGCTGGGTCGCGGCCATCGGCACCGATTACGGCATGGTCGCGGTGCGCGCCGATTCGCCCTACAAGAATTTACACGAACTGTTCGAGGCCCTGCGCCGCGATCCAGCCAATATCGCCATCGGCGCCGGCGGTACCATCGGCAGCCAGGACTGGATGAAGATGGCGCTACTGGCAAAGCAGGCCGGCGCAGATCCAAAAGCCATGCGGCTGGTCGCCTTTGAAGGCGGCGGCGAATCCTTTACGGCGCTGCTGGCCGGCCATGTACAAGTCGTCTCGGGCGATGTCTCGGAAGCGATCCTGCATCTCAGCGGCGACAAAGGCGCGAGCAAAATTCGCATCCTCGCCGTCTTGTCCGATGCGCGCCTGCCTGGTCCGCTGGCCAATGTGCCGACCTCGCACGAACAGGGCTTTGATATCACCTGGCCCATCATTCGCGGCATTTACATGGGGCCGGACGTGCCGGAAAAGGATTATCAACGCTGGGTGCAGCGTTTCAATTCGCGCATGACTACGCCGGAATTCGCCGCGCTGCGCGCCGCACACGGCCTGTATCCGTTTGCCATGACTGGCAGCCAGCTCACCGAGTACATCAACAAGACCATGGTCAATTATGGCCAGCAAGTCAAAGCTTTAGGTTTGCTTAAATAGGTACTTCAATAATTTCGTCGTTCACAACAAAGGAGACTGTCATGTTCACTAAAAATCGACTCATCGCAAGCCTTGCCGCCGTGTTTACCGGTATCGCCCTGCAAGCCTCAGCCCAGGTACCGGCCGGCTATTCCGCCGACTATGCCAAGGTCATCGAAGGCGCTAAAAAAGAAGGCAAGCTGATCGTTTATGCAGCGACCGACTCGAAGGCCGCCGAGCCACTGATCAAAGATTTCAGCGCCCTCTATCCGGGCGTGAAGGTCGAATACAACGACATGAATTCGACGGAGATCTATAACCGCTTCATTTCTGAAGTCGCCGCTGGTGGCACGACTGGTGACGTGCTCTGGTCGTCCGCCATGGACTTGCAAATCAAGCTCGTCGCCGATGGCTACGGCTTGACCTACAAGAGCGAAGAAATGAAGGCACTACCGGAATGGGCCATCATGAATAATAGCGCCTACGGCACGACGTTCGAGCCAGCCGTGATCGTCTATAACAAACGCCTGGTGCCTGCAGAGGACGTGCCGACCACGCATGCTGATTTCACGAAGCTGCTGACCACGAAGCTTGAAAAGTACAAAGACAAAATTACGACCTATGACATCGAAAAGGCTGGCATCGGCTTCATGTTCATTACCCAGGATCTGCGCCTGCATGAAGCCGGCTTCTGGGACATGGCGCGCGCACTCGGCAACGCCGCCGTGCGCGTACAGTCCTCGACCGGCACGATGCTGGAGCGGATTTCGTCCGGTGAAAACCTGATCGGCTACAACATGCTCGGTTCATATGCGCTTGTGCGTGCAAAGAAAGATCCGAACATCGGCGTACAGATCATGAAGGACTACACGATGGTGATGTCGCGCGTAATGTTCATCAGCAAGACTGCAAAGAATCAGAATGCCGCCAAGTTGTGGCTCGACTACATCCTGTCCAAGCGCGGCCAGACGATCATTGCTAATGATTCCAAACTGTATGCGATCCGCGCTGACGTGGTCGGTGAAACCACGTCGGCGGATTTGACCAAGCAGATCGGTAGCGGCCTACGCGCCCTGCCGGTCAATACTTCGCAGCTGGCCTATCTCGACCAGACGAAGCGCCTGGCATTCCTGAAGCAATGGAAAGAAGCTGTCGGCAAAAAATAAGCCGGACCTGCAAATCCTCTCCCACTGCGGGAGAGGATGGCGATTTTTCGCATCTTTGTCCCACCTGGAGTAGCGACTTTCATGTCAACTTTTTCCCTTCCCCGTCTTAACTGGCCGCGCGGCCTCGTCGTCACCCTGACTGCGATCGCGATCTTCCTGCCGTTGACGCTGATTTTTTACCAGAGCTTTTTGTCGGCGCCGTTTTTCATGCCGAACAAGATCTTCACGCTCGATTCCTATGCGTTCATTT
This sequence comes from Oxalobacteraceae bacterium, assembly GCA_947448025.1. GTDB lineage: Bacteria > Pseudomonadota > Gammaproteobacteria > Burkholderiales > Burkholderiaceae_D > CANFLV01. The sequence continues at coordinate 60,625 of CANFLV010000015.1, read as the reverse complement.
TCGATGATCCGGATTTCCGCGTCGCCTTCATCAATGGATTTGCACTTGCCGGCGGCCTCGCGCTGATCGCCGTGCCGCTCGGCGCGATGCTGGCCTTCCTGATGGTGCGCACCGACCTGCCTGGCCGTAATTTCATCGCGCCACTGCTGCTGGTTCCGGTGTTCGTGTCACCGATGGTGATGGGCTTCGGCTATGTTGTGTCGATGGGTCCAGTCGGCTTTTATACGCTGTGGGTGGAACAGTTGCTGGGCGTGCATCCCTGGAATATCTATGCCTTCCCGAGCATCGTCATCATCGCCGGCTTGACGCATGTACCGCATGTCTATCTGTATGCCTCGTCGGCGCTGAAGAGCCTCGGCTCCGATGTCGAGGAAGCCGCGCGCGTGGCTGGCGCATCACCACTGCAAGTCGCCTTGCATGTCTCGCTGCCGATGATCATGCCGGCGCTGGCCTATGCCGGCGTGCTCGTGTTCTTCCTCGGCTTTGAAGTCTTCGGCCTGGTGCTCGTACTCGGCGATCCGGAAGGCCATCTGGTGCTGGCGACTTATCTGTACAAGCTGACCAACAAACTCGGCACACCGTCCTACCACCTGATGGCAGCTGTCGCCGTCTGCTTAGTCGCCGTGACGATGCCGCTGGTGATGATGCAACGCTGGCTGCTGAAGTCGGCCAACAAGTACGTCTCGATCAAGGGCAAGGGTTCGCGCCAGAAGCCTCTGCCGCTGGGCAAATGGAAATGGATCGCGCTGGCCTTCATCGCCGCCTGGCTCATTTTCACGATCATCGTGCCGCTGTCGGGCATTGCGCTGCGCTCTTTTGTGCAGAACTGGGGTGTAGGAGTCAACCTTGCCGACGTATTGACGATCCAGGCTTTCCGCGACATCTGGGACCAGCCCTCACTTTTGCGCGGCATCGTCAACACGATACTCATCGGCGTGATCGGTGGCGCCATCGCCGTCGCCTGTTACAGCGCGATCGCACTGGCCGGCCATCGCAAACCGGACGGCATTACGCGCTTTCTCGATTACAGCGTCCTGGTGCCCCGCGCAATTCCTGGCCTGCTGGCCGGCTTGTCATTCCTCTGGGTCTTCCTGTTCGTGCCGGCCGTATTGCAAAACATTCTGCAAGGCTGGGACAACAGTATGGCGACCTGGCTGATTGAAAATGTGATCCCGCAATTGCGCGCGCTGCGTTCGACGATCTTCTCGGTATGGCTCGCGTATTCTGTCGTGTGGATGGCCTATGGCTTGCGCCTGATTTCCACCGCGCTGCTGCAGGTCGGTCCGGAGCTGGAAGAAGCGGCTCGTGCAGTCGGTGCCAATCGCGGTCAAGTCACGCGCGATGTCACCTTGCCACTCGTGCGTTATGGCTTGCTCGGCGCATGGCTGATGGTGTTCCTGATTTTCGAGCGCGAATATTCGACTGGCGTCTACCTGCTCTCACCGGGCACGGAAGTCATCGGCGCGATGCTCGTGTCGATGTGGGCTGCCGGCGCCGTCGATCTGGTCGCCGCACTGTCCTTCATCAATATCACCCTGGTGGCGATCGGCCTCGGGATTGCCTTGCGCTTTGGCGTCAAGCTGCACGACTAATTTAAGGAAACTAGCATGTTGGAACTTAGCGTCAACGATCTCTATCTCGACTATGGCACAGGTGCCTCGGCAAACCAGATTTTGAAGGGTGTGTCGATGGAATTGAAACGCGGCGAAGTCGTCGCCTTGCTGGGCCCGTCCGGCAGCGGCAAGACGACCTTGCTGCGCGCTGTCGCCGGTCTCGAATCGCCAAAGGCGGGCAACATCATGATCGGCGAAAAGTCGGTCTTCGACGGCGCCAGAAAGCTGGAAATACCTGCAGAAGAACGCAGCCTCGGACTCGTGTTCCAGTCGTATGCATTGTGGCCGCACAAGACTGTTTTCGATAACGTCGCGTATGGTTTAAAACTGCGCAAAATGAACAGCAGCGACATCGCTGCGCGCGTCAATGACGTGCTCACCCAGCTTGGTCTCGGCCATCTCGGCGAGCGCTTCCCGCATCAGCTCTCAGGCGGTCAGCAGCAGCGCGTAGCGATTGCCCGCGCGCTGGTCTATAACCCGCCAGTGATCTTGCTCGATGAACCGCTGTCAAACCTGGACGCCAAATTGCGCGAAGAGGCGCGCGCCTTCCTGCGCGAACTGATCGTGCGTCTCGGCCTGTCGGCCCTGATGGTCACACACGACCAGGCCGAAGCGATGGCGATTTCAGACCGCATCCTGCTGCTCAATAACGGCAAGATCGAACAGCAGGGCACACCGCAAAGCATGTACGAAACCCCGGACACCTTGTTCACGGCGGAATTCATGGGCAGTAATAATCGCCTGCCTGCAAAACTACTGCAACGCGATGGCAGCAAGGTCAGCCTCGATATCGCTGGCATGCAGATGCAGGGCACAGCGCGCGGCAGCAATACGGGTAAGGAAATTACGGCGATGATCCGGCTTGAGGAAGTCCGGATTTCGGCGACGCAGGTTGAGAACGCCATCAAGCTGCCGCTGTTGACTTGCATGTATCTCGGCGATCGCTGGGAATGCCTGTTCGATCGCGGCATGAACGATGGCTTGAAATTGCGCGCCTATGCCACGCACAAACTCGACAGCGGCGAATACTGGCTGCAGCTGCCGCAAGAAAAACTCTGGGTATTTTGATCGGTGTGAGCGCAGGTGAAGCTGTCTGGCCTGCGCTCACAGTGCTGCATCAAAGTGTTTCGAATACACCCGCACCGCGATTTTTTTTCACATCATCCCACGGGAAAACCTGGCCATTCATCGCCACGTAAATACCGGCCGGCAGCACGCCTGCCACGCCGACTGCAAAACCAAGATTGAACAGCGCATCGGAATTGGCGATCTCGTAGGGGATCATCGCGCCAGTGAACACGATCGTTTTATCCATGCCTGCCTGTCCCAGGACCGCGGCTGTTTCGCGCATCGTGTCGGTGCCATGTACGATTACGATCTGGGACTCGCTGCTGCTGCGGCATGCTGCCAGAATCCGCTGTCTATCCTGATCCTGCATGTCGAGGGAATCGAGGAACGGCAGCTCTTCCAGTACCGTGGGCAAAGTCAGGCGCGCGCGCGTAATTGCATCCGCGAGGTGGCCTTTCGCGAAGCCCAGCGTGCCAGCGATTTCATCGTAATGTTTGTCAAAGGTGCCGCCTGTGGCAATGATGCGTAGTGTCATGGATCGTGTGCGTAATTCAGGTCTGTCGGCTGGCGTGCGCCAGTGCTGAACCTGCATCATAACGCGACGTATTGCGCACCGCATGAATCGCTTGCTGGCACATTACCGGTCGAGCTGCGGTAGGCACAAATGCTGACGCGAAAAAAAGGAGTGGCGCATTGCACGCCACTCCAAAAACCCCCAGGAGACATCGGGGTCACCACATGACACATTACGTGTTGACACTTTATTATCCTAAGTTCTTTGTTCGGGCTTATGCCAATGCCGTATTCGCATGGCCTCATGTCGAAATTGCATGGTTGATCGTATGGACAGATTCAAGAATGCGATTCTGTAGCAGCCAATTTGGCAGTACGCAGCCTGCAGGAATCAGTTCATCGTCTGCAGCTTCTCATGCTGGATTGCCAGTTTTTACTGTGCCGTGAATTTTATCGACGGGCTTACTGATTTGTCGGCCAGAATGGTTTACAGTGAACCAGCCGCCCGTTTTTGTTGCTCGCCATTTTCTGACCATCATCCTGTTTTCTCATGAAACCAGTCGCCCCCGGCACTGTCATCTTTCACCGCTTTCGCGGTTATGGCGTAATCACGTCCGTGAACCTTTTAACGGGCTGGATTTCTGCACGCTTCGGTAGTGAGGTGCGCACGCTGGACTTGAACCTGTCCTCCGATGAAGTACAACATGCCGATGGCGAAGCGATCCTGTTTCGCCGCTCGCCACCAGACCGGATGCCGCAGGCGCGGCTGATGGCCATGGTGCGCGAATTGCATCGCGCCGGTTATCAACGACTCTATTTGTACAGCTGGCCCAAGCCCTCCGGTTTGCACTGGCGCTGGCACTTGTTTACTGGCCAGCGCAGCTGGATGCAGCGCGCCTGGCGCGAAGGCTGGTACGGCTCAGGCGCAGATTACAATTTTAATCCAGTGATGGGGTGGGGTGATGCGCCGGGAGAGTCAGCACTGGAATTGAGCAGCACGCTGGCGCGCTTCGATCCGCTGGGCTTGGCGCAGGCGCTGGGACGCGATGAAGACCATACCGAATGGTTCGATGCAGTGTGTGTTGCGCTCTTGCCGAACTATACGTTTTCACTAGGCTGGGATAGCCGCAACGGACCGGCGCCGGCAGCATTGCCGGTGATTCCGGTGCGTCGCGGCGTACCCGATTATGCCGGTCCCGATTTACCCTGGCCGCCCGGCTGGGCAATGCTCTGGAGTGGCTCTACCGCGCTGACAACACAGCGTTCGTTGTGCAGCGCAGAGTCGGTACCGAAAGATTGATTAGTTCTTGAGTGCCTCTGGATTGAGAACATTTTTTGGCGTGCCATTGGCAAAGTCGACGATGTTCTGGAATGCCGTACCGAGATACAATTCATAGCTGTTTTTCTCGACATAGCCCAGATGCGGCGTAGCCAGTACATTCGGCATTTTCAGCCACGGCGAATCCGCTGCCAATGGCTCGTCATCAAACACATCCAGCGCTGCACGACCGGGATGCCCCGCTTGTAATGCGGCTTCAAGAGCGCCAGTTTCAACGAGTTCCGCGCGACTCGTGTTGACGAACAAAGCGCTCGGCTTCATTAGCGCAAGATCGGTGGCAGTCACGCAGGCACAAGTGGCGTCATTGAGCCGAAGGTGCAGGGACAACACATCACACGCAGCAAAAAACGCCTCTTTGGATTCTGCTGCGAGATAGCCATCGGCTTGTGCCTGCACACGACTTGGTTCGCGGCCCCAGACGAGAATCTGCATGCCGAAGGCCTTGCCGAAGCCTGCAATCATGCGGCCAATTTTTCCGTAACCCCAGATGCCGAGCGTCTTGCCCTTCAAGGTATGACCGAGCAGGTTATGCGCCGGATTCGCCGAGACGCTTTGCCAGATACCGTCCTTCAGATTGCTCGCATATTGCACCAGATTGCGACTGGCAGCCATGATCAGCGCCCAGGTCAGTTCGGCCGGCGCGGTACCGTCGCCAGTCCCTTCCGTAATCGCAATGCCTTGCGCTGTAGCTTGGGCTACATCGATATGCCCGGACACTTTCGCGGTCTGGGAAATCAGCTTCAAATTCGGTAATTTGCGCAGCAAGGCCGCTGACAGACTGGTACGTTCACGGATTAGCACGAGCGCATCAAATTCAGCGAGGCGTACGGCGAGCTGTCCGAGGCCGCGCGCGGTATTGTTGAACACTTTAACTTCGTGATCTTTGAGCAAAGCGAAGCAATCAAGCTGGCGGATCTGATCCTGGTAGTCGTCAAGGATTGCAATTTTCATGGGATTAAATAGTAAAAAATAAAGGTTAAACGACAAGGTAAAAAATTTTAGTAATAAAGCAACGCAATTTTACGTAATTCAAATAGCCTACTACATCACTTGGTCATTATTACTACCAAATTGACTGAAAACAGAAGGCATCAGGGTGACTGCGGTGTACAATCTTTATCACTTTTCGCGTGGCATCGTGGCATTTTGAATCCTCTCCTGTCTCATTCGGACAAGCAGATTCACTGACGCGCACCATGCGCAGGCTCGCCTTACAGGTTTGTCCATACACTATGGCGCAAACCTTGCGTTCGCAGATCCGACCGCAGTGTGACATGAGCGCCGCCGTATGCCGACATATCCGCCGGCATGCGATTGACCCGTTCCTGTCCTGCCTCGACAAGACAAAATTCTTTATACGCATCGGAGGTTTTATGAATCGACCAGTCATGGGAGGCGTTGCAGCCTTGAATGCCCCACCTTACATCAAACAGCAAAAACTGATTAACTGGGTAGCGGAAATCGCGACTCTGACAAAACCTGATCGCATCTACTGGTGCGACGGCTCGCAAGAAGAGTATGACCGCCTGTGTGCCGACATGGTCGCTTCCGGCACCATGAAAAAACTCAACGAGGCAAAGCGCCCAAACAGTTATCTTGCCTGTTCCGATCCGACCGACGTAGCGCGCGTAGAAGATCGTACCTACATCTGCAGCACTGAAAAAGACGATGCCGGTCCAACCAATAACTGGATGGCGCCTGCTGAAATGCGCTCGACGCTCAGTGGCCTGTTCGATGGCTGCATGCGCGGTCGCACAATGTATGTCGTGCCGTTCTCGATGGGACCACTCGGCTCGCCGATCGCCCATATCGGCGTCGAATTGTCCGACTCACCTTACGTCGCCGTCAACATGCGCATCATGACGCGCATGGGCAAAGCTGTCTATGACGTACTCGGGACCGACGGTGAATTCGTGCCTTGCGTGCATACAGTCGGCGCACCTCTGGAAGCGGGTCAGGCGGATGTGGCATGGCCTTGCAATGCAACTAAATACATCGTCCACTATCCTGAGACCCGCGAAATCTGGTCCTATGGTTCCGGCTATGGCGGCAATGCGCTGCTGGGTAAAAAATGCTTCGCCTTGCGTATCGCTTCGAACATGGGCCGCGACCAGGGCTGGCTCGCTGAACACATGCTGATCCTCGGTGTCGAATCGCCGGAAGGCAAAAAGCATTATGTCGCAGCGGCCTTTCCTTCGGCTTGCGGCAAGACTAATTTCTCGATGATGATTCCGCCAGTCGCATTCACGGGCTGGAAAGTCACCACGATCGGTGACGACATCGCCTGGATCAAACCGGGCGCCGATGGCCGCCTGTATGCGATCAATCCTGAAGCCGGCTATTTCGGCGTCGCTCCTGGCACGAACCGCTCGACCAATTCGAACTGCATGGATTGCCTCGTGTCTGACACAATCTTCACCAACGTCGGTCTGACCGATGATGGCGACGTCTGGTGGGAAGGCATGACCAAAGAAGCGCCAGCGCATTTGATCGACTGGCAAGGCAAGGACTGGACCCCGGCCATCGCCAAGGAAACCGGCCGCAAGGCGGCACATCCGAATGCACGCTTCACAGTCGCAGCTACGCAGAATCCGGTGCTCGACAGCGCCTGGGATGATCCTGCTGGCGTACCAATTTCAGCCTTCATTTTCGGTGGCCGTCGTTCAACGACGGTACCACTGGTCACCGAAGCGCGTAATTGGACCGAAGGCGTCTACATGGCCGCGACCATGGGTTCCGAGACGACAGCTGCTGCTGCCGGCCAGATGGGCGTGGTACGTCGTGATCCGTTTGCGATGCTGCCGTTCATGGGTTACAACATGAGCGACTATTTCCAGCACTGGCTGAACATGGGCGAGAAAATTGCAGCTTCTGCCGCAACACAGCCGAAAATTTATTGCGTGAACTGGTTCCGTACCGATGCCAATGGCAAATTCGTCTGGCCTGGATTTGGCGACAATATGCGCGTCTTGAAGTGGATGCTTGATCGTCTTGAAGGCGACGCAGGCGGCACCGAACATGCGTTTGGCGTCACGCCTGGTTTCAGTGACCTCAGCTGGGACGGCCTTGAGTTCACCGAGCAGATGTTCGATCAGATCACCTCGATCGACAAAGATGCATGGAGCGACGAAATCAAGCTGCATACCGAACTGTTCGACAAACTCAGCCAGCGCCTGCCACAGGCCCTGCATGACATGAAGGCGGCACTCGAGCAACGCCTGGCCCAATAAGTTCAAGCAAGCCCCCTCTCCGTTGACGGAGGAGACAAAACAAAGCGCGGCAGGGCAACCTGACCGCGCTTTTTATTTGCTGCGAATCAATTCGATCTGGACGCCGCAGTTTCTGTCAGAATTGCTGTGAATAATATTCTCACTTCCTACCATTTCCTAAAGCAGACCCATGATCGATTTCCGCAGCGATACCGTCACCCAGCCCAGCGCGGCCATGAAGCAAGCCATGTTCGATGCACCGCTCGGCGACGATGTCTTTGGCGACGACCCCAGCGTGAATGCCTTGCAGGCGATGGCCGCCGAAATGCTGGGCTTTGAAGCCGCGCTGTTTGCCCCCAGCGGCACGCAAACCAACCTGATCGCCTTGATGACGCATTGCCAGCGTGGCGACGAAGCCATCGTTGGCCAGCAATGGCACACCTATCGCTGGGAAGCCGGCGGTATGGCCGTGCTCGGTTCGATCCAGCCACAGCCGCTGGAACATCAGCCCGATGGCAGCATTGCCCTGGCCGATATCGAAGCCGCAATCAAGCCCGATGACGGACACTTCGCGCGTACGCGACTCGTCGTCCTTGAAAACACGACAGGTGGCAAAGTCCTGCCACAGCAATACATGCACGATGTCGCCGCACTGGCGCAGCGTCGCGGCTTGCAGGCACACATCGATGGTGCGCGGCTCATGAACGCTGCTGTCGCGCAAGCAGCTGTAAGTGGTATTGATCCCCTATTGCAGGCGAAAACGCTGTGCCAGGGCTTTGATTCAGTGTCCCTGTGTCTGTCCAAAGGACTCGGTGCGCCAGTCGGATCGCTACTGCTCGGTTCACATGATTTTATTGCCCGTGCAAAGCGACCGCGCAAAATGCTCGGCGGCGGCATGCGGCAGTCAGGCTTGCTCGCAGCGGCAGGCATATATGCCTTGCAAAACAATGTGCACCGGCTTGCAGAAGATCATGCGAATGCTGCCCTGCTGGCGCGTGGTCTGACCGAAATTGCGGCAGCACACCCACGATTGGCCGGCAAACTCGATGCCCATGCACCGCAAACAAACATCGTGTTTGTCGATATTGCCGCGGATATTGCGCCAGCGTTTTCCGACTATCTGGCACAGCATGAAGTGCGCGCCACCAGCGGCCTCTACCGCGTCAATCAATGTGCTGTGCAACGCTTCCGCTGGGTCACGCATCTCGATATCAGCCGTGTTGATATTGAACACACGCTGGAGATTGTTAGAAAATTTTAAAGGAAGCACTGCCATGCGCGCGCCACTGTCCTGCTACTACCTCGATGAAGCACTCGATGCTGAAGAACTGGATTTTGTTGGCCGCACATTGCTGGGGCCTTGGGCGCGCTTCAAGACTGGCAGCAGCGAGTTGAAGCAGCTACGCGTACCGTTTGTCATGCCAGCACCTGATGTGCACGGGCAGTATGATTTTAGTCGTGAGCAAAGAGCAGAACGAATCGCTGCAAATCTGCGGCACGCCGGGATTCTTGCTGACCAGGGACGACGCGTAGTCTGGGTCATGCCCCGTGATATGAACTGGGATGCGATTTTTCAATATGCCATTCGCCGGGCGACGGGGCAAGGGCCATTTGTAGTTCAACGCTGGTTTGCGCAAGAGGGACAGTTAATGCGCGGGCAGGTACGCGTCATCGACACGCAAATGCTGATCGAAGGCCTATAAAAAAACCCCGCGGACCAGAAGTCAGCGGGGCATTTCCTGTACTGCTTTTCACCACTTCAAACATGGCAAATCAATCACGCCAAGCCATGTAACGCAGCTCTGCAGCCAAGTTAGGCTGTGTGCGGTCAAGGTCACGTGCCATTGTGTTCAACATCATGATGCCTTTGACGCGCTCTTCTTTAATTTTCTTCACGTTCTTGGCACGTGGATTTAAGACCAGCAACGCAGCACGCAGCATGCCTACCAGTAAAGGCTTGAAAATCAACATCAGCGTGGCAACAATACCAAAACTGATCATAGGACGGACGATACTGGCGACTGGTGAAACGAGATTAATAACTGACATGGTGTACTCCTGAAATTGTTTGGCAGCGCTGTTTGTTCTACCGATGTGCCGAAGTGTAGGCAAGGTTCAGTTATATATCCAATTACGATTTTCCATATCGGCTATCCTTTTTATGAATATCACCTTAATATTTCGGTTTCAACTTGTTTGCGGCCACCATGAGTTTTTTAAACCTTGATCTGAATCTGTTGCGCGTTTTTGATGCTGTCATGACCGAGCAAAACCTGACACGGGCAGCCGGTCATCTCGCTATGACACAACCTGCTGTGTCGAATGCCTTGCGCCGTTTGCGTGACACGCTCAATGACGAACTCTTGATCCGTACCGCCCACGGCGTTAAGCCGACGCCGCGTGCCGAGGAATTATGGCCTGTGGTGCGTCGTGCCTTATCGGATCTTGAGGAAGCGGTCGCGCCGACGAATTTTGATATTTCGAAAGTGCATGCGACCTTACGCATGGCAATGGCCGATGCAACGGCTGTCTTGTGGCTTCCCTCGCTCGTTCGAGCGATTGAACACGATGCACCGGGCGTTCAGGTACGAATGGTGCCACTGACCACGCGTGAGCCGCGCCCGATGCTCCTGCGCTCGGATATCGATCTGGCAATTGGCTTTTTCCCGGGCGTGGTGGCCCAGCTCTCAGGCGGCCCGGAAACACCGATTCGGCATGAGCGCTTGTATTCTGGTCATTACGTTTGCGTAATGCGCAAAGAGCATCCATTGGCTAATCTTGAACTGACACTCGACCGATATTGTTCTGCGAAACATTTGCTAGTGAGTTTTTCCGGGCGCGCGCATGGCCTATCGGACGAGACTTTGGCGCAAATCGGCCGTGAACGTCACATTACACTTACTGTGAATCAGTTTTATACGGCGGGTCAAGTCGTGTCGAGTTCCGACCTCATCACTGTGTTGCCGCGCCATCTGATTGCTTCCACTGGTATGGCTGATGCCTTCATCATCAAGGATTTGCCCTTCAAACTGCCGGAAGTCAACGTTGACATGTTGTGGCACGAACGTGATGCCCGCAGTGCCGTGCATAAATGGCTACGTGGTCATCTGAGTCGTACTGCAGGGGAAGGTGGCTAAACTGATTTGAGTTCAAGCAAGCTGTGTAAATTCCCATATGAACCTGGTAATCATGAAATCCGGTGTTCTTACCTGGAGTATCTGACGCGTCAGCATGCCTTAATCGCTTGCTGGCGCGTTTTTGCATCTCTCGCATACCCTCGAGTGTTGTTTGCACTTTTAGAGCTCACCAGCGGCCTCTATACCCATTATTCTTTGAACGCTCGTTCTTCGTCTTGCTTTTGAGGCAGTTTTTTCAGACAAAGTCGGCCAAGCATGTGGGGCTGGTTTTTAATATATTGTTTATATATATGCTTAGTAGTAGTTGTTAACGTAGCGTGATTTCTGTGGATAAGCGATAAAAGATTTTTAAAATCAAGGGTTTGGCGAATTTATAAGTCCTGCATAAACCCTGTATCACTGGCTGGTAAATTCTGGATAGTTTTCGCAGCAGGAATAAGTCCGGACTTATTCACAATAATCACAAGAGATATCCAGAGGTTTATCCACAAAACTTGTCTACAGGGTAATGTTGCTACGAATGGCAATGTCTTTTTCATATTTAATTACCTATCTCTTACTGAGCATTTCAACAAGCTGCGTATAGCTTGTTTCCTGAAGGTTCATTTATTCCTGCATTGTGTTTTGGAAATTTCCTTTCTTCGGCTAAATCGCGTGAGGAATTTGCGGCTGGTTTTTAATATATTGTTTATATATACGTTTAGTAGTAGTTGTTAACGTAAGTCGATTTCTGTGGATAAGTGCGAAAAGCGTTTTGCAATCAAAGGATTGGCGAATTTATAAGTCATGCATAAGCCCTGTATCAGGTGCGGACAAATTCTGGACAGATTTCATCGCAGGAACAAGTCGGGACTTATCCACAATCGACTTTAAAGATATCCAGAGGCTTATCCACAGTCCTATATGGCCGCAACAGACCGGAGAAATGTTGCTGTTTCTGTCGAGCCAATCGGTTACGCTATGGCCAATAATTTTTATTCCAAGACACCATGACAGCATCCGCAGGTAAATACGATTACATCATTATTGGTGCCGGCAGCGCAGGTTGTGTGCTGGCAAACCGGTTGACGCGCGACAAGGATGTATCAGTCTTGTTGCTGGAAGCGGGTGGCAAGGATGATTACATCTGGGTGCATATTCCAGTCGGTTACTTGTATTGCATCGATAATCCGCGCACTGACTGGCGTTTTCGTACCGCAGCCGAACCTGGACTGAATGGTCGCAGCCTTATTTATCCGCGTGGCAAGGTCCTCGGTGGCTGTTCTTCCATCAATGGCATGATTTACATGCGCGGCCAGGAACGGGACTACGATGAATGGGCAAAACTGAGCGACGACAGTCGTTGGAGCTGGAATCAGGTGTTACCTGTTTTCAAGAAAACCGAAGACCATCATGCCGGCGCTAATGAATTTCATGGTGCGGGTGGCGAATGGCGTGTGGAAAAACAACGGCTTTCCTGGGAAATCCTCGATGCCTTCCGTGCGGCTGCCGCCGAGACCGGCATACCGATGAGCGATGATTTCAATCGTGGCGATAATGAAGGCTGCGGTTATTTCGATGTGAACCAGAAGAGCGGCTTGCGCTGGAATACTGCCCAGGCTTTCCTAAAGAACGCAACGCGGCGCGGTAATCTCGACATCATGACCGGTGCCCATGTCACGCGCCTGCGTATTGAAACGCGACCAGAGGGCAAAGTCTGCACTGGGGTAGAGTTCACCGGTGGAGGCCAGCAATGGTTTGCCGAATCCACGCGTGAAACCATACTTGCTGCCGGAGCGGTCGGTTCTCCACAAATTCTTCAGGTCTCCGGGATCGGCCCTGCGACCTTACTGCAAGAGCATGGAATCCCGGTCGTCGTTGACGCGCCCGGCGTTGGTGAAAACTTGCAGGATCATTTGCAGCTACGCATGGCGTTCAAGGTCAGCGGCGCAAAAACCTTGAATACGATGGCGTCTACATGGCATGGCAAGATGATGATCGGACTCGAATATGCATTGAAACGCAGCGGCCCGATGTCGATGGCGCCGTCGCAGCTTGGTGCGTTTACGCGTTCCGATCCAGGGCAGGCTAGTGCAAACCTGCAATATCATGTACAGCCCTTATCACTGGAAAAATTCGGTGATCCTTTGCATCCGTTTCCGGCGATTACTGCCAGCGTCTGTAATTTGCGCCCCACTTCGCGGGGTCATGTTCGTATCAGCTCTGCCGACACAAACATTGCGCCGACGATTACGCCAAATTACTTGAGTACTGCGGAAGACCGTAAAGTCGCCGCCGACGCCTTGCGTCTGACGCGGCAGATCGTTGAAGCACCGGCCCTGAAAAAATACGCGCCGGAAGAATTCAAGCCGGGCTTGCAATTCCGCACGGAAGAAGAGCTGGCGCGTGTAGCCGGTGATATCGGCACGACGATTTTCCATCCCGTGGGCACTTGCAAGATGGGTCGCGATGATGATGTGATGGCAGTCGTCGATAGTGAGTTGCGCGTGCGTCATGTCGCCGGACTGCGTGTGGTCGATGCGTCGGTCATGCCAACAATCACCTCCGGAAACACGAACTCACCGACGATCATGATTGCGGAGCAAGCTTCTGCCTGGATACGCGCAGCGCATCGTTCCTGATGTGAAATGACAAGGACAAAGCAGAAATTAGATGGTATTTTCCTATACCTAGAAAGTTGCTTGCCCGACAGGCAATTCTTCCAACTTGCAAATTATCAATATAAAAAATAAAGCGGTGTTGATCTGTACTCGATTGATACGCTGTAAGGAGAAATGATGGCTGACATCATCCTGGAAACACATCACTTGACCAAAGAGTTCAAGGGATTCACTGCTGTCAACGACGTCAACCTGCAGGTTGAGCGTGGCCATATCCATGCATTGATTGGACCGAACGGTGCGGGCAAAACAACTTGCTTCAATCTGCTGACGAAATTCCTGGTGCCTACGAGCGGAAAAATCCTGTTTAATGGCCGCGACATCACAGCCGCGCAGCCGGCACAAATTGCACGACAAGGCATCATTCGCTCATTTCAGATATCGGCAGTATTTCCGCACCTGAGCGTAATGCAGAATGTCCGCATCGGCTTGCAGCGCGCCATGGGTACCTCCTTCCATTTCTGGAAAAATGAATCCACGCTCGATAGCCTCAATGACCGCGCGATGCAATTATTGGCCGAGGTCGATTTGACAGAATTTGCCGATACGGTAACGCTCGATTTGCCTTACGGGCGCAAGCGCGCACTGGAGATCGCTACTACTCTGGCAATGGATCCTGAATTGATGCTGCTCGATGAGCCGACCCAAGGCATGGGGCATGAAGATGTCAGTCGCGTCACTGCATTGATTAAAAAAGTAGCAGCCGGCAGGACTATTTTGATGGTGGAACACAATATGAGCGTGGTCTCGGGCATTTGCGACAAGATATCCGTCTTGCAGCGCGGCGCCATCCTTGCAGAAGGCAATTACGCTGAAGTCTCAACGAATGCACAAGTCATGGAAGCCTATATGGGTAGCAGCGCCGGCGCACTTGAAGGAGCTCATTGATGTCGACACCGGCACTCGAAATTACTAACCTGCACGCCTGGTACGGCGAATCGCACATTCTGCACGATGTTAATTTGCGCGTTAATCAGGGTGAAGTTGTCACCATCCTAGGTCGCAATGGCGCTGGTCGCACGACGACAATGCGCGCGATCATGGGCTTGACCGGCGCACGCACCGGCTCCATCAAGATTAATGGCGTTGAAGCGATCAAGCTGCCCACCCATAAAATTGCGCATCTTGGCGTCGGTTATTGCCCGGAAGAGCGCGGTATTTTTGCCTCGCTTTCGGCGGAAGAAAACCTGCTTTTGCCACCGTCAGTGTCTGCGACGGAAAAAGGCATGTCGATTGCCGAAATTTACCGTATGTTTCCCAATCTGGAGGAGCGTAAATCCAGCCAGGGTACGCGCCTGTCGGGTGGTGAGCAGCAGATGCTGGCGGTCGCGCGCATCTTGCGCACTGGCGCAAAGCTGCTGCTGCTCGATGAGATTTCGGAAGGCTTGGCTCCAGTTATCGTGCAAGCCCTGGCACGCATGATCATGACGCTACGCGCCGACGGCTACACGATCGTCATGGTGGAACAAAATTTCCGGTTTGCGGCACCGCTCGCAGACCGGTTCTATGTGATGGAGCACGGTCAGATTGTCGAGACTTTTGCTGCATCCGAATTGACTGCAAAAATGCCTGTGCTGAATGAATTGCTCGGTGTGTAAGCAGGGTGACCAAGCAGTTTGCAAGACCGAAAAAATCAAATGTAATAAGTGTAAAACCAACGGAGAAGACATGAAAATTAAAACGATGACACTCGCAATTTCCACGGCACTGGCATTGGGCCTGGCCGGATCCGCTTCGGCGCAAGTGTCTGGCGATACAGTGAAGATCGGCTTCATCACCGATATTTCAGGCCTGTATTCGGATATCGACGGTCAGGGTGGTGTTGAAGCCATCAAGATGGCCATTGCCGATTTTGGCGGCACGGTATTGGGCAAGAAAATCGAATTCGTCAGCGCGGACCATCAGAACAAGGCCGATATCGCTGCTTCGAAAGCGCGTGAGTGGTTTGACCAGGCGGGCGTAGACATGCTCATCGGCGGTACCAATTCCGGCACTAATCTGGCGATGACAAAAGTTGCGCTGGAAAAGAAAAAGCTCTTTGTCGCGATCGGCGCCGGCTCGGCTCGTCTGACCAATGAAGACTGTAATCCTTACGCTGTTCACTATGCTTACGATACCGTGGCGCTGGCCAAAGGCACTGGTGCTGCAGTCGTCAAACAAGGCGGCAAGAGCTGGTACTTTCTGACTGCCGATTATGCATTCGGTGCGTCGCTTGAAGGTGACACTGCAAATGTCGTCAAAGCCAACGGCGGCACCGTCGTCGGCGCAGTGCGTCATCCTTTGTCAGCGTCTGACTTTTCCTCTTTCCTGTTGCAGGCACAGTCATCCAAGGCGCAGATTCTTGGTCTGGCCAATGCCGGCGGCGACACGATCAATGCGATTAAAGCGGCGAATGAATTTGGCGTGACGAAGACCATGAAGTTGGCTGGTTTGCTGATGTTCATCAACGATGTCCATTCGCTGACTTTGCCACTGACGCAGGGCATGTACCTGACCGACAGCTGGTATTGGGATCAGAGCGATGTATCGCGCAAGTGGTCACGTCGTTATTTCGAAAAAATGAAGAAGATGCCGTCGAGTCTGCAGGCAGCAGACTATTCCGCGACGCTGACTTACCTCAATGCCGTCAAGGCCGCAGGTACCGATAATCCGGAAAAAGTCCTCGAGAAAATGAAGGCGACCAAGATCAATGACATGTACGCCACAGGCGGTTATATCCGTCCTGACGGTCGCATGATCCATGAAATGTACCTGATGCAAGTCAAGGCCCTGTCGGAATCCAAGTACCCTTGGGATTACTACAAAGTCGCAGCAAAGATTCCTGGCGAAGAAGCGTTCACCACGAAAGCTGAATCGAAATGCGTAGCCTGGAAATAAACTGAGTCATGTTGCCGTGCCTGGGCGAACCGGGCACGGTAATTTGCCTTTGAATTTACGCGTGTCTGCTGCGCGGCCCTTCTTTGTATTGTCATTGCCGTGATGGTTCCGGCGGTGAACTCTTCCAGAATTTGTCATGGAAATATTCGGTATTCCCCTGCAAGCCATGATGAGCCAGCTTTTGCTTGGCCTCGTCAATGGTTCGTTTTACGCCATGTTGTCCTTGGGTCTCGCTGTGATTTTTGGCCTGCTCAATGTGATCAATTTTGCGCATGGCGCGCTGTATATGCTCGGTGCGTTTTCTGCCTGGATGGGGCTGACTTACTTCGGCCTCAATTACTGGGTCATGCTCGTCGTCGGGCCATTGGTCGTTGGTGCCTTCGGCATCGTGATTGAAAAGACCATGCTGCGCTGGCTCTATAAACTGGATCACCTGTACGGCTTGTTGCTGACCTTCGGTATTACGCTCATGCTCGAAGGGATATTCCGCTCGATTTATGGCGTTTCCGGCCAGCCGTTTTCGGTGCCGGAAGCTTTGGCGGGCGCGACTAATCTTGGTTTCATGTTCTTGCCGAATTATCGTGCATGGGTCGTGGTGGCGTCCCTTGTGGTCTGTTTCACGACCTGGTTCGTGATTGAAAAGACCAAGCTCGGCTCCTACCTGCGGGCTGGCACGGAAAATCCGCGGCTCGTCGAAGCCTTTGGCATCAACGTGCCGCTGATGGTGACACTGACTTATGGTTTCGGTGTTGCGCTGGCGGGTTTTGCCGGCGTACTCGCCGCGCCTGTGATTCAGGTCTCGCCCTTGATGGGTTCGAACCTGATCATCACGGTCTTTGCCGTGGTCGTGATCGGCGGCATGGGTTCGATCATGGGTTCAATTGTCACCGGTCTGAGTCTAGGCATTATTGAAGGCCTGACGCGGGTTTTTTATCCGCAGTTATCAGCCACGGTGGTATTTATCCTCATGGCCATCGTCCTGATGATTCGTCCAGCCGGCTTGTTCGGCAAAGAACAATAAGCGGAGTGACTACGATGTTAAAAAAATCTGCTTACGGCGTTGTAATCGCGCTTGCGCTGGCCCTGCCGTTCTACGTGTATCCGGTGTTCCTGATGAAGCTCTTGTGCTTCGCCTTGTTCGCCTGTGCTTTTAACCTGTTGATCGGTTTTACCGGCCTGCTCTCGTTTGGTCATGCTGCGTTCTTTGGCGGAGCTGGTTATATTGCTGGTTATGCGATCAAGGGATTGGGAATGACTCCCGAAATCGGTGTACTTGCTGGCGTCGTTGCTGCGTCGGTAATCGGGTTACTGATGGGTTTGCTGGCGATTCGCCGGCAGGGGATTTATTTCACAATGATTACCCTGGCATTGGCACAAATGCTGTTTTTCGTTTTCCTGCAGGCGCCGTTCACGGGCGGTGAAGATGGCTTGCAAGGCGTACCGCGCGGTAAGCTTTTTGGCGCTTTCGACCTGAGCAGCGATTTCACGATGTATTACGTCGTGCTGGTGATTGCACTGGCTGCGTATGCGCTGATTTTGCGTACCGTGCACTCACCGTTTGGTCAGGTACTGAAGGCGATCAAGGAGAACGAGCCCAGAGCGATTTCATTGGGCTATGACGTTGACAAGTACAAGTTGCTTGCGTTCGTGCTCTCAGCGGCCCTTTCCGGCCTTGCTGGCGCTACCAAGACGCTGGTACTTGGCTTCGAAACGCTGACCGATGTGCACTGGTCGATGTCGGGCCTGGTGGTTCTGATGACGTTGGTTGGTGGTCTGGGAACACTGGTTGGTCCTATCGTCGGTGCGGTGGTCATTATTGCGCTGGAAAACAAGCTCGGTGATATCGGTACTGGTCTTGCCGGGTTGACTGGCATAGAGTGGTTTAATACGATAGGCGAGTCAGTGACGATCGTGATCGGCTTGATCTTCATCGTCTGCGTGCTGGCATTCCGGCGCGGGATTGTTGGTGAAATCCTGGCGCGTGTGGGTCGTCCGGCTGGATCTAACGCGCCATAACATTAGAGCGTCTGTCAAACAAAAAAGCCTTCCCGCTTAAAACTGGAAGGCTTTTTTATACGGCTAAAATTGTTAAAAAAACATCTTATAGCGCAGCCGCATAAATAGCTCGCGCATCGGCAAAGGTGAGCTCGCGTGGATTATTACCCAGCAGGCGAGTCTGTTTCATTGCATCCTCGGCGAGCCGGTCGAGATCTGCCGCGACGATGCCGACTTGCGTCAGATGTGTCTCGATGCCAACCCGCTGTGCTTTCGCGACCAAACGGTCGATCAAGGCATTCGCGCGCGCTTCTTCGCTGCCCTGTGCCTGTGGCGCGATGATCGCGGCGAGCTCGGCATAGAGTGCCGTTGCATGTGACAGGTTAAAGCGCAAGACGTGCGGTAATACCAGCGCATTCGAAAGACCATGCGCCACATGGAAGATGCCGCCTATGGGATAGGCCAGGGCATGGACTGCCGCAACTGGCGCATTCGAAAACGCCTGCCCCGCCAGCATAGAGCCGAGCAACATTGCTTGGCGGACTGCGAGATTTTCGCCGTCTTCACAGGCGGCGACAAGGTTATTTGCCAGCAGGGACAGGGCCTCGCGTGCGAGCATGTCGGACAGGGGATTCTTCTTGTGCTTGCTGGTATAGGCTTCGATTGCATGCACCATGGCGTCGATACCGGTTGCGGCTGTTACTTTGGCAGGCAGACCGATGGTGAGACTCGCATCAAGGATCGCCAGATCTGCATAAAGTTGCGGCGCGACGACGCCCATCTTGGTGGTTTCACCTGTGGTGACGATGGCGATTGGCGTCACCTCGGAACCTGTACCGGCGGTCGTTGGAATTTGCACCAGAGGCAGGCGCGTACCTGTGACATTGCCGATGCCATACATGGACGTCAACGGTTGCGCGCTGCCTGTCAATACAGCGATGAGTTTGGCAACGTCCATAGAACTGCCGCCGCCGAGACCGATGACGAGATCGACCTGTTTGGCGCGCGCATCAGCGACTGCGGCCAATACGACTGCTTCCGGCGGATCGGCGACCACGTCTGAAAAAATACTCACAGCAATATTTTGCAGCTGCAGATTTGCAAGCGGCGTATCGACCAAGCCTGTTTTGAGGAAACCGGCATCAGTAACGATGAGTGCATGACGGGCGGCAGGGAAGTGCTGGCGCACCAATTCACCGAGGCGCGCTGCTGCGCCAATTTCACAAACGAGATGGGGCACGGTGCTAAAGCTGAAATTGTTCATGAAGTCTCCTGTTTTTCCATATTGTAACAATCGTATGCTGCAGGGCGGAGGGTAAAATGTGCAATTCGTTTTATGACAGAGCTGCGCATCACGCGGCAAGACAGATCCATGATGACTGAATATGCGGTGTTAGGCGTGGCTGCCTTGTTTGCAGGGTTGGTGGATGCCGTTGTTGGCGGCGGCGGCTTGATCCAGCTCCCGGCCTTGTTCGCGACCTTGCCGAACACGGTGCCGGCGACGTTGCTTGGCACCAGTAAGCTGGCCGGCGTCTGGGGAACTGCGGCGGCAGCTATTAATTATGCGCGGCAGGTTAAAGTGCAGTGGAGTACGGCGGCGCCTGCTGCTTGCGCCGCTTTCCTGCTCTCGTTTTGTGGCGCGTGGACGGTGACGCATATTCCGCCTGATTTTTTGCGCAAATTATTGCCTTTCGTGCTGATCGCCGTGTTCTTTTATACGCTCATGCGCAAGGATTTCGGGAGTATCCATGCACCAGCCCATGATGGCTTAAAAGAAAAGCTGATCGCTATTGGCGTCGGCGCGGCGATCGGATTTTATGATGGTTTTTTTGGACCTGGCACGGGAAGCTTCCTGGTATTCCTGTTCGTGCGTTTTTTTGGGTTTGATTTTCTTGGGGCGTCGGCTGTGGCCAAGGTCGTCAACGTCGCCTGCAATTGTGCGGCCTTGCTTTGGTTCGGTTATAGCGGGCATTTGTTATGGCAAATTGGTGCGCTGATGGCGTTGTGCAATGTGGCTGGTTCGCTCATTGGTAGTCGACTCGCGATCAAACATGGCACTGCTTTTGTGCGGCAAATCTTTCTCCTTGTTGTTTCGGCATTGATAATCAAGACCACTTACGACGCGTTCCTTAAATAATTCCGGCGAGGGGAAGGTTTCACGTGAAACAGTCGGTGTGTATGCGCTATCGCCGTGGCGCTGGATTTTTGCCATGCTGGACAGCGCAATTGCACCGTTTCACGTGAAACAATTCGGCTGAATTGATGTTGTAAAGTCGAATAGGTGAAATGAACGGACAAAAGACTTTATAATCTCGCCTCCGGAACAGGGTCCGGATCCGAACTTAGTATCATTCGTCATTTATCAGACAGGCGCGCCATGTTCTATCCTACAGAATTCGATGTCATTGTTGTTGGCGGTGGACATGCCGGTACCGAAGCGGCGCTTGCGTCCGCACGTATGGGGCAAAAAACATTACTGCTCACGCATAACATCGAAACGCTAGGGCAGATGTCCTGCAATCCTTCCATCGGCGGTATCGGCAAAGGTCATCTCGTCAAAGAGGTCGACGCCATGGGCGGCGCGATGGCGATTGCGACGGACGAGGCGGGCATTCAATTTCGTATCCTGAACTCTTCAAAAGGGCCGGCCGTGCGCGCAACACGGGCGCAAGCTGACCGCATCTTGTATAAAGCGGCGATCCGTGCACGACTGGAGAATCAGCCGAATCTGTGGTTATTCCAGCAGGCAGTGGACGACTTGATGGTGGAGGGCGATCGTGTTGTTGGCGCGGTGACCCAGATTGGTTTGAAATTCCGCAGTCGCGCGGTAGTGCTGACCGCAGGTACTTTCCTCGACGGTAAAATCCATGTCGGCATGCAAAATTATTCCGCCGGCCGCGCGGGTGATCCACCGGCGATTTCATTGTCGGCCAGGCTCAAAGAGTTGAAGCTGCCGCAAGGTCGCCTGAAGACAGGCACGCCACCGCGCATTGATGGTCGCACGATTGATTATTCCGTCATGCAGGAACAACCGGGTGATCTCGATCCGATTCCAGTATTTTCTGTCATGGGCTCAGTGGCTATGCATCCAAAGCAAATGCCTTGTTGGATCACGCATACGAATGCGCAAACCCATGACATCATTCGCGCCGGCCTCGACCGCAGCCCGATGTACACCGGCGTCATTGAAGGGGTAGGGCCACGCTACTGTCCCTCGATTGAAGACAAGATCCATCGTTTCGCCGGCAAGGATTCACACCAGATTTTCCTCGAGCCGGAAGGCTTGACGACGCACGAAATTTATCCGAACGGGATTTCCACCAGCCTGCCATTCGATGTGCAGCTGGCGCTCGTGCGCTCCATGCGCGGCATGGAAAGTGCGCACATCCTGCGTCCCGGCTATGCGATTGAATATGACTACTTTGATCCACGTGGCTTGAAGGCTTCGCTGGAAACCAAGCTGGTGCAAGGACTGTTTTTCGCGGGCCAAATCAATGGCACCACAGGTTACGAAGAAGCGGCAGCACAAGGCATGCTGGCTGGCTTGAATGCGGCATTACTGACGCAGGGGCGAGAATCGTGGACGCCACGTCGCGACGAAGCTTACCTTGGCGTGCTGGTTGATGACCTGATTACTCAAGGTGTGCAAGAACCGTATCGGATGTTCACCAGCCGTGCCGAGTATCGCCTGAGCCTGCGAGAAGACAATGCCGACATGCGCCTGACCGAAATCGGCCGCAAGCTCGGCTGTGTCGGCGATGCGCAATGGCAGCGATTCGAAGCCAAACGTGAAGCCGTGGCGCTCGAGCTTGAACGCTTGAAATCCACCTGGGTCAATCCGCGCATCCTCGCAGCAGCAGAAGCCGAGCGTGTGCTTGGCAAGGCTATCGACCATGAATATGCTTTGGCTGACCTTTTGCGTCGCCCAAATATCCGCTATGACAGCCTGATGAGTTTGCAAGGCATCGATGGACAATGGCTCGCTGGTCCGGGCGTCAGCGATGAAGCGATCAAGGAACAGATCGAAATTCAACTGAAATACGCCGGGTATATCGATCGCCAGGCCAAGGAAGTAGAGCGTCATGAGCACTATGAAAACCTGAAATTGCCACAAGAGTTCGATTACCTTGAGGTCAAGGCACTGTCGTTTGAGGTTCGCCAAAAGCTGCATAAGCACCGGCCTGAAACCTTGGGTCAGGCGTCGCGGATTTCTGGTGTGACGCCTGCGGCCATTTCACTCTTGCTCGTGCATTTGAAAAAGGGTGGCTTCAAGGGATTTTCAAGCGCAACACCTGACACCGAAGTGGCGGCCTGAACATGCGTGAATTTGACCGTCCTTTGTTGACCCGCCTGCTGAGTGAGGGTGTGCGTGGCATGCCGATTACGCTCAGTGACAATCAGATCAACCTGTTGATTGATTATGTCGGCCTGCTGACAAAATGGAATGCGGTCTATAACCTGACCGCCGTGCGCGATCCGGTACAAATGTTGACCCAGCACATACTTGATTCCCTGGCGGCCGTCCCTGCATTCGGGCATGCGCACAATGTGCTTGATGTCGGCGCCGGTGGCGGCTTGCCCGGCATGGTGCTGGCCATTTGGGCGTTGGAAGCTCGGCCGGAGTTGCGCGTATCAATGATCGATACCGTGCATAAGAAGACGGCTTTCCTGACGCAGGCGAAGGTCGAACTGGGCTTGAAGAATGTTTCAATATACACAATGAAAGTTGAGCAATTACGCGTGCCTACGCCCTTCGATGTGATTACTTCGCGCGCTTTTGCCGAGTTGGCTGATTTCGTGAACTGGTCCGGTCATTTGCTCGCACCCGATGGTCAGTTCATTGCCATGAAAGGCGTATTGCCAGAACAGGAAATAGCTGCCTTGCCGGCTACCTGGCAGGTGACATCCGTTCAGCCATTGAAAGTGCCGGGACTGGATGCCGAGCGCCATCTGATTTTCATGGCACGGGCTGCGCAATGAGGCTCGCTCGCCGACTGTTGAGTGTCGCCTTGTTGGCCCTTACCTGCGCGGCCGGCGCGCAACAGGTTCAGCCGGTTGCGCGGGTTGACCTCGTGCGTTACAGCGGCAGCTGGTTCGAAATCGCGCGCTTGCCGAATCGCTTCCAGACGCAATGTGTCGCCAATGTGAGTGCTGAATATGTGCAACGTGATGACGGTCAGATCGATGTCATTAACCGCTGCCTGAAAGCCGACGGAAGTAGCGATTCGGCGATTGGGCGGGCACAGATCGTCGATGCCGCAAGCAACGCCAAGCTCAAAGTCCGCTTTGCACCAGTCTGGCTGTCCTGGTTGCCGTCGGTCTGGGGTGATTATTGGGTACTGGATCTGGCGACCGATTATTCCACTGCCGCTGTCGGTGAACCAAGCCATAAGTATCTTTGGATCTTGTCACGCAAGCGCACCATGACGGACACCCAGTATCAGGAAATTGTGCAGCGACTGGCAAAGCAGGGCTATGACACAGCGGCGCTGGTCAAAACCCGGCAGCAACCCTAAAAACAAGATGTTATTCGCGAGGCTGCGGCCTTAATTTAAAGACGGACTAAAAGAAACTTATGGCTAGAATTTTTTGTGTCGCGAATCAAAAAGGTGGGGTCGGAAAGACCACCACGAGCGTCAATCTGGCGGCTGGTCTGGCCAAGCTCGGTCAGCGCGTCTTGTTGGTTGATCTTGATCCCCAAGGCAATGCGACTATGGGCGCTGGTATTAACAAGGCCGAGTTGAAGGCCTCGATCTATGAAGTATTGCTCGGCATGTCCGACGTCAAGACGGTGCGCATCCACTCCGAGACAGGCCGCTTTGATGTCTTGCCAGCGAATCGCGAACTGGCTGGCGCTGAAGTGGAAATGGTCGAGCTGGACAATCGTGAAAAACGCTTGAAAGATGCGCTCGCGGATGTCGATGGCGAATACGACTTCATGCTGATCGACTGTCCGCCGGCCCTCTCAATGCTGACCCTCAATGGCTTGTGTGCGGCCAATGGCGTCATCATTCCGATGCAATGTGAATACTACGCGCTCGAAGGTTTATCGGACCTCGTTAATACCATCAAAAAAGTGCACGCAAAACTGAATCCTGATCTGAAGATCATTGGCCTATTGCGCGTGATGTTTGATACGCGCATGACCTTGTCACAGCAAGTTTCCTCGCAACTGGAGCAACATTTTGGCGACAAGGTTTTCCGCACCATCATTCCGCGCAATGTGCGCCTCGCTGAAGCACCGTCCTACGGCATGCCGGGCGTGAACTTCGATCCATCGTCAAAGGGCGCGCAAGCTTATATCGCCTTCGGCGCAGAAATGGTTGCGCGGATAAAGACCCTTTGACGCGATGAAATTAGCACGCTGAGTGCACCCACAGAATTCAAGAAAGTTTCACAATGGTTACGAAAAAAAGTCTCAAAGGTCTTGGTCGCGGTCTCGAAGCCCTGCTCGGCGGCGATGGCCTGGATGATATGGCGGCTGCCATCCCTGGCGCACCTTCCGTGCTGAATGTTAAAGAAATGCAGGCTGGCAAATATCAGCCACGCACGCGCATGGATGAAGAAGCCTTAAATGAGCTGTCAGAGTCAATCCGCGTACAAGGTTTGCTGCAGCCTATCCTTGTGCGCCCGATTGGCGTCAACAAATATGAAATTATTGCAGGCGAGCGCCGCTTCCGTGCTGCGCAACTGGCGGGCCTGAGCGAAGTGCCGGTGCTGGTCAAGGATGTCAACGACGAAGCCGCCGCCGCCATGGCGCTGATCGAAAACATCCAGCGCGAAGATTTGAATCCGCTTGAAGAAGCGCAGGGCATCCATCGCCTGATCTCTGATTTCAATTTCACGCATGAACAAGCCGCCGGTGCGGTAGGGCGTTCGCGCAGCGCTGTCTCCAACCTCCTGCGCCTGCTCAATCTCGCAAAGCCAGTGCAGACCATGCTCATGGCCGGCGACATTGATATGGGACATGCCCGTGCTTTACTAGCGGTAGATGCCGGTATGCAAATTACCCTCGCAAACCAGGTCGTCGCCAAGCGCATGTCGGTGCGCGAAGCGGAGAAGCTGGTGGCACGCGCCAGCACCGACCTCAGCGAAGCAAGCAAGCCGCGCATGGCCGGCCGTGAAAAATCGCGTGACA
Organism: Oxalobacteraceae bacterium; assembly: GCA_947448025.1. Lineage (GTDB taxonomy): Bacteria > Pseudomonadota > Gammaproteobacteria > Burkholderiales > Burkholderiaceae_D > CANFLV01. Next base: position 35,076 of record CANFLV010000015.1, on the reverse strand, counting down.
TCACGCGTCTTGAAGAAGAATTGTCAGATGCCTTGGCCACACAAGTCACGATCAAGATCGGCACACGTAATCGCGGCCAGTTAGTCATCGAGTTCGCTGATTTGGATGCGCTTGACGGCGTCATTGGCAAGTTGCGCGAGCCCGTTTGAGGATGAGCGCTTGGGACCGAACATATTTTTGCTTGAAATCAATCTCTGGCTTTGCTCCATACCGTAAAAATACTGGGGCAATCGGGTCAAGAGGAGATTTCTCTCTTTGATCGTCAGTTTGATTTTTGTCGGGTCAGTTGACAATGCTTAGCAGTTGCATCGCTCAATTTCCTTTGGCAGAGGGGGAAAGAGGGCGGGTAGGCGCGTTTTGACTGCTGATCGGCCAATGCAAAAAATCGACGAAAGTGCTGCTTCTGGACGTTCCTAAATAGTGCACGGGATCCGGCTTTCGCCTTTGCCCGACTCAGCAAAGGTTTGACGTCGCAATCGGAAAACACTTATAATCCCGTGGCTTCTGAGAACACCCGCCTAATAAAGAAATAATTAAAAGCTGACAAGGCCGCCTGACCGGGTAGCCACGGACCGCACGATTCAGGACTGGCATGCGACAAATCATCCTCCTGCAATTCGCGACCACAGCCATTGCCGGCATTATTGCCGGATTAATAGGTGGAGTACCCGCGCTGTTGTCCGCGCTTCTCGGTGGTCTGAGTTGTGTCCTGCCGAACAGCTTGTTTGCCTTGCGCTTGTTTGCCAATGCACAAAAAGGCGCTGGCGCGAACCCGATGACTTTTTTCATCGGTGAATTTATCAAGATTGCATTGACGGTGACGCTACTTGGCGTGACCGCCTGGCTTTACCATGATTTGAACTGGCTGGCATTGATTGTCGGGTTCATCGTGGCATTGAAAAGTTACATAATCTTATTATTTAGGCACTGACCATGGCATCTGAAACCCTAGCAGCAGGCGCAGCCCACGCGCCGACCGCGTCTGAATATATCGTCCATCATCTCGGACACTGGCAAACTTCGCATCAAACGAAAATTATCGATTTTTCAATTCTGAATCTCGATACTATTTTTTGGTCAGTTCTGATCGGTATCATCGGTTCCCTCTTCATGTTCAAAGCAGCGCGTCGCGCAACTTCGGGCGTGCCAGGCCGTTTCCAGGCTGCGGTTGAAATCGTCGTTGAAATGGTGGAAGACCAGTCGAAAGCCATCGTACATGGCAATCGTCAATTCATCGCGCCGCTGGCACTGACCGTATTTGTCTGGGTTCTGTTGATGAACTCAATGGACTTTTTGCCAGTCGACTTGTTCGCTACCATCTTCAGCATGATGGGCATGGGTGAAATGCATTTCCGCGTTGTTCCTACCGCTGACCTGAACGGCACACTGGGCATGTCGATCGGCGTATTCGCACTGATGCTGTTCTATAACATCAAGATCAAAGGCATCGGCGGTTTCATCCATGAACTGTTTTGCGCTCCTTTCGGTAATCATCCTTTGTTATGGATATTCAACCTCGGCTTGAACATCATTGAATTCGTCGCCAAGACAGTCTCGCTGGGTATGCGACTGTTCGGCAATATGTACGCCGGCGAGCTGGTCTTCCTGCTCATCGCGCTGCTTGGATCGACAGCGACATGGTGGGGCTTCGGCATGCACGTTGCCGCAGGTACTATCTGGGCACTGTTCCATATCCTGATCGTTGTATTGCAGGCGTTTATTTTCATGATGCTGACTCTGGTGTATGTCGGCCAGGCGCATGAAGGCCACTAAGCTGGATTGAGTTGGTCAGCAGTAAGTTTTTTTAGTTTGGATGTAACAGCAGGTTTCGCAGGTTTTAATTTTTGTTTTTGACTATTTAAGGAGTTTTTCATGACTGACATCTCGTTCGTAGCACTGGCTTGTGGTTTGATCATCGGTTTGGGCGCTATTGGTGCATGTATCGGTATCGGTATCATGGGTGGCAAATTCATCGAAGCATCGGCACGTCAGCCAGAACTGATGAATGCCCTGCAAACTAAAATGTTCCTGTTGGCTGGTCTGATCGATGCTGCGTTCCTGATCGGTGTTGGTATCGCCATGATGTTTGCTTTCGCGAACCCATTCGTCAAGTAATTGTCGATTCTCACAGCCGGCCGCTTATCCGTACAGGATAAAAGTCCGGCACACGTTATTCTGAGAAGGAAACTACCGTGAACTTAAATGCAACATTGATTGCGCAGTTCGTGGTCTTCTTCATCCTAGCGTGGTTCACGATGTCTTTCGTGTGGCCACCAGTGATGAAAGCGCTCGATGATCGCGCGCGGAAGATTGCGGATGGCTTGTCGGCTGCCGACAAAGGCAAGGAAGCAATGGCTGTCGCCGAAAAGCGCGCACAGGCAGAACTGACTAGCGCCCGCGACGAAGGCCAAAAACGTATCGGCGACGCAGAAAAGCGCGCGCTGGCAATTATCGAAGAAGCCAAGAAGACGGCGTCTGATGAAGCTGCTCGTATCCTGGCCGCGGCCAAGAGCGATGCAGAGCAACAAGTTACGAAAGCGCGTGAAACATTGCGTGCTGAGGTAGCAACGCTGGCAGTTAAAGGCGCCGAGCAGATCTTGAAGCGTGAGATCAATGCCGCCGCCCATGCCGACTTGTTGAACCAACTGAAGACAGAGTTGTAATCATGGCCGAACTCGCGACGATTGCACGCCCTTATGCAGAAGCTTTATTCCGTGTCGCCAAAGACGGCCGCGCCTCGACTCCGCTGAACGCGTGGTCGGAGCTCGTGACTGAAATGGCGCAGGTTGCGGCCCACCCCGATGTGCAGGCGCTCGCACACAACCCGAAAATGTCGGACCAGATGGTTGCGGACACTTTGCTGGCTGCTGTGAAATCGCCGATGAATGCTGAAGCGAAAAACTTCGTCAACATGCTGGTCGAAAATGGCCGTGTCACGCTGCTGCCGGAAATCGGCGCGCAATTCCTTGCATTGAAAAATGCCGAGGAAGGTGCAGCAGATGCGGCAATTACCAGCGCCTTCGAGCTGTCGACGACTCAGGTTGCAGACCTGCTCGCAACGCTCGAAAAGCGTTTCGGTCGCAAGCTCAATCCTTCGGTCGCTGTCGATAGCACCTTGATTGGTGGTGTTCGTGTAGTGGTCGGTGATGAAGTGCTCGATACCTCGGTACGCGCAAAGCTGCAAAAGATGCACACCGCGCTGACCGCTTGATCGGGCCATCGTCCTTAGCGTAAGCACAGAGAATATTTTTAGGAGTTTGTATGCAACTCAACCCGTCTGAAATCAGCGAACTGATCAAGAGCCGGATCCAGGGTCTTGGCGACAGCGCCGAAATCCGCAATCAGGGTACAGTGATTTCCGTATCCGACGGTATCTGCCGCATTCACGGTCTGTCCGACGTCATGCAAGGCGAGATGCTGGAATTCCCAGGCAACACATTCGGCCTCGCGCTGAACCTCGAGCGTGACTCGGTCGGTTCCGTTATTCTGGGTGACTACGAGCATATCTCCGAAGGCGACACGGTCAAATGTACCGGTCGTATTCTGGAAGTGCCAGTCGGTCCGGAACTGCTTGGTCGCGTAGTCAACGCGCTCGGCCAGCCTATCGACGGCAAAGGTCCGATCAACGCCAAGTTGTCGATGCCTATCGAAAAAATCGCGCCGGGCGTGATTGCCCGTCAGTCCGTCTCGCAGCCTATGCAGACTGGCCTGAAGTCGATTGACTCGATGGTACCGATCGGCCGTGGTCAGCGCGAATTGATCATTGGTGATCGTCAAACCGGCAAGACAGCGGTTGCGATTGACGCCATCATCAATCAAAAAGGCCAGGGCATGGTGTGTATCTATGTCGCGATCGGTCAAAAAGCGTCGTCGATCAAGAACATCGTGCGCTCCCTCGAGCAGCATGGCGCCATGGAATACACGATCGTTGTTGCTGCATCGGCTTCCGAGTCGGCTGCGATGCAATACGTGTCGCCGTACTCCGGTTGCGCAATGGGCGAATACTTCCGTGATCGTGGTGAAGATGCACTGATCGTGTATGACGATTTGTCCAAGCAAGCTGTGGCTTACCGTCAGGTATCGCTGCTGCTGCGCCGTCCACCAGGCCGCGAAGCGTATCCTGGCGACGTGTTCTATCTCCACTCGCGTTTGCTCGAGCGCGCAGCTCGCGTCAATCCGCACTATGTCGAAGAATTCACCAAGGGCGCCGTCAAAGGCAAAACTGGTTCTTTGACAGCCCTGCCGATCATTGAAACGCAAGCCGGCGACGTGTCCGCATTCGTTCCGACTAACGTGATTTCGATTACGGACGGTCAGATCTTCCTTGAGACTTCATTGTTCAACTCGGGTGTCCGTCCAGCGATTAACGCCGGTATTTCGGTCTCACGCGTTGGTGGTGCAGCTCAGACTAAAGTCATCAAGAACCTGTCCGGCGGTATCCGTACCGATCTGGCGCAGTATCGTGAATTGGCCGCGTTTGCGCAGTTCGCTTCGGACCTCGATGAGTCGACCCGCAAGCAGCTCGACCGTGGTGCGCGCGTAACGGAATTGCTCAAGCAATCCCAGTACTCGCCATTGCCAATCTCGCTGATGGCCGTGTCTCTGTTTGCTGTGAACAAGGGCTTTTTCGACAGCCTCGAAGTCAAGAAAGTACTCGCCTTTGAGTCCGGTCTGCATAACTTCATGAAGACCAGCCACGCCGCGTTACTGCAGAAGATTGAAGAAACCAAGCAACTCGATAAAGATGGCGAAGCAGAAATGTCCGCCGCGGTTGCTGATTTCAAAAAAACATTCTGATCTTAACTGGGGCTACAAGGAGTAAGTACTCATGGCTGCAGGCAAAGAGATACGTGGCAAGATCAAGAGCGTAGAAAATACGAAGAAGATCACGAAGGCGATGGAAATGGTCGCCGCATCCAAAATGCGCAAAGCGCAAGACCGGATGCGTGCGGCTCGTCCCTACAGTGAAAAGATTCGCAATATCGCCGCTCACTTGGCACAAGCAAATCCGGAATATACGCATCCCTTCCTGGTAAAACAGGATAAGGCGAAAACGGTAGGCATCGTCGTTGTAACGACCGATAAAGGTCTGTGCGGCGGCATGAATACCAATGCCTTGCGCATCGTGACCAGCAAAGCCCGTGAACTTGAAGCGAGTGGTAACAAGCTTGCCGCAGTTGCTATCGGTAACAAAGCTTTAGGCTTCCTGAGCCGGATGGGCGCGAATGTGGTTTCGCACGCAGTACAGTTAGGTGATACACCGCACCTGGAAAAATTGATCGGGCCTGTCAAGGTTCTGCTCGATATGTACCAGGAAGGTAAATTGGACGCGGTCTACCTCGTGTACACCAAGTTCATCAACACGATGAAGCAAGAGCCAATGATGGAGCAATTGCTGCCATTGTCGGCCGGCCAGCTCGAAGCAGATAAAGGTCGCCAGCACAGCTGGGATTATCTTTACGAGCCAGATGCGCAGATCGTGATTGATGATTTGCTGGTGCGTTACGTGGAAGCGCTGATTTATCAGGCCGTCGCGGAAAACCTCGCGTCCGAGCAATCGGCACGTATGGTCGCCATGAAGTCGGCAAGTGATAACGCAGGTAATGTGATTGGTGAGTTGAAGTTGATTTACAACAAGACTCGTCAGGCTGCGATCACGAAAGAGCTGTCTGAGATTGTGGCGGGCGCGGCAGCTGTTTAAACGGTATTCGGGACAGAGTTCAAACGGCGCCAAAGCGCGACGAATGACTCTCTCCTGAACCGATTAAATGTGCGGTCCAGGCTGAAATGAACTGATGCAAAATCCTGGGGCTGAAACGCGATGCCCCGACCGATTAAAAGAATTTAAATTTAATATTGAAGGAACGAAAATGGCTGATGGCAAAATCGTTCAGTGTATCGGCGCTGTGGTGGACGTTGAGTTCCCACGTAACGCGATGCCCAAGGTATACGATGCCTTGAAAATGGAAGGTTCCGAACTGACCCTGGAAGTCCAACAGCAGCTCGGCGACGGCATTGTCCGTACCATTGCTCTGGGTACTTCCGACGGTCTGCGTCGCGGCATGATTATCCAGAACACCGGTAAGCCAATCATGGTTCCAGTCGGCAAAGCAACGCTGGGTCGGATCATGGACGTGCTGGGCAATCCTATCGATGAATGCGGCCCTGTGAGCCATGAGCATATGGCGTCGATTCACCGTAAAGCGCCTGCTTACGACGAGCTGTCACCATCGCAAGACTTGCTGGAAACCGGCATCAAGGTGATTGACTTGGTTTGCCCGTTCGCTAAAGGCGGTAAAGTCGGTTTGTTCGGTGGCGCCGGTGTCGGCAAGACCGTGAACATGATGGAACTGATTAACAACATCGCTAAAGCGCACAGCGGCTTGTCCGTGTTCGCCGGTGTGGGTGAGCGTACTCGTGAAGGTAATGACTTCTACCACGAGATGGCTGATGCCAAGGTCGTTGATCTGGAAACACCAGAGAACTCCAAAGTAGCCATGGTCTACGGTCAGATGAATGAGCCGCCAGGTAACCGTCTGCGCGTAGCGCTGACTGGCTTGACGATCGCTGAGTCGTTCCGTGACGAAGGTAAAGACGTTTTGTTCTTCGTTGATAACATCTACCGTTTCACATTGGCCGGTACCGAAGTGTCAGCGTTGTTGGGTCGTATGCCATCCGCTGTGGGTTACCAGCCAACGCTGGCTGAAGAAATGGGCCGTCTGCAAGAGCGCATCACATCGACGAAAGTTGGTTCGATCACCTCGATCCAGGCCGTCTACGTTCCAGCCGATGACTTGACTGATCCATCACCAGCGACAACGTTTGCCCACCTTGACTCGACCGTTGTTCTGTCGCGTGACATCGCCTCACTGGGTATCTACCCAGCGGTTGATCCACTCGATTCGACTTCACGTCAGCTCGATCCACTCGTCGTTGGTCAAGACCACTACGATACAGCGCGCGCCGTTCAGGGCACGCTGCAACGTTACAAGGAATTGCGCGACATTATCGCGATTCTGGGTATGGACGAATTGGCACCGGAAGATAAGTTGCTGGTATCGCGCGCACGTAAGATGCAGCGTTTCCTGTCGCAGCCGTTCCACGTCGCTGAAGTGTTTACTGGTTCCCCAGGCAAGTATGTTTCGCTCAAGGACACCATCAAGGGCTTCAAGATGATTGCAAACGGTGAACTCGATCACTTGCCAGAACAAGCGTTCTACATGGTCGGCACGATCGAAGAAGCAATCGAAAAAGCGAAAAAGCTGGGCTAATTTGCTAGTCAGGTTTGACGGCAGTCGGCTTCGCGTCGACTGCCAGCACGAACCTTCTTGCATGGCTCTGTGGACGAACGACATAAGGTTCAAACATGGCAAAATCAATTCACGTAGACGTAGTCTCTGCGGAAGCGCTGATCTTCTCAGGCGAGGCGGAATTCGTTGCCTTGCCTGGCGAAGCAGGCGAGCTGGGGATTTATCCGCAGCATATTCCGCTGATCACGCGCATTCGTCCCGGTGCAGTACGCATCAAGGTGGTCGGCCAGGCTGAAGAAGAGTTTGTCTTTGTCGCTGGTGGCATCCTTGAGGTGCAACCGAATTCAGTGACGGTTCTTGCCGACACGGCGATTCGCGGCGCGGATCTTGACGAAGCGAAAGCAGCTGAAGCCAAGAAAGCGGCTGAAGAAGCCTTGCAAAACAAAGATGCAATGATTGACTATGCACAAGCGCAGGGTGAACTGGCCCACGCGGTAGCACAGTTGGCGGCAATCGCAAGATTCCGTCAGAAGCGTTAAGCACAGCATCGCAGTAAAATGAAAGGCAGCTTAGGCTGCCTTTTTCTATTTCCGGAGTCAGAATGAATCCTTCTGCTGCCTCGATTGCCTCCTTGCTGCGGGAGGTTCGTACTATCGCCGTGGTCGGCCTGTCGCCTGATCCTCAGCGTGCCAGTCATGAAGTTGCATCCTATCTGCAGGCGCATGGCTACCGCATCATTCCTGTCAATCCGGTGTGTGCCGGCAGCACCGTGCTCGGCGAGCATTGCTACCCCAGCTTGACCATGGCCGGCAAGGCTATGCGCGAGCAAGGCTTGAAAATTGACCTGGTTGATTGCTTTCGAAAATCTGACGCAATCGAAGCTATCGCAGACGAAGCAATTGCCATTGCCGCCGGCGCACTATGGATGCAATTCGGTGTGATTAATCATGTCGCGACTAAAAAAGCGCAAGCCGCCGGCTTGCATGTCGTGATGGACCGCTGTATAAAAATTGATCATGCGAATATAATTACCTGAGATCCAAGCAGTCGTGCACCGCGTTTAACACTCAAAACTGCCTCGGGCCACGGCAGTACAAGCAGCTCAATATGCTGCGTTAGACCATTCACGGTCGCCGTGATGGAAATTTGAGCCTCGCCAGTAATCGTACCTGCCGCGGGCGGTAAATAGCGCACGGTATCACCATTGATTTCATCCAGCTTGCCAGGACTCTGTGGATCGAGATGCCACGTAACTGGTTCATTGTTCATCTCGTGCTCTACCGCAAGGGTAATTGGAATACCTCCGGTTGTCGTTTGGCCGGCATCAGCGCGAATACGAAAAACAGCAGCCGATTCGTTCCCTTGAGAAATATTATTGACCTTCGTACAACCGATCATAATAATCCACGCGAATAAAAATACGTAATTTTTCGGTATTCCGTATGAAATATGAAATCCTGATATTTTTCGCATGGAGAGTCCAGTTTTTGACCTCTAAACGATACCGGCGGCCTGTTTCATCGACTACCGGTAAAAATTACAGCTTGACGATCCTATTGCGCGAAACTTACAAAATTACGGTGTGTCTTCGCAACGTACAACGCTTCGTCTGCTACTTGTAAAAGGCTGTCAAATTCCAGATGCTGATCGTGCCTGAGGCAAGCAACGCCAATACTTATGGTGACGCGATCCGCGATCGGCGAACCTGCGTGCGGTAATGCCAAGTCCCACACCGCTTGGCGCAGTCGCTCAGCCTGGCTCAGGGCAAACTCCGCTGTCGCGCCAGGCAAGAGCACGGCGAACTCTTCCCCACCTAGACGCGCCGGTAATTCGCCTGCACGCGCGAACAGCGTTGCAAGGCAATCTGCGAGGGACTTCAGGCATCGATCGCCTTGCGCGTGGCCGTAAGTATCGTTGTAAAGTTTGAAGTGGTCGATATCGCACATCATTACAGCAAGCGGCAATTCAGCGCGCAGTGCGCGGCTGAACTCGAGTGCCTTGATTTCATCGAAGCGTCGCCTGTTTGCGAGGCCCGTCAGCGGATCGAATTGACTCAATTGATTCAATTCTGAATTCACTGTTTCGAGTGCCTGCTGGGTCTCTAGTAATCGTATCTGGGCGATCTTGTGATCAAGCATATTGGCCGCGACCCGGGCGGCAAGTTCGAGTAATTTTGCATTGTCGCTGTCGCGCATCAGGGCCTGACCGACGAGACAGAGAAGACCTACGATACGGTCCTGGATTTCGATACTAACGATGGTAAAAGCACGTGTATCAAGTAGCTTCAATAAGCACGTCGTAACACCATAGTCATCTAAGCCAGAGCCAGTATTGCTCAGCCAGATCCTTGCTCCAGGCGATCCCGTCGATTGCCGCGGCAAGAACTCAGAGGGAAGCCATATCGTACCCGCTGCATCAGTGCACGATAGAGGTGGCCAGGTATTTGCGGTGCAAAACCGTTGGCCGGTCTCGTCCAGCGTGAACAGGATACAGCGCGGTGCGTCAAAGTAATCACAGAAAGCTGATAGACCATGTTCGACCGCATCGTTTGCCTTTTCAGGTGGTAAGTTCATAAATCGGGTCAACATAGCAATAATCAGACTATGAAATTCCTTCAGTCGTTCAAGGGAACTAGTGCGCTCGGCGACCAGCACCGTCAGTCCATCACGATGACTGCGTAATTCCTCTTCAAGCAAGCGGTGCGAATCGATGTAAGAAACCAACCTTGAATTGAGCCTGTTGAACGCGTTGCATAACTGGTCGAGCTCATCTTCGACAGTGCGCGGACGTCGCGCTAATTCCAGCTTCTGATCGAGGGCAATGGGATTGAGCCCGGATATATGCTTCGCGATATGCGTCAGATGGCGCCCCACGAGGCGATTACTGAGGCGCGCCATTAACAGGGCAAGGATCAGGATACCGATTGCCTGTGATGCGATGATTAACAGGGCATCCACGGCCACTTCGTTGCGCAATTCGGCGCGATTGGCATAGATGCGCAAATGCCCGAGGCTGCGCGATGATTGTTCCGGATCAGGTACGGCTAGTGCCACGGATGAAAATTTATCGAGCAAGAGTTGACCCCAGCGGTCGGACTGTCGCCCCGCTTTGATCTTTTCCCCGGTAGGCAGGGTGAGAATGACATAACCGATCGTGGGGAAACGTCCTATTGCCTCTAGCTGCTGCCGGGCACCTGCCATGTCTTGCTTAGTCAGACTCTTTGCCAGTGGCGGCACATGCGTTTGGGCTGCTGAATTGATGATCTCAAAAGCATGCTCGCGTTTATCCAGAAAATGGAATATCAGCTGTGCTGAGGCAACGCCCAAGCCGGTCATCAGGCAATAGAAAATTTGCCACGCAACGATCCGCTCGCGCAGCGGCTGAAATGGCCGGTGCTGCCTGGTTGAACTGTAAGCGGGCTGCTTATGCGCGGGCGGCATGGCGTGTCGTGTTGATCGCTAAAGAAAATTTGATGCCAAAGAATTTTTAATATAACAATACGCTGGCCATGAAATAGTTGTGGTTGCGGCTATTTTTTCCTGGCGCTGAGAATCAAGGGCGGAAATCTGGAGGAGGACGACTAAATTTTGCCGCTCCTCAATGCCTGTTTCGCACGAAGCTGCGCGCATAAGCGATAATGTCGGCTTCTTGAAAGATATGCCATGTCCTCCAAATTCGCCCCCTTAAAAAACGACACTTTCCTGCGTGCCTTGCTACGCCAGCCGACCGATTACACGCCGCTGTGGCTCATGCGTCAGGCCGGTCGTTACTTGCCTGAATACAATGCGACGCGTAAGCGTGCCGGCTCTTTCCTCGGTCTGGCGAAAAATCATGACTACGCCACTGAAGTGACGTTGCAGCCAATTGATCGCTATGCGCTGGATGCCGCGATTCTGTTTTCAGACATCCTGACCGTGCCTGATGCAATGGGGCTAGGTTTGTATTTTGCGGATGGTGAAGGACCGAAATTCGAGCGGCCATTACGTGACGAAAAGGCCGTCATGGCGCTGCAGGTGCCCGACATGGCGGATCTCCAATACGTATTTGATGCAGTGACGCAAATCCGTACCGAGCTCAATGGTCGTGTTCCTCTGATCGGCTTTGCCGGCAGCCCCTGGACGATTGCCTGTTACATGGTGGAGGGTGCCGGTTCTTCCGACTTCCGCAAGGTCAAGGCGATGCTGTATTCGCGCCCGGACCTCATGCATCACATCCTGCAAACGAATGCCACCGCCACTGCGGCCTATCTCAATGCGCAAATTGACGCGGGTGCGCAAGCCGTGATGATGTTCGATTCCTGGGGTGGTGCATTGGCTGATGGCGCCTATCAGGAATTTTCACTGCACTACATGCAAGAAGTCATGCGCCAGTTGCAGCGCCACAAGGACGGTGTGCAGATTCCGGCGATCGTGTTCACTAAAGGTGGTGGCTTGTGGCTGGAGCAAATTGCTGACATTGGTGCCGATGCCATTGGCCTCGACTGGACTGTCAATCTCAGCAAGGCGCGCGCGGCAGTCGGCGATCGGGTCGCCTTGCAAGGCAATCTGGATCCGGTTGTCCTGTTTGCCCAGCCTGAGCAGATTCGCGCCGAAGTCGCCAAGGTATTGCAGGCGTTTGGCCAGCATGCGCCTGGCAGCGGCCATGTATTCAACCTTGGGCACGGGATTTCCCAATTCACGCCACCGGAGGCGGTTTCGGTCCTCGTCGAGGCAGTGCACGAGTTCAGCCGGCCTTTGCACGCGTGATGTGATGCATGCTGTTTGCGCTGATGTATTTCGGTGTAAAACAGCTACAAATCCAGCCTGTTTTTCACGGTCATTAGAAGCTTATGCACAATAAAGGCATGGCACATGGCAAAAAATATTTTTGTGAAAAATATTTTTTGGCTTGAATGACGAATTTTAAGTCCTTGATTTTAAAGGAATTAAATTTCGCTTTTCATTTTGCCATTTCCCCGGAAGCCGCTTGTAGACTGGCTTTCAAGCATGTCAATAGGGACTTGTCCACAAAGTTATCCACAGGCTGTGTGCATAAATTAAAAAGCGCTTATGAATCGGGGGCTTAGCCCATAAGCTGACATTTCACTTTAAGTGATGCAGTTATGGCGATTGGCAATTTGGCATTTCTGTTGCATTGACAATTAAAAATAAAATCTGGGTTTTTGATTATTTTCCAGTGCGACTGAAAAATCAGAAAAATTCACCGATATTTGTTGTCACTCACGAAAAAGTGAACAGATCGCGCACTCAACAGCCGACTTATGCACAAAATCGGAACGGAGCTAGGTTCGCAGTGAAAATCCGGCGATATTGTGATGGTCGTGTTTTACCTAATTGTAAGTGATTGATTTTATGGGAATTAATTTTTGCCATTCTTTTAGGCAATCCGCCGGAAGCCGCATAAAATCAGGCGTTCAGGCCACTTAGGGGATGCTTGTCCACAAAGTTATCCACAGGGACTGTGGATAGTTAAAAAGTGCTTATGAAACCAGTAGTTAGCCAAATTCCTGAGGGATTACATTAGGTTCGTGGAACATTGCATACTTAAAATCGCCCTGGATACGCCACTCGATTTCACTTTTGATTATCGGTGGTGTGCAGATGTGCCCGACGCATCATGGCCATTGCCGGGGCAACTGGCGGTCGTGCCTTTTGGCCGTCGTGAAGTCGTCGGTGTGATCGTGGCGGTCAGCAATACCACCGACGTCGCGCCCGAAAAGCTCAAGCAGGTACTGGCGGTGCGCACGCAATTGGCGCCACTGAGTGCAGCATGGTTGGCCTTGTGCGGCTTTGCCGCCGATTACTACCAGCGGCCACTAGGCGAAGTCGCGCTGCCCGGCTTGCCTAAAAATTTGCGCGCCTTGACGACCGTCGCGCTGGACAAGGCGCTCAAAAAGCTCGAGAAGCGTGGACTCGCGCATGACGCGACTCCAAATGCCACGCCCAAACTGAATCCGGCGCAACAGCAGGCTGCTGATGCGATTGCAATGAGTCAGGGCTTTGCGCCAAGCTTGTTGTATGGGGTCACCGGCAGTGGCAAGACGGAAGTCTATCTGCAAGCTGCCGCGCAAATTCTGGCGCAGGATAAGGATACAGAGAATGCCGCGCAGATCCTGATTCTCGTGCCGGAAATTAACCTTACGCCCCAACTCGAAGGCAATATTCGCGCGCGCTTTCCCGGCGTGATGGTAGCCACCTTGCATAGCGGCCTTGCGGAAGGCGAGCGCCTGCTGAACTGGCTGGCGGCCCACGCCGGTCATGCAAGGATCATTCTGGGCACGCGTCTGGCGATTCTGGCATCGCTGCCCAGGCTGCGCCTGATCATTATCGACGAAGAGCATGACCCCTCTTACAAGCAACAGGAAGGCTTGCGTTATTCGGCGCGCGATCTGGCTGTCTGGCGCGCGCATCAGCTCGGCATTCCCATCGTGCTCGGTTCGGCTACGCCGGCGCTGGAGACATGGCAGCACGCACTGTCAGCCCGTTATCGCAAGCTTGAATTGCGCGAGCGTGCCGTGCCTGATGCGGTGCTACCCAAGGTCAGGCTGATCGACATGGAGCGTGACCGGCCGGTCGACGGCATCACCTCGACCCTGGTCGCCGCATTGCGCCAGCGCCTGGAGCGGCACGAGCAATCGCTACTATTCCTGAACCGGCGTGGTTATGCACCCGTGATCAATTGCGACGCCTGTGGCTGGGTCAGCGACTGTCCGCGCTGCACCGCTTTCATGGTGTTGCACAAGCTCGACCGGCGACTGCGTTGCCATCATTGCGGCCTGGAGCAGCGTATCCCGAAGTCCTGTCCGACTTGTGGCAATGTCGACATCCAGCCTATGGGACGCGGTACGCAGCGGGTTGAAGAAGGCTTGCAGCTGATTTTTCCCGAGGCGCGCATCCTGCGCATCGATGCAGATTCAACGCGTCTGAAGGGCAGCGCCCAGGCAGCGTTCGATAGTGTGCATCGCGGCGAGGTGGATATCCTGATCGGCACGCAGATGGTCGCCAAGGGCCATGACTTTCGCAATCTCACGCTCGTAGGTGTACTGAATCCGGACACCGCCCTGTTTTCGCAGGATTATCGCGCTAGCGAACGGCTCTTCGCGCAGCTCATGCAGGTAGCCGGCCGTGCCGGTCGCGCTGCGCAAAAAGAGGGCGGCAGCGTCAGTGAAGTCCTGGTGCAGACCCGCTATGCGCAACATCCGCTGTATGGCGCACTCATGGCGCACGACTACGATCGTTTTGCCACCACGCTATTGCAGGAGCGTCAGCAAGCAAGCCTGCCGCCCTTCATTTACCAGGCGCTGCTGCGCGCCGAGGCCAAGGAATTAGCCATCGCCCTCGAATTTTTGCAGCAGGCAGCGACCTGTGTTGAACACGTCGGCATCATCATCAATGATCCGATTCCGATGACCATGACGCGCGTGGCGAATGTCGACCGTGCACAGCTTTTGGTTGAGTCCGCCTCACGGCCAGCCCTGCAAAATTTCCTGAAAGCCTGGATCGCCGAGCTGCGTAAAATCAAAGCGCGCGTGAGCTGGTCCCTCGAAGTCGATCCGGTCGATATCTGATAACGATTTCGCCTCGCACTGCAGGCAATTTTTACCTGTTTTGAGAAGAAAATACACATCCGCAAAGCGGCATTGCCGGCTTACGCACACCTACCTGGCAGGCCTGATCTTTGCGTGTGAAATTACCAGAATAGGTCGTAGACCTGCTCATGGATTTCACTGATTATGCCAAACCCTTCGCAAGATGAGGATCGCACGGATCCTGCCCGACGGCGCACCGAGCAGACTACGAATCGGCTGCGCATTCCGCTGTTGGCGGAACAGCTGCACGTCAGCAAACGGATCGTCGATACCGGTAAAGGCGTACGTGTACATAGGACTATCAATGAGCACGCCGAGCTCGTCGATCTGCCGCTGATGCACGATGAGCTACTCATCGAGCACATAGCAATTGGCACCCTGATCAATGACGACGCAATCCCAACGATGCGTTACGAGGGCGAGACCATGATCGTGCCGGTAATTGAAGAAGTCTTGCTGGTACAAAAGCAGCTACGCCTCAAGGAAGAAATTCGCATTACGCGCCAGCAGCGGGAACGGCATGCACCACAAACCATCCTGCTCAAAACCGAAACCGCGACGGTTGAACGCTTTGATGAATCGCCGACTGCCGCGCCCACCTCATCCAGCAAAGGAGAATGAACATGGCTAATACCATCGTCGGTGTCTACGATAATTATCAGGATGCGCAAGATGCGCTCAACGAATTGCTCAAAGGCGGATTTGAAATTGAGCATGTACGGCTGAGTCCTGATGAGGAATCGACTTCGGCGCGGCAGACGGCATTACGCGCCGCGCAAACCGAATCGGGCAGCCATGGCATCAGTGGCTTTTTCCGTAACCTGTTTGGCAGTCACGAGAAGGAGCGCTATCCCGACCTGTATTCGGAAGCCGTGCGTCGCGGCAGCTATCTCTTGACCGTGCACGCCACCAATGACGAACAAGAGTCACGCGCCAGCGCCATCATGAATCAGCATGATCCCATCGATATCGAAGAGCGCGCCAGTGCCTGGAAAAACATGGGCTGGAGTGCTTATGACCGGAATGCGGCGGTCTACGACGACACTGAAATCGCCGCTGAGCGGAGTCGTTATCGCAGCACCGAGCCGTCAGCCCGAATCAACGAGGCGCCCGGCATGCGCGAACAGACAGCGATCCCCGTCATCCAGGAGCAGCTGCAAGTGGGCAAGCGTGAAGTGCAACGTGGTGGCGTGCGCATCCATCAGCACGTAACGCAATCGCCTGCACAGGAAACCCTGCATCTGCGCGAAGAGCATGTCTCAGTAGAACGGCGTACTGTGGATGAGCCAGCGACTGCAGATGATCTCGCCTCTTTCAAGGAAGGCACCTTCGAGATGCGTGAAACGGCTGAAGAAGCGGTCGTTGCAAAAACCGCCCGGGTCGTAGAGGAAGTCCTGCTGGGCAAAGAGGTTAGCGAACATACGCAAACCATCAACGAAACCGTGCGTCGCAGCGATGTTGAAGTCGAGCGGTTTGGCGAGCCAACCGGAGACAACGCCTTCCGTACGCATTGGACCAGCCAGTACGGCAGTACTGGCGCGCGCTATGAAGACTATGTCCCGGCCTATCAATACGGCGCGCGCATGGCCGCTGATGCGCGTTACCAAAATTATCGTTTCTCGGACGTTGAGCCTGAAATCGAACGGGACTGGACCGCACACAACGCCGGTCATCCCTGGGAAAAAATGAAGGACGCCGTGCGTTATGGCTGGGAGGGCATTACGCGTTGAACAGCATCAATGGCGTCGGCGGCAATGCGCTTCCGGCGCTTCAGGCGAGCGGTAAATCCAGCCGGCCTTCTGCTGCCAGTTCGCGAATCACACGTATCGTATCAATGTCCGCCTCGGTATAAGCGGAGCGACGGAAGTCATTGTAAAACGCGTCGGCGGCGGACTCGACTTCACCATTGCCATCGTCATAATCAAAGCGCACGAAGAATACTTCGGGCTGGGTTTCTTCTATCGCCATGCGCAAACTCGATGCCGGTATCTCGCCCTGCACAGGCACCTGATAAATCACTTTCTCTTGCGGGAAATACGTGACGGTATCGCGAATCACCAGCGTGCCGTAAGTGAGTTCACGGCTCACACTTGCTGGTGTGCGCTCAGACAGGACACAGTCGTCCAGATGCGGCACAAACAGTTTTGGCGCTTCGGCGCGCATCACCAGTCCGTGCCACAGCTGCGTTCGTGTCAGTGCTTCTATCAAGGGATTGAGGGGATCGTTAATTTCTACTAAGTGATGAAAAATCATGGCGGATGCACTGTGCTAGCAAATAATAAAGCGACAGTGTAATGCCGCGCCGTCCGTTTGGCGCAAGCTTGAAGTCAAGACGATACCTCGTACCGCGTGGCAGTAAGCATTCGGACATCGCTTTCTGATGGCACGAAAGAAGGGCGGGGCGCTGATACAATGATCGGCTAAATTGCCTTTGTCAGCGCGCATGTCCTATGTTACCCAGTACGGCCTGAATGTCCCGCAAAGCGAGGCCGCCACTTACATGGACGGACCCTGTTTGGTGCTGGCCGGCGCAGGTTCCGGCAAGACTCGTGTGATCACGCAAAAAATCGCCCACCTGATTGAGCATTGCGGCTACGACGCCAAGCATATCGCTGCACTAACGTTCACGAACAAGGCCGCGATGGAAATGCAGGAGCGCATCGCCAAGCTGCTCAAAGAACCGAAGAAAGCCAAGCAGCTGACGGTATCGACCTTCCATTCGCTGGGCGTGAAAATCCTGCGCAGTGAAGCGCATGAGCTGGGTCTCAAGGACCGCTTCTCGATCATGGACAGTGATGACTGCTTCTCGCTGGTGCAGGACCTCGCGGCCACGACCGACAAACAATTGATCCGCCGGATTCAGGGCGCGATGTCGCTGTGGAAAAATGGACTGATCGATCCCGAGTCCGCGCTCAGGACGGCCGCCAATGAAGACGATGTGCAGGCGGCGCGGATTTATCGCAGTTACGTTGCTACCTTGTCGGCTTATCAGGCGGTCGACTTCGATGATTTGATCCGTCTGCCGGTCGAACTGTTCCGTAGTAACGAAGCAGTGCGCGATAAATGGCAGCGCAAATTGCGTTACCTGCTCGTCGATGAATATCAGGACACGAATACCTGCCAATACGAACTGGTCAAGCTGCTCGTCACCGGCATTGGCAAGAAGCCGATGTTTACCGCCGTGGGTGATGACGACCAGGCCATCTATGCTTGGCGCGGCGCGACGATCGAAAACCTCAAGCAGCTGCAAATCGACTTTCCTGATCTAAAGCTGATCAAGCTTGAGCAGAATTACCGCTCCAGTACACGCATTCTGCAGGCCGCCAATGCGGTGATTTCGAATAATCCGAAATTGTTTGAAAAGCAGCTCTGGTCGGAACATGGCCTAGGCGATCCGGTCAAAGTCATGGCCATGCCGGATGATGACGAAGAGGCCGAGCAGATCGCCATTATGATTTCTGCGCATCGCTTCGAGAGGCGCGCGAAATTTTCTGATTATGCGATTTTGTACCGCGGTAACCATCAGGGCCGTGTGATCGAGCAAGCCTTGCGCAAGGAGCGCATCCCGTACACGATTTCCGGCGGTCAGAGTTTTTTCGATCGTGCTGAAATTAAGGACATCATCAGTTACCTGCGCCTGATCGCCAATCAGGACGACGATCCGGCCTTCATCCGCGCGGTGACCACGCCCAAGCGCGGCGTCGGCCAGAGTACGCTCGAAGTGCTCGGCGCCTTTGCCGGCCAGTGGCAGATATC
Organism: Oxalobacteraceae bacterium; assembly: GCA_947448025.1. Lineage (GTDB taxonomy): Bacteria > Pseudomonadota > Gammaproteobacteria > Burkholderiales > Burkholderiaceae_D > CANFLV01. The sequence continues at coordinate 16,482 of CANFLV010000015.1, read as the reverse complement.
GCTCTTCGAAGCCGTCTTCAAAGGCGGCATTGAAGCCAAGCTGCCGCAGCGCCAGTTAGCGCCCCTGCGCAGCTTCGCTAATTTCATCAATCAACTCGAAGCGCGCGCCACGCGTGTCGGTCGCGCCAGCAGTGGCGACAACGCCGCGCAGGTACTCGACGACATGATGAAAGAGATTAATTATGAATATTATCTCTATGACGCCTTCGAGGACCGGCAGGCGCAAAGCAAATGGCAGAACGTACTGGACTTCACGAGCTGGCTGAAAGAGAAGGGCAATGGCGGCAAGGATGGCAGCGACCCGGAAAAGAGCCTGCTGGACTTGACGCAGATGGTGGCGTTGATGACCATGCTCGAAGGCCGCGACGAGGAGCCTGATGCCGTGCGCATGTCGACTCTGCATGCTTCGAAGGGACTCGAGTTCCCGCATGTCTTTCTGGTCGGCGTGGAGGAGGGCATCCTGCCGCATAAGGGCGATCCCGACGCGCCCTTCGAGACGCTCGGTGCGCGCATCGAGGAAGAGCGTCGCCTGATGTACGTCGGTATCACGCGCGCCCAGCGCACCCTGCATGTCAGCTGGTGCAAGAAGCGCAAACGTGCGCGCGAAAGCGTGCATTGCGATGTCTCGCGCTTTATCAAGGAGATGAAGCTCGATGAGGGCGACGCCGTGCCCACCGAAGCCGAAATCATCACCCCGCAAAACCGTCTCGCCAACCTGAAAGCACTGCTGCAAAAGCCGCGTCCCGGCAATGCCGATCTGACGACTGAACCTGAGAAATTAAAATGAATGACGAAGAACGCTTCATCGAAATAGAAATCAAGCTCTCGCGCCAGGAGGACCTGGTCGATACGCTCAACCAGATGGTCTATGAACAGCAAAAGAACATCGATCGTCTTGACGCCCTGTGTTCGGCGCTGGTACGGCAGTTGAGCGAGGCACGCAATAGCGCGCCTGAGGGCGGTCTGGCGCATGAGCGGCCACCGCACTACTAATCGCGACTGCAAACGCCACTGGCGCGCTATGGCGCAGCTAGAATGCGCTCCATTTACTTAGCCTTGCATCTGCCTTGTCTGAACGCCCGAGAAAAATCATCCATTGCGACTGCGACTGCTTTTATGCGGCAGTTGAAGTGCGCGACAATCCCGCCTTGCGCGGCTTGCCAGTCGCTGTCGGCGGGCGCGCCGATCAGCGCGGCGTAGTCGCCACCTGCAATTACGAAGCGCGCGCATTCGGCATCCACTCGGCCATGGCGATGGCGCAGGCGATGAAGCGCTGTCCGGATCTGATCATCATCCGCCCGGACATGGAAAAGTATCGCATCGCTTCGCGCGCCATTCTGGCGATTTACCGCGATTACACGGATCTCGTAGAACCACTGTCGCTCGATGAAGCCTATCTCGATGTCAGCCAGTCACTGCACTTCAACGGCAGCGCCACGCTGATCGCCCGGGACATCCGCGCGCGCATCGCCGAGACGGTCGGCATTACCGCCTCGGCCGGTGTCGCGCCGAATAAATTCCTCGCCAAGATTGCCAGTGACTGGCGCAAACCCGATGGACTCTTCGTTATCCGTCCGCATGAAATCGACGCCTTCGTTTTGCCTCTGCCGGTGAAGAAAATTTTCGGCGTCGGCAAGGTCACTGCCGCGAAATTGCAAAGCCTGGGTGCACATACCTGCGGTGATTTGCAGGGCTGGTCTCTGGCCGACCTGCAGCATCACTTCGGCAAATTCGGCGAGCGCCTGCATTCGCTCAGCCGCGGCCTGGATACGCGCGCTGTCTGTTCCGATCGTGAGCATAAATCGATCAGCGTCGAATCTACTTACGTCATCGACTTGCCGGATCTGGCCGCCTGCCAGCGCGAACTGGCGCCGCTGATTGACTCGTTGAGGGGCCGGGTCGAGCGCGCCGGCATGGCGCGCAATATCCGCAAGCTCTTCGTCAAATTGCGCTTTGCTGATTTTCGCCATACGACCGTCGAATGCATGGCCGGTAGCATCGATAGCGTGCTGCTGCATAAGCTGCTGGAGACCGGTTACCAGCGACGCCAGCTCGCAGTCCGACTGCTCGGCGCGGGCGTGCGGCTAGCAGAAGAAAGTGACGATTCTGGCATGCAGATGGGTTTGTTTGACGACGAGTATGACGCGATCTTGCCGGCCCAATAACAAGTCAATCAGGCATGAATTTAGCGTGCCAGTGCTGGTGCGCGGCGTGTAGAATTTACGCTTTTTATCAGGCGCACACGATGTGGTTCAAGAACCTACAAATTTACCGTCTCCCGGCTCCCTGGGCGATGAATGCCGACCAGCTTGAAGCGCTGCTCGCACCACAAACTTTCGCACAATGCACCAGCGTCGACATGCAAAGCCAGGGCTGGATTTCCCCGCGCGGCAACGGCATGCTCGTACACAGCGTGAACAAACAGATGTTGCTGCAGCTTGGCACCGAGAAGAAGCTGCTGCCTGCCACTGTCATCAATCAGGTTAGCAAGATGCGCGCGACCGAGATCGAAGAGCAGCAGGGTTTTGCGCCGGGTCGCAAACAAATGAAAGAAATCAAGGAACAGGTCGCCGACGAATTACTGCCGCGTGCCTTCAGTATTTTTCGCACGACCTCGGTCTGGATCGATCCGGTCAATGGCTGGCTCGTCGTTGATGCTGCCAGCTCCGGCAAGGCTGATGAAGTCTTGAAGCTGCTGCTGAAATCGGTCGACAAACTGCCGCTCGAAGGTTTGCATGTCAAGCAATCCCCGGTGATCGCCATGACGGAGTGGCTCGTCGCTGACGAAGCGCCGGGCGGCTTCACGGTGGATCAGGATACGGAATTGCGCGCGACCGGCGAGAGCAAGGCCACCGTGCGTTATGTGCGCCACTCGATGGAAGCCGACGATGTGAAGCGCCACGTCTCTGCCGGCAAGCAATGCACGCGCCTGGCGATGACCTGGTCGGACAAGATTTCCTTCGTGCTGACGGAAGCGCTGGCGATCAAGCGCGTGACAGCGCTGGACGTGCTCAAGGAAAGCAATGATTCGACCAGCCGCGATGATAATGAGCGCTTTGATACCGACATGGCGCTGATGACGGGTGAGTTGAACCGTATGATGGCTGATATCGTTGAAGCCTTGGGTGGAGAAGTGCCGCGTAAGTTGGCTGCATAAGCAAAGCGACAGACGAAAAAAAGACGACCTGTGAGTCGTCTTTTTTTATGCATGCAGCATGCCCGCAAGCGGACATGAAAAATGAAAATACAAATAAAAATGCCCGCTTGCGCGGGCATTTTGTATTTTGGCGGAGCGGACGGGGCTCGAACCCGCGACCCCCGGCGTGACAGGCCGGTATTCTAACCAACTGAACTACCACTCCGTTTTAAAACTTGTTTCATTGCGAACTGTCTGGCTACCTGGTGGGTGCTGAGAGGCTCGAACTCCCGACCTACGCCTTGTAAGGGCGCCGCTCTACCAACTGAGCTAAGCACCCGATTCCACTGAAGGCTGCTAGACATTTCACGGTGTGTGTCACCACACCTGAAGCGGCCGAAGTGTACAGGAGTTTTTTTCGTTTTGCCACATTCTTTTCGAAAAGAATTTATGTACGGTCGGCGAGGGCTTTCTTTCCGCCTACAATGGTGTGGATACTTTACCTTTTATTGACGACACTTTTCGCTGCCATGCCCCATTCAGTCCTGTTCCCCCGCATTGAGCCTTACCGCCACGGCATGCTCGCCGTTGATGATCTGCACACGCTGTATTGGGAAGAGTGCGGCAATCCCGATGGCGAGCCGGTGCTGTTCCTGCACGGCGGTCCGGGCGGCGGCATCAGCCCGACGCATCGGCGGTTTTTCGATCCCGCGCATTACCGCATCATGCTGTTCGATCAGCGCGGCGCCGGTCAGTCGACGCCGCTGGGTGAATACCGGCAGAACACGACCCAGCTGCTGGTGGCCGACATCGAGCGCCTGCGCCACATGCTCGGTATCACTTCATGGCTGGTGTTTGGCGGCTCTTGGGGCTCGACCCTGGCGCTGGCTTATGGGCAGGCACATCCGCAAGCCTGCACGGGCTTTATCCTGCGCGGCATCTTCCTGTGCACGCCGGCCGAGATCGACTGGTTCATGAATGGTATGGGCTGGTTCTTTCCGGAAGTCCATGCGCGTTTTGCCGCACAGGTGCCCGAAGACGAACGCAGCGATCTGCTGCATGCCTATGAAAAGCGCCTGTTCAGCGAAGACCCGACCGTCTATATGCCGGCCGCGCGCAGCTGGAGCCGGTATGAAGGCAGCTGCCTGTTCCTCGAGCCGGACACGCAGACAATCGACGACTTTACCAGCGACACCGTCAGTCTCGGCATCGGCCGTCTCGAAGCGCATTATTTTCTGCATCAGGGTTTCTTCAGTGAAGATCAACTCGTGCGCGCAGTCGGGCGAATTCGCCATTTGCCGGCCGTGATCGTGCAAGGCCGCTACGATGTCGTCTGTCCGCCTGCCACTGCGCACAGGCTCAAGGCCGCCTGGCCTGAAGCGAAACTGCAGATGATTGCCAATGCCGGTCACGCGGTGATGGAGCCCGGCACGGCCGCCGCGCTCGTCGCGGCGACCGAACAATTCAAAACCCACCGTCAATTCAATTAAACGAGAACCGATGAATAACGCTAACGACGCGTCCTACGCCCATTTGCTGGCGCCGCTGGACCTGGGTTTCACGACGCTGCGGAATCGCGTCATCATGGGTTCCATGCACACGGGACTGGAAGACCGCTTCTATCACTATCCGAAGCTGGCGGCGTACTTTCGCGAACGTGCGCGTGGTGGTGTTGGTCTGATCGTCACCGGCGGCATTTCACCGAGTCGCGAGGGCTGGCTGCTGCCGTTTGGCGGCACGATGAACAGCCTCTTCGATATTCCCAATCATCGTAAAGTCACGCGCGCCGTACACGAAGAGGGCAGCAAGATCGTCATGCAGATCCTGCACTCCGGTCGCTATGGCTATCAGCCCTTCGTCGTGTCAGCGTCGGCAATCAAGTCGCCGATCTCGAAATTCAAGCCGCGCGCGCTCGATGAAGCCGGCATTCGCCGCACCATTGCCGACTATGTTCGCAGCGCCAAACTCGCGCAAAAGGCCGGCTATGACGGTGTCGAAATCATGGGCAGCGAAGGCTATTTGCTGAACCAGTTCCTGTGCGCGCGCACGAACCTGCGCCAGGATCAATGGGGCGGCTCGATTGAAAACCGCATGCGCCTGGCGGTCGAAATCGTGCAGCAGGTGAGGGCGGCCGTCGGCACGAACTTCATCATCATGTATCGCCATTCCCTGCTCGACCTCGTTGAGGGCGGCAATACCTGGGACGACGTCGTGGCGGTCGCCAAGGCGCTTGAGCAGGCCGGTGCGACCATCCTCAACACCGGCATCGGCTGGCATGAAGCACGCGTGCCGACCATCGTCACGTCGGTGCCGCGCGCAGCCTTTCGCAGTCTCGCCGGGCGACTGCGCAAAGAGGTATCGATTCCCGTAGTCGCTTCGAACCGCATCAATATGCCCGCTGAAGCGAATGACATCATCAGCAGTGGCGACGCCGACCTCGTGTCAATGGCGCGGCCCTTCCTCGCCGATCCTGAATTCGTCAACAAGGTCGCGCAAGGTCGCGTCGATGAAATTAATACCTGCATCGCCTGCAATCAGGCCTGCCTTGACCATACCTTCGCCAACAAACGCGCGAGTTGCCTCGTCAATCCGCGCGCTGCGCACGAGACCGAACTCGTCTATCGCAAAGTCGTGCGGCAAAAGCGTATCGCCATCGTCGGCGCCGGGCCTGCCGGCCTGTCCGCGGCCACAGTCGCGGCCGAACGCGGCCATGCAGTGACGCTGTTTGATGCCAGTGACCGTATCGGCGGGCAGTTCAATTATGCGATGCGCATTCCGGGCAAGGAAGAATTCGCCGAAACGCTGCGTTACTTCCGCCGACGCCTCGACGTCCTCGGCGTGAATGTGCAGCTGAACCATCGCGTCACGCGCGAAGCTTTGCTGGCACAGGGTTTCGATGAGGTGATCGTGGCCACTGGAGTGGTGCCGCGCACGCCGCCTATCGAAGGTATCGACCATCCGAAAGTATTGTCCTATCTCGACGTGTTGAAGCATGACGTCGCGGTCGGTGCGCGCGTGGCCATCATCGGCGCCGGTGGCATCGGCTTTGATATCGGCGAATTCCTGCTGCATGATCCCAAGGTGGCCTTACCGATGGCGTTGTCGCACTGGCTGGCTGAATGGGGCGTGAACCTCGCCAGCAGCAGTAATGGCGGCCTGTGCGCGCCGGTACCGGAAGCACCGCTGCGCAAGATTTATCTCTTGCAGCGCAAGGCCAGTAAGCCCGGCGCCGGGCTCGGAAAGACTTCGGGCTGGGTGCATCGCGCGACCCTGCTGCGCAAAGGCGTGGAAATGCTCGCCGGCGTTGAGTACCGTCGAATCGATGACGCCGGTTTGCACATCACCGTCAACGGCGAACAACGCTTGCTGGAAGTCGATCATGTGATCATTTGCGCAGGGCAGGACGCCTTGACTGAATTGATGTCGGCGCAGCCAGCGGCAGACGGTCCGCGCTTCCATCTGATCGGTGGTGCGGCACTTGCGGCCGAGCTGGATGCGAAGCGGGCAATCCGGCAGGGCGCGGAACTTGCGGCGATGCTGTAATCGGACCTGTTTGATACGGGCGAAAGGCATTTTTTGTCTTCGCCCGGCACCTACGTATATGCGCTCGCAGCACGCTGACCTGATACGATGGCGATAACTGGCAACAATTTAATATTGCATCTAACCTTACATCTTCAGGATATCTATGTCGTCGCACGATCTTCCCCGTCCGCGCAAACTGTATCGCTATGCGCCGCAGGCCATTCTGGAGCGTTCGCTGTCGCTCGGTGAGTTCCGCCTGACGCCGGAGGTTTCTGTGAGTTTTCTGACGCTCAGTTTTTCGAGCGTCTGGGACGAGCGTTTGTTTGATGACTTTTCCGATGCCAATAGCTGCCTCGTGATTCACGATACGGAAAGTTTTGGTGAGCGCCTGCATCAAGCAACGCAACGCCTGCTGCCGAACTGGGCCGGCATCGACGCCGCCGTCGCGTATGGCGCACCGAGTCCGCTGGGTGCCGCATTTACGAAAGATAAGCAGCTGGCGCGACAAAAGGAATGGCTGTTTGCCTGGCGCCCCATGCAAAGTCGCATGTCGGTCAACCCAGTCGTCGTCACCATTGGTAATATTGAAAGCATCGCCGAGCTGCGCGCCCGCGCAAGCTAGGTTTTTTTAATTTTTAACAGGAGAATTTTATGCACTCATCCCATGTAAAAACAGTTCGTAACGATGTCAAAGGCCTGGTTCGCGAAGCGCAAGACTTGTTCCGTGAAGCGACGTCGATTACCGGCGACAAAGCTGAAGACTTGCGCGCCAAAGGCATTCATTTGCTCGAAACGGCCTTGGCCAGCGCGCACGATGCCCAGGTCGCTGTGATCGACACCAGCAAAGAAGCATTTGAAGCCACCGACGACTTCGTCAAGGACAATCCATGGAAAGCCGTGGCGGTTTCTGCCGGCATCGGCTTGCTCGTGGGCCTGTTAATCGCCCGTAAATAAGACCAGTCATCGTCATGGAACAGCCAACACCACCGCCCGAGGCAGGCCTGCTGAGCGGTATCAGCAGCCTGCTCAGGAATGGCTTCGCCCTCGTGTTTAATCGCCTTGAGCTCGCCGGACTTGAGTTTGGCGAATTGCGCGATAATTTTTTCAAGCTGCTGTTGCTCGGCGCACTCGGGGTTGGCACCAGCCTGGTCGCGCTCGCCTACTGGAGCGTGCTGGTCGTCTATCTGAGCTGGGATAGTTTGGGATGGAAAATCCTGCTGATCATGGCCGGTGTATTTACCTTGTTCAGTTATGCAATCTTCCGCCATGCGCAGAGCTTGCTCGCTGACGGAAAATTGACGATGCCAGCGACGATGACAGAACTGCGCAATGACAGGGACGCTTTACTGTGAAGCAGGAAGAGACCATGGATGCACACGCCATTGCAATGCGAAAAAAGGCCTTGATTGCCGAGGGCGCGACGCATCGTGCGCGCCTTGCTGAGGCGGCCGCGCAGGTGAAGAGCGGCATTCAGCCCGGTGAGATGCTCAATGCCGGCAAGCGCGTTGCGGGCGCTGCGGTAGCCGGAATGCTTGGCGCGGGTTCGCCACTGCTGGGCATCGGCTTGCAGACCTTAATGCCCTTGCTGCTACGCGGCGCTGCCAAGCTGTCGAAGACCTCGGTGAGTAAATCGGTTTTGCGCGGCGCTGCTGTCGCCACTGCGGTGGCCGGCGTCGCCGTGATGATTTTTAAACGGAAAAAAGCCACTGAAGAATAAGCCGGGGCAGAGACTCCCGACCTGGGTTCGCGATCCAGGGGCCTTTATCGCCGCTTATTTTTTCAATTTGACCGGCCGCTGCCAGCCTTCCACGGTGATCTGGCGTGCGCGCGACACGGTCAACTTCCCTGCCGGCGCATCTCTTGTGAGCGTCGTGCCTGCGCCCAGCGTCGCGCCTTTGCCGACAGTGACCGGTGCGACCAGCTGCGTATCGCTGCCGATGAAGGCGTCATCCTCAATCACGGTACGGAATTTGTTCGCGCCATCGTAATTGCAGGTGATCGTGCCAGCGCCAACATTGACGCGCGAACCGATGGTCGCGTCGCCGACATAAGCAAGATGGTTCGCCTTGCTGTGTGCGGCAATCTGGCTATTCTTGATTTCGACAAAATTCCCGATATGGACATCTTCGCCTAGCTCAGTGCCGGGCCGCAGTCTTGCATAGGGACCGATGACGCAGGCCGCACCGACGACGGCGTCTTCTATATGGCAAAACGGCTTGATCGCAGCACCTTTGGCGATATGCGCATTGCGGATCACGCAGTGCGCACCGATGCTCACGCCGTCTTCGAGCGTGACCTTGCCTTCGAAAACACAGCTGATGTCGATACTCACATCGCGCCCGCATACGAGTTCGCCGCGCACATCGAGGCGCGCCGGATCAGCGAGCGTCACGCCTTGTTCGAGCAGAGCATGTGCCACATTTTGCTGGAAGATGCGCTCCAGTTCCGCGAGCTGCACCTTGCTGTTCACGCCCAGGGTTTCCCAGACCGCAGCGGGCTGCGCTGAGACGACAGGCACGCCATCAGCGACCGCGCGCGCGACGATATCGGTCAGATAATATTCGCCCTGGGCGTTATCGTTCGACAGCGTCGCCAGCCAAATTTTCAGGAGCGCGGTCGGCGCGACCATGATGCCGGTGTTGACTTCGGTGATCGCGCGCTCAGCCTCGCTGGCATCCTTCTGTTCCACGATACGCACGATCGCACCATGCTCGCGCACGATGCGTCCATACCCGGTCGGATTGGCCAGTGCGATGGTCAGGATCGCCAGTTTGTCTGCGCCGGCAATATCGGCCAGCGCCTGCAGCGAGCCGGCCGACGTCAACGGCACATCGCCGTACAGGATCAGTGTGGGCACATCATCCGACAAATGCGGCAAGCCCTGCATGACTGCGTGCCCAGTACCCAGCTGCGGTTCCTGGCGCGCGAAGCTCAAGTCGGGTGCCGCCAGCATTTGCGGAAGCATTTCCCCGCCATGGCCGTAAACTACGCATAATCGTTGCGGTGACAGAGTGCGCGCCGTATCAATGACGTGCGCCAGCAGCGGTTTGCCGGCCAGCGGATGCAAGACCTTGGGCAGTGCCGACTGCATGCGTTTGCCCATGCCTGCAGCGAGAATGATGACGTTCATAGGCTTCCGAGTTAGTCCTGATAGGAGAAAAATGCAGCAAAATTTTATCATGCGACCCATGCGCTTCCGTGCAATAAAGCTCATCTTTCTGGTAATGGTCTTGCTGCTGTCTGCATGCAGCATGATCCGTTTCGCTTACAGCAATGGCGAAACGCTCAGCTATTGGTGGATCAATGGCTATATCGAAGTCGAGTCTGATCAGAAGCCATGGGTCAAAGCGCGTATTAAGCATTTATTCGAATGGCATCGCAATACCCAACTGGGGGATTACGTACAGCTTCTGAAGCTTGGACAAAGACAGCTGCAACAGCCGATGGACAAGCCGACCATGCTGGGCGATATCGCAGAATTGAAAAAGCGCTCAGCCATCTTGATCGACCATGCTCTGCCAGATCTGGCTGACCTTGCGCTCGAATTACGGCCGCAGCAAATTGCGGCCCTTGAGAAGTCTTACGCTGCCCATAATCGCGACTTCCGCAAGAATTATCTGCAAGGTGACCTTGCTCAGCGCCAGCAATATCGTTTCAGGAAAGTGATGGATCAGGCCGAATACTGGCTCGGCGATTTCAATGACGAACAGGAGAGCATGCTTCGCAAAGCGTTTGATCTCGTGCCGATTGATCATGATCGCATTTATGCGCAGCGCCTGCGGCGCCAGCATGACGTGCTCATTGTGTTGAAAAAAATCGCGCAGGAACGCCCGCGCCGCGAAGTGGCGATGGCGCTGCTGCGTGAACCGGCGCTGGCAATGCTTGAGCCGCCGACAGGCGAATCGGCGGCGTATTTCACCGCGTACTACGACGGCATGGCGAACCTTGCCGTGACCGTGATCAATAGCGCCACGCCGGTACAGCGCGCCCACGCCAGCCTGAAATTACAGGAATTTATTAACGATTTCAGTCGTTTAAGTCGCTGATTTTTTAATCTATCGCCGTAAGCGGAATCACGCCGATCGTGCCCGATCCGGCTGAGCAAGGCTCCTCATCAAACGCAATATCACCATTCACATCGGCCACGCCACTGGCCTTCAATCCGGCAAAGGCAAACAAATCACGATCCATCAGGTGCGAAGGCACGACCGTCGATAGCGATGAAAAAATATTGTCGACGCGACCAGGATAATTCTTGTCCCACTCGGTCAGCATCTTCTTGATCTGTTTGCGCTGCAGGTTTTCCTGGCTGCCGCACAGGTCGCATGGAATGATCGGAAAGCCCTTCACCTGCGCATACCGTTCCATGTCGGCTTCCTTGACATAGGCGAGCGGGCGGATGACGACGTGGCGGCCATCGTCCGACTGTAATTTTGCAGGCATCGATTTCAGCTTCGCGCCAAAGAACATGTTCAGGAAAAAGGTTTCCATGATGTCGTCGCGGTGATGGCCGAGCGCGATCTTGGTCGCGCCGAGTTCATCGGCAACGCGGTACAGGATGCCGCGTCGCAGACGCGAGCACAGCGAACAGGTGGTCTTGCCTTCCGGGATAAGCCGCTTGACGATGCTGTAGGTGTCCTGGTTTTCGATGTGGAAGGGCACGCCGAGCTTCGTCAGGTATTCGGGCAGGATGTGCGCCGGAAAATTTGGCTGCTTCTGGTCGAGATTGACGGCGATGATGTCAAATGAAATCGGCGCGCGTTCGCGCAGCGTGAGCAAGATGTCGAGCAAACCATAGCTGTCCTTGCCGCCCGACAGGCACACCATCACCTTGTCGCCGTCTTCGATCATGTTGAAATCGCCGATCGCCTGACCGACCTGACGGCACAGGCGTTTATGCAGCTTGTTATTTTCGTACGTGATCTTTTCGACGCTCTTTGCCGTGGTGGCGGAGGGCGCCAGCGGCGGCGTGTCGAGTACGGCAGGTTTCATGGCATTCCCGGGGTCAGGCAATTACAAAAATGAATTACGATATTTCCTTGATGTGGAAAACTTCCACGCCGACCGCATCGCAGTCTGGATAAACATCCGGCTTGGAGGTCGATACGCGCACCGCGCGCACCTTCGGATGCGCCAGCATTTCACGCGCGACGTCGTCGCACAGGGTTTCCTGCAAATGGATATGGCCTTGCGCCGTGCGGCGGCTGATCGTCTCGCGCATGAAGTCATAATCAACGACTTCGTCGAGCAGATCGCCGGACGGTGTCGACAGTGCGAGCGGAATAAACAAGTCCACGTTGATCAGAACGCGCTGTTCGCCGGTCTTTTCATGCGCATGAACGCCGATGTTGATCTGCACCTCATAGTTGCTGAGAAACAGACGGCGGCAGCCGGCGAGGCCGGGATGGGTAAGGGAAGTAGGCATGATTAATTTACTTTATTTGGCTAGGAACATCACATCGCGATGCAGGGGAATCAAATGCTGACCGCCATCGACGATCAGGGTCGTACCAGTAATGGCGGGTGAGGCTACAAGAAAACAAACGGTCGCAGCGATATCTGCAGGCAGGCTGGAGCGGCCCAATGGAGTGGCGCTGTGCGCTTTGGTGAATTCAGCCTCAGTCTGGTCACCGGACACCATCGTGATGCCGGGTGCAACGCCGACCACGCGTAATTTCGGCGCTAATGCCTGCGCCAGCATGACGGTCGCTGTCTGTAGCGCAGCTTTGGACAGCGTGTAGGACAAGAAGTCCGGATTCATGTTGAACAATTTCTGATCGAGCAAATTGATCACGACCGCCTGTTCACCATCGGCGGTGGCGGCATGCAGGGCTTGCGCGAGCATGATGGGCGCGGCCAGGTTCGCGTGCATGTGCATGTCGAGCTTGTCCGGTGAAAACTCGGTCGCGCTGTCGAAGTCGAACAGCGATGCATTATTGACCACGCAGGCGAGCGTACCCGGCAAGGCTGCCGCTGCCTGCGCAAACAATCCGGCGACCGCTGCCGGATTGGCCAGGTCACACTGCACGGCGGCGGCGCGTCGGCCCAGGGCTTCGATATCGCGCACTGTCTGCTGCGCTGCCTCATGCGACTGGCCATAATGCACGACGATATCCCAACCCTGATCGGCCAGTGCGAGCGCGATCGTGCGCCCGATACGCTTGGCCGCGCCAGTGACGAGTGCAACTTTTTGTCGATTTGTGGTCATAGGGAATGATGCGTCTTTTCAAGGCTGGCTGGCGACTCAGTGCCGGCTGCTGTGGCGGGCGGACAATTTCTTCACATGCTTTAGCGGATTTTAATACAATAAGGACTATGCAACTGCAACTGCCTGAACCATCTACAGACGCCCAGAGTGCGTCACGTTCCCTCCAGACTTTGATTGCCAACGACATTCGGCACAAGTCGGGCTGGATTTCTTTTGCCCGTTACATGGAGCTTGCGCTGTATGCGCCTGACCTCGGTTATTACAGCGGCGGCGCAGCCAAGCTCGGCAAAGACGGGGACTTTACCACCGCGCCTGAAATAACGCCGCTGTTCGGAGAGGCACTGGCCCATGTCGTCGCCGACCTGATGCAGCAAAGCGCACCGCAAATCATCGAGTTCGGCGCCGGTACAGGCAAGCTTGCGCATGCAATTTTGAGCGAGCTGGCGCGGCTAGGCATACCCGTACATCGCTACCTGATCGTGGAAATTTCTGCGGAATTGCGTGCCCGGCAAGAACACTTGCTGCGCGATTTTCCGCAGGTGAGCTGGCTGGATAAATTGCCACGAGCGTTTTCGGGCGTCTTGCTGGGCAACGAAGTGCTGGATGCGCTGCCGGTGCAATTAGTAGTCAAGACCGACAGCGGCTGGAAAGAGCGCGGAATCGGCCTGGCCGGTCTGTCAGCGAAAAAATTTGTCTATCGCGACCGACCCTGCGACCCTGCACTGATTGCGCAAATTCCCGACGCCGAAACGCTCCCGGTTGGCTACCTGACGGAAGTACATCCAACCGCCGAGGGTTTCATGGCGACGCTGGCGCAGATGCTGTGCGCCGGGCACCATGATACTGGCCATGGTGGCGCGGCATTGTTGTTTGATTACGGCTTTCCGGCGCACGAGTATTACCTGGCGCAACGCGCGCAAGGCACCTTGATGTGCCATTATCGGCATCATGCCCATGACGACCCCCTGTATTTGCCGGGCTTGCAGGACATTACTGCCCACGTGGATTTCACTGCCATGGCACGCGTTGCGCTCAAGAATGGCCTCGATATGCTGGGTTATACGAGCCAGGCAGCTTTCCTGATCGATGCCGGTATTGGTGATTTGCTGTTGCGCACTTCGCCCTCTGACCATTTGCACTATCTGCCACAGGCGAATGCCTTGCAGAAATTGGTTTCGCCGGCAGAAATGGGTGAATTATTCAAAGTATTGATAGTGGGAAAGCAGGTTTCCATGCCGGAAAAATTTGATCGTAACGACCGTAGCGGACGTCTGTAAGCCCAACAACAAGCTTGAAAGCGAGCAAAACATGATTCGTTGGGTGGCGGTAATATTCGTTGGCCTGGTGATCTTTTCCTTGCTTTTTCCTGCGCTGGCCAGGCTGGGCATCGGTCGCTTGCCGGGCGATATCCGTTTTCGCGTACGTGGCGTGATCGTGTGCCTGCCGTTTGCTTCGACAATGTCGCTCTCGGCGCTGGCTTTCTTGCTTGCGGAAGTATTGCAATAGGCGACGTGAAGGCGACGCTAAACTACCCGCGTAATCCCATCTAGACTGGAACTTATGCCAGACGATAAAAATCTCCCGCCATATCTGGCGGACAACAACATGCCATGGCGGCACACCTGGAATATTCTCAGCAAGCGCTTGCGCGCCATGTCCGACGGGCTGGGAAGGCGTCTGACGCAGCGCACGTTGAAAATTGGCGTCTCTGCGCGCATCTTTCACCCTGAAGCCGGTGCCAAGGGTTTGCGTGGCAGAACCTTGCAATACCTCGAAGAGTCGATCGCACAATGGGTAATGTCGCGCGATGTGTTGGTATTCATGATTCCAACGGTCAACACAAACAGCCTTATCCATCCAAGCAACATTCGCCTGCGCGACTATGCAAAGCACCTTGACGGTCTCGTGCTGCAGGGAGGGGCGGATGTCTCACCGCAAAGCTATTCGGAGCATGCTACACGCCCTGAGTGGTCCGGCGACCGTGCACGCGACATGTATGAGCTCGAGTTGCTGCATGAATTTATTGAGGCGGGCAAACCCGTGCTTGGCATCTGTCGTGGCTGCCAATTAATTAACGTCGCGTTTGGCGGATCGCTATATCAGGATATTGCCGCTGATGTCCCCTCAGCGATTACGCATGTGGACGACACCTACGATGGGCTGCATCACGAAATCCAATTCCCGCCTAATTCAACGTTTGCCGCGATGCTGGGTCATCCGACTACTGCGAAAGTGAATTCCATTCACCATCAAGCTGTCAAAGAACTGGGGCGCGACTTGAATATCGAAGCCTTTGCCGGTCCCGACAAAATGATCGAAGCAATCCGCTATCAAAAGGCAAATTTTGTCGTTGGTTTGCAATGGCACCCGGAATTTCATCATTCAGGCGGACCGGACATGCTCGACTGCACGCCCATCCTAGACAATTTCCTGCGTGCAGCGCGTGAAACCCGGTTTTAATTTCAAGCAGTTTTTTATAGCCTTATTTAGGCTCGCATAAGGCTTGCAAGCCAGGTGTCGCGATCACCGCAATATAAATTTACATTCTCGACGAGAAGAATGGTTGACAAGGTGGTTCGACTACCC
Source organism: Oxalobacteraceae bacterium (assembly GCA_947448025.1). Lineage (GTDB taxonomy): Bacteria > Pseudomonadota > Gammaproteobacteria > Burkholderiales > Burkholderiaceae_D > CANFLV01. The sequence goes on along the minus strand of CANFLV010000015.1, from coordinate 1,027 downwards.
TATAGTTCGCGGTTCCCCGACGGAGGGGTGGCCGAGTGGTTAATGGCAGCAGACTGTAAATCTGCCCTCTTACGAGTACGCAGGTTCGAATCCCGCCCCCTCCACCAAGTTTTTCAGGGAAAAATGCCGGTAATCCGGTAGCAAATTGTGAGTGGTTGAAGTGTTGGTAACTGCGGGTGTAGCTCAATGGTAGAGCTGAAGCCTTCCAAGCTTATGACGAGGGTTCGATTCCCTTCACCCGCTCCAGTTTCTCGTGTCATGTTCGATGCGCTGCAAGCGCGGCTAGCAGTTCAGCCAGTATAAGCCCTTGTAGCTCAGTGGTAGAGCACTCCCTTGGTAAGGGAGAGGCCACGTGTTCAATCCACGTCAAGGGCACCAGATTTAAAGTTGTGATATCTAAGTTAGGCGGTCGGGCGTGTGCCTGAACATCCTCATCAAATCGTTAGGAGTCCAAGATGGCAAAAGGCAAGTTTGAGCGGACCAAACCGCACGTCAACGTAGGTACAATTGGTCACGTTGATCATGGCAAGACCACACTGACAGCAGCGATCGCAACAGTCCTGTCGAAAAAATTCGGCGGCGAAGCAAAAGCCTATGATCAGATCGACGCAGCGCCAGAAGAAAAAGCGCGCGGCATCACGATCAACACGGCCCACGTTGAGTACGAGACACAAGCGCGTCACTACGCGCACGTTGACTGCCCAGGCCATGCTGACTATGTCAAAAACATGATTACTGGTGCTGCGCAGATGGACGGCGCGATTCTGGTATGTTCAGCAGCTGACGGCCCAATGCCACAGACTCGCGAGCACATCCTGCTGGCGCGTCAAGTTGGTGTGCCATACATCCTCGTGTTCCTGAACAAATGCGACATGGTTGATGATGCTGAGTTGCTTGAGCTGGTCGAAATGGAAGTGCGCGAGTTGTTGTCGAAATATGATTTCCCAGGCGACGACGTGCCTATCATCCGCGGTTCAGCCAAGCTGGCCCTGGAAGGCGACACAGGCGATCTGGGCGAGCAAGCCAT
>CANFLV010000014.1 GCA_947448025.1 Oxalobacteraceae bacterium | reverse complement strand
TGGGGCGCGCAGGCCGGATGCCGGGCACAGAAGTCGATGCAGTCAATAATGATCTGCGCTCATGATCAGACGGAGAGAGGAACTGCTTCCTCGCCCGGTGCTGTCACCTAATCAAGGACCTTTACGATGCGGCTTCGCTTTGAACGGCGGCTTGTTACCCGCGTCCTTCTCGGCCACGCGACGGTCACCGCCGGATTTGTGCGGCGCGCTCTTGTCGGCGATCGACGGTGCTTCGCCGGCCTTCGTGATGCGCAGCTGTTGGCCAGCGACCCATACGGTTTTCAGATGCGTGAGCAAATCCTTTGGCATGCCGTCCGGCAGATCGAGCGTGGTGTGCGTATCAAAAATCTCGATGCGACCGATATGCTTGGCTTCCAGGCCAGCTTCGTTGGCGATCGCGCCGACGATGTTGCCGGGCTTGACGCCATGCTCATTGCCGACTTCGATGCGATACGATTGCATGCCGACGGCTGCCGGGCCTTTACTGCGTTCCCTTTTCGGTGCGTCTGCGCGATCCGCGAATTCCTTGCGTTCCTTGCGCTCGAATTTCTCCGGCTGCATGGCGGCGGCGACGACAGCAGCTTTCACAGCGCCCAGTGGTGACAGATGTGCAGCAGGTGCATGGCTAGGCGCATGTGAGTGTGCTGCTGCCGGCTTGCCCTGCGCACCGCCATCACGCGCAATGTGCAAGGCCTGACCCGCTACGCGCACCGACTTCAGATGCTCAAGCATGTCTTGCGGCAGGCTGTCGGGCAAATCGAGCACGGTGTAGTCTTCGAAAATTTCAATGCGGCCGATATTTTTCGAATCCAGGTTTGCTTCATTGGCGATCGCGCCGACGATATTGCCGGGTTTGACGCCATGCTCATAGCCGACTTCGATGCGATAAGTCGCCATGCCGGCATCAGCTGTGCGAAAGACGCGCTCTTTCTTTGGATAGACCGGGCGGTCTTCACGCTGCGGACGGTCGGAACCGTAAGAGCGTGCCGGACGATCGTCCGACCATGAATTCGAGCGCGAATCGCCGCGGGAATCGCTACGCTCCGGGCGCTCGCTGCGGAATTCCGTGCGCGGTTCCGGCTTGTTTTTATCGAGCAGCAGCGGCACGCTACCGCGCGCCATTTTTGCCAACGCCGCAGCAACTTCAAGTGCCGGGATATTCTGCTCGCGCTCGAAGTCTTCCACGAGCGTGCGGAAAATTTCCAGTCCGCCGCCTGCCAGCGTTTCGCTGATCTGTTCCTTGAAGCGCGCAATACGCACATCATTGACCGCTTCGGCCGTTGGCAGCGTCAGTGCGCTGACTGGCTGACGCGTGGCGCGTTCGATGGCTTTGAGGAGATTACGTTCGCGCGGCGTGATGAACAGGATCGCTTCGCCGCTGCGGCCGGCACGACCGGTGCGGCCGATGCGGTGGGTATAGCTTTCCGGATCATGCGGCACGTCGTAATTAATGACATGGCTGATGCGCTCGACATCAAGACCGCGCGCGGCGACGTCAGTGGCGACGAGGATATCGATGCGGCCATCCTTGAGCTGCTGGATGGTCTTTTCGCGTTGCTGCTGATTGATGTCGCCATTGATCGCTGCGACGGAAAAGCCGCGCGCCTGCAATTTGCCGGCGAGCTCTTCGGTGCCGAGCTTGGTGCGGGCAAAAATGATCATGCCGTCGAAGGTTTCCGCTTCGAGGATGCGCGTCAATGCGTCGAGCTTGTGCATGCCGCTCACCAGCCAGTAACGCTGGCGGATATTGTCGGCAGTGCCGGTCTTGGCAGCGACTGTGATCTCAGCGGGATTGCGCAGATAGGTTTGCGCGATGCGCTTGATGGCCGACGGCATCGTCGCCGAGAACAGTGTGGTCTGGCGCGTTGCTGGCGTCTTTTGCAGGATCTGCTCGACATCGTCGATGAAGCCCATGCGCAGCATTTCATCGGCTTCGTCGAGCACGAGGGTCTTGATCTTGGACAGGTCGAGCGACCCTTTTTCAAGGTGATCGATGACGCGGCCCGGCGTGCCGACCACGACATGGACGCCGCGGCGCAAGGCGCTCAGCTGGCCGCCGTAAGCTTGACCGCCATAGATAGGCAAGACATGAAAGCCGGGGATATGTGTGGCGTAACGCTGGAAGGCTTCAGCGACCTGAATCGCGAGCTCTCGCGTTGGCGCCAGCACCAGCGCTTGCGGCACAGTCTGGCGGATGTCGAGGCGCGACAGGATAGGCAGGGCGAAGGCGGCAGTCTTGCCGGTACCGGTCTGGGCCTGGCCCAGTACGTCGCGGTTTTCCAGCAGCAGCGGGATGGTCGCGGCCTGGATCGGCGATGGCGATTCGTAGCCGAGCTCCTTGAGCACGCGCAGCAGCGCTTCACTCAGGTTCAGTTCGGCAAACGTCGGGGGGATAATTTCGGACATATAACAGGACTCACTTTAAGGCTCGTATCGCAGAATGCGAAAGATGGCGTAGTTTACTCTCTTGTTGGACTGCGTCCGCCCGAATCCGATCAATTTTGTAAAGATCTCTAGGCTGAGAGTGGCGGTTTGATGTGCTCGACTGGATTTTTCTTCGGTAAAGCGATTGGCGTTTGGTACTCCGTGGGTACTCCAGGGGCCGTGTATTTCTTCGGTAATGCGATTGACGTTTGGTACTCCGTGGATGCTTTGCCGGGAGCGGCCCGGCAGCCGCTCACTTTCTTTGCTTCGCCAAAGAAAGTAAGCAAAGAAAGGCGACCGCGGACGGCCGCCCCTTCGGGGTTCCCGCAAAAATGGCGCAGGAAACGGGAAACGGGGCAAACTCGCTGCGCTCAGACAGGCCCCGTTTCTTATCCGTTTCCTGCGCCATTTTTACGGCGGCCTCTAAGCTGGGGCAGGTCAACTTCAACTTCAACTTCAACTTCAACTTCAACTTCAACTTCAACTTCAACTTCAACTTCAACTTCAACTTCAAAAGCAGCGGCCTCGCTGCGCTTCGATTCGGCCTCGCTGCGCATCGGGCTTGGCGACGTGGGTGTCTCGCCCTACACGAAAATTACTTCCGCCCCGACTTCACCGGCAGCTGCGTCCCACGCCGCATCGGTCGACCTGGCGCGGTCGGCTTGCGCGGCGGCGCATACGGAATCGATCGCTCCATCTTGCCACCGGTCGCCTGCTTCTGCCTTTGACCCGCAGCCATGCCGCCGCTGGCTGCGGTTTCCCATCTTGGCACCAGACATTGATCGCCACTACCGATGAGGTCAGTGCGCCCCATGCGCGCCAAGGCTTCGCGCAGGATCGGCCAGTTCGCCGGATCATGGAAGCGCAGGAAAGCCTTGTGCAGCGTACGGATTTTGCCGCTACGCGCCGTCTCGACGACTTCGGAATCTTCGGTGACCTTGTGCAGCGGGTTCTTGCGTGTGTGGTACATCGTCGTTGCCATCGCCATCGGCGTGGGTGTAAAAGTCTGCACCTGATCGAGCTTGAAATTATTTTTTTTCAGCCAGATCGCCAGATTGAGCATGTCTTCATCAGTACAGCCCGGATGCGCTGCGATGAAGTAGGGAATCAGATACTGCTCCTTGCCAGCTTCCTTCGAATATTTGTCGAACAATTCCTTGAAGCGGTCGTAGCTGCCCATGCCGGGCTTCATCATCTTCGACAGCGTGCCTTCTTCGGAATGCTCGGGCGCGATCTTCAGCAGGCCCGATACATGATGCGTCACCAGTTCCTTCACATACTCGGGTGAACGCACGGCGAGGTCGTAACGTACGCCCGAGGTGATCAGGATTTTCTTCACGCCGGGAATTTCGCGCGCCTTGCGGTACAGCGAAATGAGCTTGCTGTGATCGGTGCCGAGATTGCTGCAAATGGTCGGGTAGACGCAGCTCAGCCGACGGCAGGATTCCTCGATCTTCTTGTCCTTGCAGGCCAGGCGATACATGTTCGCCGTCGGTCCGCCCAGATCGGAAATGGTGCCGGTAAAGCCTTTGGTCTTGTCGCGGATCAGTTCGATTTCGCGCAGGATCGATGGCTCGGAGCGGCTCTGGATGATGCGGCCTTCATGCTCGGTGATCGAACAGAAAGTACAGCCGCCAAAGCAGCCGCGCATGATGTTGACCGAGAAGCGGATCATGTCCCAGGCGGGAATCTTCGCCTTGCCATACGCCGGATGCGGCGCGCGCGCATAGGGCAGATCATAGACGCCGTCCATTTCATCCATCTCCAATGGAATCGGCGGCGGTGTGAGCCAGACGTCGCGCTCGCCGTGCGCCTGTACGAGGGCGCGTGCGTTGCCGGGATTGGATTCGAGATGGAATACGCGCGAGGTATGCGCATACATCACCGGATCGGCCTTGACCTGTTCGTAGGACGGCAGGCGCACTACGCTCTTCTCGCGCAATTCTTTCATCTGCGCCTGGCGTTCTTCGCGGCTCATGATGCGAATCGGCTGGACTTCAGGCTTCGCTTCGCCGGTGCCGCAGGCTTCCGGTTCCTTCATTTTCATTTCATACGGATCGGGATGCGGCTCGATCTTGCCGGGCACATCGATGCGCGTCGAATTGACTTCGCTCCAGTCTTCGGCCGGCTTCCAGCCGCGCGGCACCATGAAGGATGTGCCGCGCAGATCGCGGATGTTCTTCACCGATTCGCCCGCAGCTAAACGGTGCGTCAGGTCGACGAGTGCGCGTTCGGCATTACCGAACAGGAGGATGTCGGCCTTCGAATCCGGCAGCACTGAACGCTTGACCGTATCGGACCAGTAATCGTAATGCGCAATACGGCGCAGGCTGGCTTCGATGCTGCCGATGACGATCACGGTGTCGGGATAGGCTTCGCGCGCGCGCTGGGCATAGACGGTCACGGCGCGGTCGGGGCGTTTGTTCGGCTCTCCGCCGGCGGTGTAGGCGTCGTCGGAGCGGATCTTGCGGTCGGCCGTATAGCGGTTGACCATGGAATCCATATTGCCGGAGGTGATGCCGAAGTACAGATTCGGCTTGCCGAGCGCGCGAAAGCCCTCTGCCGAGAGCCAGTCGGGCTGGCTGATGATGCCGACGCGATAACCTTGTGCCTCGAGTACGCGGCCTACCAGCGCCATGCCGAAACTCGGATGATCGATATAAGCGTCACCCGTGATTAAAATAATATCGCAGCTGTCCCAGCCGAGCTTGCTCATCTCCTCCCGGGACATCGGCAGGAATGGCGCAGGAGCGGGCTTGGCAGCCCCTTTCGGGGCGCTGGAAAACAGGTTTTTAGGTGCTTGCATGATGGGGCGGATTGTACCGGAAATGCGGGGTGCGAGTCGGCGTACTCGAAGCTGTCGATTCGCGCCATGCAATCGCTTGTACGCAAGGCAATAAGTGTTTCATTGTCCGGACACGATAGCGTAAATCCCGAGGTTTTTCTTTTGCGATGGTGGCCCGAGAGCTATTGTTGAAGGCGCATGCACGAAAGGCGGACCCTGCCGAATGTGCATCAAACTATTTGCCGCGATATTCAAGCCTAAGGAGATCGACCATGCTCAACAAGCCCCTGTCGCCGGAAGAGGCATTGAAACGCAAGCGCAAACGCGAGCAGGAGCAAGAACGAGAGCAGGAATTCCCCGTCCTCGAAAAGAAAGCCCACGCGGTTCCGGACTCGGCAAAACTCAAGCATAACGAAGCCGGCGCGATCAGCAGTTTCAGCCTCGCCGTGATCAATGCAAAAGTCCGGCTGCATTTTTCAAACGGAATGTACAAGTCATGCAACAAGATGTATGTGTGGGATCAAAACAGGGCGCCGCCGCAGGATGCCAAGTTAATCAAAAAACATGTGATCCGCAATGCTGCCGTCGTCGTGGCCCGGCCGCACATGCTGAAACTGCGGGAGTCCATAAACGACCCCGGATTGACGAATCTCGCCGCCGGCGGCATGTTGATGAGCATGGATCGGCCGGTAGGTAATTGCGGTGAAATGTCCTTGGCTGCGCTGTACCTCGCGCACCAGCAAAATATCCAGGCGCTCTGGATATGCCGTATCGATACGCCCGGCGATCACAATTTTTGCATCGTGACCAAGGGCGCGACGCCGGAATTCAAGAATGTGTCGGATTTTGCCAAGGACCGTAGCGGCGCCTGGGCGCTCGATCCTTGGGCCAATATCGTTTGTGAGCTCAAGGATTACGTCACCCATTTCAATATGAAAATGCAGACCTGGGCTGGCCAGAGCAAATGGGTTCACTTCCATCCGACACCCAACTCGCCCGGCGAGTGGATGCTGCCAACTTCGACCTTGTACACTTATGGCTTGATGTTTGGTGCCGTGGAATTTGAAAAAGGCTGGTAGGGCCTGGGTCGTCTCAGATTTTTTCTGCGCGCCAGGTCTGCAGCAGCTGCCGGACCGGGGCATCGAGCGACTCGAGAGTGAGGCTTTTGCTGTGCGTGATGATCATCATGGCATAGACGCCGGCGAGCGCATTGACTTCGCGTGACAAGGCTTGTTCTTCGCCGGAAGATGGGCAGAGCGTACGCCAGAAATTGATGGCGTCTTCAAGTTCGGTCAGGGTCATGTCCATCGCTGCATTCTACCCTGATGCAGCGGGCTGCGGCGTCTTGCAAGTCTGATGCCGCCGGTAGTTCGTGGCAAAATGGAGCACGTTCCATGGCATCGCGATGCCACCCTCATGCGCAGCACCGCTCAAGCACATTGGAGAAACACATGGCCTTCATTTCTGTCACCCGATTACGGATTCGCCGTGCCTTTTTCCTGCCGCTATTTTTCTGGCATACGAGCTTGAGTTTGAGACAGGCAAAGCGTGCCAGCGGCAATCTGCAGGTCAAGGTCCTCAATAGCGCGCGCTGGACATTCTGGACCATGACGGCATGGGAAGACCAGGCGGCGATGCGTGCCTTCATGGTGTCGGGCTCGCACAAGACGGCGATGCCGAAATTGATGCACTGGTGCGATGAAGCCTCAGTCGGACACTGGGAGCAGGATAATGCGACCTTGCCCGACTGGCCTGAGGCTCACCGGCGCATGGTTGCCGAAGGGCGTCTGTCGAAGGTGCATCATCCGTCGGCGGCGCATTTGGCGGGACAGATCGGCGCGCCGGATTAAGTGATGATGGCGCGGTGGCAGGCGGCAGTTTCTGCGCCAGGAACCGTTCAAGATAACGGCCCTTCACTTGATTTCGCTAAGTTATTGACGCCCGAGGAAGCGTTCAAGCCGCTGCGCACCACCCTCAAGCCGTTCCAGCGAACTGGCAAAACACCAGCGCACATAGCCTTCGCCCTCGGCACCAAATGCACTGCCGGGTGCAAGTCCCAAATCAGCTTCGCGCACCAGTCGCTTGCACAGCTCTAGCGTATCGGTGGCGCCATCGACTTTGAAGAACAGATACATTGCGCCCTTGGGCTTGGGCGCGGTGATGCCGGGCAGGGCGTTCAGGCGTGCATGCAGGAAGTCGCGCGCGGTCTGGTAGCGGGCGACCGTATTGCGGATGATTTCATCGCCACGCTCGATGGCGACGATGCCGGCGCGCTGCACGAAGCCGGGCGCGCAGCAGGTATTGAATTCGATCAGCTTGCCCAGATCCTCCATGAGCGCCTTTGGCGCTACGACCCAGCCGAGGCGCCAGCCGGTCATGAGCCAGGATTTGGAAAAGCTGTTGGTGGAAATAATGCGGTCTTCCGGGACGCCGATATCGAGGAAGGACGGCGCGCAGGCACGCCCGTCGGTGTCATACACCAGCCGCTCATAGACGTCGTCGGCCATGATCCAGATGCCATGCAGGCGACAATGCGCGAGGATGATTTCCTGCTGCGCGCGCGTGATGACCCAGCCGGTCGGATTGTTGGGTGAATTGATGACGAGCGCTTTGGTGCCGGGCGTCAGCGCGGCCAGTAACTGATCGATATCGAGTTCCCACAGCGGTGCGGCAGGATCTCGGCCGAATTGCAGCGCGACGGTCGTGACATGGGCGCCAAGGATTTTCGGAATCTCGATCAGATTTGGCCACAGCGGCGTGACCGCCACGACGTGGTCACCGGGATTGATGATCAGCTGGGCCGTGAGCATCAGCGCCGACACGCCTGACGAGGTCACGGCGATGCGCTCGGCGGAAATGGGCTGGTGCAGTCCGGACAAGTAGCTGCTGATCGCCTCCCGTAGCGCCGGCATGCCGTAATTATGCGTATAAAAGGTGTCGCCTTCATCAAGCGCTGCCTTTGCGGCTTCGCGGATGAAGTCAGGTGTGACTTCATCGGGTTCGCCGAACCAGAAGGGCAAAATACCGGCGCGGCCGATATCAGCATTGGCGACTTCACGGATGCGCGAGGCGCTGAGTGCCTGCACGATGGGACGGGAATGCGGTGGGAAGCTCAGCATAGGATGAACCGGTTAGCGAGGTCGAGCACGAAGGCGGGCGTGAGGTAGGCGACAAAGGCTGCCGCCAGCAGCGCGACGGTCGCGAGTGCCAGCAGCAGGGATTTGAGGCGCGCGTTCATGGGTTCAGTTCAGGCTCAAGCCATTGCCGGTTGCAGGCGCTGAATGGGCTTTTCATTGATCGGCAAATTGATCCCGGCCGCGAAGACGCCCAGCGCGATCGTGATCATCCAGACGACGTTGTAATTGCCGTTGAGCGTGTACAGATAACCGCCGAGCCAGACGCCGAGGAAGCTGCCGACTTGATGCGAGAAGAACACGAAGCCCGACAGCATCGACAAATACTTCACGCCGAAAATTCCGGCGATCACGCCATTCGTCAGCGGCACCGTCGACAGCCACAGGAAGCCCATCGCTGCGGCGAACACGTAGACTGAGAATGAAGACAGCGGTGCCAGCAGGAACAGCGCGATGATGATCGCGCGGCCGAGGTAAATCGTCGACAGCAGATAGCGTTTCGGCAGTGTGCCGCCAAGCTTGCCGGCGTAGTATGAACCAAAAATATTGAACAGGCCGATCAGCGCCAGCGCCATCACGGCGACATTCGGATCGAAGATGCCCTTGTCTTTCAGATAAGCCGGCATGTGCACGCCGATGAACACGACCTGGAAGCCACACACGAAATAGCCGGCCAGGAGCAGCAGGAAAGGACGGTAGGAAAACGCTTCGCGGGTCGCTGCCATGATGCTCTGCTCGGTGCCGCTGGCGGTAGCACGGGCGGGCTCGCGCAGGCGCAAGGCCATCGGCACCATGATCAGCACGACCAGCGCGCCGAGCAAATAGAAGGCGTTTTGCCAGCCGAATTCGGAAATGATTTTCTGCTCGACTGGCATCATCACGAACTGGCCGAAGGAACTGGCCGCCGACGAAATGCCGAAGGCCCACGAGCGTCGCGACTCCGGTGCCGTGCGGCCGATCACGCCACTGACGGCGCCGAATGCGGTACACGCCAGCGCCGCGCCCAGCAGGATGCCGGAGCCGACCACGAACAGGGTCGGATTCGTCATCGTCGCCATCCACAGCAAGCCGGCCATGTAAAAGAAAGCGCCGGCAATGACGACGCGCGCCGTGCCGAAGCGATCCGCGGCCATGCCGGCGAAGGGGCCGAAGGCGCCCCACATCAGGTTTTGCAAGGCCAGCGCCAAGGAGAAGGTTTCGCGCGTCCAGCCGTTCGCCTGTGAAATCGGCTGCAGCCAGAAGCCGAAGCCATGGCGCACGCCCATCGCCATGGTCAAGATCAGGCCGGAGGCCAGTAATACCTGTTTCAGGGACGGATTGCGCTCGGCTGTGAACATGGAAGCTGTCAATTCATTGGGGAAGTTGGTGAGTGTAGCGTATTGCGCGCTTTTGAGTTGCCTTTGGAAAGGCTCTTTATGTGCCTGCGCATGAGGCCAGCGCTGCGCTTCTAAGGTGCGTATTGCACGCGACACGCTGGATTTTGTGACGCTCTGCGCGTATAAAGTTCGGATGAATACAGTGACCGTACAGGATGAAAATGCCGTGCTTGAGCTGAGGCTAGCCACCCGCGCGCCCTTCGGCTGGCCCGACATGTTGGCGTATTTTGCCATGCGCGGCATCCCCGGCGTCGAGCATGTCGAGTCGTCGCCCGCTCATGCCTCCTATGCGCGCAGCGTACGCATTGGCGCACTGCATGGCTGGCTGCGCGTGACGCAGCTGCCGGCACAGGGCGAACTCTTGCTCGAGACGGCGCCGGCGCTCGCGCCTGTTTTGACGCAGCTGACCGAGCGCGTGCGTCAGCAATTCGATCTCGATGCCGATCCGCAGGCAATTCACGCCCGACTCGCGCAAGATCCGCTGCTGGCGACGACGATAACGCGTCTGCCCGGAACGCGCGTGCCGGGTGCCTTTGATCCATTTGAATTGGCAGTGCGTGCCGTGCTCGGCCAGCAGGTCAGTGTGGCCGGGGCGACGACTTTGTCGGGGCGGCTCGTGAAAAAGTATGGCGCGACGATCGATTCGCCCTTCATCGGCGTAACGCATGAGTTTCCGATGGCCGGCACCCTCGCGCAGGCCGATCCGCTGGAACTCGCGCAGATCGGCTTGCCCAAGGCGCGGGCGCGCACGATTTGCAATATTGCGCAGTTTGTCGTTGATGGCGGCATGGATTTTGCGGCGCAGACGACGCTGGAAGAAGCGGTGCGACATTTGCGCACCGTCGCCGGCATCGGCGAATGGACCGCGCAATATATCGCCTTGCGTGCGCTGCGTTTTGCCGATGCTTTCCCGGGCGGCGACCTGGGTTTGCAAAAGGCTGCCGCCGTTAATGATCCGACGACCGAACGCCTGACGGAAAAGCAGCTCCTGCTGCGCGCGCAGGACTGGTCACCCTGGCGCGGCTATGCTGCACTCTTGCTTTGGCATTCACTGGCACTGGATAAATCATGATTACTTACACTGAACACGACAGCCCGCTGGGTTCGCTGATTCTGGCGGCCACAGAAGGCGGCATGCATGGACTGTATTTTGCCGAACACCGGCATTTCAAGGGCACGGAGGGCTGGCAGCGCGATGCGCAGTTGCCCCTGTTACGTGAAGCCGGCGCGCAGCTCGATGCGTATTTCGCCGGCCGTCGTAGTGACTTTGATTTGCCGCTCGCTGGCCATGGTACCGCGTTTCAGCAAGCTGTCTGGCAGGCGCTGTGTACGATCCCGTTCGGGCAGATGCTGAGTTACGGCCAGCTGGCGCAGCAGCTCGGCAGGCCAAAGGCCGTGCGCGCCGTCGGTGCCGCGATCGGTCGCAATCCGCTGTCGATCATTGTGCCTTGCCATCGCGTCGTCGGCGCGACACGGGCACTGACCGGTTATGCCGGCGGTCTCGAGCGCAAACGGTCTTTGCTCGCGCTCGAAGGGATTACGCTGGGCGCTTGAATTAACGCGGATTATTTGACGAGCCGCCGTCATACATGCCGCCGGTGCCGCTACCCGAAGGCATGGGCATGGTGGTATTGCCACTGGAGCTGCCTGAGCTTTCTGGCGTCGTGCTGCTTCCGCCAGAACTGGCCGGGCGGTCGGAGCTGCCCGCTGTGCCACGGGTTTCCGGCTTGCTGGCGCTGCCGGACGGTGTGCTTGAGGGATAGACGGGCAGGGAACCGGTATCCGGCACCGCTACGCCACTGCCACTGTTACCACCCATGCCGCTTGCGCCGCTGCTACCATAGCCACCGCTCGTGGAAGGTTTGCCCGACATGGAATTACACGCAGTGAGTGAAATCGCGCATGTTAAAAGGATGAGCCACTTGGACATAATGTTCTCCTGAAATTGAAAAAATAAGCGCATGGCGAATTCCCCGTACCGCCATCGCATGCTACGAAAAGATAGAAGTCAATATGTACTGAAAGTTCAGCCACAAGCGCTGAGGCAGGCGCACGAAGCACTTTATTTTGAGCGGGCGCAAGCATGTCGGCTTGAAGCGGTCGGCACCCTCAGGCGGGCAATATGCTTGCGCAAGCCCGGTGAAGCCGATATGGTGTAACGCTCCCCATCGATGAAGGTGTCCATGTCCGCCCAAGCAGCCGGCTCCACGCGAGCTATTTTTTATGCGCTAGGCGCCAACGGTGGTATCGCCGTGGCGAAATTTGCCGCTGCGGTATTCACCGGTTCCGGTGCCATGCTGGCCGAGGCGATTCATTCGCTCGCCGATTGCACGAACCAGATATTCCTGCTGATCGGTATCCGTCAGGCGCAGCGCGCGCCTGACGCCGCGCATCCGATGGGCTATGGCCGTGTGGTCTATTTCTGGGCGATGATGGTGGCGACCTTGCTGTTCTTTCTTGGTGGCGCATTCTCGGTACTGGAAGGTGTGCGCCATGCCCAGCATCCTGAGCCGCTCAGTAATCCGCTGGTAGCCATGCTGGTGCTGGGCGTGTCCGTCTTGCTTGAAGGCTTTTCACTCTATGGCGCGATGCGTGAAATCCGCAAGATTTCGAATGGCCTGTCTTTTGTGAAATGGTTTCAGGAGACGCGCCAGTCGGAGCTGATGGTCGTCGCCGGCGAAGACATCGCCGCCCTGTTTGGTCTCGCGATCGCTTTCCTGGCAGTGCTGATGACGGTCGTCACAGGCAATCCGATGTGGGATGCGGCCGGCTCGGTCGCCGTCGGTGTCTTGCTGATGGTCGTCGCGGTCGTCGTTACGCGTGAAGTGAAAGCGATGATCACGGGTGAATCGGCCGCACCCGACGTGAATGCCGCGATCAAGGCGCATATCGAAGCGCGTCCGGAAGTCGAATCGGTGATCAACCTGATTACCCTGCAATGGGGCGAGCAGCTGATGATTGCGGTGCAGGCAAAGATGGCGCCGCAGCCGTCGGACGTGGCGCTGATTACGGCGATCAACGAAGTCGAGGCCAGCTTGCAGCTGCGCTGGCCGCAGGCGAAGTGGTGTTTCTTTGAGCCGGATTTTGCGCCGGGGGATTAAATGCCGGTTTCGGTAGAGTTCGGCGCTCCGATGCAATTAATAGCGCCGCTTGCCTTAAATGTCGTGGAATGCATCGGCTTCCAGGCCCGGCATCCGCCCTGCGCGCCCCATCCCTGCTGACTTTTTAAGGGATGGGGCGCGCAGGGCGGATGCCTCTGATAGTTCAGCGAGGCACCGCCAGCGACCCATCCGGATGGGGTTTTAAATTAGTCGCGCCTCAACGCCGGCCCCAGAGTCAGGGGTATCGGGCGCCGCCAGGCTTAACAAGTCACCAGTCTGGCGGCGCCCGATAGCCCTGTCTCGATCTGATGCGACAGCAGTTCTTCTCGCGATTTGCCCCGATCTGCCCTCATTCTTTTCAAGCAGCATTTCTCAGAGCGGCCCCAGCGCAAGCCACTAACTTAAGGGCATTAGACTCAGGCGGCTTTTTTCGCGACGGCTTTCTTGGCTACGGCCTTTTTTGCCACTGCCTTCTTGGCGACGACTTTCTTTGCCACCGCCTTTTTCGCAACGGCCTTTACGGCCGTTGCCTTGCGCGGCGCAGCTTCTGTAGTGTCATCAGGATCGGCGACCGGGGCGGCACGGCCCTTAGCAGGCGCCTTGGCCGGACGCGGGTCGAACTCGAAGCTGACCTTGCCATCCTTGCCTTTGGCCAGATAGGCCTTGAAGGGACGACGCGTGCGCTGCGATACAAAGCCCGGCAACAGGTCGGTCTTGCCATCATTGAGCAGCTTCACCATTTGTTCCGGCAAGACTTCCTGCTGCAGGATGATGCGGCCGCTGCGGAAATCGCAGGCTTTCGGTTTCGCGACTGTATCTTCGCAGACATAAGCCAGACCCATTTCGTAGACGCCCTTGCCGCATTTCGGACAAGGCCCGAGCGCAGTCTGGCCGGTGAAATCGACGCCTTCGCCGTTTTCATCGTCATCTTGGTTCTGGCCGAAATCGAATTCCAGTTTCTGGTTATTGATGTCCTCGTCGCGCACGATGCGCAGGATGGCGGCGAAGGGCCGTCCCATCTTCGAGCGGAAACCTTGCAGCGGGCCGATGGTGCGCTTGACCAGTAATTCCTCGACTTCGGTGATTTCAAATTGCCGGCTGCCCGGCGTTTTGCTCATCGAGAATTCGCAGGTCGAGCAGGCGAAACGCCGGTAGTTTTCCTTCATCACCGCGCCGCAATTCGGGCAAGGTGAATGCAGCGTATGGTAATCGCCGGGGATGGTGTCCTTGTCGTATTCCTTGGCGCGCTTGACGATGATTTGCGTCATTTGCGCAATTTCGCGCATGAATTCTTCACGGCTGATCTTGCCGCGTTCCATTTGCGACAGCTTGTATTCCCATTCGCCCGTCAATTCCGGCGCCGTTAATTCCTTGATGCCCAAGCCGCGCAGCAGCGTCATCAGCTGGAACGCCTTGGCCGTCGGAATCAGCTCGCGACCTTCGCGCAACAGGTAGCGCTCGTACAGCAAACCTTCGATCGTGGCTGCGCGCGTGGCTGGCGTGCCGAGACCCTTGCCGGCCATCGCATCGCGCAATTCTTCATCGTCGATGGTCTTGCCTGCGCCTTCCATGGCCGACAGCAGCGTGGCTTCAGAATAGCGGGCGGGCGGTTTCGTGACGAGTCCGTTGGCACTGATCGTGTCGGTCTGGACTTTTTCACCGGGCGCGACAGCGACGAGGATGCCGCTGTTTTCATCTTCCTTGTCGGCGGCGACTTCCTTGCCGTAGATAGCCAGATAGCCTGGGTCGACCATGACTTTGCCGACGGTCTTGAATTCGTGGCCGAGTACGGCCGTGTAACGCGTCGTGACCTGGAATTTCGCGGCCGGGAAAAACACCGACATGAAGCGGCGCGTGACCAGGTCATACAGCTTTTGCTCAGGCTCGGACAGGTTCTTCGGCGCCTGCGTGGTCGGGATGATCGCAAAGTGATCGCTGATTTTCGTGTTGTCGAAAATGCGCTTGTTCGGTGTAACCCAGTTCTTGTTCAGGATCTGCGACGAGAAAGGCTGGTAGTTATGATTCTCCGACAGCGTCGCCATGGTCTCCTTGACGGTGGCGATATAGTCTTCCGGCAGATGCTTGGAATCGGTACGCGGATAGGTCAGAACCTTGTGCTTTTCATACAAGGCTTGCGCCAGTCCCAGTGTATTTTTTGCCGAAAATCCAAAGCGCGAGTTCGCTTCACGCTGCAGGCTGGTCAGATCGAACAGAGCCGGCGCCATTTGCGTGGTCGGCTTGGACTCTTCCGTGACCGTGCCTTGCTTGCCGCGGCAGGCGGTGACAATGGATTCTGCGGCGGCCTTGCTCCAGAGGCGCTCGGCCTTCTTTTCCGGGTCGGTTTCATCACCGTGGAAGCTGCGGTCGAGCCAGCGGCCTTCGTAAATGCCAGCGGCGCAGACGAAATCGGCGCGCACTTCCCAGAAATCACGGGCGACGAATTTTTTGATCTTCTCTTCGCGCTCGACGACGATGGACAGCGTCGGCGTTTGCACCCGGCCTACCGTGGTCAGGTAAAAGCCGCCTTCCTTCGAGTTAAAGGCCGTCATGGCGCGCGTACCGTTGATGCCGATGAGCCAGTCGGCTTCGCTGCGGCAGCGCGCGGCGTCGGCCAATGGCATCATTTCTGTATCGTCGCGCAATTTCGTGAAGCCTTCGCGGATCGCGCCCGGCGTCATGGATTGCAGCCACAGACGTTTGACCGGCTGTTTGGCTTTCGCGTATTGCGCGATCAGGCGGAAAATCAGCTCGCCTTCGCGCCCGGCGTCGCAGGCATTGATCAGCGCGGTGACGTCCTTGCGCTTGATGAGCTTGTTCAGTACTTTAAGACGCGCTTCGGTCTTGGCGATCGGGTTCAGGTCGAAATGCGGCGGAATCATCGGCAGATGCGTGAAGGTCCATTTGCCGCGTTTGACGTCATATTCTTCCGGCACCATGATTTCGACCAGATGGCCGACTGCCGATGACAGAACATACTTGTCAGATTCGAAGTACTCATCGTGCTTGGTAAAGCCGCCGAGCGTCTTCGCGATGTCATTCGCGACAGAGGGCTTCTCGGCGATGATGAGGGTTTTTGTCATAGAAATATTCTCTTGGTGGGCGCGTCAAAG
Organism: Oxalobacteraceae bacterium; assembly: GCA_947448025.1. Lineage (GTDB taxonomy): Bacteria > Pseudomonadota > Gammaproteobacteria > Burkholderiales > Burkholderiaceae_D > CANFLV01. The sequence continues at coordinate 95,266 of CANFLV010000014.1, read as the reverse complement.
CGCGCGGGGTGTGCATCCGGTCAGGCTCAATTCAGGCGCAGTGTACCGTAGTTAGGTTCCGGCAAAATATGCCAATACCACAACGTAGCACCAGATAAGCGGCCAATGATAAGCGCGATGCGGCGAAATCCGCAAGTCGGAGCGACCGGCACTGTGCCGGTCCGCCGCATATTAAAGGAATACCAGTACCCGAACGAGCGTCGGAGTGGACTTAATGCAAAAGCCGCGGTTCCGCATCATCTTCATCGAGGAACAATTCGTCGAACATCAGGCTGTCCGGCTCCTTGCCCTGGCTCCATAGCACCATGAGCACGATCACTTTGAGCTTATCGAGTGAGATCGCTTCATCGCTGGCGGCAATCGCCCGTTCAATTACGATTTCGCGCTGGATCGGATTGATGACCTTGGCGGATTCAAGGAACTGGATGAAACCGATTGCAGCCGTACCGAGCGTGTCGAGCTCACGGTCGACATAGATACGTGTGCCGAACGAGAAGGCGGTCTGCTGCGTGTACTGATCCGACAGGTCATTGGTCGTCACGGCGAGATCCGTGAGCCAGTCCAGCGCCTTGGAGATTTCCTCTTCTTCAAAGCCGACTGCCGAGAGTTTTTTGACGAGCGCTGCCGAAGTCGGGCAAGCGTCGGGCCGGTAATACGTTTCGTAGAGGTAGACGAGGATATCAAACATGGTTGTACTTTAGCGTTAGGGTTACGGTGCAAACTGAGGGCATCAGCACCAGAAAATTCGGTCTATGGATCTTCTGCAAAAACTGCAAGAGCAGGCCGGGACCAACAGGTTCTTTTAATACGCAAAAATACAAACAGCGGCGTCGCATTCGACTGGGTCAAATTGCAGCGCTCTGGGAAAAGCATACATCAAATTGAAAGATGTCAAAAGCGGGAATAAGTTCTTGGAATAATCAGGGAGCCGTGCGCATTGCGGGACGTGCAATAAAGGCAAGTTCAGCTCACGCGCTGATAGGCGCCGCTGGCCAACAATTCGATCACGCCATCCATCTCAAGCATGAGCAACCGGGCGCTAAGCTCGGCCTGGCTTAGCTTGCAACGGGCTGCGAGCGTATCGGTGTCGACCGGGTCGAAGCCGATCTGGTCGAGTACGCCATCTTGTGCGATCGCTGACGTGTCGTTTTCAGTGTTGCTTTTTTGGCGTTTATTGTCGTTTTGATTAACTGCCAGCGCCTCGAGGACTTCATGTGGCGACTCGACCAGCATCGCACCCTGACGGATCAGCTGGTGACAGCCCTTGGCCAGCGGTGAATGGATGGAGCCGGGAATGGCAAAGACATCACGCCCCTGTTCGCCAGCCATACGCGCCGTGATCAGCGAGCCTGAGTGCGCCGCCGCCTCGATGACGAGTACGCCGCGCGCGAGGCCGCTGATGATGCGGTTACGGCGCGGGAAGTTTGCAGTGATGGCCGGCGTACCCAGCGGGTATTCGCTGATGATGGCGCCGTGAGCGGCGATGTCATGCGCCAGAGGGCGATTACGCGCGGGGTAAATGATGTCGGCGCCGGTGCCGATCACGGCAATGGTTGCGCCGCCGGCGCGCAGGCAGCCTTGATGGGCAGCGGTGTCGATACCGAGCGCCATGCCGGAAACGATGCACAGTCCGGTATCGCTGAATACGGCAGAAAATTTTTCAGCATTGGCCATGCCCTGCGCGCTCGCATTGCGGCTACCGACGATCGCTATGGCAGCTTGGCCGAGTAAGTCACAGCGGCCTTTGACATAGAGCAGTAGCGGCGGATCGGGAATTTCGAGCAACATCGGCGGATAGTGTGCGTCGGCCAGCGTCACCAAATGATTCCCCGGCTGCGCCAGCCAGTCCAGTGTGCGCGCCAGCAGCGCAGCATCGACCGGCGCCAGCAGTGCGTCTATCTTGCTGGCTGGCGCGACTGTGCGCAAGGCGTTGTAGTCGGCAGAAAATACATGCGCCGGCAAACCAAAGCGCGCAAGTAGTTTGCGCACCAAGGTGAGACCTACGCCACGCGTATGCGCCAGCCTGAGCCAGTCAGCGACCTCAATGCTGTCGACCATGGCGGGTGCGCTTAAGGGGATTTCGCAATGTCACCGACACGCACGGCATCGCTGACTTGCATGATGAGGCCGTAAGCGAGCGTATCGAAGACGCGGAAAATGAGCAGGGTACCGTATTGCAGATCCGGCAATTTGACCGGCTTGCGCTTGTCCGTAACATCCGGCACCGTCGCGCCACGCCTCTGTAATTCGAACGTTGCACCGACATCCAGGCCATGCTGCGTGCCGCGATTAATCGAGATGACCTGATATTGGCCGGCTTGCGAGCCGCCACCGTAAATGGCCACGACCCGCGCATCGATCGTCTGTGCCGGCGCATGCGGCACATAATTATTCGGGCCGGCTGGCATCAAGGGCAGCAGGCGGTCATGCAGGCCGATTTCCTCGCGCGATTCGGTGATGATAAATCGATGCGCTTCATCGGCGCTCTTCGCGGCGCGCTGCAGGTGTGCCATGCCGAGATATTTTGCCTCGTAGCCCAGCACGAGATTGCTTTCCGGATCAAGCAAGGGCTGGCCCGGACGGAAGACATGATAATCGACGGCCTCGTGCAGCGCGCCGCGCACATAGGCGAGATCATTGCGTGACAAATACACATGGCCTTCGGGAGTCGCCATGATCACTGGCGCATCCTTGAACTGATGTTCCGTGACGATCAGCGGTCGCGCGAGGAAAGGCGCTATCTGTTCCGCACTGATGGTCGGGATCGCCTCGTTTTGCGGCGCGCTGGAACGGATTTGCGGCTGCAGGCGCACGATATTGTCCGCATCGGCGTCCTGGCCCGGTGGTGTCAGCTGCAAACGCCCGGCGGCTCGGTTGAAGTAGACAGTCTGGCCCGGATAAATCCAGTGCGGATCATGGATCTGGTCACGGTTCATGCCCCAGACTTGCGGCCAGCACCAGGGATGCTCGAGAAATTTGCCAGCGATGTCCCACAGCGTGTCGCGCTTGACGACCAGATGCTGGTCTGGCGCATTCGGCAAGAAGGTACATTGCGTCGTGCCAGCCTGCTTGGACTCCATGCTGGCAGGAGGCGTTGCAGCCGCGGACTGTGCGCTGAACGGAAGTAAAACGAGGAAGGAAAATACGGCGCAGGCAGCTGTGTTAAAATTTTTCATTGTCTGTCCGGTAGGCGCGGTCACTCTCTGGTAGCTGGAATCGCCACATGCGCAGCAGGATTGCGCGCACCAGAAATCGCATCGCATTGATTTGACGCAGTGACTTATTTGCATGCAAAAATGATCGCAAGAAACCGGCAATAGCCCTTGTCAAACTGAATTAAAGTTTGCCCATAAATCCGTGAACTAGCAAGACAAACCACATGCCCGATCCGTGCTTTTGTTGCGCAAACGCTGTATGCCTTCCGTATGCCATTACTTAATATTTTGCGTTACCCCGATCCGCGCCTGCATAAGGTGGCTAAACCCGTCACCGTGTTTGATGCGCGTCTGAAACAGCTGGTGCGTGACATGGCGGAAACCATGTATGAAGCACCCGGCGTTGGACTGGCCGCATCCCAGGTCGACGTGCATGAGCAATTGCTCGTCATCGATACTTCGGATGCGCAGGACCAGCTGCAAGTCTTCATCAATCCCGAAATCATCTGGGCCAGCGCCGAGAAAAAAGTCTACGACGAAGGCTGCCTGTCGGTACCCGGCGTCTATGACGATGTCGAGCGGCCGGCGCAGGTGCACGTGCGCGCGCTCGACGTCGATGGCAAGGAATTCACGGTGGAAGCCGATGGCTTGCTGGCGGTGTGTATTCAGCATGAAATGGATCACTTGAAGGGCAAGATTTTTGTGGAATATCTGTCGCCGCTCAAGCGCAACAGAATCAAGGCGAAAATCATCAAGGAAGAGCGCGAACATCAGCGCGACAAGGGCAAACTTGCAGCTCGTTGAACGACTTCGTACTACAATCCCGAGATGAAAATCATATTTGCCGGGACTCCCGAATTCGCCGCCGTCGCCTTGCACGCCTTGCTCGACGCCGGCATGCAAGTGCCCTTGGTTCTGACCCAGCCCGACCGTCCGGCCGGGCGCGGTATGCAGCTGCATGCGTCGGCCGTCAAGCAGCTGGCGCTCCAGCACGGCATTCCGGTCGCACAGCCCGTGTCGCTGCGTCTGGATGGGAAACATCCCGAGGTCGCGCGCGAGGCGCATGCACTCGTTGAAGCGACGCCACACGACATCATGGTCGTCGCCGCTTACGGGCTGATCCTGCCGCAATCCTTTCTTTCCTTGCCGCCGCGCGGCTGCATCAATATCCACGGTTCGCTCCTGCCGCGTTGGCGCGGTGCAGCACCGATCCATCGCGCCATTGAAGCCGGTGACAGCGAGACCGGCGTGACCATCATGCAAATGAATGAAGGTCTCGATACCGGGCCGATGCTGATGATGCAAAGTTTGCCTATCGCGGACGACGATACGACCGGCAGCCTGCATGACAAGGTCGCAGCACTAGGCGCGCGCATGCTGGTAGACGCGCTGCGCCAGCTCGAGGCCGGCACATTACCGGCACAGCCGCAGCCGGAGCAGGGCGTCACATATGCAGCCAAGATCAGCAAGGAAGAAGCTGCGCTGGATTTTCGCCTGCCGGCAGCCGTGCTCGATCGGCGGATTCGCGCTTTTAATCCGTTTCCTGGCGCGATCGGTAATTTTGCCGGTACGCCCGTCAAATTATGGAATGCCAGTGTCGTGAACGCGCCGACAGCTGCTTCGCCCGGCGATATTCTGGCGGCGAATGCCGTGCAGGGGGTACTCGTGGCTTGCGGCGATGGGGTCTTGCGCGTGACGGAATTGCAAAAGCCGGGCGGCAAGCGTTTGCCTGCGGCGGAATTCCTCAAGGCGTTTCCCATGGAGGGAGGGCGTTTCGCTTGAGCCTACTTAGATATGCGTTTTGTGAATGTCCGATATGTGTAATGAAAATTGGCGCACTGCGGCAAAAGTTCTTATGATTCGCCTGTCTCCTCCATGTCTCTAACCGATATGGACTTCAGCCCGCTTTTTAGCGGGCTTTTTTTTGCCTATTTATTTCATGTGGCGTGCTCTGCGGCCGCCTTTACGCTGCAGCGTGATTACCCGTATAATTTCAATGCGCCGATTTGACCCAGTCAAACCCAGCTTGCGGGCGCCCGGGTAGCCAGTCCCACTCATAAATGCAGCTAAAGCGGATGGCCACGAACCCGACCACCGCAATGGGGGCCGGGTTTTTTGTTATCTTCGTTTTCTATGCGGCTTCGGTCGTTCAGGCTTTACAGCGCTGATCGCCAGACTGCGTAGACCAATACTGTTTGAACGTGTTTTAGAGGCAGCCATGAATCGTGATTCCATCTCCCCCGTCGAAGCGCGCCTGCGCGAACTCCTGAGCCAGCGCATTCTTGTGCTCGACGGCGCCATGGGCACGATGATTCAGCAATATAAACTGACTGAAGAAGATTATCGCGGCGGACCGAATGGCCGTTTCGCTGATTTCAGCGTGCCGGGCAAGGAGCTCTTCGTCAAAGGCAATAACGAATTGCTGACGCTGACCCAGCCGCACATCATCAGTGAAATCCATGGCAAATACCTGGCCGCGGGCGCCGACCTGATCGAGACCAATACCTTTGGTGCGACGACAGTGGCGCAAGACGATTACCACATGGCGCACCTTGCCTATGAAATGAATGTGCAGGCTGCCAAACTCGCGCGCGCCGCCTGCGACCTGTATTCGACGCCGGACAAGCCGCGTTACGTCGCCGGCGCGCTGGGACCGACGCCGAAGACCGCGTCGATTTCACCAGACGTCAACGACCCGGCAGCGCGTAATGTCACCTTCGATCAGCTCGTGGCGACTTATCTCGAACAGACGCGGGGTCTGATCGATGGCGGCGCCGATGTGCTGCTGGTCGAAACAATCTTCGATACGCTGAACTGCAAGGCCGCGCTGTTCGCCATCGAGACCTATTTTGAAGAGTCGGGCAAACGTTTGCCGCTGATGATTTCCGGTACCGTCACGGATGCGTCGGGGCGTATCTTGTCAGGGCAGACCGTGCCCGCCTTCTGGCATTCGGTGCGCCATGCGCGCCCACTCACGATCGGCTTGAACTGCGCGCTCGGCGCGGCGCTGATGCGTCCGTATGCTGAAGAGCTGTCAAAGATCGCCGACACCTTCGTGTGCATTTACCCGAACGCCGGCTTGCCCAATCCGATGAGTGACACCGGCTTCGATGAACTGCCGGCCGACACCTCGTCGCTGCTGAAGGAATTCGCCGAGAGCGGCTTCGTCAATATCGCCGGCGGCTGCTGCGGCACCACGCCCGACCATATCCGTGCGATTGCCGACGTGGTCGCGACCATCGCGCCGCGCAAGGTACCCGAAATTGCGCCGGCAACGCGTCTGTCTGGCCTCGAGCCCTTCATCATCGACGACGCTTCCCTGTTCGTGAATGTCGGTGAGCGTACCAACGTGACCGGCTCCAAGGTATTCGCGCGCCTGATCCTGAACGAACAATACGACGAAGCCTTGAGCGTGGCCCGCCAGCAGGTCGAGAATGGCGCGCAGATCATCGACATCAATATGGATGAGGCGATGCTCGATTCTGTCGCGGCGATGACGCGCTTTTTGAACCTGATCGCCTCCGAGCCGGATATTGCGCGTGTACCGCTGATGATCGACTCCTCGAAATGGTCGGTCATCGAAGCCGGCCTGAAATGCGTGCAGGGCAAAGCGATCGTGAATTCGATTTCCATGAAAGAGGGCGAAGCGGAATTCCTGCGCCAGGCCACCCTGTGCCTGCGCTATGGCGCCGCCGTGATCGTGATGGCGTTTGATGAGCAGGGCCAGGCCGATACCTTCGAGCGCAAGACCGAGATTTGCGCGCGCGCCTACAAGCTCCTGACGGAAGAAGTCGGCTTTCCGCCGGAAGACATCATCTTCGATCCGAATATTTTCGCCATCGCCACCGGCATCGAAGAACACAATAATTACGCCGTCGATTTCATCAATGCCACGCGCTGGATCCGTGCCAATCTGCCGCACGCAAAAATCAGCGGCGGCGTCTCCAACGTCAGCTTCAGCTTCCGCGGCAATGATCCTGCACGTGAAGCGATTCACACCGTTTTCCTGTATCACGCCATCAAGGCCGGCATGACCATGGGGATCGTCAACGCCGGCATGGTCGGCATCTACGACGATCTCGCGCCGGAATTGCGCGAGCATGTCGAAGACGTCGTGCTGAATCGTCGCGAAGATGCCACCGAGCGCATGATTGAATTCGCCGCGACCCTGAAGGCCGGCGACAAGAAGGAAGAGGCGACGCTGGAATGGCGTAACCGCGCAGTCGGCGAGCGCCTCTCGCATGCGCTCGTGCATGGCATCACGCAATGGATCGTCGAAGATACCGAAGAAGCGCGCCAGGGTTTCGAGCGGCCTATCCAGGTCATCGAAGGCCCGCTCATGGATGGCATGAATGTGGTTGGTGACCTGTTCGGCCAGGGCAAGATGTTCCTGCCGCAGGTGGTCAAGTCGGCGCGCGTCATGAAGCAGGCCGTCGCCCATCTCGTGCCCTACATCGAGGAAGAAAAGAAGCGCAGCGGCGACAATAAGCCGCGCGGCAAGATCGTCATCGCCACCGTCAAGGGCGACGTCCACGACATCGGCAAGAACATTGTCACGGTGGTCCTGCAATGTAATAACTTCGAAGTCGTGAACATGGGCGTAATGGTGCCATGTTCGCAGATCCTGGCCATGGCCAAGGCGGAGAACGCTGACATCATTGGACTAAGCGGCTTGATCACGCCGTCGCTGGAAGAAATGGCCTATGTCGCCAAGGAGATGCAGCGCGATCCGTATTTCCGCGACCAGAAGACGCCGCTGCTGATCGGCGGCGCGACCACGAGCCGCGCGCATACAGCGGTCAAGATCGCGCAGAATTACGATGGCCCGGTCGTCTACGTGGCCGATGCCTCGCGCGCTGTGGCAGTGGCACAATCACTGCTGACGCCGGAGACGCGTGAACAATACGTCAGCGATATCGCCACCGATTACGCGCGCATCCGCGAGCAGCATGCGAACAAGAAGGCGGTCCCGATGATCAGCCTGGCCGCGGCGCGCGCGAACAAGGCGCAGCTCAGCTTCGCGCCCGTCAAGCCAAAATTCATCGGTCGTCGGGAAATCAAGAATGTCGATCTGGCGACGCTGGCGCGCTATATCGACTGGGGTCCGTTCTTCCAGACCTGGGATCTGGCGGGTCCGTTCCCAGCCATCCTGAGCGATTCTGTCGTGGGCGAGGCCGCCACCAAGGTCTACGAAGAAGGCCAGGCGATGCTAAAGAAAATCATCGAAGGCCGCTGGCTTACCGCCAATGGCGTCATCAGCATGCTGCCGGCAAATAGCGTCCATGACGACGATATCGAAATCTACACCGACGATACGCGCAGCGAAGTCGCGTTCACGTATTACGGCTTGCGCCAGCAAACCGAGAAGCCCGTCATCGACGGCGTGCGCCGGCCGAACCAGTGTCTGGCCGATTTCATCGCGCCCAAATCTTCCGGCGTTGCGGACTATATCGGCATGTTTGCCGTGACAGCCGGACTGGGCATAGAAAAGCATGAGCAGCGCTTTGAAGCCGCGCATGATGATTATTCCTCGATCATGTTGAAGTCGCTGGCTGACCGCCTTGCTGAAGCCTTCGCTGAATATTTACATGAGCGCGTACGTAAGGATTTGTGGGGTTATGCGTCTAGTGAAGATTTGAGCAACGAGGCGTTGATCAAGGAAAGCTATGCCGGCATCCGTCCTGCACCTGGCTATCCTGCCTGCCCCGAGCATACGGTCAAGGCGGACATGTTCAAGGTCTTGAATGCGGAAGAGATCGGTATGCAGCTGACCGAGTCCTTCGCGATGTTCCCGGGTGCGGCCGTATCAGGATTCTATCTGGCGCACCCGGAAGCGAAGTATTTCAGCGTTGGAAAAATCGGCACCGACCAGTTCAACGACATGGTCAAACGCCGAGGCGCGAGCAAGGATGATGTCGAGCGCTGGCTCGCGCCGTGCCTGCCTTGATCGGTTTATGAGTCGACCGGCTCGCCGTCGACAAACACGCGCATTTCGCCCGGCGCAAAGGGGATCCAGGTTTCATTCGTCGTCAGCGGTTCGGTGACGATCACGGCGACGCGGTCATTGGGCGTGGTGACTTCGGAGAAATCGACGAGCACATCTTCGTCGGATAATTTCGCGGTCGCGAAGGGATATTTGCGCACGACATAGTAGAGATTCGTCGAGCAATGCGTAAATAAGGCCGATCCGTCCGAGAGCATCATGTTGAATGTGCCATGCGCGGCAATCGCCGTAGTCAACTCACGTAGCGCAGCAGACAACTCTGCCAATGCCGGGAGCTGTTGACCGAAACGCGCGCGCAGCTGCTGCAAAATATGGCAGAACGCCAGTTCGCTGTCGGTCGTGCCGACCGGCCGGAAGCTGCCATCAAGCTCGGGCGCGAATTCCTTCAAGTCGCCATTGTGTGCAAACACCCAGTAACGCCCCCACAGTTCGCGCACGAAGGGATGGCAATTTTCCAGCGTGACTTCGCCCTGGGTCGCCTTGCGGATGTGCGCGATCACGTTTTTGGATTTGATCGGATAACGCTTGATCAGGTCGGCGATCGGTGAGCGCACCGCGGCCTGGTAATCGACAAAGTGACGCACGCCGGCGCCCTCGAAAAAGGCGATGCCCCAGCCGTCATGATGGACATCGGTGCCGCCGCCGCGCGTGGCAAAGCCGGTAAAGCTGAACACGATGTCGGTGGGGATATTGCAATTCATTCCGAGTAGCTGGCACATGATTTTCCCTGTCTTGTTATTGTTGGCTGCTGGCCGGCAGATGCACCCTGCAGCGCCATAGCTGATGTCCGGACGCGAGGTATTTCTGCTCGAACGGCGTGATCGGCGCAGGACCACCATCATAGGCTTCCGGCAGCACCGTCTGACCACTCAATTGCGTCAGCGCCGCGGCGCACTCTTCTATGTAGATCTGCCAGTTACTGCGGCATTCGAAATGCCCGCCGAGCGCGAGCATGGTCGGGAACACCGGATGGCCATGCCAGCGTCGCCCGAGCTGCGGCTTCTTCGGCCAGGGATTCGGATACAGCACATAGTGGCGCGCCAGACGCACGCCAGCGGCATGCAGCAGACGCCAGTAATCGGCGAGCTCGGCGCGCAGGCGGATGAAATTGGTCGGCAGGTCGCCGCGCCATTCCGTCTTGCGGCCGGTGCGGTCGGCCGACTGGTCGATGCCAATGACGAAATGATCGGGAAACTGCTGCGCCAGATTGAGCGTGGACAGACCCACGCCGCAGCCGGCATCAAGAATCAGCGGCGCGCTGCCGGCCGCGTGCCAGGCGAACATGCTGGCGTCGAAAGCACTCTGGTTATAAGCCATGACGGGTTTGCGAAACTCGCTGTGCGCATGGCGCGCGACAGTCTGCGCGAGCTGCTCATGGATGCCGCTCTGGCTGCTGGTGACGATACGGGAATTGGCATGCATGCGGCGAGTATACCGTGCTGTTGCACTCGCGGTGGCACTAGCTGCCTGAGGGCGGCGGCAGGCCGCATTACTGTACGTCCAGCCGACCGGATTAATGCAAAATCACGGGCTGGCTCATCAGCACATCGTAAATGGCAAGGAAGTCATCAATGTCCTCAACGCTGGGCTCGGTCGCGATCAGGTCTTCGACATTCTTGCGGAAGGCTTCCGCGAGTATCCCGCCAATGAAAATTTCGCGCTTGCCCGGCTTGTCGACGATTTCATAGCCGCCTGAGCGTAATGCGTCACGCTGGTCATCAATGCCAAATTCCACGACGCTGTACTGCTCGCTGTTGTATATCAAGTTCATGTGTACTCCTTAAGCTGGAATTGGGCTGAAACTGCAACAGCGCCATAATGTAAGTCAGATGGCGTCGCATCCCCGGTTTTCAAGCTTGGGACTGGCACTATCTGATCGAGGAAGCTGACATGAATCGCAAAGTCACAAAATTATTCATTCACGCGAATTCAAGTTTTAGACTAAGACGGGCTCGTAAGATTCCTGCGTGGCGCAAGAAATAAGCGCTGCGATTTAGGCTGCTTCGTCGCAGTGGTGCGAGGCGGTCAGCGTCAGCCATTGGGTATAGGTCGGGGTCGACAGGAAGGCTTCGATCTGGGTCAAATGCAGACTGTTTGCCAGGCTGATGTAAAGCTGTGAAGGACGCTGTCGGAGTACCCGGTTGAGTGTCACGCGCATGGTCAGGTTGCCACTGCAGCAGAGACAGCCCGGGGCAATGCGAACGATCTGCGGGAGCGTGCGAGCGTCGAGCAGGGCGAAGGGATCTTGCCCGTTTGCGAGACCTTCAAGGATCACTGCCGAACGATCTTGTGTAGCCGAGGCTGAGATTAGCGCGCAAATTGTCGCTTCTCGAATCGCGGCAGATGCGCCTGTGACCAGGGTCGTACGCGTGTTCACGCCTTGCGGTGGCCTCGGCCCGGTTCGACGCCGAGCTGTTTCAGTTTACGGTACAGATGGGTGCGCTCAAGTCCGGTACGTTCGGCCACGCGCGTCATGCTGCCGTTTTCACGTTGCAGATGATGTTCGAAATAAGCACGTTCGAATGCGTCGCGTGCTTCACGCAGCGGCAAATCAAAAGACAGTGTGAAGACTTGGGTTTCGTTCGACTGCAGCGACATCGAGCTCGACTGCATGCCCATCATTGGTGAGGGGCTGACGTAAGCGAAGGCGACTTCCTTGTGGTGGCTTACCTGTGCTTCGGTGTGTACCGCCATGGTCGGACGCGTATGAAAGCTCGGCACCCGCACGGGTTCATGGCCGCGCGTGAGGCCCTGCTGCACGGCCTTCAGTAGTTTTTGCAGTGAGATTGGCTTTTCTAGAAAGCTCATGGCGCCGATGCGCGTCGCTTCGACGGCGGTATCGATGGTCGCATGTCCGGACATCATAATCACCGGCATCGTCAGCAGTCCATCGCGCTGCCATTCCTTCAGTAGCGTGACGCCATCGGTGTCGGGCATCCAGATATCGAGCAAGACCAGGTCCGGTGTGCCGTTGGCACGGAGTTCGCGCGCCTGTTGGGCGTTCTCTGCGGTTGCCACGACATGGCCTTCATCGCCGAGAATTTCAGACAGTAATTCGCGGATACCCATTTCATCATCAACTACCAGGATGTTAGCCATTGCGGTGTTTTCCTTCCCTCTTTCTGCGTTGATTGATGCCGGTAATCTGGTCCGGAGCATCGTCATGCTTGCAAATAAAAACCGGGCTTGCTGTCGTCGCCGCTGACGCACTCAGCCGCTTGTCAGTTAGCCTCAAGTTGCGCTGACTGCAGGTGCTGAGTCGGTGCTTAACTTTAACAGTAAAATCGCGATTTTCGCGCCATTCGTTTCCGTACGATTTTGAATATCGATGCGTCCGCCGTGCTCGTCAATAATTTTTTTGACCATCGGCAAACCAAGTCCTGTGCCACGTGGTTTCGACGTGACGTAGGGTTCAAACGCGCGTGCAAGGATTTTTGGTGAAAATCCGCTGCCGTTATCGAGAATTTGCAGCTGAACCGCTGTACTGACGGCACCGTCGGCATTTCGGTAATGAATTTCATCGGTGGTGATTGTGACCTTGGGTGGCGGTGCATCGGCCGCGCGCTCGGCAATGGCGTCCTGCGCATTTTGTAAAAGATTGTGAATGACTTGTCGTAATTGCGTCGCATCGCCCATCACGTGCGGCAGCTCTTCTGCCAAATGTGCCTCGATGACATCGCGTTCGTCGCCACTGATGTAGAGGTTGAGGATCTCTTCAATCAGCGCATTCAAATCAAGTGGCGCCAGCATCGCCGGTGGTGCCTTGGCATAGTCGCGGAAATCATCGACCATGCGCTGCATCGCATTGACCTGATTGACAATGGTTGCGGTGCCGCGGTTGAGCAAGGCGGCATCCTGTTCATTCAATTTCGACACCAGCTTCATCTGCATGCGCTCGGCCGATAGCTGGATCGGTGTCAGCGGATTCTTGATTTCATGCGCAAGTCGGCGCGCGACTTCGCCCCAGGCAATGGAGCGCTGGGCTGAGATGACTTCGGAAATATCATCGAACACGACGACATAGCCTATCCCGCCGGCGCCGGGCAGGTGCGAGCCGCGCGCGAGCAGGGTTAGCGTGGTGTCGGGATCGACCTCCAGGAACTCACTGTGGCGCGCAGGTTGCGAGCTGCGCTCGATTTCGATTTCGATTTGCTGTTGCCAGTGCAGGTGCTGGGCGCCGTCGGCGGCGGCTTGCGCACTCTGCTGTGAAAAGCCGCGCGTGATCGCGTTTGAAAACGTTTCCAGCCCAGCAATGCTATTGAGTGCCGTGCCAATATGCTGATCGAAATCGCGCTGCAGGATGCGCTCGACCGATTCGTTGCAGGTCACCAGTTTGAAATGACCGTCCAGTACCATCACGCCAGCTGACATATTCGCCAGAACTGACTCGAGGTAGGCCTTGGCATTTTCGAGTGCGGCACGATTGCGCTCGACGGCGGTGCGCGCATCGAACAGCTGCTTGGTCATCATGTTGAAGGACTGGGTCAGCGTGCCGAGTTCATCTTTCGTGGCGACGATGGGGCGCGGTGAAAAATTACCTTCAGCGACGGCCTTGGTGCCTTCGGCCAGCAGCAACAATGGTCGCGCAAGATCGGTAGCGATCAGGAAGGCGCTGAGGATCGCGCCAAAAATCGCCAATAGCAGCGTCAATGTCAGCGTGATGATGTACATCTTGCGCAGGCCCGAGCGGCCGAGCGAGCGCTCCTGGTATTCGCCATAAGCCACGCGCAGTGCTTCGGCATTCGCGGCGAGCTGCGGTGGCACCGGCTGCAGCAGCTGCAGGAAGCGGGTTTCCCCCATCAGTTTCATGCCATCGACAGCTTCCGGAATGGCGACCACAGCGCGCAGACGCAGATTGCTCGGACCATTGAGCGGCGAGGCCACGCCTGACCCATCCTTGCTACGCACTTCATCGCCAACGTCATTGGTTTCCGGTCCGCCTTCGATACCGGTATAGCCGCGCGAGTAGCGCGCCTGGCGCAGCATGGCCGCACTCGGCAGTTCGGGCACGAGCGCACTGACGCGTCCACCGATATTGGCGAGGATGCGACCGTTACTGGTGATGACCGTGGCTTGCAGTTGTGGATTCTGGTCGCGCAAGCGCGCCAGCTGGTTGATCTGGGCGAAGTCGGATACGCCGGTCAACTCACTTGCAATGCTGCGCGCCTTGGCGCCGAGATCGCTGAGCGAGGTATCGAGAGCCGAGCGGCTCAGGTTCAAGCCCGATTCGAGCGCCGATTCAACGCGGATATCAAACCACGATTCAATCGAGCGCGACACGAACTGCACCGAGACCATATAGATGACCACGCCGGGCAAGACGCCGATGATTGCAAACAGCAGCACCAGGCGCGTCATCAGGCGCGAGCCGAAGCGCTTTTGCTTGTGGCGCCGGTACAGCCCGCCCAGCAGCAGCAGCACCATCACCAGCAGGGCGATCGCGACCAGCACATTCAAGCCGAGCAGCCACGGATATTGCTGGTCAAACGCGGCGGAATTTTCCGAGGCCGAGGCCAGCAGGAACAGCAGGATGCCGGCGACAGCACTGCCAACGACCAGCAGATAGCGCAACATGCCACTCACGCTTACTCGGCCCTGTAGGTGAAGTATTTCCAGTCCGAGCTCAGGCGCCAGTCGCTATTGTTGAGGGCATGGATCTGGAAGGGCTTGGATAACTGGTCCAGGTCGAGTCGCATGCGCACGCTGACGAGATAGGTTTCGCCCGGTTTCAGCGCGCCCTTTTCGGCCACGATCCAGCGACTCGGGCGGCGCACGAGCGAGAGCGCATCGTCGAGCGAAGCGAAAGTCTGTTGCAGGCGGCCGTTACTGGAGGGATGGTAGATCGCCGCGTGATACTGGCGCGTGAGCAGGTTGTAGGAGATGCGCACTGTCTGCGTGGTGTTCTGGGTCTTTTCATCGAACCAGTACCAGCGCCGGCGCGTGAGCTCGACATCGGTCGTGAAATAAAGCGTAAAGCCGCGCGTGATCGCATCTTCAAGACCACGATTGAGCTCGAAATTAAAGCCCGAGGCGAGCTTGTAGCCGTCTTCGCCAGATTCAATCTGCGCTTTGGTGATCTCGACATTATCTGCGGCATGGACCGACTGCTGGCTCAGACCAAGCCCGAACAACAGGGCAGCCAGTAGCCAGTACAGGGCAAAATGAGGGAATCGTAGCGTCACGCGTCAGGGTGGGGCCGCAGGGCCGTTCAGTATGATTAAAAGATTATTGGGCAGACGATGGCTTTTGGAACAGCGCATAGAACAAGCCATCATGATCCTCGTCCTTGCTAGTCGTTGGCAAGAGCTGACCCGGTGCTTCGAGTCGCACGGCGCCATTTCTTACAGCAAATGCGGCTGCCTGCGCTTCCGATTCTTGCGGCCAGACCGAACAAGTTACGTACAGCAATTTACCATCGGGACCCAGCATTCTCCAAAGGTTGTCCAAAATTAGTGCAGAAACTGTTGCCAACTGAGCTGCATCGGCTTTGCGCCGCAGCCAGCGGATATCGGGATGACGCCGCACGATCCCCGACGCGGTGCACGGCACATCGGCGATGATACGGTCGAAGGGGCGCCCATCCCACCAGCCAGCTTTGCCGGCATCGCCGCTTTTCAATTTGGCGCTGAGTTGCAGGCGTTCCAGATTTTCTTCAATGCGCGGCAAACGCTTGGCATCGCTATCGAGCGCCAGCAGATCGACATTGGCAGACTCGAGGATGTGGCCGGTCTTGCCACCGGGTGCTGCACAGGCATCGAGCACGCGCTGACCGTCGTGCAAGTCGAGCAGTGGTACAGCCAATTGCGCAGCCGCATCCTGTACCGAGACCAGGCCATCGCTGAAGCCGGGAATCTGTTGCACGGGCAAAGGCTGGTCCAGGCGCACGGCGACCGGGCCGATCTGCCGCGCGCCGATACCGGCGGCTTGCAACATCGCCAGATAGGCCTCGACGGTAATCTTGCGTTGATTCACGCGCAGGCTCAGCGGTGGTGCGGTATTGCCGGCTGTGAGGATGGCTTGCCAGTTTTGCGGGTAAGCCTGCTTGGTCGCGGCGATCCACCAGGCCGGGTAATTCAGTAAGGCCACCGGATCTTGCAAGACTTGCTGCAGCAGTGCCGTGCGTTCGCGCAGGAAGCGGCGCAAGACGGCATTGATCATGCCTTTCGCGTGCGCCATGTCGGGACTGCCGGCAGCGGCCGTGACGGCCTGGTCGACGACGGTAAATTCATTGTAGGGTGGCGGACCGTCGCTCTCGTCGGGGTCGGACACCAGCGCCAGTGCACAGCACAGCAGCGCATGGAGCAGCACCGGTTCCGGCGCTTTGGTCGTGAGCACGTCGATCAGGGCTTCGACGCGGCCGATGCGACGCATGGTGCGGTAGGCAATGTCCTGAATCGCGCCGCGTGCCTGCGGCAAGGCCTCACTCCGGGCAAACACGTGGGCGAGTGCCTGCGGCAAGGCGGTGCCGCCGAGCACCATGGTCACGGCTTGCGCGGCGCCATTCAGGCTAAAGGAAAGGGAGTCGGGGATGAGCTTGGGATTCGGGGGAGTCGACACGGTTTTCATGCGTAAGCGCGATGTGCCACGAAAAATGGCGCAGGCGTCAAACTGCTAAAGAGATAAAGCGGTGATTGTAGCGGCGCGGCGCTGACTTGCCGCGCAAATTACAAAAATAAGCAGGAATCGCTCATGTATTGCTCACGTTTCGTCATGGCTGTGCCGATGATGAATGTCCGGAAAATGCGCATGGCTGTGACGTAAGGGTTGGTGCACATGCACATGGCTGTGCGGTTCGCTACCATCCCAGTCGGGCCCGTGCAGGTGGTGGTGGTGCGCATCATGCCGGTGCGGATGCGCATGCTTTTGCGACACATGCTCATGGCTGTGGCCGTGATTCTCGCGTAGATGCAGCATGATGCCGCCGCCCATCAACATCGACGCGAGCCAGAATAGCGGACTCGGCGCCTCGTGCAGCAGGAACAGTGAAATCGCCGCGCCGACGAAGGGCGCCGCAGAAAAATAAGCCCCGGTGCGGGCTGTGCCGATATGGCGCAAGGCCAGCACGAATAGCACCAGACTCAAGCCATAGCCGATAAAACCGAGTACCGCCGCGGTCGCAAAAGCGGGCATCGGTGGCCATGCAGCGCCCAGCATGGTGGCGAGCGTGAGGTTGACCGCGGCGGCGACAAGTCCCTTGACCGCGGCAATTTGCAGCGCATCGCCAGCGGCAATATTGCGCGTGAAATTATTGTCGATGGCCCAGCAGGCGCAGGCGCCGGCAATCAGCAAGGCGCCCTGCATACCGCCGAAGGCCAATCCCTGTTCTGCCGCGAGCAAGCCGCCGGCCGTGACGATGAGCAGCATGCCAATGATGATGCGGCGATCATAATTTTCATGAAAGACGCGCCATGCGATCACGGCGGTCAGTACGCCTTCGAGATTGAGCAAGAGCGATGCGCTGGAAGCTGGCGTCGTGCGCAAGCCGGCTAGCAGTAATAGAGGCCCGGCGATCCCGCCAAAGGCAATCGCGCCGGCCAGCCAGGGCAGGTCGGCGCGCACCAGTGGATTGCCTGCCGACTTTTGCCGGCCGCGCAGCAGCCAGCACAGTCCGAGGCCGGCGCCGCTGCCGAGATACAGCAGGCCAGCCAGCAAGGTGGCCGGCATCTGCCCGAGCAGCAGTTTTGCAAAGGGCGTGCTGGCGCCGAACAGCGCCGCGGCTGCCAGTGCATAGAGAATGCCGCGTTTCATGGTCATCGCTTCATCAATAAATTAAACGCCCCACATCACGTCATGGCTGCCGCGCTGTGCTGCGCGCAGCATTTCCAGTAGCGGATAGGCGCGTGTGCCGAAGCTGACAAAGGTGCGCACTTCGCGCGCTTTGTCTTCGTCATCTTCGTCCATGTCAGGTGGTGTTTCACGGGCTTTGTTCTGCGCGATTTCCTGTTCCAGCCGGACCACTGCCGGGCCGGCTTCGGCGGCCGTGATCACGCCGCGCTTGAGCTCCTTATTCAGCAGGTCGAGCAGCGGTTTGGCGTGGGCTTCATACATCAGCACATCGGCCGCGCCTTTGGATTTGAAGGTCAGTAACATGGCTTGCTCCGCAGTGACAGTTGAAGTTGGCACGATACCATCAAGTAGCGCTGCCGGCAGTGTGCGCCGCGCCTGTGCATGTGCGACATCATGTCGTCGCCAGCTCACGATGGGCCTTGCTGAACACGAAGGCGAACAGAGCCGCCGCCTGACATGCCAGGCAGACGGCGAACGCACCCTGCATGGCGCGCGCGGACGTTGCGCCATGCGCCTGAAAGACATCGATGAAAATGCCGACGCCCCATTGCACCAGAAAGGCGCCGACAAAGGTCAGCAGGTTAAAGGCCGTATTGGCGCGCCCAGCCAGTGCCGACGGAAACGACATGCTGACATGGGTTTGCACCAGCGTCGCTACCGTTACGCAGACAGCCAGCATGATCCAGAATATCCATGCCCATGAAGCCGTAATACTGATGATCGCCGCCTGCGCCAGTATTGTGCCGAACAAGCCGACCGCGACCACCTGCACCACGGACCAGCTGCGCTCGACATGGCGCGGCGCCCACCAGCCGAGGACGACATAAGCCAGCATCAGCGAAAAATTAAAGACGAACAGGATTTGCGAGGTCTGGGCGCGGCTCATGCCGAGCACCGTCATCATCCACGGCCCCGCCCACAGGCTTTGCAGCGCAATGAAGCTGGCTTGATTGACGAGGCCAAGCAAGGCCATGCGCTGGAAATAGCGGTCACTGAAGATCAGCCGGTAAGCCTCTTTGGTCGGCATCGCCGCGAGCGGCTGCGGTCGCTCCATGCTGCGCTCGACATCACCCAGGAAAAAATAAATCGCCGCCGCGGCCGCCAGGATCAGCACGCCCATGCCCCAGAAAATACCGCGCCAGCCGATCAGCGGCAGCGCCGCCGTCACAGGTATTGTCGCTGCCAGCGCGCCGGAGGTGCCGACCACCAGCATCCAGCTGGCCAGCTGGCTTTGGCGTTGCGGCGCATACCACTGGCGATATGCCTTGAACGGCGCCATCAGGCAGGCCGACACGCCCATGCCGAGCAGGGCGCGGCCCAGCCATAGTCCGGTCAGCGTCGTGCTGCTGGCAAAAATCATGGCGCCAGCGGCGGCAAACAGCAGCAATCCTGACTCAGTGCGGCGCGCACCATATTTATCGAGCCAGACGCCGAGCGGCAGTTGCAAGCCCGCGAACGCGACGAAATATGCCGAGGACAACAGGCCCAGGTCCGCATTCGACAGGCCGATCTCGCTCATCAATGCCGGCGCGATGACGGCATTGATCGAGCGGAAGGCATAGGAGAAAAAGTAAGCGGCAGCGAAACAGGAAAATACCAGTACCGAACGCCGGCCCGACAGGAAGGGCATCCTAATGTACTTTCAGGGAGGTCAGGAAGGTATCGACGAGTTCGGCATTGACGGCTTTTTGCGGGCCGGCCACGAGGGCTTGTACCAGCAGTGTGTCCTTTGCCACGAAGTGCGCGAACAGGACGCGTGGCTGGCCTTTCGCATCCGGCGCGCCGGTCGCGCTGACTTCGATGGTGATGCTGTGATCGGCGGTCGAGACGGTAGTTTTTTCCTTGCTGTCTGATGCACCGATATTTTTCAGCAGTGCGTCCTTCATGGCTTTCAAGGTCGCCTCCGCCATGGCGGCATCGGGCACATTCAGGCTGCCCACGGCGAACATCACCTGCTGCACTTCGGCGGCGGTCATGGTCATGGGGAATTGCTGGCCGTTGAGCAGGACGGGCTTAGTGAAGACCGTCGGTTTGGTCGGCATTAATACGACGAAGGCGCCGTTTTCAGCGCGCGTGTCGCGCCAGTCGAAGGTCGGGGTACAGGCGCAAATAGCCAGTAGCGCGGCTGCGATCGCGGGCGCGAGCAGGCGGGTAGGAAGTTTAAATGGTTGCATGGGCCAGATGGTAGCAGGCAGGCGGGCGCTACGTCTGCCTGAGGCGGCAAAAAAATCCGGCTGTTCGCCCGCGTCAATGTTCGCGCAAGGCCCGCCGATACTGGATCGCTTCAGCGACATGCGGCTGGCCGATCTGTGCTGCGCCGGCCAGATCCGCAATGGTGCGCGCGACTTTCAGCACGCGATGATAAGCCCGCGCCGACCAGTTCAGCCGCGCCATGACACTGCGCACCAATGCGTCGGCGGCAGCATCCGGCGCGCAATGTTCTTCGATGCCGGCGATCGACAGCGCATGATTGGCGCTGCCCTGGCGTTGCTGCTGGCGCTGGAAGGCTTGCGCCACGCGCGTGGCGATCGCCGCCGACGATTCGTTCGTCGTTGCTGCCAGCAGGTCTGCATGTGCCAGTGCGCCGACCTGGATTTGCATGTCGATGCGGTCCAGCAGCGGTCCGGAAATCTTGTCCTGATAGCGCGCCACACTATCAGGCGTGCAGCGGCATTTATTGGCCGGATGGCCGAGATAACCGCAGGGACAAGGATTCATGGCGGCAATCAGCTGGAAGCGCGCCGGAAATTCTGCCTGGCGCGCTGCGCGCGAAATATGGATGCGTCCGGATTCGAGCGGCTCACGCAAGACTTCGAGCACACGCCGGTCGAATTCCGGTAATTCATCAAGAAACAGCACACCGCGATGTGCCAGCGAAATTTCACCGGGGCGCGGATTGCCGCCACCGCCAACGAGGGCGACAGCTGAGGCCGTGTGATGCGGCGAGCGATACGGACGCAGCTTCCAGCGCTCTATGCTGAAGCTGCCGGCCAGCGATTGCACCGCAGCCGATTCCAGCGCTTCCTGCTCCGTCATCGGCGGCAGGATGCCGGGAAATCGGGCTGCGAGCATGGATTTACCGGTGCCGGGCGGGCCGACCATCAAGACGCTATGGCCGCCAGCGGCTGCGACTTCCAGTGCGCGGCGCGCCTGCAGCTGACCTTTGACGTCGCTGAAATCGGGATAGCTGGGCGGGTTCTGAGATGGCTGCGGCAGATGGCGCGCGAGGCGGGCCTCGGCATCGGCCGCCGCAAAATGCGCGCAGACCTGCAGCAGCGAGTCGGCCGGATAAATTTTTGCATCGGCCACGAGCGCAGCTTCGTCGGCATTTACGCGTGGCAGGATGAAGCCGCGCTGTTTGCCGCCATCGCTGGCCGCATGCATGGCAAAGGTCATCGCCAGTGCGCCGCGAATAGGCCGCAGCTCGCCCGACAATGACAGCTCGCCGGCAAATTCATAATGGGCTAATTGATCCGCCGGCATTTGTTCGGAAGCGGCGAGGATGCCCAGCGCGATCGGCAAATCGAAGCGGCCGGATTCTTTGGGCAGATCGGCCGGCGCGAGATTGACAGTGATGCGCCGTGCCGGAAATTCAAAGCGTGCGTTTTGTAGCGCCGCCCGGACCCGGTCTTTTGCCTCCTTGACTTCGGTTTCAGGCAAGCCAACGATCGTAAATTGTGGCAGACCGTTGGCAAGATGGACTTCGACCGTGACTTCCGGTGCATGCATGCCGGCGAGGGCACGGCTTTTCAGGACTGCGAGACTCATGGGGAAGTGGCAGCGCGGCGCCGCGGGCATGATGGAGCGCCGATGGTAGCCCGTCTCGCACGGCGCCGGCTAGCGTGCTGCCGGGCGATTGGCATTTGTCCGACAAGCGGCTTATTTAGGCAGCTTCGCCTCCAGCTCGGCCACGCGCACTTCCAGCGCCTCGAGCTTGTCCCGGGTTTTCGCCAGAACCTGTGCCTGGATATCGAATTCTTCGCGCGTGACCAGATCGAGCTTGGAAAAGCCCTGGCTCATCATGGCTTTCACATTCTTTTCGATATCCTTGGCCGGCGTCTTTTCGAGTGCCTGATTAATGCGTGATTGCATGTTGTCAAAAAAATTAGTCTTGTCCACGGCGTGTCCTTTTAGTGAGTATTTCGCACGAATTTAGTGCGCACATCGCACTTTGCGATAAATTGGTGCATTGTCAGTCTGGTTTTGCGCTAAGTTGAACCTTGTTGCGCCACAACCGCCCGCGGCACCCTTGTTGTCGTCCAAATGGAGCTGGCACAACTCCTGCTAACGTGTTTGGGAAACAATTGTCGGATACAGAAGCCACAGCATAAACCCTGATCAAGGATTAATTGTACGGCGCAATGCAAACATCGTGCGCTGTGATGGAATTCAAGTCGACCTTGTCAGATGAAATTATTATTTTTACACTTTTTATAATTACGCCCCCCTGGAGAAATGTCATGAAAAAACTGATTCTTGCTGCTGCCATCGCTGCTTCTTTCGCTGCTAACTTTGCTTTCGCTGAAGAAGCGCCGAAGCCAGACAACGAAGTCAGCTTCAATGCTGCCGTGTCGTCCGATTACCGCTATCGCGGCATTTCCCAGTCACGTTTGCAGCCAGCCTTGAGCGGCGGCGCGGATTACGTCAACAATCCTAGTGGCTTTTACGCTGGTACATGGTTGTCGACTATCAAGTGGATCTCCGACGCTAACAGTGGCAGCAGCAAGGTTGAGCTGGATCTTTACGCAGGCAAACGCGGCGACATCGCCGAAGGCGTTGGCTATGACGTCGGTGTACTGAGCTATGTTTATCCATCCAATGGCCTGAACCCAAGCGCCAACACGACCGAAGTTTACGGACAAGTCGGAATGGGCCCAGCGACACTAAAATACTCACATGCCTTGACGAACCTGTTCGGCTTCGTTGACAGCAAAAACAGTGGCTATTTGGACGCAAGCGCGAATATCGATATCGCAGAAGGCGCACAACTGAACCTGCATGCCGGTCACCAGACTGTCAAGGGCAAGGGCAATGGCATCTATAGCTATACAGACTGGAAAGTTGGCGTGACTCAAGATTTCGGTATCGTTTCTGCGAGCTTGGCACTAGTTGGTACGAATGCGCAAACTGGATCGTATGTTGGTCCAGGCAAAGATGCAAAAAATCTCGGCAAAGCAGCCATCGTTGTCGCCGTCAGCAAAACTTTCTAATCGAGGTCAGCATGAAACTGATTACCGCCATTATCAAGCCGTTCAAACTGGATGAAGTGCGTGAAGCACTGTCCGCGATCGGCGTACAAGGCATTACCGTGACTGAAGTCAAAGGCTTCGGTCGCCAAAAGGGCCATACAGAGTTGTATCGTGGCGCGGAATATGTCGTCGACTTTTTGCCGAAGACAAAAATCGAAGCAGCGGTAGACGACAGCATCGTCGACCGTGCGATTGAAGCGATTGAAACGGCTGCACGTACCGGCAAAATCGGTGACGGCAAGATTTTCGTCTATGACCTGCAACAGGTCGTGCGTATCCGTACCGGTGAAACCGGTAAAGAAGCGCTTTAAGGAGAAGAATATGAAAAAACAATTCGCACGTTTTTTAGCGGCCGGAAGTTTGCTGCTCGCAGTTGGGTTCGCCGTGCCAGTGATGGCCCAGGCGCCTGCCGCATCGGCGCCGGAAGCATCGGCACCTGCAGCGTCTGCACCAGCAGCACCTGCTGCCAAGGCTGACGCATCAGCCCCGGCTGCTGCGCCTGCTGCTGCTTCGGCTGCTGCATCTGCAGCCTCTGCGCCTGCGCCGGCTGCAGCCGAAGCTGCGCCAGCTGCTGCACCGCTGGTACCAAACAAGGGCGACACTGCCTGGATGATGGTCGCCACGGTTCTTGTGATCCTGATGACGATTCCTGGCCTGGCACTGTTCTACGGCGGCCTGGTTCGTTCGAAGAACATGCTGTCGGTCCTGATGCAAGTCTTCGTTGTGTTCGCACTGATCATCGTTCTCTGGTCGATCTACGGCTACTCGCTGGCATTCACTGAAGGTAACAGCATCATCGGTTCCTTCGACCGCCTGTTCCTCAAAGGCTTGAATGGTGACTCCGTGACTGCCACATTCAGCAAGGGTATCGTTATTCCTGAGCTGAGCTTCGTCGCCTTCCAGGCAACGTTTGCTGCGATTACCTGCGGTTTGATCGTCGGTGCATTTGCCGAGCGTGCAAAGTTTGCGGCTGTCCTCGTGTTCGTGGTCCTGTGGTTCACTTTCTCGTATCTGCCGATCGCGCACATGGTCTGGTTCTGGCCTGGTCCTGATGGTTTCACTGATGCTGCCGCTGCTGAAAAGCTGACAGCCACTGCTGGTCGTCTGTTCCAGAAGGGCGCACTTGATTTCGCCGGCGGTACCGTCGTGCACATCAACGCTGCGGTCGCTGGTCTGGTCGGTGCTTATGTAATCGGCAAGCGTATCGGTTATGGCCGTGAAGCCATGGCGCCACATTCCCTGACCATGACAATGATCGGTGCATCCTTGCTGTGGGCTGGCTGGTTTGGTTTCAACGCTGGTTCAGCGCTCGAAGCGAACGGTACAGCTGCTTTGGCTTTCATGAACACCTTGCTGGCGACTGCTGCCGCATCGCTGTCATGGACCCTGGGTGAGTGGATGGGCAAAGGCAAGCCATCGATGCTGGGCGCTGCGTCCGGTGCGGTTGCTGGCCTGGTCGCCATTACACCTGCTGCCGGTTTCGTCGGCGCGATGGGTGGTCTGATCATTGGTCTGCTGGCTGGCATCATCTGCCTGTGGGGCGTGAATGGTCTGAAGCGTCTGTTGGGCGCGGATGACTCGCTGGATGTTTTCGGCGTGCATGGTGTGGGCGGTATCCTCGGTGCCTTGTTGACAGGCGTATTCGCAGCACCATCGCTGGGGGGCGTTGGTATCTACGACTACGTCACTAACAAAGTGGCTGATGACTACTCGATCGCCAGCCAGGTCATGATTCAGGGCGAAGCTGTCATCACGACAGTGATCTGGTCGGGTGTGGTTTCTTTCATTGCCTATAAACTGGTCGACATCGTCATCGGTCTGCGGGTTTCGGAAGAAGAAGAGCGCGAAGGTCTTGATATTTCGAGCCATGGCGAGACTGCTTATCACTCTTAATATTTTTCATTGCAGTATCTGTTGTCTCCGATTCCCGCTCTAACGGGATTTACAAGGCGCCTCTCCTGAGGCGCCTTTTTTTTAATGCGATCTTTAAAATTGACCCCATGACCACACATATTGACTTCGACCGTAAACATTCCTGACCCCTGCGGCAACGTCGCCGGTCGATTCCCGTTAGAATCTCCAGCATTCCGCGTCAAATGCTTAGAAAGTGTTTATGGTTCCGCATCTTGTTACTGCCGTTAATGGCCCGCTCCTCGAGCTGGAAAAGAAAATCCTCATCGCCACGCCCGCCATCGAGCGCTGGTTCCGGCTGGAATGGCAAGAACATACGCCGCCGTTCTACAGCTCTGTCGATTTGCGCAATTCGGGTTTCAAGCTCGCGCCGGTGGACACGAACCTGTACCCGGGTGGCTTCAATAACCTCGCACCGGAAATGCTGCCGCTGGCCGTGCAGGCCGCCATGGCCGCGATTGAAAAATACTGTCCTGACGCGAAGAACCTGCTCTTGATCCCCGAGAGCCATACGCGCAATACCTTTTACCTGCAAAACATCGCGCGCCTGACGCAGATTTTCCGCCAGACCGGCCTGAATGTGCGTCTCGGTTCGCTGTCGCCCGACATCAAGGCGCCCACGACGATCGATCTTCCTGATGGCACAACGCTGGTGCTCGAACCGCTTGAGCGCTCCGCCAATGGTCGCCGTCTCGGCCTGAAGAATTTCGATCCCTGCACGATCCTGCTCAATAATGATCTGTCGGCCGGCATTCCCGCCATCCTCGAGGGCTTGCATGAGCAAACGCTGCTGCCACCGCTGCATGCAGGCTGGTCGCTGCGACGCAAGAGTAATCACTTCGCGGCCTACGATGAAGTGGTGAAGAAGTTTTCAAAGATGATCGATGTCGATCCGTGGATGCTGAATCCCTACTTCGGTAAATGCGACGGCATCAATTTCCATGAACACGCCGGCGAAGAATGCGTGGCGCAAAACGTCGATACGCTGCTTGCCAAGATCCGCAAGAAATACAAGGAATACGGCATCAAGGAAAAACCCTTCGTGATCGTCAAGGCCAATGCCGGCACCTATGGCATGGGTATCATGACTGTCACCGACGCCAGCCAGGTCAAGGACTTGAACCGCAAACAGCGCAACAAGATGGCGGTCGTCAAGGATGGCCTGGAAGTGCATGAAGTGATCGTTCAGGAAGGCGTGCATACCTTCGAGCACATCAATGACGCCGTCGCCGAGCCGGTCGTGTACATGATCGACCGCTATGTCGTCGGCGGCTTTTACCGTGTCCATGCCGAGCGTGACATCAATGAAAACCTGAACGCGCCGGGCATGCATTTCGTGCCGCTCGCATTCGCGCAGCAGCATGCGCTGCCGGACATGCATGCCAAGCCAGGCACGACTGCGCCGAACCGCTTCTACATGTACGGCGTAGTGGCGCGCCTGGCAATGCTGGCCGCTTCACTCGAGCTCGAAAAAACCGATCCGAATCCGGAAGTCTATTAATTGCACTGCCCAATAGCAGCCCACCCCAGGACCTCCATGAAAATTGCCTTCCTCGCCGATCCGCTGGATAGCTTCAAGATTTACAAAGACTCGACCTTCGCGATGATGCGCGAGGCGGCGCGGCGCGGCTATGCCGTGTACGCATTCGAGCAGGGCGATCTCGCCCTCGAAGGTGGCCGTGTCGTGGCCAACGTCACACCGATCACGCTCACCGGCGACCCGGACATCTGGTATGGCGCCGACGCGCCGCAGGCGCTCGACCTCGGGCAGTTCGATGCGGTCATCCTGCGCAAGGACCCGCCCTTCGACATGGAATACATTTACACGACCTATCTGCTCGAACTGGCTGAGCAGCAGGGCGCGCGCGTATTCAACAAGCCTTCGGCGGTGCGCGACCATAATGAAAAGCTGTCGATTGCGCGCTTTCCGCAATTTATCGCGCCGACTTTAGTCACGCGCAATGAAGCCCGCCTGCGCGCCTTCCATGCCGAGCACAAGGACGTGATCTTCAAGCCCCTCGACGGCATGGGCGGCGTCGGCATTTTCCGCGTCACCGAAGAAGGCATGAATTTGGGTTCCATCATCGAGACGCTGTCAGCCAATGGTCGCTGCACGATCATGGCGCAGCGCTTCATTCCCGAGATCGCCAAGGGCGACAAACGCATCCTGCTCATCGGCGGCGAAGTCGTGCCGTTTTGCCTTGCGCGGATTCCGCAAAACGGCGAAGTCCGCGGTAATCTGGCCGCTGGCGGTATTGGCGTGGCGCAGCCTGTTTCAGCGCGCGACCGTGAAATCGGCGAGACCCTCGGGCCAATTCTGGCAAAACGCGGCTTGTTACTGGTAGGATTGGACTCCATCGGTGATTACCTGACGGAGGTGAACATTACGAGTCCGACCTGTTTCCAGGAAATCAGCGAACAGACCGGCTTCGATGTCGCCGCCATGTTCATCGATGCACTCGAGCGGGCGACGCCGTAAGTCGCCTGGTTTGCCACAGCACGCTCCTTGAATAATCACTATGGTCGGAATTCTGCTGCTCACTCATGCGCCTCTGGGAAAAGCCTTTATCGAGGCTGCTTCCCATGTTTTTCGTGGCCTACCTGAACGGCTCGAAGCCATCGACGTAGTGGCCGACCAGGATACGCAAGAAGTCAAAGTGGAGGCTCAGGAAGCGATCTGCCGCCTTGACACTGGCGATGGCGTGCTCGTCATTACCGATGTCATGGGCGGGACACCTTCGAACTGTACACTGCCGCTGTGCCAGCCCGGTCGCATCGAAGTCATTGCCGGCATCAGCCTGCCGATGCTGCTGCGCGCACTGACCTATCGCAGTGCGAGCATTGATGTTGTCGTTGAGATGGCGCTCGCTGGTGGTCAGGGCGGCGCCGTCAGAGTCGATAACCGCATACGTCTGTCACCGAATTAATTATAAAAAAGACTAATATAAAAATGATCGAACAAGAAATCGAAATTATCAATAAACTGGGCCTGCATGCGCGCGCTTCAGCCAAGCTCACGCAATTGGCGGCCAAATATCAAAGCGATATCTGGATGACGCGCAACAAGCGCCGCGTGAATGCGAAGTCGATCATGGGTGTAATGATGCTGGCAGCTGGCAAAGGCACGAAAGTATTGCTGGAAGTCGATGGCGCTGATGAGCAGGAGTGCTTCACCGCGCTGGAACAATTAATCAACGATAAATTTGGCGAAGGCGAATAGTCCATCGCGTGTTGTTAAGACTCGAACATCTGACAATCAATCATCGCTGAAAAGAACGGACACTGATGGCATCCTTTACGCTCCACGGCATACCGGTATCGCGCGGCATCGCAGTGGGACGCGCGCATCTGCTCACACCAGCCGCACTGGATGTCAAACACTACCTCGTCGCCGAAGAGCAGGTCGAAGCCGAAATCGTGCGCCTGCAAAATGCGATCGCCACCGTGCACCAGGAATTGCAGACGATCTGGAGCGATTTGCCCAAGGATGCGCCGGCCGAGCTTGGTGCCTTTATTGACGTGCATGCGCTGATCCTGTCGGACCCGATGATCTCGCAAATGCCGCTCGATATCATCCGCTCGCGTTTCTACAATGCCGAATGGGCGCTGGTGACGCAGATCGATGAATTATCAGCGCAGTTCGATGAAATCGAAGACTCTTATCTGCGCGAACGCAAGGCCGACATCATGCAAGTCGGCGAGCGCGTTCTGAAAGTGTTGACCGGTAGCGCCAGCACCTTGCCGCGCGCTGTCGATGATGAGCAGAGCGCGCACATGATCGTGGTCGCGCATGACATTTCGCCGGCCGACATGCTGCAGTTTCGCGATCGTTCCTTCAGTGGCTTCATCACCGACGTCGGTGGGCAGAATTCGCATACCGCCATCGTCGCGCGTAGCCTCGATATTCCGGCGGCGGTCGGCATGTTTAACGCCACTGCATTGATCGAGCAGGATGACTGGGTCATCATCGATGGCGATGCCGGCGTAGTCATCGTCGATCCCTCGCCGCTGGTGCTGGAACAATATCGCGAACGGCAGACGCGCCTGTTTCGCGCTCGAAAAAAGCTCGGCAAGCTGCGAAAGACGCCAGCCATCACGCAGGACGGCACGGCCGTCACGATGCTGGCCAATATTGAATTTCCTGATGACTGTGCGGCGGCGATGGATTCCGGCGCGAATGGTGTCGGCCTGTTCCGCTCCGAATTTTTGTTCATGAATCGCACTGGCTGCATCAACAAGCTGCCTTCGGAAGATGAGCAATTCGACTCTTATCGTCAGGCAGTGGTGGCCATGAAAGGCCGGCCGGTGACGATACGCACGCTCGATATCGGCGCCGACAAGCCGCTGGATGCAGCTGAACAGACGGCCTTGAATCCGGCGCTGGGTTTGCGCGCGATTCGTTATTGCCTGGCCGAGCCGCAGATGTTCCTGGCGCAGCTGCGCGCGATTTTGCGCGCCTCCGCATTCGGTCCTGTCAAGCTGTTGGTGCCCATGCTCGCGCATGCCTACGAAATCGACCAGACTTTGCTGATGATAGAGCAGGCCAAGTCGCAGTTGCGCGCGGCTCGCAAAAAATTCGATGAAGCGATTCCGATCGGGGCGATGATTGAAATTCCGGCCGCGGCGCTGGCCTTGCCGATGTTCGTCAAGCGTCTCGATTTTCTGTCGGTCGGCACAAACGACCTGATCCAGTACACGCTGGCCATTGACCGTGTCGATCATGAAGTCGCGCATCTGTACGACCCGCTGCATCCGGCTATCCTGCAATTACTGGCGATGACGATTGCTGCTGGCGCGAAGGCCGGGATTCCGGTATCAGTCTGTGGTGAGATGGCCGGCGACACCAGGCTCACGCGGCTATTGCTCGGCATGGGTCTGCGTGAATTTTCCATGCATCCGGCACAGCTGCTGTCAGTGAAGCAGGAAATCCTCAATAGCGACCTGCGCCTGATCGCGCCGCTGGCCAAGCGCATCATGCGCACCTATGAACCGGCTGCCATCGCGGAAACGATGGAACTGCTGCGCGCCTGAATCAACATTTGCCCTGCATGCTGTTAAAAGTCCGCGCCCCTCAGGTAACAAGTAAAATACGTACATGACTTCCCTCAGCATCGTTGCACCCCAATCCATGTATTTCGCCGAAGCGCTCGCCCTGCAAAGCGGCGCGTCGCTGTCCGGCTATACGCTCGTCTATGAAACCTACGGCACGCTCAATGCCGACGCCTCGAATGCGGTGCTGGTCTGCCATGCCCTGAACGCCTCGCACCATGTGGCCGGCGCTTACGTCAATGAAGCGACCGGCGCGAAGACCATGGGCTGGTGGGACAATATGGTCGGCCCCGGCAAGCCGCTCGACACGAATAAATTTTTCGTCATCGGCGTCAATAATCCCGGCTCCTGTTTCGGTTCGACCGGGCCGATGCATATCAATCCCGCCAGCGGCAAACCCTATGGCGCTGATTTTCCGCTGCTGACCGTGGAAGACTGGGTGCAGGCGCAGGCGCGCCTGGCCGATGCGTTAGGCATCCATCGCTTTGCAGCCGTCATGGGCGGATCATTAGGCGGCATGCAGGCACTGGCCTGGAGCATGATGTATCCGCAGCGCCTCGCGCATTGCGTCGTGATCGCCTCGACACCGAAGCTGTCGGCGCAAAACATCGCCTTCAACGACGTCGCGCGGCAAGCCATCCTGACCGATCCGGATTTCCATGGCGGCGACTTTTACGCGCATGGCGTGGTGCCAAAGAACGGCCTGCGCGTGGCGCGCATGGTCGGCCACATTACCTATCTGTCGGACGATGACATGGCCGAAAAATTCGGCCGTGACCTGCGTGGCGATGGCTACCAGTTCGGCTATGGCGTGGATTTCGAAATCGAATCCTATCTGCGTTACCAAGGCGATAAATTCTCCGAGTACTTTGACGCCAATACCTATCTGCTGATTACCAAGGCGCTTGATTATTTCGATCCGGCGCGCGCTTTCGGCGGCGACCTGACCAAAGCCTTTGCGAACATCAAGGCAAAATTCCTGATCGCCTCCTTCACGACCGACTGGCGCTTCTCGCCGGCGCGCAGCCGCGAAATCGTGCAGGCGCTGGTCAATAACCGGCAAAAAGTCACTTATGCAGAAATCGACGCACCGCATGGTCATGACGCCTTCCTGCTGGAAGATGCACGCTATATGAATGTGGTGCGCGCCTATTACGAGAATGTCTGGGATGACGTCAGCGCGGAGGTGCAGTCATGATCAATCGTGAATCCGTCTTGCTGCGTGCGGACCTCGCCTTTATTGCCGACTGGGTGCAGGATGGCTCGAATGTGCTCGATCTCGGCTGCGGTGACGGCGAGATGCTCAGTTATTTGCAGGCGCACAAGAGCTGCGCCGGCTATGGCGTTGAAATCGACGACGACAAGATCCCGGTCTGCATCGCGCGCGATGTGTCGGTGATCCAGCAGGATCTCGAAGCCGGTCTGGCGATCTTTGCCGATAATGCATTCGATACGGTGCTATGCCTGTCGGCGCTGCAAATGATGAAGAATGTGGAAGGCATCCTGCGCGACATCACGCGCGTTGGCCGCGAGGCGATCGTTT
Organism: Oxalobacteraceae bacterium; assembly: GCA_947448025.1. Classification (GTDB taxonomy): domain Bacteria; phylum Pseudomonadota; class Gammaproteobacteria; order Burkholderiales; family Burkholderiaceae_D; genus CANFLV01. The sequence goes on along the minus strand of CANFLV010000014.1, from coordinate 63,568 downwards.
CGTTTCCGAATTTCGCTTACTGGCCGCATCGCGTGGCCTTGCTCGGCGGGCGCATGCCAGTGTCGAAGACCTTGCCTTACGAATGGTATGACACGCCGAATCTGCGCTGCGCGACGATCAGGGATTTCGAGGCGCTGGCCAATGAAGTCGGACTCGAAGTGCTCGAGTGCGTGGCGCTCGATGAGGGCAAGCCGGTGATGTTCCTGCCGAACTGGCGCGGCAGTCTTGCGGTGTTCCGGCTGCGTAAGCGTTGATCGCTCAGCGCTAATCGCTGCACTGGCGTTCAAGCCAGACTTCAATACCGCGCAAACTGCGAAAATCCGCGACCGAACGACAGGCGATCTGCGGATGCCTTTGCTGCAGCATGCGCGACAGCGTTGCTCCCGGGCCGAGTTCCAGCGCGACGGTGATGCCAGACTCCGCCAAGGCATCCATGCAGGCAGCCCAGCGCACAGGCTCCGTCAATTGCCGCAGCAAAGTCGCTGTCGCAGCTTCAGGCGTGATCATTTTTGCAGCGTTAATCCCCGCCAGCACTGGCATCGTCATCGGCCCCAGTGGGTTTTGCGTCAGTACCTCGGCAAAGCCTGCCACAGCGCCCACCATCAAGGGTGTATGCGAGGCGATCTGCACGGCCAGCGGCGTGACTGCGGCGCCCAGTGCCAGCAAGTCCGCGACCAGCGCATCACGCTCTCTCTCAAGCCCACCGACCACAAAATTTGCATCACCATTCTCGATGGCGAGATGAAAGCCATGGCGCAGCAGGCAAGGCTTTAGTCCGCCTATGGAAATCGCCGCGACCGCGAGCATGACCTGTGGTGCTTTCGGCGTGCGACATGCATCCATCAGCCGCGCACGTTCACCAGCGATGTGGTGCGCGTCCGCATTCGTGAGCGCACCTGCCACGCCATAGGCCGACAATTCACCCACGCTATAGCCTGCTACCAGCGCCGGCTGTGGTACGAAGCTACGTATCGCCTGCCACATTGCCAGCGTCGCATCGACGATCAGGGGTTGCGCGTAGCGGTTTTCAAACAGCTGCGCGTCGTCAGGCGGCAGCTGTACAACTGCTGCAGTGAGCGCAAACATGTCGCGATGTTGCGCGCCTTGTCCGGGGCAGAGCAGGGCCAGTTTTGCGCTCATGCTGTGAGCGCCATTTGCACCAGGCAGGTCGCCGCCAGCAGATCGGCTGCGCCACCTGGGGACAATTTTTGTGCAACAAAGAGCCGGTGACAGCGCAAGGCCTGCGCCGGCCAATCGTCTTGTTCTGTACCGCCGCGCGCAAGGAAATTGCGCGCTTGCTCGCGCACCATCAGCGCGCCTTGCACGCCGCCTCGGTGATACACATTCGTATCGCTGACATGCGCCATCAAGGCAAACAGCGCATCAATGCGCGCTGCGTGGGCATCGCGACCCGCCGCCAGCGTTTGCTGCAATCGTGGCAGTGCAATCTCGAACAGCGATGGCAGTCCGAGCGCGACTTCCTCACGCGCGCCGGCGGCGGCATGAAGTGCTGCGACTTTTAAGCCATGCGTGGTACCGCTCACATCTCGCGTATGGGCGGCGAGTCCCTCGCCCCATTCGGCCTGCAGCGTATTGCGGATGCCTTGCGCTGTCAGCGGCATGCTACGCGACTGTAAATACCCTATCGCCGCGCATAACATTCCAAGGCTGAAGATCGCGCCGCGATGCGTATTGATGCCGCCAGTGGCGCGCAACATGCGAGCTTCGGCCGCGATGCCCAGACGCTTGAGCGTGTCGAAGCCCGCAGCCGCTGCGCCAGCGCGCGCGATGTCGCGGAAGTAGTGGCGTAGCGAAAACAGACTGCGCATGAAAGTCTCTGCCGTCATGTCGGCATGGCTGCCATTGTCGATGAGCGAGACGAGTCCGGGTTTCGGATACAGGCTCAGTTCGGCATGCAGGCTGCGGATGGCCATGCGCGCGATCTCGCTGGATGATGCGCTGTCGTTCGGTGCGCGTGGCGTGCGCGGAAGGGCGAGGATCAGGGCAGGCATGGCTGTGCAAATTCTGTAGTGAGCAGCGCGGCGATCGTCGTCAGGCGCACGGTCTGCATTTCTTTCACGAGCACGCGCGTACCCGCCGCGCTGGCTTGCGCATTGCGCCATTCTTTCCATGACACTGCTGCGCCCGAAGGCAGCATGAGTTCACCATCGAGCGGCAGGTATTGGCTATGCTGCTGAAGTAAATCGAGGCCGGCCTGTAATTGCTGGGGCTGTTCAATGCGTAGCAGGATGTCGATATCGGATTGCGGCCTGACGTAAGCATGGCCGGTCAGCGCCTGCAAGGCGAGCGAGCCATAGACGCGTAAGGAGACGTTTAGCGCCAGCGCGTCCTGCGCCAGCATCTGCAGCTGCGAACGCCAGTGGGCAGGTGCTGTCGCGATCACTTCAGCTAGCGGCAATGGCAGTGTGCGTTTTGCGATGTCTGTGCGGTCTGCTGTGAGCGCATGCCGCAGCTTGTGGCCAGTCCGCGCATCAGGCGGAAAGGGCAAGCCGAGGCAAACCTTATCGTCGTCGATGCCGTCATCCGTGCGTCGCACCACCAGCGGAAAATCCTGCCAGCCGCGCAACGCCGGCTGATGTTCAGCCGCTGCCGTATCGATGATCTTTTGCCAGCCGCGTGCGTCCAGCCAGACTAGTTCATGCCGCGAGAACATGACGGCCAGCCAGCACGGCATCGATGACCGGTTGCGCCAGCTTGCGCCCGCCGCGCGCATAGCCGTCCGCGCTGCGATGGTCGACAGGATCAGCTTCCGCCAGTGCCTGCTCCAGTCGCTGCGCCAGATCCTCGTGCCAGATCGCCATCACGCCACCCATGCGCGCATAATTTTCCGGCCCTGGCGCGAAGACCGGATTCTCTTTTGCGAGTTCGACCAGCAAGTCCAGTTCAACCTTGGTGATGCGCGCCATCGCCGGCAAACCCATCACGCGTATCGTCGCCTCAGGCAGCGCATAACAGGCATCGGCCATCAAGCCGCTCGTGATGAAGCCACCCGAGAGCGCCTGATCGTAGACCAGCGCGATGACCTTGTGACCTTCGCGGCGCGCAAGGTCGATGCATTTGCCCAGATGCGCCATGTAGCTGTTGATACCCAACATTTCGTCGCGATGGCGCAGGCGCTGGCCTTGCGTATCGACGAGGATGAGGATCGGCCGCTGCGGATGTGTGCGCACGGTGTGCAGGACGGCTTCGGCTTGTTTCAGTGCGATCTCGACGCCGATCGGCGTATGGCCGGTGGTGCCGATGATGGCCACGGTCTGTGTACCGACCTGTGCGCTGCCCGAGAGGAAATCGTGATCTTCGGTGATGCCGTGCCCTTGCGGGAATAGCGCGGTGGCGAGCGTTTGCCATTCCATCATGCGACTCCTAGGCGGTAGGGTGCGACCTGCGCGCAAAAGCGTTCGGCTTCTAACATCGGCAATTGGCGCGCATCGGCAATGCCCATGTGCTCCCAGATCTGCAGCGGATCGGTCGCGTCGCCAAAACGTGCCAGTCGTGTTTTCAGCATGGCCTGTTCCTGTTCGAGAGCAGACAACGACAGCGCGCTCGATTGATGTTCATACACCGACATGGCGTCCAGTATCGCAGCGCGGAAGGCATCGAAATCATCCGCCACCAGTGCCTGACAGTCGCCCAGCAGATAACGATGCTTGCCGCCGCTGGTGCGCCATACAAGCGCGCGGTCGCGTGAATCGAATTCTTCGACGCCATTCGCGGTCTCGATGACTTCCGGGCCCGACATGGCGAGCCGGCCTTCTTCGGACATGATGATTGCATTCGCACAGCGCGCGACGATGCCCATGCCGCCGAAGCAGCCGTTCGAGCCGCCGATGGCGACGATGACCGGAATGCCGGCAGCGCGCGCATCGAGCAGCGCGCGCATGACTTCGGACACCGCGATCAGGCCGGCGTTCGCTTCATGCAATCGCACGCCGCCACTCTCCAGCAGCAGCAGCACCGCAGCGGGACGCTCGACCACGGCGCGGCGCAACAGGCCAACGAGTTTCGCGCCATGCACTTCGCCCACGGCACCGCCCATGAAGGCGCCTTCCTGCGCGGCGCAAAAAATGGCGTGGCCGTCGAGCTTGCCGCGACCGATCATCACGCCATCGTCAAACGACACCGCCGCATTCAATTGCGCCAGATGCGGGCTGACGATGCGCTCAGACGAACCGATGAATTCTTCAAAGCTGGCCGCGTCCAGCATGGCCTGCATGCGCTGCCTTGCGGTCGATTCGAGATAACTGTTCATGCGCCCGGCTCCAGGATGGCTTGTACGGCTTGGTCGAGGCGCAGGCTGACCACAGCAGGCGTAGCGCCCATGTCGTTGATGGCGATGCGCGCGTCGCGCAGCTGCCAGCGTGCATGGAAGTCGCGCATCACGGCTTGCCAGGTCGCGCCGAAGCCGATCGCGGCCGTCGTGACCGCGATCTCGCAGGCGCCGTTCAGCGCGGCCGCTTCAATCAGGACTTCGAGATTGCCGGAGCCGACTACGCCGACCAATTGCGCAGCAGGCGCTACTGCGCGCGTGCCATGTTCAAATTGAAAATGCAGGGTTTCCATAGTCGCCTACCAGTTCCGGAAGCGCTTCGGCGGCGCATACAGGCCACCGGATGCGCGCACCAGGTCTTTCATGTTCTTCGCGGCCAGCAGATCGCGGGTCGCGAGTCGCTGGTCGATGCCGAGGTCGGCAGGACGCTGGATGATGCCGCGGTCGCGCAGGTTTTCGACCATGCGTGCGTCGCGCGCCATGCCCACCGGCGTGTAACCGGCCACACCACGGATCGCCTGTTCGCGCTCTGCATCGCTGCGGCATAGCAGCAGGTTCGCGATGCCTTCTTCGGTGAGGATGTGGGTGACGTCGTCGCCGTAAATCATCACCGGCGGAATCGCCATGTTGGCTTGCTCAGCCAATTCCCAGGCATCGAGTCGTTCGACGAAAGCCGGCTGCATGTGTTCGCGGAAGGTCTCGACAATTTGCACCACGAGTTTTTGTCCGCGCGGGATCTGGTTCTTGCCTTTGCGCGCCTGCTCACCTGCCTTGAGCCAGGCCGGGCTGGCATGACGCCTGCCGCGTGCATCGGCGCCCATGTTCGGCGCGCCGCCAAAGCCGGAAATGCGCCCCAGGGTCGCCGTCGATGAATTGCCCTGCAAATCAATCTGCAAGGTCGAGCCAATGAACATGTCGCAGGCATAGTGACCAGCCGCCTGGCACAGGCCGCGATTACTGCGCATGGAACCGTCGTGGCCGGTAAAGAACACGTCGGGCCGCGCGCGAATGTAGTCTTCCATGCCGAGTTCCGAGCCGAAGGAATAGACCGATTCGACAAAGCCCGCTTCGATCGCCGGGATCAGGGCCGGATGCGGATTCAAGGCCCAGTGACGCGCGATTTTGCCTTTCAATCCCAGCGATTCGGCATAGGTTGGCAGCAGCAATTCGATCGCAGCAGTGTCGAAGCCGATGCCGTGGTTCAGGCGCTGGACTTCGTACTCGGCATAGATGCCCTTGATGGCCATCATCGCCATCAAGACCTGGATTTCGGAAATCTGCGCCGGGTCGCGCGTGAACAGCGGCTCAATGTAATACGGTGTCGGTGACTGCACGACGAGGTCGACCCAGTCGGCCGGAATGTCGACGCGCGGCAGCACATCGAGTATCTGGTTCACCTGCACGATCACGATGCCGCTCTTGAAGGCGGTGGCTTCGACGATGGCAGGCGTATCTTCGGTATTCGGTCCCGTGTACAGATTGCCGTGCCGGTCGGCGGCTTCGGCGACGACCAGCGCTACGCGCGGCGTGAGGTCAACGAAGTAACGGCTGAACAATTCGAGGTAAGTATGAATCGCGCCGATATTCAGTTTGCCTGCTGACAGCAGCTGCGCGAGCCGGCCTGCCTGCGGTCCCGAAAAAGAAAAGTCGAGACGCGAGGCGATGCCTTTTTCGAAGATGTCGAGATGCTCGGGCAGTGCGATCACGGACAGCAGCATGTGCAAGTCATGGATGCGCGCCGCATCGAGTCCGGTCAGCGCACGCGCGAGAAAATCGGCTTGCTTCTGGTTATTGCCTTCGAGGCAGACGCGGTCACCCGATTCCAGCACCTGATGCAAGACTTCCGTGATGCGCTGCGCCGGAAAGACCTTGCCCTGCAATTCAGCGCCGAGCAAGGCAGCCACGCGCGCCAGACGCGCTTGGCGATTACTGCGCTGATGCGTCCAGATTTTTTCCGGTGCGCCCATTTACTTCACACCCATCATCGCGTTCGGGAAGGCCGTGGCGATCTCTGGGAACAGGCACAGCAGAATCACTGCAACGAACATCAGTCCGACAAAAGGCATCACGCCCCAGATCACATCCTTCAATGGAATATCCGGTGCGATGTTCTTGATCACGAAAATATTCAAGCCCACTGGCGGATGAATCAAGCCCATTTCCATCACCACGGTCATGACGATGCCGAACCAGATCAAGTCAAATCCCGCAGCCTTCAGTGGCGGCAAGATGATCGGTGCGGTCATCAGGATGATCGACACCGGCGGCAGGAAAAAGCCGAACACGATCACCATCAGCAGGATCACCGACAGCAAGACCCATTTCGACAGATGCATGTCAACGACCCATTGCGCGGCTGACTGGCTGATGTGCAGGTAGCTCATCACATACGAATACAGCAGCGACATGCCGATGATCAGCAGCAGCATCGTCGATTCCTTGATCGTCGAGGCCAGGATAGGCTGCAAATCTTTCGGCCGCCATACGCCATAGACGACTGCGATCAAAGCCATCGCCAGCAGCGCGCCGAGGCCCGCTGTTTCAGACGGCGTCGCCAGACCACCGTAGAGCGCGACCATCACGCCGATCAGCAGCACGATGAAGGGCAGCACGCGCGGCAGCATTTCGACTTTTTGCGCGAGCGTGAAATGTTCTTCTTCGAGGTAGGCCGACTTCGGTCCGCCATTGTTGTAGATGTCCAGCGCCATCTTGTATTCCTTGCGTGCGCGGAAGACGGCATAGCCGGCGAACAGCGCCACGAGCAGAACGCCCGGTCCTATGCCGGCGAGGAACAGGCGACCGAGCGACTGCTCGGCAGCGACCGCGTACAGGATCATCGTGATCGATGGCGGCAGCAAGATGCCCAGCGTGCCGCCGGCTGCGATGATGCCGGCAGCGAAGCCCGGTGAATAGCCGCGTTTGCGCATTTCAGGAATGCCGGCCGAGCCGATTGCGGAGCAGGTCGCAGGAGACGAACCGGCCATGGCCGCGAACAGCGCGCAGGCAAATACGTTGGCAATGCCCAGGCCGCCCGGCACCTTGTGCAGCCAGGTATGGATGGCCGCATACAGGTCGCGTCCGGCCGGTGATTTGCCGATCGCCGCGCCTTTTAAAATGAACAGCGGAATCGACAGCAGCGTGATCGACGCCATCTCTTCGTACACGTTCTGTGTGACCGTATCGAGCGAAGTCGGCGGCATGAAAAAATACATGAAGCTGACCGCGACCACGCCCAGCGCAAAGGCAATCGGCATCCCGGAAAACATCACCACGAGGGTGACCGCGCCATACAGTGCGCCTAGAGTAAGTTCAGTCATGATTGTGCCTGTTTGTTAGTCATGCGCGCCAGCACCTGCACCGCGATTTGCAGCGTCAGCAGGCTCATCCCTAGCGCCATGAAGCCATAAGGAATCCACAGTGGCGGGGCGAAGGTCGATGAAGTGGTCTGGCCATCGACAAAGGCCTCATGCCACAACGTCCATGATTTCCACGTAAAGAAAAGGCAGAACAGGCAGGAAATCAGATCCACAAAAAACAGGCGAACCGCATTCACCGCTGGCGGCAAAATGGAGGCCAGCGCCTCGATGCCGATATGACCGCGATACGATTGCACATAGGCCGTGCAGAAAAAGGTCACACCCACGAGCATGAAGACGGAAGCCTCATCCTGCCAGTCGGTAGGCACCTTGAAAAAGTAGCGGCTGACCACGGAATATGTCAGGATCAGCGCCGTCAATATCAGCGCGCCCATCGACAGCGTCATCAGGAAATGATTGAGTTTATCGAGCAAGCGCGACAGCCCTGCCACCACGATGTTATCGGGGATGGCAGGGCCTTTTGCGGGCTCCATTTCGAAGCCGTGACTCATAGGGTTTTCTCAGCCAGTTTCAGCAGTTTGGCGCAGTTTTCATTCTTCTCGCCATAGTCTTTCCAGGCGGTGGTGCGCGCGATGGCTTGCCATTTTTTCAGTGCGCCGTCATTCATGTCAGCGACCTTTGCACCGGCTTTCTGGTACACATTGGCGACGATGGTGTCGTCGGCTTCGGCGGATTTGCGCGCGAAGGTTTCGAGTTCGGCGCCGACGGCCATGATGGTCGCCTGCTGTTCCTTGGTGAGGCGGTCGAAGGCGGCTTTGGACATCATCAGCGGCTCGAACATGAACCAGTAGGATCCCTTGCGGCCGGTCGTCAGGCTCTTCGAGACTTCTTCGAGACGGAAGGAAATCAGCGAGGTCGACGACGTCAATGCCGCTTCCATCGCGCCGGTCTGCATGGCGGCGTAGATTTCATTCGATGGCAGCGTGACAACGGCGGCACCGGCGGCTTTGAGCATCAAGTCCATCTCGCGCGAACCGCCGCGGATCTTGATACCTTTTGCGTCGTCAGGCTCGATGATCGGTTTGCCGCGCGAGGCCATGCCGCCGGCTTGCCAGATCCAGCTGAGCACGACGATGCCTTTTTCGAGCAGGAAGCGGTTCAATTCTTTACCGACTTCGGCATTCTTCCAGCCATAACCTTGTTCGTACGACGTCACGAGACCCGGCATGAGGCCGATATTCACTTCCGGCATTTCACCGCCCGCGTAGGACAGCGGCACCAGCGACAGGTCGAGAGCACCCTTGCGCATCGAAGAGATTTGCGCATTCGTCTTCATCAGCGAGGAGCCGGCATAGATTTCGAATTTCAGGCTACCCTTGCTGCGTTTTTCCACTTCGGCAGCGAACATGCGGCACAAGCGATCGCGGAAATCGCCTTCACTGACCGTGCCACCTGGGAATTGGTGCGAAATTTTCAAGGCTGTCGATTGCGCCCAGCTGGATTGCATGCCGAGCAAAGGACTGGCGGCGAGGGCGCCAAGGATGGTTCTGCGTTTCAATAAGGACATACGGTCTCCTGTTATTGGTGTTCGATTGAACGAAGGTTAATCGCACCGCTGCTTCGGAGCTCGCGTATGCAATTTTTATTCTTATGTATACAAGAATATCTTGAATAAATACATTGTCAAGTGTAAATTGTTTCTTGGAAACAATATCAACGCAAAGGAACTGATTTGCCTAGCTCGAGCAACAAAAACCGCTCACAAGCCTTGCGCGAAGCGATAGAAGAGATGATCGCGGTCGGCAAACTCTTGCCTGGCCAGCACCTCGACGAAACTGAATTGGCGACGCATTTTGGCGTCTCGCGCACGCCTGTAAGGGAAACCCTGATCCAGCTGGCGTCGATGGGCGTGGTCGTGATACGTCCGCGGCGTGGCGCCATCGTCGCCGAGCTCGGACCACAGCAGCTGGTGGAAATGTTTGAAGTGATGGCGGAATTTGAAGCCATGTGCGGCAGGCTGGCGGCGCGGCGCATGAACAAGGATGAGCAGTCGCAGTTACTGGCCGCGCATCAGGCGTGCAAGGACGCCAGTAATGCACAGGATGCGGATGCCTATTTTTATCGCAATGAAGGCTTCCATGAAGCCATCTTTGCGGGTAGCCACAATACCTTTCTGGCTGAGCAGGCGAGGGCGCTGCAACGGCGTCTGCGGCCTTATCGCCGGCTGCAGTTACGCGTGCGTGACCGTGTTCATGTCTCGTTCGCGGAACACGATGCGATCGTGCAGGCGATCGTCGCTGGTAATGGCGATCTTGCAGCCGAGCTCATGCGCGGCCATGTGATGATTCAGGGGCAGCGTTTTGCTGACTTGATTGCTTCGTTGCCGCAGCTGGGCGGGCAAGGCTGAGTCCTCGCTGCGCCTTTACTGTGCGCCATCCGCATAGCGTAATTCAATCAGGGCGTCATCGCTCCAGCTTTCGTCATGCATGGGCGGCATGAATCCCATGCCATTCTTTGCCAGCGCCAAAGTGAGACGTCGTTCGCCCGACACCAGCGTCGCGTTTTGTAATTTAGCCTGCAGCAGATAGCCGAAAGCGACCTTGGATGACCGGCAGGGGCCGCCGATCACATTGAGCGCATTGCGGGTAAAGAAAGACATTTCACCTTGCTCGATGGCCCAATACACTTCGCATTCGAGTCGTACGTCACCGAGGCGGCGCATATTCGTGCCAAGGCCCGGGCTGCGTATATAGGGACGCCAGCGCATCGCCTCCTTTTTCTGGTTCAAGAGCATGTCAGCGTTATCGGCTGCCGCTGCCTCATTGATCGGCAGGGAGAAGGTGCCGTCTTCGGCGATCGGGACCGGGATAGTGATGCTGGGGCCGGCGATACGCAGGGTAACGTCTTTGATTGATGATCCTGGCACTGAGGCGCGCAAAATGAAGCGCAGCTCGCCCTGGCTCGCATGGCGATGATATTTTTCAAAGGCGGTCACACCCTTGAGCATGGTGCGGTAAGGGCGCAGGTAGGGATCGCGGGCATCCTTGACTTCGATGGATTGCAGGGCTGCTTCAGCTTCCGGCTCGGCTGATCTTTCTTCGCTGGTCTGGGCTATTGCGAATGGGCTGAGCAGGGGGAGTAAAGATAATAGGATAGTTTGGATTTTGTTTTTCATTGGGTTCTGGTTTTGATAGTCCGATAAATCCCCGTTGCTCCCAGTCGTGGAGTGGGAGCGCAACATCATTATAGGCGCGCATTTCTGACGCGATGGACGTAGGCTGGTCGTGCTGAGCCAAGGAATACAAGCAGGCGATTGATGTGTTTAAATACGAGTTACGACCGTCAGATGAAATGCATTCGGTGCCGCCATCGCTGGCAGCGCCATCTGGCATGTTCGTCCCGGCGCGATGTCGCTGCCACACATCCACGAACCACGATAGACCTAACATGAATGTATTTCAACGCATGGCCGGTGCTTGCCTGCCGCTGCTGCTGGCAGCTTGTGCCTCACCGCCTGCGCCCGCGCCTGAAGCGCCGCCGCGCTGGTCCGCACCGCTGCCGCACAATGGCAGTCTGCCTGACCTCGCACTATGGTGGCAGCAGCACAGCGACCCACTCTTACCCCAATTGATCGCAGCGGCGCAGCAGGTCAGCCCGACTCTGGCTGCAGCCACGTCGCGCATCGAACAGGCACGCGCCGTGCGCGTGGCCAGCGGTGCGGCTTTGCTGCCGACGCTCGATGCCGCCGTCAGCGGGAGTCGCGCTAGCCAGCAGTCGACACTGCCGATGGGGACCACGGCGCAAGCCGCCTTGCAAGCTTCATGGGAAACCGATTTGTTTGGCGCCGGCCGTAATGCACGATCGGCGGCGCAGGCGCGCCTTGAGGGTGCCAACGCCAGCTGGCATGAAGCGCGGGTTTCGCTCGCTGCCGAAGTGGCGAACCAGTATTACGATTTCCGTTCCTGCGACATGCTGCTGGCGGTCGCGCGTGCCGACGCCGCGTCGCGCAGTGAGTCAGCACGACTCGTGGAATTGAGCGCCGCAGCCGGATTTCAGTCGCCAGCAAATGCCGGACTCGCCCGTGCCAGCGCCGCCGAAGGAAATAGCCGCGCCATTCAGCAGCAAGCCGTCTGCGACATCAATATCAAGTCGCTCGTGGCGCTGACCGCGATTCCCGAAACGGCACTGCGCGAACAGCTCGCGAACCTTGCCGGCACATTGCCCGCAGCGTCAGTCATGACGATCAACAGCGTGCCGCTGGAGGCGCTCGCCCAACGTCCAGACCTCTATGCGGCCGAGCGCGAAGTCGCTGCCGCTGCTTCCGATGTTGGCGCGAGCGAAGCCCAACGCTATCCGCATCTGAGCCTGGTCGGTTCGGTCGGTGCCGGGCGCTTTAGCAGCGGCGGTGTCACTACCACTGGCGATACCTGGTCGATCGGACCATTGGCACTCACCTTGCCGATTTTTGATGCGGGTCGTCGCAGCGCCAATGTCGATGCGGCGCGTGCCCGTTATGCCGAAGCCAGCACAAACTATCGCGCCGCTGTGCGCCAAGCCGTGCGCGAACTGGAAGAAGCGCTGGTACGTCTCGATAGCACCGCTGCACGCACGACGCAGGCTGTCGCGGCCGTCGACGGCTATCGTGCCTCGTTCAATGGTACCGAAAGCCGTTACAAGAATGGACTGGCCAGCTTGGTCGAACTTGAAGATGCGCGCCGGATCCGCCTCTCGGCTGAGACCGCCCTCATCGGCTTGCAGCGTGAGCGTGTAGCGGCGTGGATCGCTGCGTATCGAGCCGCCGGCGGTGGCTGGCAACGCGCCGATCCGATCACCACGCCGCAGCCGGCACACCAGAATTCAGCATTGAAAGACCGCGCATCATGAAAAAATTCACCTTGAAATCCCGCACTGGACTCGCCCTGACTGGCGTCGTTGTTTTAGCTGCCGGCTTTGGCCTTTCCGCTGTACGCTCGAATGCAGCGCAAGAGAAACCTGCCGCCATAAGCCGTCCGGCATTGACTGTGACGAGTGCACTGCCGACGCAAATCAGCCTGCCCATCAAGCTCAGCGCCAATGGCAATATCGCCGCCTGGCAGGAAGCGATCATCGGCAGTGAAGCGAACGGCTTACGTCTTGCCGAAATTCGCGCCGCCATCGGCGACAGTGTCAGCGCCGGACAAATCCTCGCCGTCTTCGCGCCGGAAGCCGTGCAAGCCGATGTGGCTGCCGCGCGCGCAGCGCTGGCTGAGGCCGAGGCAAATGCCGCCGACGCGACAGCAAACGCCGCCCGCGCGCGCAGCCTGCAAAGCAGCGGTGCCTTGAGCGCGCAGCAGATTAATCAATACTTCACAGGCGAGCAGACCGCGAAAGCGCGCGTCGAATCGGCCAATGCCAATCTCGCCGCGCAACAGCTGCGCCTGAAACATACCGAGCTGCGCGCACCGGACAGCGGCGTGATTTCCGCGCGTACGGCGACCGTCGGCGCGGTCGTTGGCGCCGGCACCGAACTGTTTCGCATGATTCGTCAGGGGCGTCTTGAATGGCGCGCCGAAGTGACTTCCAATGAACTGGCCAGCCTCAAGCCTGGCAGCACCGCTCTAGTCACGGCCGCCAATGGTAGTCAACTCAAGGGCGTGGTGCGCATGGTCGCGCCAACTGTGGATCCGCAAACCCGCAGTGCGCTCGTGTATGTTGATTTACCGGTCGACGACAAGATGATGTCGGCCAAGGCCGGCATGTTTGCGCGTGGCGAGTTTGAGCTCGGCAGCTCGACGGCGATGACGGTGCCGCAGGCATCCATCGTGGTGCGTGATGGCTTCAGTTATGTCTTCCGGCTCAATGCCGACAGTCGCGTCACACAGCTCAAGGTTACGACAGGCCGCCGTCTTGGCGATCGCGTTGAAGTCATCGATACGCTCGCGCCGAGCGCGCAAGTCGTCGTCAGTGGCGCAGGCTTTCTTAATGATGGCGATCTCGTCAAGAACGTCGCTGCTGCGCCGCTCGTGGTACCCGCCACTGTGCCTGCCTCTGCTGCCGTCGCAGCCAAGAAATAAGGAAGCCGCGTGAACTTTTCCGCTCTCTCGATCAAGAATCCGATCCCGGCGATCATGCTGTTTGCCTTGCTGTCGCTGGCCGGCCTGCTGGCGTATCGCGCCAACGCCGTGCAAGACTTTCCCGACATCGAATTACCCATCGTGACCGTCAGCGCGCAGCTGTCCGGCACAGCGCCGGCTCAGCTCGAAACCGAAGTCGCGCGCAAGATTGAAGATTCCGTCGCGACCCTGCAAGGCGTGAAAAACATCTACGCCAAAGTGCTCGACGGTCAGGTCACTGTCACTGTTGAATTCGTACTCGAAAAGCAGATCGCCGAAGCCGTCAATGATGTGCGCGATGCGGTCGCCCGGGTACGCGCTGATCTGCCGGCTGAATTGCGCGACCCCTCAGTGACGAAAGCGTCGACCGCCGGCCGCGTGGTGCTGACCTTCGTCGCCAGTGCGAAAGATGGCAAGCTCGACGACCAGGAGCTGAGCTGGTTCGTCGATAACACCGTCGCCAAGCGCATGCTTAATGTGCGCGGCGTCGGCGCGATCAAGCGTGTTGGCGGCGTGAGTCGTGAAGTGCGCGTCGAACTCGATGCGGCAAAGATGGCGGCGCTCAATGTCAGCGCGCTGGACATCTCGCGACGGCTGCGCCTCGTGCAGCAGGAAGCCCCGGGCGGACGCGGCGATGTCAGCGGTGCCGAGCAATCGGTGCGCACGATCGCGACCGTCAGGACCGCAGCCGACCTGGCGAAAATTGAATTGCCACTGATGGATGGCCGCCATATCCGACTCGAACAGGTCGCCACAGTCAGCGACACCGTCAGCGAGCCGCGTTCGGTCGCCACGCGCGATGGCAAGCCAGTGATCGGTTTTGAAATCTTCCGCACCAAGGGCGCCAGTGAAATCGATGTCGCGCGCGGTGCGCGTGAAGCCGTCGCCGAACTGCAGGCAGCGCAGCCGAATATCGACTTCCAGCTGGCGATCGACAATGCTTTCCCGGTTGAAGAAAATTTCGCCGGCTCGATGGAATTGCTCTATGAAGGCGCGATCCTCGCCGTGCTCGTGGTGTGGTGGTTCCTGCGTGACTTGCGCGCGACCCTGGTCGCTGCAGCCGCCTTGCCGCTGTCGGTGATCCCGACCTTCCTCGGGCTCAGTTATTTCGGCTACACGCTCAATACCGTGACGCTGTTGGCGCTGGCCCTCGTGGTCGGCGTACTGGTTGATGACGCTATCGTTGAAATTGAGAACATCACGCGCCATCTGCGCATGGGCAAAACACCGATGCAGGCAGCGATGGAAGCGGCCGATGAGATCGGCATGGCCGTGATCGCCACGACCTTCGCGCTGGTAGCAGTGTTCCTGCCGACGGCTTTCATGGGCGGCGTGCCGGGACTGTTCTTCAAGCAGTTCGGCTGGACTGCCGTGCTGGCGATTATTGCCTCGCTGATGGTCGCGCGTTTGCTCACGCCGATGATGGCGGCCTATCTGATGAAGCCTGCCGTGCATGGCGAAGAAACGGATAGTTGGGTCATGCTGCGTTATCTCGCACTGATGAAGTGGTGCCTGCGTCATCGTCTGGTCACGGCGATCGGCTCGGGTTTGTTTTTCATCGGTTCGATCGCGCTCGTGCCACTGCTGCCGACAGGCTTTGTGCCGCCGGCAGATCGCGCGCAAACGCAGATCAATGTCGAACTGCCACCGGGCACGACGCTGACGGAGACGCGCGCTGTGGCGGAGCGCACGCGTCTGGCGGCGATGCAGGTCAAGAATGTTGTGAGCGTATTCAGCTCGGTCGGCGGCGGCTCCAGCGGCGATGCGTTTGCGCCCGGCGCAGCAGCCGAAGCGCGCCGCGCGATACTGACGCTGACGACCACGCACCGCACGAAGCGTAGCGAATCGATGGCCGATATCGAGTCGCAGATACGCACCAAACTCGCCGATATTCCCGGCGCACGCTTCACGGTCGGCCCGCCCGACACCGGCGTGAAAATGCAGCTGGTCTTGCGCAGTGAAGATCCGGTGGCGTTGCAAGCTGCCGCGCAAAAAGTCGAACGCGAATTACGCACGCTCAAAGGCATCGGCAACGTCAATTCCAGCGCTTCGCTGGTGCGCCCTGAAATCATCGTGCGCCCTGATTTTGCACGCGCCGCCGACCTTGGCGTGACCGCTGCCAGCATCGGCGAAACCGTGCGCGTGGCGACCGCCGGCGATTACGACACGAACCTCAACAAGCTGAATCTTTCTGAGCGCCAGATCCCGATCCGCGTCAAATTGCCGGACGCCGTGCGCGCTGACCTTGACGCGATCGCACGCCTGACCGTACCCGGCAAGAATGGCCCTGTCATGCTCGCCAATGTCGCGACGATCACGATGGAAAGCGGCCCGGCGCAAATCGACCGCCTCAATCGCAGCCGCAACGTCACGCTCGATGTCGAGCTCGGCGGGCGCTCGCTGGGCGAAGTCAATGACGAAGCGCGCGCCTTGCCGTCGATGAAAAACCTGCCGCCCTCGGTGAAGATCGCCGAACTCGGCGACGCGCAGGAGATGCAGGCGCTGTTTGCGAGCTTTGGTTTGGCGATGCTGATCGGCGTGCTGTGCATTTACGGCGTGCTGGTCTTGCTGTTCAAGGACTTCATGCAGCCGGTGACGATTCTGGCGGCCTTGCCGCTGTCGATCGGCGGCGCTTTCGTGGCTTTGCTCATTACCGGCAAGGCGCTGTCGATGCCGTCGATGATCGGCCTGATCATGCTGATGGGGATCGTAACGAAAAATTCGATCCTGCTCGTTGATTACGCGATCCTCGCGCGCCAGGCCGGCATGAACCGTTTCGATTCTTTGGTCGATGCCTGCCACAAGCGCAGCCGTCCTATCGTCATGACGACCATTGCGATGGGTACCGGGATGCTGCCGCTGGCGCTGGGCTTTGGCGCTGATCCAAGCTTCCGCTCACCGATGGCGACTGCCGTGATCGGTGGCCTGATTACCTCGACGCTATTGAGTTTGCTGGTGGTGCCGGCAGTGTTTACTTACATTGATGATCTTGCGCATTTGATCGGTGCGGGGGTGCGCAGGCTGCGGCGGAAATAGGATAAGGTTTGTGGTTTATTTGTCAATGAGGTGATGGGCGCTTGAATTGTCCTGTTGGCTGCCTGGGTAAGTAATTTATAGTACGGCGAGATCGGCAGGCCTGAATGGTGATGAATGTTTGAGCCCGCTCCCTCAAGCAAGGCATGATGCAAAAGCCGCTCACCACCAGGAGTCGCCAGATATGAAAGAAGCCCAGAACATCGAATGGAAGCAGTCCTGGCGGGATGACTATCTGCGTTGGATTTGTGGCTTTGCGAATGCCGAGGGCGGCAAGCTAGTGCTAGGCAAGAATGATCGTGGTGAGGTGGTCGGCATCGCGGATGCCGAGCGGCTGCTGCAAGACATACCGAATAAGGTGCGCGATATTCTCGGCATCGTCGTGGCGGTTAATCTGCACAGCGAGGATGGGCTGGACTGGCTGGAAATTGTGGTGGATGCTTACCCGAGTCCGATCAGCTACAAGGGTGAATATCATCAGCGCAGTGGCAGTACCAAGCAAGAGCTTCGGGGTACTGCGCTGGATCGTTTTCTGCTGCGTAAGCTGGGCCGCCGCTGGGACGGCGTGCCGGTGCCGTATGTTGCCGTGAGCGATCTCGACGCCGGGGCGTTCAAAACGTTTCGTAAGCTAACGTATAAGAGTGGCCGCTTGAACCCTGAGGCACTGGCTGAGAGCGACGCCATGCTGGTGGAGAAGCTGCACCTGACCGAGGGTAAGTATCTCAAGCGGGCGGCCACGCTGCTGTTTCACCCCGACCCTGAAAAATTCACTACTGGCGCCTGCGTAAAGATCGGTTTCTTCCGTACGGATTCTGACTTGCTGTATCACGACGTGATCAGCGGTGACCTGTTCACGCAGGTGGACAAAACGCTGGACCTGTTACTGACGAAGTACCTGCGGGCCGGCATTTCTTATGAAGGGTCACAGCGGCTCGAGCGCTTCCCTGTACCCGAGGCAGCCCTGCGCGAAGCGGTGATCAATGCCATTGCGCACAAAGATTATGGAGCCTTGATTCCGATTCAAATCAGCGTCTATGACGACAAGCTACTCATCTGGAACGCGGGCCAGTTACCGCCCGAATGGTCGCTGGCTAGCCTGATGGATAAACATTCCTCTCAGCCTGCCAATCCGGACATTGCCCGGACTTTGTTTTTGGCGGGGAAAATTGAATCCTGGGGGCGTGGTATCGACTTGATTCGCGATACCTGTCTGGCGCATGGCAGTCCTGCGCCTCTGTTTGAAGCCAACAGTAACGGGTTTTGGGTGAAGTTTCCTTTCCCTGTGGTACGCGACGCCGAAAAGCTTTCGGTGAAAACGCCGGTAGAAACGCCGGTAGAAACGCCGGTAAAAACGCCGTTAGCCATACTTGTGTGTCTGGGAACTAATCCGGGCTTGACTCTGGTTGACGTCGCTGCTGAGATTGGTAAATCAATTAGGGCGGTTGAGCGTGCCAGCGCCAAACTGGTGGTCGAAGGCAAACTACGCTACGTCGGTCCAAAAAAAGGTGGTCGTTGGGAGGTATTAAAATGAACGCTGCCGTTCAAACCGCAAAATCGACACCGGGCCGCATCGTTGCCTTGCTCCAGTAAGGGTTGAGCAGCGACTATCAGGACAGCTAGATTGAGCGGGATAAACGCAAGGCCGTCACAAATCTGCGTGGCTTTGACGCCGACCCTGCATTTGTGTCGCGTCGCCAAAGTAGCAAAGGCTACTTGAACCGTATCTTCTGCCCAGTCCTGATATTCATCGCATACCGCACGCCATTCAAGGTCAGCTGAATATCCTCCGGAGGCTCATCCCCCGCCAGCGCGCCAGAGACGACCGGCAGGCATTCACCCTTGCGTACCAGTTCATCAGCGCGTTCATAGACATTTTTGCAGCCGGTCTCAGCGATCAGCGTCTGCACGATTGGCACCTTCCACGCATCCACGCCGGTCGAGCCGAACTGGCACACGAGGTAACCCGGTGCGGCCGTGAACCATTCGACCAGCAGGCCCGACAAGCCGTCTTCATCGCCAACGATCAGATTCACCGGTGCGCCGGGAGCCGTTTTCTTCGCCGTACGTTTGGCGATGGCGGCTTTCACGCGCCGCTTGATGAAACCATGGTCGATGGGTTCGTTCTGGTCGAAGCTCCAGACCCGTGCGCGCAGCTGCGCATTCGGGCTGTGCGCGGCGCGCGCGAGGAATTGTCCTGAGGAGGTTTGCACCACGGCGGTCGCGCCGGGATTATTGCGTTCGCCCGGTTTGCCGTCGACGCGCTCCACAGCCGAGACGTAAATCCACGGATCGCGTTCGAGCAGGCTTTTTTCCTTGCCTTGTTTGATGGTGATGACCAGCATGGGGTGACTCCGGGTGAGAACAGGCCGTCGATACGGCGGGCAGCGATTATAGCCGGTGCAGCATGCGCATCCGTGACTTAAGTGAAGTCGTATTCAATCGTCAACGGTGCATGGTCACTGAAGCGCGCCTCCTTGTACACGGCCGCCTTTTTCGCCGCAGCGCCAACGCCAGGCGTGGTGACGTGATAGTCGATGCGCCACCCCACATTGTTGGCCCAGGCCTGTCCGCGATTGCTCCACCATGTGTAAGCCTCGTCGCTCGTGTCGGGATGCAGGCGGCGGTAGGCATCCACCAGCCCGACCTCGTCGAAGATCGTCGTCATCCACGCGCGTTCTTCGGGCAGGAAACCGGAATTCTTCTTGTTGCCTTTCCAGTTCTTCAGGTCGATTTCCTTGTGCGCGATATTCCAGTCGCCGCAGATCACGACTTCGCGCCCGCTCGCTCGCAGTTCAGTAAGATGCGGCAAAAAGACCTCCATGAAGCGGAATTTAGCGATCTGTCGTTCTTCACTCGACGAGCCCGATGGGCAGTAGACCGAAATCACGCTGAGATTGCCGAAGTCGCATTGCACATAGCGGCCTTCGGCATCGAACTCCGGATTGCCGAAGCCGCTGACGACGCGGTCCGGCAGGCGCTTCGAATAAATCCCGGTGCCGGAATAGCCTTTTTTCTCGGCATAATGAAAGTGCCCGAAATAGCCGCCGGGCGTGAGCAAATCCGGCGTCATGTCCGCCGCTTGCGCTTTCAGTTCCTGCACGCAGACCATGTCGGCATCCTGCTTGGCCATCCATTCGAAAAAGCCTTTTTTGGCGGCAGAGCGAACGCCGTTGAGATTTGCGGAGATAATTTTTAACATGAGGCGAGCGGTGAGAGTGAGCAAAATTGTCAGGCGCACAGCATAACCGATCCGCAAACGCGACGGGTTTGAGCTGCTATTTGCGCAAGGATTTTGTAGGGGCGAGACGCGACTTGGATTTAAAATGAGGCTAGTGCATTACGATGCATGCATCCCGATTTTGTCATTTTCACAAGGCTCCGATTTTGAATAAGCTCCGTTCGCAATTCATCGAATTTTCCCTCAACACCGGCGTGCTGCGCTTCGGCGAATTCGTCACCAAGGCGGGTCGTACTTCGCCGTATTTTTTCAACGCGGGCCTGTTCAATGACGGCGCGGTATTGGGACAGCTGGCCGACTTTTATGCACAGACGCTAATCGATTCCGGCATTGAATTCGACATGCTGTTCGGCCCCGCCTATAAAGGCATCACGCTGGCTTCGGCGACAGCTGTGGCGCTCGCGGGCAAGGGGCGCAATGTGCCCTTCGCCTTCAATCGCAAGGAAGCCAAGGATCATGGCGAAGGCGGTACCATGGTCGGCGCCAAATTGCAGGGTAAAGTCGTGATCATTGACGACGTGATTTCCGCCGGTACCTCGGTGCGCGAATCGGTAGCCATGATCCGCGCTGCCGGCGCTGAGCCTTGCGCGGTGCTGATCGCGCTCGACCGGATGGAGCGCGCCGGGGCTGACGATGCCTTGTCGGCGCATTCGGCGGTGCAGGAAGTCAGCCGCAATTACGGCATACCCGTAATCTCGATCGCCAATCTGGATGATCTGTTTGCCTATATGACCTCGGGTGCAGGCGCGAATGCGCAGCAGGCCGAATATACTGCCGCAGTCGCCGCCTATCGTACGCGTTACGGAGTAAGCTAAGTCCAGGAGGTGAGCCATGCGTTTCGGGCGACTGGGGTTATTGCTGGTGCCGATGTTGCCGCTGGCACTATCGGCGCAAACGATCTACAAATGTGTCGACAGCAGCGGACGTACGCTGACTTCCGACCGCCCCATTCCCGAATGTGCCGGCCGCGCAACGAAGCAATTTGACAAGTATGGCGTGCTGCGAAGTGAAATTCCGGCGCTGCCGACAGCCGCAGAAAAACAGCAGCAGATTGAGCAGGAAGAAGTGCGCAAGGCGGCAGCCGCCTTGGCCGATCAGCAGGGCCGCAGCGATCGCGCCATGATGATGCGCTATCGTTCCGAGGTCGACATCCTGCGCGCGCGCAAACGCGCCCTGGAACCGCTGCAGGAACAGGCCAGACGCGAGCAGCTCGCGCTGGCCAAGGCTGAACTGGCCCTGAAAAAAGTTGAGGTGGACGCAGCCGCCCTGCCTGATAGAGTACCGCCGCCGGTAGAATTCAGGCAGCATCTCGACGATGCGCGCCAGTCCATCGATGATCACAGGAGGTTGCTATTCGCGCGTGAAGCCGACATCAATGCCGTGGAATCGAAGTATGCGCAGACTCTCGCGCGCTATCGTGAGCTGAATTTATCCGAGCGGGAAAAATAAAAGGCGGACGCGCGTCCGCCTTCCTGAAACTCCGCCGCTTTAATTTCAGCCGGTCAGTTTCTGCTTCAGCATCTCCGTCAACTGCGCCGGATTCGCCTTGCCCTTCGAGGCCTTCATCGCTTGGCCGATCAGCGCATTGAAGGCCTTCTCTTTACCCGCGCGGAATTCCTCGACCGACTTCGCGTTCGCAGCGAGCACGTCATCGATGATTTTTTCCAGCGCGCCGCTATCGGAAATCTGCTTCAAGCCTTTCGACTCGATGATTTCATCGGCCAAAGTGGTGCTGTCCGATGCCGCTTCCCACATGCCGGCGAAAACTTCCTTGGCGATCTTGTTCGAGATCGTGCCGTCGGCGATGCGCTGCAAGAGCTGCGCCAGCTGAACTGCGCTGACAGGGGCTGCAGTGATGTCGGTATTTTCGCGGTTCAGCGTCGAGGCGACGTCGCCCATCAGCCAGTTCGCTGCAGTCTTGGCTTGTTCGCGGCCGGTGACTTTGACGACGGCTTCGAAGTAAGACGCCATCGCCTTCGATTGGGTCAGCACCGCGGCATCGTATTCGGTCAAACCAAAGTCGCTGACAAAACGCGCACGCATCGCACCGGGCAACTCCGGCATCGCGGCTTTGACGCGGGCGATCCACTCCGGTGAAATCATCAGCGGCGGCAAATCCGGGTCGGGGAAGTAGCGGTAATCCTGCGCGTCTTCCTTGCTGCGCATCTGTCGCGTTTCCTTCTTGTCCGGATCGTACAGACGCGTGGCTTGCACGACCCGGCCGCCGTCTTCGATCAGTTCGATCTGGCGCCGTACTTCGTAATTGATCGCATCTTCGAGGAAGCGGAAGGAGTTCAGGTTCTTGATCTCGCAGCGTGTGCCATATTCAGCCTGGCCGACCGGGCGCACCGAGACGTTCGCGTCGCAGCGGAAGGAGCCTTCCTGCATATTGCCATCGCAAATGCCGAGCCAGGTCACGAGGCTGTGCAGGGCTTTGGCATAGGCGACCGCTTCGGCGGCGCTGCGCATGTCGGGTTCGGTGACGATTTCGAGCAGGGGCGTGCCGGCGCGATTGAGGTCGATGCCGGTCATGCCCTGATAATCTTCATGCAGCGATTTACCAGCGTCTTCTTCGAGGTGGGCGCGCGTGAGCTGCACGGTTTTCAGTTCCGCCTTGCCGTCACGCTCGAGTACAAAAGAGACCTTGCCGCCCTGGACGACCGGAATCTCAAACTGGCTGATCTGGTAACCCTTGGGCAGGTCGGGATAAAAATAATTTTTGCGCGCAAAGACCGAATGCGGCGCGATCACGGCATCGACCGCGAGGCCAAACTGGATCGCGCGCTCGACTGCGCCGCGGTTCATCACCGGCAGTACGCCCGGCAAGGCCAGGTCGACCGGGCTGGCTTGCGTATTTGGCTCGGCGCCGAAACGGATCGCCGAACCGCTGAAAATTTTGGATTGGGTCGTGAGCTGCGTATGCGTCTCCAGACCGATGACTACTTCCCACTGCATAGTGACCTCACTTGTATCGCTTGCCTGTTCGTTCGCAACACCGCCGCTGACGGTGCCTGTTTTTTAGATGCCTGCCGGTGCGCGCTGGTGCCAGTCGGTCGCCAGCTGATACTGGTGTGCGACATTCAGGAGGCGCGCTTCATCGAAATAATTGCCGATGATTTGCAGGCCCACCGGACGCTGGGCATTCTTTTCACCCTGGCCAAAGCCGCAGGGAATCGACATGCCGGGCAAACCTGCCAGGCTTGTTGACAGCGTAAAAATATCGGCCAGATAGTTCGCTACCGGATCGTCGGCTTTCGCGCCGAGATCCCAGGCGACGGTCGGCGAGACTGGTCCCATGATCACGTCGCATTGCGTGAAAGCCTGTTTGAAATCATCGGCGATCAGGCGGCGAATTTTTTGCGCCTGCAAATAGTAGGCATCGTAATAACCATGCGACAGCACATAGGCGCCGACCAGGATGCGCCGCTTGACCTCGACGCCAAAGCCTTCGGCGCGGCTCTTCTGGTACATGTCCGACAGGTCCTTGTAATCCTTGGCACGATGACCGTAGCGCACGCCATCGAAGCGGCTCAGATTCGACGAGGCTTCTGCCGGGGCGATGACGTAGTACACCGGAATCGACAGCTCGGTCTTTGGCAAGGAGATATCGACCAGCGTGGCGCCGAGCTTTTCATATTCTGCCAGGGCTGCGCGTACGGCCTGTTCAACGTCAGAGGCCAGGCCGGCGCCGAAATACTCGCGCGGCACGCCGATGCGCAAACCTTGCAGGCTGCGGTTCAGGTCGCGCGTGAAGTCTTCCTGCGGGCGCTCGATCGAAGTCGAGTCGCGTTCATCGAAGCCAGCCATGGCGTTGAGCAGCAAGCCGCAATCTTCAGCGGTTTTGGCCATCGGCCCGCCCTGATCCAGTGAGGATGCAAACGCGATCATGCCGTAACGCGATACGCGGCCATAAGTCGGTTTGATGCCGGTCACGCCACACAGCGAGGCCGGCTGGCGGATCGAGCCGCCGGTGTCGGTCGCGGTCGCCGCTGGAGCGAGGCGGGCAGCGATGGCGGCAGCTGAACCACCTGAGGAGCCGCCCGGAATGGCCAGCGTATCCCATGGGTTTTTTACTAGACCAAAGGCCGAGTTTTCATTCGATGATCCCATTGCGAATTCATCGCAATTGAGCTTGCCCAGCGTGACCGTACCGGCGCGATTGAAGCGCTCGACGACGGCGGCGTCGAAGGGACTGGTGTAATTGCCGAGCATTTTCGAGCCGGCAGTCGAACGCCAGTCGCGCGTGACGAAAATATCCTTGTGCGCGATTGGAATACCCGTCAATGGCGTGGTGTCATTGCCGGCCAGGCGCAGGTCGGCAGCCGCCGCCTGTTGCAAGGTCAGCGCCGCGTCGACATGCAGGAAGGCGTTCAGCTCGCTTTTCGCGATCCGGTCGAGATGCAATTGTGCCAACTCGGTGGCGGAAATCTTTTTAGCCTGTAATAGCGCCGACAGTTCTTTGATGGTCTTGGTGTGCATAGTGTGGGCGTTGAATTCGTTGGGCGGCCGGCGCGCTGGATGCGGCGGGCAGGGCAGCAGCTGCGGCGGTGACTATTCGATCACCTTGGGCACAAGGTACAAACCGTCTTGCGTGGATGGCGCGACCTTCTGATATTCGTCGCGGTGATTCGTTTCGCTGACTACGTCGTCGCGCAAACGCAACGCCAAGTGTTCCTGCAGGGCGGCGATCGGGTGGTTCAGCGGCTCGATGCCAGTCGTGTCGACGGCGCGCATCTGTTCGACCAATGCAAAAATATCATTCAATTTACCCAGCGTCTGGACCGCTTCGGATTCGGTGATTTCCAGCTGCGCGAGATGCGCGAGACGGGTAACGTCGGAAAGGACTAGGGACATGGTTTCGGGCGACCCGCAAGGAGTCTGCAGTAAAGTTTAAGAAGTGTAAAACAGCACTCTACAACAGATAAAATCTTATCAAAATGCCGCCTATGGCAGGTATTTTTTGAGGTTTCTAGCTGCTAAGTTCGACCAAATTATAAGGTAGAATGCGGAGCTACCGCTGTACTGGCGCTTATATTAGGGTGCCGACAGTCGAAACACCCTTTTTAATATGCTCACGCGCAGCTGCAAAGCGCATCAGGACAATACATGTTTGGATTTTTACGCAGTTATTTTTCGAATGATCTGGCCATCGACCTGGGTACCGCCAATACGCTGATTTATGTGCGCGGCCTGGGTATCGTGCTCGACGAGCCGTCTGTGGTAGCGATTCGCCAGCAAGGCGGCCCGAACGGCA
This sequence comes from Oxalobacteraceae bacterium, assembly GCA_947448025.1. Lineage (GTDB taxonomy): Bacteria > Pseudomonadota > Gammaproteobacteria > Burkholderiales > Burkholderiaceae_D > CANFLV01. The sequence goes on along the minus strand of CANFLV010000014.1, from coordinate 38,346 downwards.
AAAAAACCATTCAGGCAGTCGGCAAGGAAGCCAAGCAGATGCTGGGTAAAGTCCCGGGCAACATTGAAGCCATCCGGCCGATGAAAGATGGCGTGATCGCTGACTTTACCGTCACCGAGCAAATGCTCAAGCAATTCATTCGCATGGTGCATGACTCCAAATTCTTCAAGCCTTCGCCGCGCATCATCATTTGCGTACCCTGCGGCTCGACCCAGGTCGAGCGCCGCGCGATTCGTGAATCGGCGCTCGGCGCCGGTGCTTCCCAAGTTTATCTGATCGAGGAACCCATGGCCGCAGCCATCGGCGCCGGCTTGCCGGTATCGGAGGCGACTGGCTCCATGGTCGTCGATATCGGTGGCGGTACGACCGAAGTCGGCATTATTTCGCTTGGCGGCATGGTCTACAAGGGTTCGGTACGCGTCGGCGGCGATAAATTCGATGAAGCCATCGTCAATTACATCCGCCGCAATTACGGCATGCTGATCGGTGAACAGACGGCCGAAGCGATCAAGAAGGGCATCGGTTCGGCTTTCCCTGGTTCCGAAGTGCGTGAAATGGAAGTCAAGGGCCGTAATTTGTCCGAAGGCATCCCGCGCTCCTTTACCGTGTCGAGCAATGAAATTCTCGAAGCCTTGACCGATCCGCTCAACAATATCGTGTCCGCCGTCAAGAACGCGCTGGAACAGACGCCGCCGGAACTGGGCGCCGATATCGCTGAAAAAGGCATGATGCTCACTGGTGGTGGCGCGCTCTTGCGCGACCTCGACCGTTTGCTGATGGAAGAAACCGGCCTGCCGGTGATCGTCGCCGAAGATCCGCTGACCTGTGTGGTGCGCGGCTCCGGCATGGCGCTCGAGCGCATGGACAAGCTCGGTTCGATTTTCTCTTACGAGTAAAACAGACAGTCGTGCGCAGCTTGCTGCGCTGTGCCTGGCGCACACCTGCCGCCCGCTTGCAAACGTCTGGTTAAGGCGTTGCCAAACGGGCGCCTTGAATTGACTGATCCGCTTAACAGGTTCTGATGGAATACAGTCCACCACCGCTTTTCAAGCAAGGCGCTTCCGCCCGCGTCAAAGTGGTATTTTTCTCCCTGATCGCAATTGCATTGCTGTTCGCCGATGCGCGCCTGCATTCGCTGACGATGGTGCGCCAAGTCGTGGGCACCGTGCTCTATCCCTTGCAAATGGTCGCGCTGTTTCCACGTGACCTGGCCGTGGGAGTGGGCGATTATTTCACGTCCCTGTCCAGCGTCGAACGCGAAAATAGTGCGCTCAAGCGTCAGCAGGCCTCGAATGCGCAAATGCTGCAGCAGGCACAGCAGTTGGCCGCTGAAAATAACCAGCTGCGCAAGCTCCTCGGTGCAGCCGAACAAATGGGCGTGCCGTCGATTATGAGTGAGATCCTCTACGATGCGCGCGACCCGTTCACGCGCAAGATCGTGCTCAATCGCGGCAGCCAGCACAATGTCGCGCCGGGCCAGCCGGTGATCGATGATATCGGCGTGGTCGGGCAAGTCACGCGCGTCTTTCCGCTGACCTCGGAGGTTACTTTGCTGACCGACAAGGATCAGGCGATTCCGGTGCAGGTCGTGCGCAGCGGCTTGCGCAGCGTCGCGTATGGCCGCGGCCAGTCGGGCTTGCTGGACCTGCGTTTCATGGCCACCAATGCCGATATCCAGAATGGCGATGTGCTGGTTACCTCGGGCATCGACGGCATCTATCCGCCGGGTCTGGCTGTGGCCAAAGTCGTTCAGGTCGAAAATAAGTCCAGCGATGCCTTTGCGCGGATCGTCTGCCAGCCGACGGCCGGCATCAATCGGAATCGCCAGCTCCTGATCCTCCTGGCCAGCGCCGACATCGCACCGCGTCCGCCGTCGGAAGACGACCGTGACAAGAAAGACAAGCTGGGCAAGAAGCGCGGCCGCGACATGGGCAAGGAAAAGGATGCGCCGGCTGCCGCGCCGGAGGCCAAAACGCCGCCGCCAGTGACTCCCGCAGTGCCACCGAAGGCGACTACTCCATGAATAATCCGCTCTACATCCTGCTGCCGGTCAGTTCGCTGTTCATTTTCTTGAGCCTCGCCTTTGCTTTCATGCTCAACATGCTGCCCTTTGGGACCATGGCCGGCGTACCGGATTTTCTCGCGCTGGTACTGGTGTTCTGGAGTATCCACGAGCCGCGCAAGGTCGGCATCGGCATGGCTTTCTTCATGGGCTTGCTCATGGATGTGCACGACGCGACGCTGCTGGGCCAGAATGCGCTGGCGTACACGCTGCTATCGTATCTGGCGATCATGATCCACCGGCGCGTACTGTGGTTCCCGGTCATGACCCAGGCCCTGCATATCTTCCCTTTGCTGTTGTTGACCCAGACGATACAGCTGCTGGTCAGAGTATTCGTCAGCGGTAAATTTCCCGGCTGGTGGTTTTTTCTCGAGAGCTTTGTGGCCACGGCACTGTGGCCGCTGGCGAGCTGGATCTTGCTGGCGCCGCAGCGGCGCGCGATCAATCGCGATGACACGCGACCCATTTAAGGCCGGCGCCAGCCCGTGCAGGAACCGGCATGACTGAGTTTAAAAATACCGAACGCGAACTGCATTTCTTCCGCATGCGCCTGTCGGCTGCCGGCATTCTGGTGCTGATCTGCTTCGGCTTGCTGACGATGCGTTTTGTCTGGCTGCAGGTGATCAAGCATGAGGATTACGCCGCCCAGGCGGAAGACAACCGCATCTCGATCGTGCCGGTGGTGCCGAACCGAGGCCTGATCCTGGACCGCAATGGCGTCGTATTGGCGCGGAATTTTTCCGCTTACACGCTGGAGATCACGCCCTCTAAAGTGCGCGGCGATCTCGATACCCTCATTGATGAATTGAGTATGCTGGTCGACATCCAGCCGAAAGACCGCAAACGTTTTCGCAAGCTGCTGGAAGAATCAAAGAATTTTGAAAGTACGCCGATCCGTACACGCCTCACTGACGAAGAGGTCGCGCGCTTTACCGCCCAGCGTTACCGTTTCCGCGGCGTCGAAATCCAGGCGCGGCTATTCCGCCAGTATCCGCTCGGCCAGGTCGCTTCGCATGTGATCGGTTACATCGGCCGCATCAGCCAGCGCGATGCCGAGCGCATCGAAGACATGGAAGATGGCGCGAATTATTCCGGCACCGATTACATCGGCAAGGAAGGCCTTGAAAAAAGTTATGAAACGCATCTGCACGGCACGACTGGCTACGAGGAAGTTGAAGTCTCGGCCGGCGGTCGGGCGGTACGTACCCTGTCGCGCATGCCGGCCAGTCCCGGCAATAACCTGATCCTGTCAATTGATATCGAACTGCAAAAAGTCATCGAAGAAGCCTTCGGTAACCGTCGCGGCGCGATGATCGCTATTGAACCGGCCACCGGCGACGTGCTGGCCTATGTCTCGATGCCGACCTTCGATCCGAACCTGTTCGTCGAAGGTATCGACCAGCAAAGCTGGGACCAGCTCAATAATTCACTCGACAAACCGCTGGTGAACCGGCCGCTGTCGGGCAGCTATCCGCCCGGCTCGACCTACAAGCCCTTTATGGCGCTGGCGGCGCTGGAGCTAGGCAAGCGTTCGCCGGCGAATGCGATTGCCGATCCTGGTTATTTTTACCTCGGTAATCATAAATTTAACGATGACAAACCCGGTGGCCATGGCACAGTCAACATGTATGCCTCCATCGTGCATTCCTGTGACACGTATTACTACATGCTGGCCAATGACCTTGGCGTGGATGCGATTCATGACTTCATGAAGCCCTTCGGTTTTGGTCAGCTGACCGGCATCGATCTCGATCATGAAAAGCGCGGCTTGCTGCCCTCGACGGACTGGAAACGCAGTGCGTACAAGACCGCGGCATTGCAAAAATGGTACGCAGGCGAGACCATTTCCCTGGGCATCGGCCAGGGCTATAACTCGTTCACGCCTTTGCAGATCGCCCAGGCGACCTCGATCCTGGCTAACAACGGCGTGGTGATGAAGCCGCATCTGGTGAAGATCATTGAAAACGGCGTCACGCGCGAGAGAACACCGACTGTGGCAAAAGAGAGTTACCGCATCAATCTCAAACAGGAAAATATCGACATCATCAAGAATGCGCTGGTCGGCGTGGCCCGCGAAGGGACCTCTTCGCGCGCCTTCCTCAACACCGAGTATGTTTCGGCCGGTAAGACTGGTACGGCCCAGGTGGTCGGCCTGAAGGGCGGTAAATACGATAGCCGGCATATCGACGAGCGTCATCGTGATCATTCGCTTTACACCGCTTTTGCGCCAGCGGAGCAGCCGCGCATCGCCGTGGCGATCATCGTCGAGAATGGTGGCTTCGGCGCTGATGCCGCTGCGCCTATCGTGCGCAAGGCGTTTGATTATTATTTGCTCGGCAAGCGCCCGCTCGACAAGGACAAGCCGGTCGGCGAGCCACCTGTGGCCGAAGAATTAACCCCGGTCGCTGAATTGAAAGCGTATGCCGAATCCGCCGGCGGACCGAAGCCGGGTGCTGAAACCCGCGGGAATAAGGACTGACCATGACAATGAACCGACGTCCATTCCTGCAGGTGGTCCGGCCGTATTTTTCGGTCTTTGATGGTCCGCTGTCGATCATCATTTTCCTGCTTCTGTGCGTGGGCTTGATGACGGTGTATTCAGCCGGCATCGATTTCCCGGGGCGCGTCGAAGATCAGATGCGCAATATCATCGTCGCTTTTGTCGTGATGTGGATCGCCGCGATCGTGCCGCCGCAAACGCTGATGCGCTTTGCCGTGCCGATTTACAGTTTTGGCATTGCCTTGCTCATTGGTGTGGCTGCCTTTGGCATGGTCAAGAAGGGCGCGCGCCGCTGGATCAATGTCGGCATGGTGATCCAGCCGTCTGAAATCATGAAGATCGCCATGCCGCTGATGCTGGCCTGGTTCTTCCAGCAGCGCGAGGGCATGGTGCGCTGGCGTGAATTCCTGGTGGCCGCCTTGCTGGTAGCGCTGCCGGTCGGCCTGATCGCGCGCCAGCCCGACCTGGGTACGGCCTTGCTGGTGCTGGCTGCGGGGTTTTATGTGATCTTTTTAGCGGGTCTGTCTTGGAAGGTTCTGGTCGGCCTGCTGGTCGCGGTGTGCGCGAGCCTGCCGGTACTATGGTCGGTGCTGCATGATTACCAGCGCGAACGGGTCATGATGCTGATCGATCCCAGCTCCGACCCGCTGGGCAAGGGCTTCCACATCATTCAGTCGACCATCGCTGTCGGTTCCGGCGGCGTTACCGGCAAGGGCTGGCTGCAGGGCACGCAGGCGCACCTTGAGTTCATCCCGGAACGCACGACGGATTTCATCTTTGCGGTCTACTCGGAAGAGTTTGGTTTGATGGGCAATGTAGTGCTGATGGTGCTCTATTTGCTGCTGATCGGCCGCGGCCTGATCATCGCAGCCAATGCGCCAACGTTTTTTACGCGCCTGCTGGCCGGTGCGATCACGATGATTTTCTTTACCTACGCCTTCGTCAATATGGGCATGGTCAGTGGTATCCTGCCGGTCGTCGGCGTACCATTGCCGTTCATGAGTTATGGCGGCACGGCCCTGATGACCCTCGGTCTCGGGACCGGCATCTTGATGAGTATCCAGCGCCATCGAAAATTGATGCAGACTTGAGCGGGCCAATAGCGCCGCGTCTGCGCTACGCAAACGGGAGACGTCTTTCATGCAGCTGACAAGGAACTGGCAACGTGCGCTCGCGACGGGCCTACTCGCATTGCTGCTGTCGGCTTGCGGCAGCTTGCCGAAAGTACCAGTTGGATCAGGCGCGAAAGATGCCGGACAGGTCGCGTTACCAGCGGCCGGCTCCGGTCGCGGCGGCTATTACAAGGATGATGGCCCGGCGGACAATACGCCCGATAACCTCATCGCCACCCCTGACGCCGTGCCAAAAGTCGAACCAATTGCATTGTCCACGAGTCGGCCTTATGCCGTGCTGGGCACGACTTATACCCCGATCACCGATGGCAAGGCCTACACGCAACGCGGCCTCGGTACCTGGTATGGCAAAAAATTCCATGGCCAGAAAACGGCGTCCGGCGAACGCTACGACATGTTCAAGATGACGGCCGCCCATCCGACCCTGCCGATTCCGTCCTATGCGCGCGTGACCAATCTGGCCAATGGTAAACAGATCATCGTGCGTATCAATGACCGCGGGCCCTTCCATTCAACCCGCATCATCGACCTGTCTTACACGGCCGCATTGAAGCTCGGCTATCTCAGTAACGGTAGCGGCACGCTCGAAGTCGAGCGCCTGCTGCCGGATGAAATTGCCCGTATCAATAGTGGCAAGGCAAGCAAAAACAAGGTCGTGGCGCAGGAGAAGATCGAGCCTGAGATCAGGCAAGTCGCCGCAGCCGTGGTGCCTGTCGCCGCTGCCGCGCCTAACGCTGCGGTCGTGGCAATACCCTTGCCGCCGGATGGCAGTTCGGTCGTGTCGCGGATCGCTGCGATCCCTGATACGCCTGTCGCGGAAAAAATTGTCAGCAGCGGCACCGGCAATGCCACAGCCAGCCTGGCCAGCGGTGTCTACCTGCAGTTTGGCGCCTTCTCGCAAATCGCGAACGCCGAAGCCGCGCGTGACCGACTTCTGCCAGTCTGGGTCAGTGCGCATCCGCCGCTGGAAGTGATCGGCTCAGGCGCGCTGTACCGCGTCACCAGCGGCCCGTTCGCGAGTCGCCAGGAAGCCGAAGTCGTGGCGCGCCAGACAGGCGCTAGCAGCGGCTTAAAGCCGGTGATCGTGCTGCGTTAATCCAATTTTTACGATTGCTGCTTGAGCCGCAACGCCAGATCGTAGAGCGCATTCTTTTTCTGCCCGGTGATGTGTGCCGCCAGCGTGGCTGCCTGCTTGACTGGGCATTCTGCAAGCAGGATTTTCAAGACCCGTTCCGCCTCGACTTCATCGCCATCGCGCTCGATCGTCGCGCCCGCCACCAGCAAGACAAATTCGCCGCGTTGGCGATGCGCGTCGGCTGCGATCCAGGCCGCCGCTTCGGCGACGGTGCAGCGATGGATTTCTTCAAACAGCTTCGTGAGTTCACGCGCAAAAACGATTTCGCGCGTCGGTTCGAACACGGCCGCCAGCGCCGCGACGGTGTCGGCGATCCGGTGCGGTGCTTCGTAAAACACCAGCGTCGCCGCAGTCGCGCGCAAGCTGGTCAGCACAGTTTCGCGCTGCGCCGCCTTGGCCGGCAAGAATCCATGGAAATGGAAACGATCATTGACCAGACCGCTCGCCGCGAGTGCGGCGAGCACCGCGGATGCGCCCGGCAAGGGCATCACGCGCAGACCGGCGGCGCGCACGACATCGACGATGCGCGCACCGGGGTCGGAGACGGCTGGTGTGCCAGCGTCGGAGACCAGCGCAATGCGCTCACCTGCCTGCAGACGGGCCACGAGCTTTTCAGCGATTTCGCGTTCATTGTGTTCATGCGCAGCCAGCAGCGGCTTGGACAGGCCATAACGCGTCAGCAGCTGCGCCGTATTGCGCGTATCTTCGCAGGCGACCGCATCGACGATGGCGAGCACATGCAGCGCGCGCAGCGTGATGTCGCCGAGATTGCCGATCGGCGTGGCGAGGACATAGAGTGTTGCGGGCGGATAGATTTGTTGCGCCACTTCAGTCATTAAAGGCAGGGCGACAGGTAAGCTGGCGATCGGTTCGGTCATGGGGAGCGGTCTATGTCGGGGAGTGATTTCAGGGCGTCGCAGCGGCGCAGGGCGGCGGCAGTAATGGGACGGATTGTGCGCGCCTGCGTGGCCAATTACAAGTCGGGCGCTGCATCATGAAGACCGTCAAGCGACGGACTTTGTCAGATGACGCGCCGCGCACCGAGCAGCAGATGCGCGGCCAGGCCGGTGAAGATGCGGCTCTGGCTTTTTTGCAGCAGCAGGGGCTGACGCTGGTAACGCGCAATTTCCGCTGCAAGGCCGGTGAAATCGATCTGATCATGGCGCTGTCGACGACCCTGGTGTTCGTTGAAGTACGCCAGCGCGCCAGCAGCCGTTTTGGCGGTGCGGCGGCCAGTATCGGCGCGGCCAAGCAGCGGCGGCTGATTCTGGCGGCGCAATTCTATTTGCAGCGTTACCGTGCGCCGCCGGCTTGCCGCTTCGATGTCGTCACCATCGATGGCGGCGCGATCAACTGGATCACGGACGCCATCAGTGCGTGATTAGTCCCGGTCGAAACGGTGATTCACTTTCGCCAAATAAAACCATTCATGCCCAGGCTCGGCCTTCGCATGCGGGAAGACGATGAAACCATCGCATTCCGCAATCATTTGTGTGCCATCAAAACGCGTAGCGATCAGATCGCCTTTAGTGAGCCGGTCGAAGCTGATCCAGGCGCGGCTGAAGCGGTCTTCCGGATGGTTCTTGTCGATGACGTCATAGATGCTCAGCGCTTCGGTTTGTTCGACTGACTGCGGCGCCGGTGCATTACTCACGCCCAGCAGCGCCATCGTATTGCAGATCGCGTCATAGGCGACCTGTGGCCCAGCCGGGTCATCATGCTGGCCGCATTCGAGCGTGATGGCATAGCCGCCGACGCTGCGCATGTATTCCGTGGTGCCCACGCCATAACGCGCATCGGTGTTGAGCGTATTGAGCGGCAAGCCCTTCGCGCGCGTCTCAGCCACGCGCCGTTCAACGCCGGTCGCGTAGGTGTCGAGCCAGCCATCGACGAAGCGGTGCACGCCCAGATGCAGCGCCATCGCTTCTTCGGCATGCGCATGCGTGAATGGCTGCAGTGTGCCGGCATTGTCGAGCGGGCCGACCATCGCAAATGCAGCGGTACCGGCGGCGAAGGAATGCAAGTCGAGCAAGACATCGTGTTGCGCCAGCAGCGGGCACAGCCAGTTCGCGATATGGTCTTCGTAATCGAGCGGCGTGGCGATCGGGTACAGGTTCCGGTTCAGGTTACGGTCACCCATGCGCTGGCCGCGGCCATACGCGAGCGGATTCGTCACCGGCACGAAGGTTACGCTGCCGGTGGCGATATGCATCTTGCCGCTGTCGAGCTCGTCCATCACGCGCCGTATGCCTTGGGTGCCGCAGGTTTCGTTGCCATGCACTGCGCCGGTGACGATGAGGCGCGGACCGGATTTGCGGCCGCTATAAGTGACGGACCTGAAGTGCGCTGGATTGACGTCGTGTGCGTGGCTCATGCTGTGAATGTATCCCGAAATGTGGAGTGAAATGACCGGCTCTGGTGCCCAAGGCCGAGCGAAATTTTAACCGATCATGCAGACCTCGCGCTGCTGTCGATACGCTGGCACAATTAAGCAGATGTAAAAGCAGCGGTCGGCCCTGCGACTGTGTGGCACAATCCGCGACAGCATACAGTGCATTGCGTACATCGTCCGCCGCAAAAAACAGCATGTCGCGGCCATGACATCGCTTTAGCAACATCACTACACTATAATTCCCAACTATGAACACACAACGCATCCTGGCGCACTTCGAAGAAAGCGCCGAACTGAAAATCCAGGCAGCGTCTGTCCTGGCTGCGCCGATTGAAGCAGCCATCGAATTGATGTTTACAGCCCTGTCGAACGGGAACAAGATTCTCGCCTGCGGCAATGGCGGCTCCGCTGCCGACTGCCAGCATTTCGCCGCCGAGCTGGTCGGCCGTTTCGAGCGCGAGCGCTTTCCGCTGCCGGCCATGGCGCTGACGACTGATACTTCGATCCTGACAGCCGTGGGCAATGACTACAGCTACAAGGAGATTTTTTCCAAGCAGGTGCAGGCCTTCGGTCAGGCCGGCGATATCCTGCTGGCGTTTTCGACCTCGGGTAATTCAGGTAACGTGATCGCCGCCATCGATGTGGCGCTCGAGCGCGATATGCGCGTCGTGGCCTTGACCGGCAAGGGCGGCGGCGAAATCGGCGCCATGCTCACCGACGCTGATGTGCATATCTGCGTGCCGCATGACCGCACTGCGCGGATTCAGGAAGTCCATTTATTAACGATTCATTGTTTATGCGACGGTATTGACGTTGCCCTTTTTGGCGGAGATGCAAGTGACTGATTCAACCATTCTTAAAATTCGTAAGCCCGGCATGCGCTCCTTGAAATCCTTCGCGCTGCACGCCGTCCTGTTCGGCACAGTGGCGATCAGTTTGCAGGGCTGTATCGAGATGGCCGTCGGCACCGCCGTCGTCAGCACGCTCGCTGCGACCGATCGCCGCACCTTCGGCGCGCAGACGGAAGACAAGTCGATCGTGCTCAAGGGCGAGGCGCGTATGACCAATGTGTTCGGCGACAGCGCCCATATCAGCATTACCAGTTTCAATCGCAAGGCGCTTTTGACAGGTGAAGTCAAGGATGCAGAAGCGAAGCAGTCAGCCGAGCGCGAAATCGCCGCCATCGAAGGCGTGCAGTCGGTGGCCAATGAACTCGAGGTCGCGCCTGTGTCGAATTACACCTCGCGCTCCAATGACGCGCTGATCACGACCAAGGTCAAGGCCTCGTTTGTGGATCAGAAGGATCTCTCGGCGAATGCGCTGAAGGTCGTCACTGAACGCGGCACCGTGTTCCTGATGGGGCGCGTGACGTCAGCCGAAGGCCGGCTCGCCGGTGAAATCACGAGTGGTGTCAGTGGCGTGCGCAAGGTCGTGAAACTGTTTGAATACATTACGGATGAAGAGTTGAGCAAGTTGACGCCAAAGTGAGTATTCCGGGGGGCGGACTAGCGCCGGCCCCGGGTGCGGCATTTCAGCACAGATCATTGATCGTTAAACAAGTATCGCTATAATCATTTTTCCAGTCGGCGTGCGGGAAGAATATTTTCCATGCGACTTTACGGAGAGGGAATCATGATTACTGCAATCGTTTTACTCAGTCTGGCGCTGTTGTTCGTATTCTGGGCGGTCGGGGCTTATAACCGACTCGTCAGTTTGCGGAACCGCTTTAAAAACGCCTTTGCGCAAATCGATGTGCAATTGAAGCGCCGTCATGACCTGATCCCGAATCTCGTCGAGACGGCCAAAGGCTACATGAAGCATGAGCGCGAAGCGCTCGAAGCCGTGATCGCCGCACGCAATACGGCGGTGGCTGCGAACCGCCGTGCTGCCAGCGACCCCACCGATGCCGCCGCCGTGCAGCAGTTGGGTGCCGCCGAAGACACTTTGGGCGCAACGCTCGGTCGATTGTTCGCCTTGTCAGAAGCCTATCCTGAACTTAAAGCTAACCAGAACATGATGCAGCTCACCGAAGAGCTGACCAGTACCGAGAACCGCATCGCTTTTGCGCGCCAGGCGTTCAACGATAACGTCATGGAGTACAACATCTCGGTCGAGCAATTTCCGGGTTCGATCATCGCGAATGTCTTCACCTTCAAGCCCGCAGAACTGCTGCAAGCCACCGAGTCGCCGGACGAACGCAAACCTGTCACGGTCGCTTTCTAATCCTGATTGATCCGCGAGGCAGACGCCACCGGTCATGAATTTCTTCGAACACCAGCAACAAGCACGCGAGCAAACCACGAAACTGGTGCTGCTGTTCCTGCTTGCCGTGCTGGGAATACTCGCCGCCATTAATGGCGGCATGGTGCTGCTGTGGCGCACGGCGATGCCAGGGCGTGCCTTTCCGAACGGCTTTTTCTACGTCAATACCTTGCTGCCGCTGCTGTTGATCGCGGGCGGTACGCTGCTGGAAATTTTTCTCTTGCGCGAAGGTGGCGATGCCGTGGCGAAGATGGCGGGCGGGCGACTCGTCGCCATGAATTCGCCCGCCAGCGACGAGCGCCGCCTGCTCAACGTCGTGCAGGAAATGGCGCTCGCCGCCGGCATCGCCTGCCCGAAAGTCTATGTACTCGATGGCGAAGCCGCGATCAATGCCTTTGCTGCCGGCTATAACCAGAATGAGGCCGTCGTCGCCGTCACGCGCGGCACCTTGATGCGGCTTACGCGCGATGAATTGCAAGGCGTGATCGCGCATGAATTCAGCCATATCCTCAATGGCGATATGCGCCTTAATGTGCGCCTCATCGCGCTGCTGTTTGGCATACAGATGACAGCCGGGCTGGGGCAACAGCTCATTGATGTCGGCTTACGCATGCGTGATGACGACGAGCGTAAGGGGCCGTCAATACCGCTGCTATTTTTCGGTCTGGGCGTGGCACTGCTGGTGGCTGGTTATATCGGGCTGTTCTTTGGGCGCCTGATCAAGGCCGCGGTATCGCGCCAGCGTGAATTCCTCGCCGATGCCAGTGCCGTACAGTTCACGCGCAACCCCGACACGATAGGTGGCGCCTTGCGCAAGATCGCCGGTTTCGTGCGTGAGGGCGAACCCGGCTCGCGCATCGCTCATCCGAATGCGGAGCATCTATCGCATCTGTTCCTGGGCGCGGTGCGCCCGCAGCTGATGTCGGGGTGGCTCGCCACGCATCCACCGTTGCAGGAACGGCTGCGCCGCATCTATGGCAAGTCGGTCATGCCGCTTGATGCGCCGGACCTGAGTGAGCCAGTGATGGCGTCGGAAGAGGGCGCCAGACTGCCTGATCTTGCCTATGGGGCGGCGGGCTTTTCTGCTCAGGCGAATGGCGCTCGGCATGTTGGCAATCTGAATGCCAGCGTTCAGGATTGGACGGACAGTGATTCTGATCTTGCTCGCAGCAATGTGCTCTCGGGTGAACTCGCGCAAGCCTTGTACGACCCCTATGCAGCCTGTGCCTTGGCGTATGCGATCTTGCTCGACGAGGGCGCCGGGCGCGCGGCGCAGTTCGCTCTGCTGCAGGCCGAGGCGCCGGGGCAGGTGGCACTCGTGCAGCGTCTGGCACCTGCGCTCGGAGCTCTCTCAAGTAGAGCGGGCCTGCCGCTGCTCGATCTGGCCATGCCCTCCTTGCGCGCCTTGCCGCAGAGTGAGCGCGACCACTTCCTCAGCGTGATCGATCATCTGATCGCTGCCGATGGCCGTGTCGTGCTCACTGAATTCGTCATCGAGACGCTGCTCAAACGGCGCCTCTCCGCTCACGCTGGCCGGGCTGTGCCTGTCAGGTTCAATAGTCTTGCGGCGCTTTGCGATGACTGCGCCATGCTGCTGTCGCTGGTCGCCCATGTCACGGCAAAAGCGAACGGGACGTCGCCGCTCGACCTGTATTTGCGCGGCATGTCTGCTGCACCGGAAGCCGGCCTGGACGTGGCCGGCCTCGTCGATGCCGCGACCATGGGCTTCGATCCGGTGCGCCGCGCGCTCGACCATGCGAACCAGCTCGCGCCGCTGAAAAAGCCGGCATTGATCAAGATGCTGCTGGCGGCTGCGACCTTCAGCCAGCCCATGCCTGACGCCGCCGCAGATCTGCTGCGGGCGATTTGCGCGGCACTCGATGCACCACTGCCATCGGCGGTGTCGGCTAGTTATGCCGAGCTCAACACAAATGCCTGATGCAGGGTTAAGATCAAGGAAATTTTTCAGGAATTTTCATGTCGTCAATTACCCGTATCGGCCTCCTTGTCGCCTGTACATTCGCTGCCGTGCCTGCATTTGCGGCTGATCCGGTAACGTCGGGCATGCGTCTGGTCGCGACCTGCGCGAATTGCCACGGCACGGACGGCGTGTCAGCCAATGGTGAATTCGAGACTCTGCCGGGGCGCTCGAAAGTGGAATTGCTGGCGAAGCTGCACGCTTATCGCGACGGTAATCTCCCGTCCACCATCATGCAGCAGCTCATGAAGGGCTACAGCGCCGAGGAGCTGGAGCTCATCGCTGCCTATCTCGAAAACGAGCCGCGTCCGCGCAAGAAATAACTCAATCACCTCCGGGACACGCTCATGCAACGCCGCTCATTCATCCGCGCCCTAAGCGCATCCGCCATGCTGTCGGCCGGCAGTGCGGCCATTGCCATGCCCGCTTACGGTGTCCTCAGCATACGCGCGCGCATCGTCGTCATCGGTGGCGGCTTTGGCGGCGCGACTGTGGCGAAATACCTGCGCAAATGGAGCCATGGCCTCTTCGACGTCACGCTGATCGAACCGAATGCGCAATTCGTGTCCTGCCCGATGTCCAATCTTGTTCTTGGCGGCAGTAAGCAGATGGCTGACATCACCTTGTCCTACGCCAGCCTCGTAAAAAATCATGGCGTCAACGTCGTGCAGGACAGCGCAGTCGCCATCGACCCTGTCAAGCGCACGGTGCAGGTCTCCAACGGTACGCGCTATGCCTATGACCGTTTGGTGGTGTCGCCTGGCGTGGATTTCATGTGGGAGGAAGTGCAGGGCATGGACCAGCCGGGTGCGCGCGACACGGTGCTGCATGCCTGGAAGGCCGGTGCGCAAACGCTGGCTCTGCGGCGTCAGCTCGAAGCCATGCCGGATGGCGGCGTGTTTGCGATTTCGATTCCGCTCGCGCCTTACCGCTGTCCGCCTGCGCCTTACGAGCGCGCCTGCCAGGTCGCGCATTACTTCAGCCAGGCGAAGAAAAAATCCAAGGTGCTGATCCTCGACGCCAATGATGATGTGATCTCCAAAGCGCCGCTGTTCAAGCAAGCGTGGGCTACGCGCTATGCTGGCATGATCGAATACCGCCCGCAGTTCCAGGCCACTGAAGTCGATGCGAAAAATCTTACCGTGATGACTGATTTCGGTGAGCGTGTCAGCGCCGATGTATTGAACCTGATACCGCCGCAGCGTGCCGGCACCATTGCCCTGAAGTCGGGGCTGGCCAACCTCAACCAGCGCTGGTGCGAAGTCGATTTCCTGACGTATGAATCAACGCAGCTGAAATATGTCCATGTGCTCGGCGACGCCATTCAGGGCGCCACGCAAATGCCGAAATCAGCGCATATGGCGAACCAGCAGGCCAAAGTCTGCGCGGCCGCGATCATGGACCTGATCAACAGCCGCCCGGTCAACGAGCATCCGCTCGTGGCGAACGCCTGTTACAGCTATATGTCGGACACCGATGCGGCGCATGTCAGCTCGGTGCATGCCTATGATGGCGAGCGCAAGACGATGTTGCCGGTGCTGGGCGCCGGTGGTTTGTCGCCGGCAGCGACTGCGCTGGAAGGGCGTTATGGCCAGGATTGGGCGCGGAATATTTGGGCGGATAGTTTGGGATGACGCGCGAATGCCGCCAGATTAAGGCTTGCATTCCTGAAATTAGTCGTCCCGCAACAGGATTCCCCGTCTTGTGTGTATCATTCAGCCTGAGAAAAACAAGCTGACCGCCGCGTCAATCAGGAGCCCCACCATGAATCAACAACGCCGTGATGCCTTGCGCATCTCCACTGTCCTTGGTCTGGCAATTGCCGCTGGCCTGTTCAAGCCTTCGGATGTCTTTGCGAGCGAATGGAACAAGAACGCCTTTGACACGAAAACGGTCGCCGACACGATCAAGGCGCTGGGCGGAACTACTGCTGCAGTGTCAAAGGACATCGTCATCGTCGCCCCCGATATCGCTGAAAACGGCGCAGTCGTGCCGGTCGGCGTAACGACAACATTGCCAAACGTGCAGCAGATCGCAATCCTCGTCGAGAAAAATCCGAATGTCCTGTCCGGGAACTTCATGATCCCCGCCGGCACTGAAGCGATGGTGTCCACGCGCGTCAAGATGGGCCAGACCTCGAACGTGCATGCACTCGTCAAGGTCGATGGCAAATGGCTGCTGGCGACGAAAGAAATCAAAGTGACGCTGGGCGGCTGCGGTGGCTAAATTGCCGGCAGTCCCGACCCGAACCATCTAACGAATACGAGGCAACATCATGGCAGATCCAATGCGCGTACGTGCAATCGAAACCGCAGGCATTACCGAAGTCAAAATCCTCATGAAACACGACATGGAAACCGGCCTGCGCAAAGATGCCGCCGGCAAGGTCATCCCTGCGCATTTCATCCAGAACGTGACGGTCAAGCACAAGGACAAGGAAGTCTTTCTCGCCCAGTTCGGCCCGTCGATTTCGAAAGACCCCTTCCTGTCGTTCAAGTTCAAGGGCGCGGTGAAAGGTGACAAGGTCAACGTGACCTGGCTCGATAACAAGGGCGACAGCCGCAGCGACGAAGCCACCGTCGCATAACCAGGAGATCAGACATGCGACGTTTATTCATGAAAGCCGCGGTAGCGGGCGTACTGGCAATGGGACTGTGCGCATCAGCGCTGGCAGCGGGCGAAGTCAAGGTCGTCTATCACCTCTCCGAAGGACTGGATCAGGCCTCGCGCGCACTGGCGAACATCCGGAACCACCTGCAGGCCGATCCTGACGCCAAAATTGTCGTGGTCACCCACGGCGACGGCATCAAGTTCCTCATCGACGGCGCGCAAGATCGCAATGGCGCGCCCTATGACGCTGCCGTCGGTGCGCTGGCGTCACGCGGTGTCGAATTCAGGGTCTGCAATAACACGCTGGTGACGCGCAATATCCCGGCCAACAAGGTCTCGATGGACGCGAAAATCGTCCCGTCCGGCGTGGCCGAAGTCGCGCGCCTGCAAGCCAAAGAGGGCTACGCCTACCTGCATCCTTGATCAACATCGGATGACAGACTTAGCAAAGCCAACATTGAAGAGGACCAGCATGGTACTGAAACTGATTCCCGCGGCCGCCCTGGCGTTCGCATTCACGCTGCCGCTGGCGGCGCCCGTGATGGCGCAATCCGCCACCGATGAAATCGCGAAATACCGGCAAATGCTGGCCGACGATAATCCGGCCGATCTGTCGGAAGACAAGGGCGCCGAACTGTGGCGCACGGCGCTCGGACCGAACAAAGTCTCGCTCGAAAAATGCGACCTCGGGCTCGGTGCTGGCGTCGTCAATGGTGCCTATGTAAAGCTGCCGCGCTATTTCGCCGACACGAACAAGGTGCAGGATCTTGAGTCCCGCCTAGTGACCTGCATGGTTAGTCTGCAGGGCATCGCTGAAGCCGACGCCAAGAAAAATCCCTTCGGCGCGAATTCAAACATGCAGGCGCTCGTCGCCTACATCGCCGCGCAATCCAAGGGCCAGAAAATCGCGCCACCCATGAGCCATCCGAAAGAAAAGGAAGCTTACGCCATCGGCAAACAGATCTTCTTTTATCGCGCCGGTGCGCATGATTTCGCCTGCGTGACCTGCCACGGTGCGCCGGACCAGCGCATTCGTTTGCAAAGCCTGCCGAACCTGCTGGATGCGAAAGATGCACAGGCGACTTATGCGACCTGGCCTGCATACCGCGTATCGCAAGGTGAAGTTCGCACGATGCAGCATCGCCTGTATGACTGCTTCCGCCAGCAGCGCTTCCCGGAAGTGCAGTACACCTCGGAGGCCGTCACGGCCCTGACGATGTATCTGGCGAAGAATGCCGAAGGCGGCACCTTTGCTGCGCCGGCCATGAAGCGTTAATTCACATCAGTTCACGAGAGAGATTTGATGAACAAGAAAATCATAATCGGCGCAAGCATCACGCTGGCGGCAGTCGCCCTGATCGGCTGCGCTTCGACTTCCATGAGCGACGCTGACGCTGCGAAAAAAGCCGGCGAGATCATGCGCGCGTCCTTCGCCAGCAAGGGCATCGTGTCCGTCGACCGCCTTAACCAGGATGACGTGCAAGAGGCTTGCACGACTTACAGCGACAAGAATGTGCCTGCGCCCCTTGCGGAAAAATTGCGCAAGGCGCAGTTCGACGGAATACAAAAACCTGCCTCCGGCCAGCTGATCGGCGACTGGAAAGCCGGCGAGAAAATTGCGCAAGAAGGTCGTGGCATGCAATTCTCGGACACTGCCGATGGCCCGAAAGGCGGTAACTGCTACGCCTGCCACCAGATCGCACCGCAGGAAATCTCGTATGGCAATCTCGGCCCCTCGCTGGCGCAATACGGCAAGCTGCGCGGCCAGAGCAAGGAAATCGTCGAGTACACCTACAACAAAATCTACAACTCGCAAGCCTACGCGATGTGCTCGAACATGCCGCGCTTCGGCCATTCGAAAATCCTCACCCCGGAACAGATCGCGGATGTCGTCGGCCTGCTGCTCGACCCGGCGTCACCTGTTAATCAATAAGTAAATGTAAGGCCGCGCGCGCCGCAGGGCGTCATCGCGGCCGTCTCTGCCGGAGCCTGCCATGCAACGCCGTGAATTTCTTCAAATGCTGGCAGTCGCCTCAGCCGGCGGTATGGCCTTGCCCGGTCTGGCGCGGGCCGCTGACTGGTATGACCAGCCGCGCTTCGGCAATGTCCACCTGTTCCATTTCACTGACTGCCATGCGCAGCTCAATCCCATTTATTTTCGCGAGCCGAATGTCAATCTTGGCTTCGGCACGATGGCCGGCAAGGCGCCGCATCTGGTCGGCGCCGCGCTGCTGAAACAATTCGGCATCAAGCCGCAGTCGCCTGAAGCGCATGCGTTCACGCATCTCGATTTCACCAAAGCCGCCAAAACCTATGGCAAGGTCGGCGGCTTCGCGCATCTGGCCACGCTCGTCAAACGCTTGAAAGCCAGTCGGCCGAATGCGCTGTTGCTCGATGGCGGCGATACCTGGCAGGGTTCGGCGACAGCGCTGTGGACCAAAGGCCAGGACATGGTCGAGGCGGCGAAACTGCTGGGCGTGGACATCATGACCGGCCACTGGGAATTCACGCTCGGCGCCGAGCGCGTCAAGCACATCGTCGACCATGATTTCAAGAATCGCATTCAGTTCCTTGCGCAAAATATCAAGACCGCCGACTTCGGCGACGCCGTCTTCGAACCTTTCACGATCCGTCAGATGAATGGCGTACCGGTGGCGATCATCGGCCAGGCTTTTCCGTACACGCCGATCGCCAATCCGCGTCACATGGTGGCTGACTGGACCTTCGGCATTCAGGAAAAGGATATGCAGACGAGCGTCGACGCCGCCCGTGCGCAGGGCGCGCAAGTGGTCGTGCTGCTGTCGCATAACGGCATGGATGTCGACCTGAAGATGGCTTCGCGCGTGACTGGCATCGACGCCATCCTCGGCGGTCATACGCATGATGGTGTGCCAGCGCCAGTGCTGGTAGCGAATGTCAGCGGCAAGACGCTCGTGACGAACGCCGGCTCGAACGGCAAGTTCCTGGGCGTGCTCGACTTCGATGTCAAGGACGGCCGCATCAGCGACTTCCGTTACAAGCTCATGCCGGTGTTCTCAAACCTGCTGCCCGCCGACGCGGAGATGGCGGCGCTGATTGCTAAGGTGCGCGCGCCATATGAAGCGAAGCTGCAGGAAACGCTGGCCACAAATGAAGGCTTGCTCTACCGGCGCGGCAATTTCAACGGCACCATCGATCAGTTAATTCTGGAAGGTTTGATGGTCGAGAAAAATGCCGAGATCGCGTTTTCTCCGGGCTTTCGCTGGGGGACTTCCCTCTTGCCGGGACAGGCGATTACGCTTGAACATCTGATGGACCAGACTGCGATTACCTATCCGTCGACGACAACGACGATGATGACGGGCGAGACGATCAAGACCATCCTCGAAGACGTCGCCGATAACCTCTTCAATCCCGATCCGTATTACCAGCAGGGCGGCGACATGGTGCGCGTGGGCGGCTTGCAATACACGATCGCGCCAACGGCGGCGGCGGGTAAACGGATATCCGAGATGCGCCTGCATGGCAAGGCCATCGACGCGACGAAACAATACAAGGTCGCCGGCTGGGCGCCGGTCGCCGAGGGCCTCAGTGGTGAGCCGATCTGGGATCTGATGACGCGCTATTTGAAAGCGCAAAAGACGATCCAGCCGCGCACGCTGAACCTGCCGCAGATTAACGGCGTCAGCGGTAATCCCGGCTATTCTGCATGAGGCTGCTGCGCCGCTTCCTCCTCGCTGCCTTGCTCGGCTTGTCGTTCGCCGGCAGTTTAATGGCGGCCGAAACACCGCTGCCGTTTGCGCATGACCTGCCTACATTGGCGCAGGCCTCCGTGAAGCAAGGTTTACCGCTTATCCTCTTGGTGAGTCTGACGGATTGCAAATTTTGCGAGCAGATCCGCGTAAAGCATCTCGTGCCATTGCTGCAGACGGGCGTACCAGTGTGGCAAATTCATCTCGATACCGACGAGCGTCTGGTCAATTTCGACGGCAAGACGATTACTGAGCGTCAGTTCGCCAAAGACCTGAAGGTGCGCGTTGCGCCGAGCGTGTATTTCTTCGATGTGCAGGGCCGGCAAATTGCGGAACCTTTAGTCGGCATGATGCTGGATGATTTTTACGCCGCGTATCTTGAGAATGCCATCGCTGCCGGACGTGGAAAGATCGGTGCAGCGGCAAGATAATCAGTGAGCTCTGCAGTGATATGCGCCAAGCGCCGGCTGCCTTGCGCAATACCGGGCAGATCCGTGGATCGGCCGTTATAATGGGTTTCGATACACGATTCGACCCTCCATCATGTCCGCACCTCTGTCTTCCGCACGGCGCAAACGTCTCACCATGGGCGCTGCCACCGCCATCATCATTGGTGTCCTGACCGCCCTGGGCGCATTCTCCAGCGTCAAGTCCCAGCCCGCACCGCAGGTGACCTACAAAACCATCACCGGCGAAGTCATTCCCTCAGCCAGCCTGCGTGGCAAAGTCGTGATGGTTAATTTCTGGGCTACCAGCTGCACGACCTGCGTGCATGAAATGCCAGCTATGGCCGAGACCTACAATAAATACAAATCCCAGGGTCTGGAATTCATTGCCGTAGCGATGAGCTACGACGTGCCGAACTACGTCGTCAATTTCGCTGAAACGCGCCAGCTGCCGTTCAAGGTCGCGCTCGACCTGACTGGCGAAGTCGCCAAGGCTTATGGTGACGTCAAGCTGACGCCGACTACTTACGTGATTGGCAAGGATGGCAATGTGATCAAGCGCTATGTGGGGGAGCCGGAGTTTGCGGAGTTGCATGCTTTGCTTGAGAAGGCCTTGAAGGCCTGATACGTCTTGAAGTGTCTCCAAGTAATTTGCGCAAGCTGTATTTTGTGGCACTCTACCGCATCGATTACCTTCGAGACAATTACCGCATGTGGCAACACCCATCCGTAAGACCGCCAGCAAATATGCATTTGCCTATGCTCGTATATACTCCGCCAGCGCATTTATGGCATTGGTATTCGTTTTCCATCCCCGCCAGTCAGCGACTTTCGACGCGCTCTCGCGCCACCCCCAATTTTTCAGGTGTAAAACTGATGCGCATGATCCCGCCATTTCAAATTCCCACGCTGCCAGTTCAGGCTCGCGCAGTGCTGGCCGCCTTGTTAATCGCCGGACTCGCCGGCTGCGGTAAGGGCGGCGTGCAACAAGCTGCCGGCGCGCCACCGCCGCCGCCCGAAGTCGGCGTCGTTAGCGTCAGCTTCGCACCGGTAGCCCTGCAAACTGAACTGCCAGGTCGTGTCGAACCGGTGCGTACAGCGCAGGTCCGGGCGCGCGTCAATGGCATTGTGCAAAAACGCCTGTTCACTGAAGGCAGTGAAGTCGCCGAAGGCCAGCCCCTGTTCCAGATCGACGCCAGCCTGTACGAAGCGACCTTTGCCAGTGCACAGGCAGCATTGGCCAAAGCACAGGCCAACTTAACCCAGGCCGCAGCGCAGGCTCAGCGCTACAAACCGCTCGCTGAAGCGAACGCCGTCAGCAAGCAGGAATACCTCACTGTCATCGCGGCAGAAAAGCAGGCCGAGGCGGATGTCGCGGCTGGCAAGGCTGCTGTACAAACAGCGCAGATCAATCTTGGTTACGCTCGCGTAACTTCACCGATCTCCGGTCGTATCGGCCGCGCCCTCGTGACAGAAGGCGCGCTGGTCAGTCAGGGCGAAGCGACTCAGCTCGCGCTGGTGCAGCAAACGAATGAGGTCTATGTCAACTTTACCCAGTCGGCCAATGAAGTCACGCGTTTGCGCAGCATGAGTGCGCCGGTAAAAGGCGCTGTCGCCGCTGCTGTGCCAGTCGCTATCCTTATCGACGGCGCTGCACCACGTAGTGGCAAACTACTGTTCTCTGATATCAGCGTCGACCCGACTTCGGGTCAGGTGACCTTGCGTGCGCTCGTGCCGAATCAGGATGGTCTGCTGTTACCGGGACAGTATGTGCGGGTACGTCTGTCACAGTCGACCTTGCCGTCGGCGATCCTGCTGCCGCAGCAGGCTGTGACGCGCTCTGAACAGGGCGATACTGTCCTCGTCGTTAATGAAGAAAATAAAACCGTGCCGCGTACGATCAAGGTCGGCAGCGCGCAAGACAAGCAATGGGTCGTGCTCGATGGCCTGAAGGCAGGCGAAAAAGTCATCGTCGACGGCTTCCAGAAAATGCGCGCGCCCGGTGCCACGGTCAAACCTGTGCCGTGGGTGGCGAGCGCGACTGCCGCCGCTGCACCCGCATCTTCAAGTGCCGCATCTGCCTCACCCAGCGCCAGCACTGAAGCAAAAAAATCCTCGCCTGCCAGCGCACCTTAATCTGTTGAAAATTGGTGGCACCTGCTGCATGCGGGTGTTTGCCGGAGTAATTCATGGCCCGTTTTTTTATTGATCGCCCGATCTTCGCCTGGGTAATTGCCCTCTTCATCCTCGTCCTTGGCGGCGTGTCGATCACGCAATTGCCGATCGCCCAATATCCGCCTGTGGCGCCGCCATCTATCGTCGTCAACGTCGCCTATCCGGGTGCCTCGGCGCAAACGCTGGAAGACGCCGTCATCAGCGTGATCGAACGCGAAATGAATGGCGCGCTCGGCCTCGTCTACATGGAGTCGATCAGCCAGGCCAATGGTACCGGCACGCTGACGATCAGTTTTTCTACTGCGACCAATCCAGCGCTGGCGCAGGTCGATGTGCAAAACCGCCTCTCGCGCGCCACGCCGCGCCTGCCACAGGCGGTGATCCAGCAAGGTATCCGCGTCGAGCAGGCGCGCGCGAACTTCCTGCTGTTTGCGGTGCTGTCGTCAGACGATCCGAAGTTCGATCCGGTGGCGCTGGGCGACTATGCTTCACGTACGGTCTTGCCGGAACTGCAGCGCGTACCCGGCGTCGGCCAGGCGCAATTGTTCGGCACCGAAAAGGCCATGCGCGTCTGGATCGATCCGGCGAAATTAGTCGGCTTCAATCTCTCGGCAGCGGACGTCAACAATGCCATCCGCACGCAAAACGCGCAGGTCTCCTCCGGCACTATCGGTGACCTACCCAATATCGTCGGCCAGTCAATCACCGCGACCGTGGTCGTGCCGGGTCAGCTCGGCAGCGTCGAAGAATTCGGCAATATCATCCTGCGCGCCAATAGCGATGGCTCTACCGTACGCCTTAAAGACGTCGCCCGCATCGAACTCGGTGCGCAGCAATACAGTACTTCCACGCGCCTGAACGGCAAGCCGTCCACCGGCATCGGCGTGCAGCTCGCCTCGACCGGCAATGCGCTCGAGACAGCCCGCCTGATCCGCCAGCGCATGACGGAACTGGCGCGGTATTTCCCGGCTGGTGTCAAATGGGACATTCCATTTGACAGCTCGGGTTTCGTCGATATCTCCATCAAGCAGGTCGTCGAGACCTTGGTCGAAGCAGTCGTGCTCGTCTTCCTCGTGATGTTCGTGTTCCTGCAAAATTTCCGCTATACGATCATTCCGACCATCGTCGTGCCGGTGGCATTGATGGGCACGTTCGCAGTGTTGCTGGCGTTTGGTTTTTCGATCAATGTGCTGACCATGTTCGGCATGGTGCTGGTGATCGGTATCGTCGTCGATGATGCCATCGTGGTGGTTGAAAACGTCGAACGCATCATGAGCGAGGAGGGCTTGCCGCCGCTGGCCGCCACGCGCAAGGCCATGCAGCAGATTTCCGGCGCCATCATTGGCGTCACGGTCGTGCTGATTTCGGTGTTCGTGCCGCTGGCGTTTTTTAGTGGCGCGGTCGGTAATATCTATCGCCAGTTCTCGGTCGTGATGGTCTCGTCCATCCTGTTTTCGGCCTTCATGGCGCTGTCGTTGACGCCGGCACTGTGCGCGCATTTGCTGCAGCCGGTCGAGGCGGGTCATCACCACGAAAAGCGCGGCTTCTTTGGCTGGTTCAACCGCAAATTCTCGCGCGGCGCGAAAGGCTATGAAGGACTCGTCTCGCGCCTGGTCAGTCGCACCGGGCGCGGCCTCGTCGTGTTCGCGGTGCTGGTAGCCGTCGTGGGCGTAATGTTTGTACGCATGCCTTCGTCGTTCTTGCCGAATGAAGACCAGGGTTACATCCTCGCCAATATCCAGCTGCCGCCGGGCGCGACGCTGGAGCGGACTTCTAACGTAATGAAGGACGTCGAAAAATTCATCCTCAGCCAGCCTGAAGTCAAGAGCATGGTCGCGGTGCTGGGTTTCAGCTTTTCCGGTCAGGGCCAGAATGCGGCGCTGGGCTTCATCACGCTGAAAGACTGGTCCGAGCGCAAGGAGGCGAAGAACTCGGCCGAAGCGCTGTCCGGCCGCGCAACAGGTGCGCTCTCACGCATACGCGACGCCTTCATTTTTGTGATCAGCCCGCCGCCGATTCCGGAACTCGGTCGTGGCACGGGTTTCTCTTTCCGTTTGCAAGACCGCGGCGGCATGGGGCGTGCGGCTCTGCTGGCAGCGCGTAATCAGCTGCTCGGCCTGGCCTCGCAAAGCAAGGTGCTGGTCGGCACGCGTCCCGAAGGTCTTGAAGATGCGCCGCAATTACAGCTCGACATCGATCGCGAAAAGGCCAATGCGCTCGGCGTTTCCTTCGATGCGATCAATACGGCGATTTCGACTTCGATGGGTTCGGCGTATATCAATGACTTTCCGAATCACGGACGCCTGCAACGCGTGGTCGTACAATCCGACGCGCCTACGCGCATGCAGCCGGAAGATCTGCTGAAGCTCAATGCCATCAATATAAAAGGACAAACCGTGCCGCTGTCGGCCTTTGCCAGCACGAAGTGGATCGTCGGACCGATGCAGACCGTGCGCTATAACGGCTATCCGACCATGCGTTTGTCGGGTGATGCGGCGCCTGGCTTTAGCACCGGCGACGCGCTGGACGAAATGGAAAAACTCGCTGCGCAATTACCGGCCGGCTTTGCCTACGAGTGGACCGGTCAGTCGCGGGAAGAAAAGCTTTCTGGCTCGACGGTGTTCATGCTGCTGGGTTTCGCGATGCTGGCAGTTTTTCTCGCACTGTCGGCCTTGTATGAAAGCTGGTCGATCCCTGTCGTCGTGCTGCTGGTCGTGCCGCTCGGTGTTCTGGGCGCCTTGTTCGGCGCTAGTTTCCGCGGCTTGCCGAACGATGTTTATTTCAAGGTCGGCTTAATTACGATTATTGGTCTGGGCGCGAAGAACGCTGTGCTGATCGTTGAATTTGCCAAGGAATTACAGGCGCAGGGTAAGAGCGCTATCGACGCGGTCGTCGAAGCCTGCCATTTGCGCTTCCGGCCTATCCTGATGACTTCGCTGGCCTTTATCCTCGGCGTGCTGCCGCTGGTGATTTCTTCTGGCGCAGGCTCGGCCAGTCAGCGCGCCATCGGCACCAGTGTCATGGGCGGCATGATCACGGCCACAGCACTGGGGGTTTTTTTCGTGCCTCTGTTCTTTGTCGTCGTGCGCAAGATTTTCAAAGGCAGTGAACGGCAGCGCAAAATCTATGCGCATGAAGCGGATACCGACGCGCCGCCGGCAGCAAATGTACACGGAGAGCAGTCATGAAAATTGCCCATCACGCCAAACGCAAGTTTGCCTTCACTACGTTCAGTGCAGCCCTGATGCTGTCGGGCTGCATGTCGCTCGCGCCCGATTATGTGCGTCCGCCGGCACCCGTGGCGGCACAATTCCCGGGCATGCAGAACGCCTCCTCAGCTGCTGCAAGCCAGATCGAATGGCAGCAGTTCTTCCCTGATCCAGCGCTCAACAGCCTGATTGCGCAGGCGCTGCAAAATAACCGTGACCTGCGCGTTGCTATCCTCAATATCGAGCAGGCCCGGGCGCAGTATCAGATACGCCGTGCCGATATTTATCCGACGGTCGGCGTCGCCTTCAATGGCCAGCGTTTGCCGTCAGCGACGGGGCAAAACAGCAGTTACGCGGCCGGCTTGTCGGCGACTTCGTATGAGCTGGATTTTTTCGGTCGCATCCGCAGCCTGTCGGATGCGGGACTGTCGCAATACCTCGCCAGCGAAGAGGCGCGCAAGAATGTGCATATCGGTCTGGTCGCTGCCGTCGCGAATGCTTACCTCGCGCTGTTAGCGGATCAGGACTTGCTGGCGCTGACTACACAAACCCTAGGCACGCGTGAAGAGCAGTTCAAACTGACGAAGCTGAAGTTTGACAACGGCGTCGTCTCTGCGCTCGATTTCCGTCAATCCGAATCGCTGCTGGAGTCGGCCCGCGCCACGCTCGCGCAGCAGCAGCGGCAACGCGCGCTCGATGAAAATACCTTGGTCCTGTTGGTCGGTCAGCCTTTGAAAACGGCGCTGCCGCAGGGTGCGACACTGGCCAGCGTCAAGTTTGGTTCTGCGCTGCCAGCCGGCTTGCCGTCGGATCTGCTCACTAGCCGTCCCGACATACGCGCAGCCGAGCGTCAGCTGATGGCAGCCAATGCGAATATTGGTGCCGCGCGCGCAGCGTTTTTCCCGCGCATTAGTCTGACCGGCAGTGCTGGTGTCGCCAGCAATGAGCTGTCGGGATTATTCCCGGGCGCGTTTGCGTGGACCTTCACATCGCAAATCGTGCAGCCGCTGTTTGACGCCGGACGTAACCAAGGCAATCTGGATGTCGCCACTGCACAGCGTGATATCGCCGTTGCGCAGTATGAACGCACGATACAAACAGCCTTCCGTGAAGTCGCCGATGCGCTTGCCGGTCGCGCGACCTTTGATGAGCAGCTGCGTGCGCAAAAGGCGCAGACCGACGCGGAGTCGGTGCGTTTCAATCTATCCGATCTGCGCTATCGCAATGGTGCTTCGAGCTACCTCGATTTGCTCGATGCGCAGCGTGCCTTGTTCGCCGCGCAGCAGGCGACGGTGCAGGTTACGCTGGCGAGCATGCAAAATCAGGTGAGCTTGTACAAGGTGCTGGGCGGCGGATGGTCGCCGGCAGAGTGAAAAGCTGGACCTGCGATTTGAGACGCTAGTTAAGCGCTCTCACACACGTCAGCGCGGCATGTATCAAGGCAGCAGCTTGCGTGTGCCGGCAGTGCTGATATCGTCCACGTGTCTGAACGCAGGCGCAATCTTGGCAATGTCGTCTGCCAAGACGCCCGAGTGCTCGAACGACACCTTCCACTCCCGAACGCAGCGCCAGACTTCGCCTATCAATGTGCATGCGCGCGCCAGGCTTAAGGAAAATATGGCGTGCCCGGCCAGCGCATTGTCGAGCGTCGCGAGGCGACCTTGCGGTCCAATGCCAAGATGCAGATAGCGTTCGGTCGCAATACTCGGTCGCGGCAACACGTCGTAGAGGGGACTCAGCCGCCAACCGGCTAGTCGAGGGTCCCAGAGGAATCCATGATTGCGTAAGTGGTCGTCGTCATTGCTCACGAAGATGTTGAACACCATGCGCTTAAAGAGCTCCTCATTGTCTGCGCGAATCGTGCTCGGATGGCAGTACCTGCGTATCGCCATGGCCAGGTCGGCATAGGATTTTGTCCGCGACTCAGTCTCGTCGCATCCCACAAGGGTCAAGCCACTCACAAAGCCCAGGCGGCGCTCGGTCAATCCGTCGGCGGGCAAGCGCAGCAAGTCTGTGGCTGCATTCGGTAGCATCCCTTGCGCCAGCCAGTAGCGGTCGAAGCGTTGAATCATCATGATGCGGCGATTGCCTAGACTGCGCGTCTCTACGGGCGGCACGTTCAAGCCCG
The DNA here is from genome assembly GCA_947448025.1 of Oxalobacteraceae bacterium. Taxonomy (GTDB): domain Bacteria; phylum Pseudomonadota; class Gammaproteobacteria; order Burkholderiales; family Burkholderiaceae_D; genus CANFLV01. The sequence continues at coordinate 10,585 of CANFLV010000014.1, read as the reverse complement.
TTTCTCTTGCCAGTACCAGTGCCGCACATTCGACTGCAGGAATGTCGAACGCGTCATTCTTGCTTTGAAACTTGGCTAGCCACAGGGCGCCGCTCTCGTCGCGCACCGTCGCTTTGGGGCGTGCCCCGCCTAGCGCAGTCCCATTGTTGAAAATGGTGTCAAGGTGCGCAGGAATGTTTTCGCCCGCCTCGATACGCTCTGCCGCTTCCATCAGGTAAGCCAGCGCGTGAATACTGGTAATGGCGTCCTTGGGCTCGTCATGGATGGTGGCGCGGATGTCCATCGCGCCGACCCTTTGGCAGCCCGCATGCAGCAGGTATTGCGACTCGGCCAGGCTGTTGGCAGGCACCTTGAGTTTCGCTTCGATCACCCTGCGCCCCCAAGCGTCGGGCGCCGCGTCGCGGATGCCGCCGAAGTTCGCGAGCTTGTTGACGGGCAGTAGCAGCTTGCCTTTGACTGACTGTTGCCCATGAAACGCCAAGCTGACGGGATCAACTTCCAGCGCATTGGGGCGATTGAGGTAGTTCAGACCGTAGGCGAAGCGCGATGCCAGCAGCTCAGGACCCTGTTCGGTCATGGTGAGTTGGCCGCAGGGTGCCCAGCTTTCACCCAGGTAGGCGAAGGTCATGAGTTTCAGTTCTTTAGCAGCCATCACAATTCCACTTCAGATGAAAGGCTAGAGCTTGTGCGCCAGGTTTTAAAAGTTCAAGTCGTCGAGTTCTGCCGCACTGAGGTCGCGGACACGTTTCGTCGACTCTTGCGTCTGCAAAGCCGCCAGCGCCGGGTCGGACTCCATCAGCAGGGTCTTCAATGTTGCGTCTGGCGCAATGGCGTTCAGATAGCGGAGCATCTGTCCAATTGCCAAGCCGGCGTCGCCCTTCTCAATGCGGTAGGCGGTATTGCGCGACAGTCCTGCGCGCAGGGCCGCATCCGCCTGCTTGATCTTGCGTGCGTGGCGCAAGCGCGCAAGAAGTTGGCCGAGGTGAGCCATTTCCTGCGTCAAATGCGCGCTGAGCATTGCTGACTGTCGTACTTTCATGTGCGTTAAATCATTCCTGATGGTTTAAAAGCTCGATTTAAAGAACATACTATTTAACTCAAGTTCGACTGTCAATATATGCTCGATTAATCGAGGCTTATTATTATAATGACTCATTTAACGATCATTAATGCGCGGCGTCCGAATGTTGATGCACACACAGGCATGATCGGATTCGACGCATTGAGGTATTTTAAAGCGCCATCAGCTCTTGATGATTTAGATGGTTTTGACTTCTGCCTTCGGACCCAGCGAATACACCAGCACCGCCAGCCCCGCGAGACACCACACGATCAGCGCGCCCGACGGCAAATCAAACAGCAGTGACAGCACGAGTCCGATCACATAAGCGCCTATGCCGATGCCAAAAGCCAGCGGCAGTCGCCGCGCTTCCGGATGATTACGCGCGCCCAGACTCGGCACGATCAGGCTGGCAAAGACGAGGTACACACCGACCAGCTGCACCGAGGCCGTGACTGCCAGCGCAAAGATCAGATAAAAGCCCAGCCGCCCGATGCGCGCATTGAAAAAACGCAGTGCCAGCAGGATCGCCACCGTGCCGATCGCCGGTAATAGCAGCTGCGCATAACTAACCCACAGGATTTGCCCCGACAGCAGGTCACGCAGATGTTCGCCGCCGTGGGGATTGTGCGCCAGCAGCAGCAAGCCGCCGGTCGCGGCCAAGACGAACAGCACACCGATCTGCGCTTCCTGAACTTCGGGCCAGCGCTTCTCGGTCCAGGTCAGCAGGAAGGCGCCCAGGACAGCTGCGCTGCCGGCGGCGACTTGCACCATCCAGCCTTGCGGATCGAGGTCAGCCATGCCGGCCATAATTACGCCGAGCGCGGCGATCTGTGCAATCGCCAGATCGATGAAGACGATGCCGCGCTTGAGCACCTGCGCGCCCAGCGGCACATGCGTTGCCAGTACCAGCAGGCCGGCCAGCAGTGCCGGAAAAATGATCGTCAGGTCGATTGAGTCCGGCATCATTTCGCCGCCTCCGTCAGACGCGCCACAGTGTCGTCAAACAGGCCGAATAAATCTTTCGCACGCTCGTCGCCGCCCACGGTGAAGGGTAGTACCACCGCAGGCATCTGCGCATGGTCGGACAGCCATTGCGAGGCGCGGCCATCCTGATAGGCGGCGCGCAGGACCATTTTTGCCGGCTGCTTTTGTAGCTGGGCGAGCAAGGTCGACAGATGCGCCGCGCTCGGTTCGACGCCGGGTTTCGGCTCCAGCGTGGCTACGGCGCGCATGCCGGTCCAGCGCAGCAGGTATTCCATATTTTTGTGATGTTCGACCACAGGCATGCCTTTCAACGGTGCGATCTGCTGTTCCCATTTTTTCATGGCGCTGTCCCAGCGTTGCGCGAAATCCTTGTAACGTCCCGCATACAGCGCGGCATTGGCCGGGTCGATCTCACCCATGCGTTTGGCCAGCGCCGCGCCGACTTGCGCAATATTGTGCGGGTCTTGCTGGATATGCGGATTGCCGGCGGCATGCACGTCGCCATCACTGCGGTCGACGCGTCCCGGCACATCGAGGCGCGCCACGACATTGCCAGCTTCGAAATTACCGGGCTGGCCTGCCGCGATTTTTGCATTGCCGGATTGCTGCAGCAAGACCGGCAGCCAGCCGACTTCGAGTTCCATGCCGGTGCATACCAGCAGGTCGGCATTGCGCGTGCGCGCAATCAGGCTGGGGCGGGCTTCAATGCGATGCGGGTCTTGCATGGCCGTCGTGGCGCTCGTGGCCTTGACCTTGTCGCCGCCGATTTCTGTCGCCAGCGCCGCCCATTCCGGCTCGCAGGCGAGGATGTTCAGTGCAGCGTGCGCGGGCAGGACGGCGCACAGCAGGGCTGCGCTAGTGAGTAATTTTTTCATTGTCAGGTCCTTAGAAAGCGTGGGCGCCATGAGCGCCGAGGCTCATGATGTATTGCAGATAGATTTGGGTGTCGCTCGCTTCGGGGCGCGACTGGTCGTGCGCGAATTGCAGGCGGAAGCGGCTGAATTCGGACGGCGAATAATCGACCATCACCGTATTGCGTTTAGGCTGGTAATTTGCCAGACGCTGGAAGTCATTCGCGCTGAGCGTTCCGGCATTGACGAGGCCGATCACGGGCGTGCCGGAATTCAAATGGTCATGCCGCATGCCGACGCGCCACGAGGGCATGAACTGATACACGGTTTGCGCATACCAGCCCGATTGCGTCGATGAAAAGTCGCCGCTATTGACGACCGTTGCCAGCAAACCTTGTTCCCTGCGCTGGAAATACTCGCCCTGCAATTTGAAATTGCGCTGTGTGCCATTGCCGCCCGGCGCCCATTTATAGATGCCATCGAGGACCCAGGTATGGGATGTGCCGGTGAATGCGTTCGTCACCGTCTGATTCAGTGCATTGAGGTCGTCATAGCTTCTCTCATGCGCCGCGCTGCGCAGGTAAGACAGGCCAGCGCGCCAGCTCGCCGATTCGCCGATGTCGTCGCCGAGATGGGCAAATACGGCGCTGGAGCCGACGCCGTTCTTATTGCGATCATTGCCCGGGAAGGCAGCGCCATTGCCGAGCTCGGCGCCGATTTCAAGGAAGCGTTCCGTCGGTGCCAGCCACAGCGCCTGCACGCCATCGGCCTTGTATTGCCCACCAAGGAAGGCTTGATAGGCCAGCGGCGCATCGACGAAATCCCAGGTATGCGCATGCTGGCCATTGAGATAGCCTAGTCCCGACAGGAAGCGTCCGGCGCGCAGATTGAGACCGTTCGACAGTGCGGAGGTCGCGACGAAAGCTTCTTCGACGCTGACGCTATTGTCGGCCGCCAGCGAGAAGGTCAGCTTGCCATTGAACTGCGGATCGATATTGGCCGCCAGCGTCAATTCCGATTCGCCGAGATTGAAGCCGCGTGCGCCGGGACCGATGTCACGCGCAGGCATGAAGCCTTGCAGGCGGTATTTATTCGGGTCTTGCGACAGATAGTCGTAGCTACCGCCGAGGATCAGCGAGACCGCCGGATTGAAGGCATTCGCGCCGGCAGCCTTGGCCTCCGGTGCCGGCGCGGGCGTAGCGGCGGCCTGCTGCAGTCGTGTCTCGAGCGCGGCGATGCGCTCTTCATAGCTGGCCTTGAGCTGACGGATTTCATCGCGGATTTGCGCCAGGGCCGCATTGTCTGTAGCCTCGGCCGCATGGGCTACCGGTGAAATGACGAAGGCAGCGGCGTACGCAGCCGCTAAAGCGGACGTTTTTAACATGGGGTTTGCCAATAAAAAAATAACAGGACAGCCCCGATTGCACTTCGTCGGGGCGCTGAAATGGATTACTGGCAGGCAGGCGGGGCGCGCGAACGGAATTGCGCGTGGAAGGGCGCATCCCAATAAATTAGAGCGAGCGATGTAAAGATTTGTAGCGCATGAATGTTCAGCAGCGGCAGCGACGTCGCGCCGGCGGCGCCACTGGCCAGACTGACGGCATCGAGCGCAATACAGGAATGGCTGGCGTCTCCCAGGCTAGTCCACTGCCGGTCGCTGTTCTCGATCCGTGCTTGCGTCGCGCCAGCCAGCCAGCGAGCATGATTGATCCGATGCCATTGCCCGGCAAACTGCGTTACCAGCAGCGACATGGCGAGCGCAAGGCACCAGGCGAACTGGCGCCATGAAGGTGGCTGGGCGCGGATCATGATGGTCTGGTCGGCCTTTCTCGGACATTCCAGGGATAAAGCGGCGGAATTTCAAACAACAATAACGTAATCATTATAAACACCTGCCACAGTCGGCGGCTTGAATAATCCATCTGCGCCGGCAGGACAGTAAAGCGCAAGACTTCCGGCGATGCCATTTAAACTGGCGCAAGCATGGTGCAAATGACGTCCGCGGGACATTTGACGCAGTTGCCAGCTACGCATACACTGGCGACGTTTTGGTGCTCGCATCCATGCCCATGGATGCAGTTAAACGGGAAACACGAAGCCTTACGAAATTTTTACGAAGGTCCGCGTGTGCTGCCCCCGCAACGGTCAACAAGCGTCGCACATTTTGCGACAGGCTCTCTTCATACACCACTGTGCGTCAGCGCGGGAAGGTAAGACAGTCAGGCTTGTCAGCCCGGATACCGGCCAGGACAGGCGGAATCGCGTTCGCGCGTTTCTTTTCAACGCAGCCCACGGGGAGGTCGGCTGCTTGCACTCACTGAAAACTCTAATGAAATTAACCCTGACCCCGCGCGCCATGCTGGCCGCTACGCTGGCTGCTGCATTCGTGCCGTCCGTCCATTCCCAAACCACCACCCTGTCGCCCGTGATCGTGACCGCTGCGCGCATGCCGCAGTCGGCCAAGGACGTACTGAGCGACACGCTCGTCATCACTGCCGAAGAACTGATGCAGTCGGGCCAGCGCTCGCTCGTCGACGTGCTGCAGCAAAAGCGTGGCTTTGAAATTTCGCGCAATGGCGGCGCGGGCTCGGTCTCTACCGTCCTCATTCGTGGCACGGCGGCCTATCAAAGTATTGTCCTTGTTGACGGCGTGCGCATCGGCTCCGCCACGCTAGGCTACGCGACCTGGGAAAACATTCCGCTGGCGCAGATCGAACGCGTCGAAGTCGTCTTTGGCCCGCTCAGCAGTCTCTACGGCGCCGATGCGATGGGCGGCGTGGTGCAGATTTTTACGAAGCAGGGCGATGGTGCACCGAACCTGAATGCCAGCGTCGGCGTCGGCAGCTTCGGTACACGCGTTGTTGATGCAGGCATTTCCGGCGCCGTCGGCGGCGAGCACAAGGTGCGTTATGCGGTGCAGGCTGCGCGCGAAACCTCGGATGGCTTTTCCGCGTCAACGCCGCAAGCCGGACCCTACACCTACAATCCGGACAAGGATGGCTATAACAAGAGCAGCGCCAGCGCGCGCTTCAGTATCGACCTCGCACCGGGTCATGAACTCGGCGTGAACCTCTTGACGAGCAAACTCGATGCGCAATTCGATGCCGGTCCCGGCTTTGATGACCATACGAATGAGCAGCTCGCGACCTACGCGCTGTATTCGAAAAACAAGCTCGCGCCGCACTGGACCAGCCTCGTGCAAATCGCCCAGTCGCAGGACAAGAACAATACCTTGGCGTCCTATGGCAATAGCGTCATCGACACGACGCAAAACCAGTTCAGCTGGCAGAACGATTTTGCCTTTGGCAGCGATGTCATGCAGGTCGCGCTCGAGCGCCGCATCGAAAAAGTCGATTCCGATACGACTGAACTCGCGCGCGAGCGCAGCACGAATGCGCTGGCCACGTCTTACCGTTTGCAGCGCGGCTCGCATATGGGTAGCGTCGCCTTGCGCATTGACAGCAATAGCCAGTTCGCTACGCATACGACGGGCAGCGTTGAGTACGGTTACCGCCTCAGCAATGCCTGGCGCGTCAATGCCAGCACCGGCACGAGCTTTCGCGCGCCGAGCTTCAATGAACTGTATTACCCGGGTTATGGTATCGCGTCGAACCAGCCGGAAAAAGGCGAGAACTTCGAAGCTGGCCTCACATTCAATCAGAATGATCTGCAGTTCAGCGCCGTCGCTTACCGTAATCGCCTGAGCGACTTGCTCGTCTATGCGCCAGTCTGCCCGGTGCAACAGGCCACGCATGCGTTTGGCTGCGCCTATAACGTCGACCGGGCGACGCTGTCTGGTGTAACGATGTCAGCGGCTGAGCAAATCGGCAGCCTCAGCCTGCGCGCAGCGCTCGATGTGCAGGACCCGCGCGATGACACGACCGGCAAACGTTTACCACGTCGTGCGAAACAGCACGGCAGTCTGGCGCTGGACTATGCAATGGGCAGCTTGAAAACTGGTGTGGAAACAGTCTTCTCTTCGGCGCGTTTTGATGATGGCGATAATCTCGACAGGCTCGGCGGCTATACCTTGCTGAACCTGACAGCGAGCCAGGTAATAGCCAAAGACTGGACCGTGTTTGGTCGCTGGAACAATGTCTTCGACAAGAACTACGAACTCAATCGCGGCTATGCCACGGCAGGCGCGAATCTGTTCGTGGGCTTACGTTATGCGATGAAGTAAGCCGTCCGTGTCGAGCGCCGCCCTCTGCAATAAAACCAGCACTGTTCACGATGGACGCCGTCGCGCGCGCCTGATCCTGTCGCTGCTGGCGGCGCTCGCATTGCTGGCAGTATTGGGTGCCTGCATGATTGGCTCGGTGCGTTTGTCGCCGAATGAGTTGTTCACGGCGCTCATCGACATGGCGCACGGACAATCCGCCAGCCTCGGCGCGAGTCTGCTGGAATTGCGTCTCAACCGGGCAATGCTCGCCTTCGTCACCGGCGCCATGCTGGCGCTGGCCGGCGTGATGATGCAGGCGCTTTTGCGCAATCCCCTGGCAGATCCGTATGTGCTGGGTGTGTCGGGCGGCGCGGCGGTCGGCGCGCTTGCGGTGATGCTGTTTTTTGGCAGTTTGTGGCTGGTCGATGTCGCTGCATTTTGCGGCGCGGTGCTGGTCGCGCTGCTGTTGTATGTGCTGGCGCAGCGCGATTTACGCGGCGCCATCGCCGAGAATAATAGTTCGCTGCTGCTTCTCACTGGCGTGATCGTCGCCTCCGGCTGCGGCGCTTTGGTGACGCTGATGTTATCGCTGGCGCCGGATGGACGTTTGCGCGGCATGGTGTTCTGGCTGATCGGCGATCTGTCGGGCAGTCAGCTGCATGTGCTGCCGTGGATCGTGCTGGCGGCAGCGATGCTGTTCGCGCTGCGCGCGGCGCGCTCGATCAACATCATGGCCCTGCATGCGGATGCCGCGGCGACGCTGGGCGTGCGCGTGGGTGCCTTGCGCAAAGGTTTGTTTTTATCTGCGGCGCTGCTGACCGCCACTGCCGTCAGCAGCGCCGGCAGCATCGGCTTTGTCGGGCTGATCGTGCCGCATGCCTGCCGCTTTGCGCTAGGTCCCGATCATCGTTTGCTGCTGCCGGCCTCGGCACTGGTGGGCGGAATTTTTTTAGTGTTTGCCGATACGCTGGCGCGCATGCTGCTCGCACCGCAGCAGCTACCGGTCGGCGTGATCACTTCGCTCATCGGCGTGCCGGTCTTCCTCATGCAACTTCACCATTTGCGCAAACGATGATGCGCGCTCATCAACTTGATCTGCGTATGGCATCGCGTCTGCTGGTGCAGTCACTCGACTGGCAGATCGCTGCCGGCGAATGCTGGTGCGTGATCGGCCGCAATGGCGCTGGGAAAAGTACCTTGATGCGTACGCTCGCCGGCTTGCGTGAAGCAGATGGTGGCACGGTCGAGATTGATGGACGAGCGCTGGAGCAATGGCCTTTACCGGCACTCGCGCGCGAACGCGCCTACCTGCCGCAGACGCGCGTGGATGCCTTTGGCTACCGCGCCATCGACACGGTGCTGGCAGCGCGTCATCCGTATCAGCATGGCGATTACTGGGAGTCGGATGCTGACCTGCAGGCGGCGCACGCAGCACTGGATGCGCTCGATGTCGGCATGCTCGCGCAGCGCGATGTGCGCACACTCTCCGGCGGTGAGCGGCAACGCGTGGCGATCGCAGCTGTGCTGGCGCAAGACACGCCTTTGCTGCTGCTCGATGAGCCGGCGAATGCGCTCGACCTTGCGCATCAGGTCAGTCTCATGCATTTGCTGGCACGACTCTGTCGCGAGTCTGGCAAGGCTGTCGCCATGGTCAGCCATGACCTTAATCTGGCGCGCGATACGGCGACCCATGCCTTGCTGCTGATGGGCGATGGCAGCTGGCAGGCCGGGCCGGTGGCGGAGGTGATGCGTGCCGAGGTGCTGAGCGCCTGCCTCGGTCATCCTATTGAAGTCGTGCAGCATGCCGGACATGCGCTGTATATCCCAGCGCGTCCCACGGTGCCGCAAGTCTGAGAGCGAACACTGGTAAGCTTAACGTCCAGTGTCCGAATTTTTGCATTGCCAGATGACTAACCCGCTCAGCGATCCCTTTTATTACCTCGAGAATTTCACGGGCGTGCTGGCGTGGCTGGAGCAGCGCTATCGCGACCTGCTCGACGAAACCGAGCTTGCCTTCATCGCCGGATTTGCAGAACTGCCCAAGCCCTCGCGCGCGCTGCTGGTGCGCATGGTGATGCGCAAGGGCGAACTGTTCCGCGCCACGAAATTACACTACGCTGAAATCGGCGCGGCTGAGGATGCTGCTGCACCGCTGCTGGCGCAGGGCTGGATCGCTGCCGATCCTGTGCTCACGCTCGAACAAGTATTTGCCGTCCTGACGAAGCCGGAGTTGGCGCGACTGTTCGGCTTGTCGACACAGCAGGCGGCTGCAAAAAAGGCGGATCAGCTTGCCGTATTGAGTGAAAAATTTGCAGAAGCCTTGCCCCTGTCGGCATGGCGCGCGCACTGGCCAGCCGATTTTGATGAGCCGCTGTATGCACTGCGCATCACCGCCATGTGCGACCGCTTCCGCGTGATGTATTTCGGTAACGGCTATCAGGACTGGACCGAATTCGTGCTCGCCGATCTTGGTGTGTTCGCTTATGAAAAAGTTGAATTGACGCTGGCCTCGCGTGCTTTTCGTACGCGTGCCGACGTTGATGATTACCTGCGCCTGCATGCCTGCCGATCGCGCTTCCATGAGGGCGCGCCCATCGATGATGTACTCGCGGGTTTGCCCGAGATCGGCGCGACGAATCAGTGGCTGGCAACGCGTCGTGACAAGTTTTTATTCCAGATCGCGCAGCAGCTGGAGCAGGGCGCGGAATTGTCGACAGCGCTCGCGCTCTATGCACAATGCGCGCATCCGGGTGCACGCATGCGCGCTGTCCGGGTGCTGGAGCGCGTCGAACAATTTGAACAGGCTTACGCCTTGGCGCAGCGTGCCGAAGCGCTGCCGGAAAGTGAAGCCGAACAGCAGCAGCTCTTGCGCATCATGCCGCGCCTGCGCCGCAAGCTGGGTTTGCCCAAGCTCGCCGCCGCAGCCACCGCGACTGTGGCCAGTACGACCGAGGTGTTGCTGGTATTGCCTGCGCCTGAGGCGAATTTTTTTGTCGAAGGCGTCGTGCGTGATCACTTCCACGAAGCGCATGCACCCGTACATTATGTCGAAAATACTTTACTGAATTCGCTGTTCGGTTTGCTCTGCTGGGACGCTGTGTTTGCCGCCGTGCCCGGGGCGTTTTTCCACCCTTTCCAGCATGGCCCAGCGGACTTGTTGGCGGCGGATTTTCATGCGCGCCGTGAGGCTGAATTCAGCGCCTGTTTCGCGCAGCTCGCCTCCCTCGATTATCAGGCGACGATACGAAAAAATTTCGCCGAAAAAGTCGGCCTGCAGTCACCTTTTGTATTTTGGGGCAGCCTCAGCGAAGAGCTCATTACGCTGGCACTGACCTGCATTCCGGCGGCGCATTTGCAGAAATTGTTCACGCGCATACTGCAAGACCTGTCAGCGAACCGCAGCGGCTTACCCGACCTGATCCAGTTCTGGCCTGCCGAACAGCGCTATCAAATGATAGAAGTGAAAGGCCCGGGCGACCGCCTGCAGGATAACCAGAAGCGCTGGCTGGCTTACTTTGCGGAGCA
>CANFLV010000013.1 GCA_947448025.1 Oxalobacteraceae bacterium | reverse complement strand
TTTGTTTGTCTGCAACTGTTTTGACGCTACCCCGTTTGTTCAGCACTTCGTGTCGTTCAGCGGGGAGGCGAACTATAGCAAGGCACCTATCCCTTTGCAACAATTATTATGCGATTTATTCATATTTCTTCAAATTCTTTTCAAATGACACCGTATGAGGCTTCGCAGGGACTGCCTGATGCAGGCTTGCGCTTAAATGATCAGGCTGGCGACGCAATTCAGAGCGATGCCATCGACACTGGCGATACGCCTAGCCCTACCAGAACAGTCGAGGCGCCCTCAAGCACCACTTCGTCAGCCGACTCAAATCGGGCGATATGCACGTGCAGTGTGCCACTCGCCTCTTCTGGCAAACCATACCAGCCTGTGAACGTAATTGATTCCGCGGCGCCCGGAACGAAAATTTTCAGATCGTTATTGACTCGCATGAAGAAAATTTCATCGGCCCGCCTGACAGAGAACCTGACAATATCGGCCGCAAGGGCATCGACGCCCGTCCCGTCAATGATCACGTCATCGCCAAAGTTTTCGGCAAAGAGGAAGACGTCATTGCCTGAGTCGTTGATGATCACATCGTTCCCGTCACCGCCATCCACAGTATCGTCACCGGCGCCGCCGGCCAAGGTGTCGTTGCCGCCCTCACCGGCCAGACCGTCGTTACCATCGCCGGCGAATACGCTGTCAGCACCTGCGCCACCATGCAAGGCGTCGTCGCCTGCGTCACCGCTGAGCGTGTCGTTTCCATCTTCACCCACCAACAAGTCTGCGCCGACTCCGCCATGCACGGTGTCATTGCCGTCACGTCCTTCCAGGACATCGCCATTGTCGCCGGCGCTCATCGTGTCGTTTGCCCGCGTGCCAATCACGCCTTCGATATTGCGAATGACATCCATCCCGACCAACACCTCATTCATATATCTTGTGACAGTCCCTTCGGCCAGATTGACATTGAGGCTCATCGCAGCCACGTAGTCCGGGCTGTAATCAAGCATGTCATTGCCAGCGCCACCGTCGACGGTATCACTCTCGGGCGACAGGTCCTGCACAATATAGTCATCTCCATCGCCGCCTGTTACCACGTCCTTACCGGCACAGCCGTGCAAGGTATCGTCGCCGGTGCCGCCGTCCAGCGTGTCGTTACCAATTGCGCCTGCGAGCACGTCAGCGCCGCCATTGCCTTCGAGCGAATCGTCACCTTCTGCACCATTCATGTCATCCCACCCATCACCGCCCAGGAGAAGGTCCGAATCCCCATCGCCATCAAGCGCGTCATTGCCCGCGCCGCCATTGAGCGTGTCCTTACCTTCGCCACCTGAAATGACATCGTCGCCGTCGCCGCCGTCGGCGCTGTCATTACCCTCAGCACCTTTCAAGCTGTCATTGCCTTCCCCACCATTCAGCAAATCATCGCTGGCACCGCCGGTCAAGGAATCATTTCCGGCAGTCCCGCCCGGGTCACCGTTGCCGGGATCCGGTTCGGAATGCCGGATACCGATTACGGTTTCGATGTTGTGGATTGTGTCCGTGCCAATGACTGCGTCGCTCAAGTACTTGGTGACTGTCCCGGCCGCCATATCGACCTTGATGCGGAGGCCGGGCGCGCCAGCCATGCTGTAATCGAGTGTATCGTTGCCGGCGCCGCCCCAGAACGTGTCCTGGCCATCCACCTGATCCTGCAGCAACAGGTCGTCGCCATCTTCGCCATAGAGAAAATCCGTGCCGGCCTGGCCATTGATGGTGTCATTGCCACTGCCGCCAAACAGGATGTCGCTGCCATCGCCGCCCGATAGCTGATCGGCCTCGCTGCCTGCGATTACGGTGTCATTGCCGTCGCCGCCGGACAATGTGTCATCATCATTGCCACCATTGATCAGATCGCTTCCGGCGCCTCCATCAAGGCTGTCTGCACCGGCCCGGCCATCGAGGCTGTCATTGCCCGCCTCTCCTTGCAAGACATCGGGATTCGCACTTCCGGACAGAATATCGTCATACGCGGTGCCGATCATCCCTTCGATATTGTGCAGAGAATCGACGCCATAAGTCCCGTCAACAAAAATTTTTACAGCGACGCCCCCGGCAAGGTCGGCCCGCACACGACTGAATGGAACGGCGCCATAGTCCACCGTATCGATGCCAATTCCACCATCCAGCGTATCGCCGCCGTCGGATTGACCCTGCAAGATGAAGTCGTCGCCGGCACCACCGCCGACCGAGTCATTTCCGCGGCCGCCTTTGAGAGTATCGTTGCCGACGCCACCGTCCACGGTGTCATCGCCGTCGTCACCGCCGAGCAGGTCAGCCCCGTCGTCACCGCTCAGGCTGTCGTTGCCGACATTGCCATTCACGGTATCCTGCGCCCCACCGCCAGCCAGAATGTCAGCGCCGCCGCCGCCGGCCATACTGTCGTCACCACCATCGCCGAGCATGTTGTCGGCATTGGCGCCGCCGCTCATTGCGTCGTTCAATCGGGTGCCGATGAGATTTTCGATATCGCGCAAGGTGTCGGTGCCGACGGCAATATCATTGAGATATTTCACGACCGCTCCTGCTGGGCGGTCAACGGCGATGCGTATCCCGGTCATTAATGCTTGGCTGTAATCCGCCGTGTCTATATCAGCACCGCCATCGAGGACGTCATTCCCCTCCCAGCCATCCTGCACGATGTAATCATTGCCAGTCCCGCCGCTCACTGAATCGCTGCCGTCGCCGCCGCTCAGGAAATCGTCGCCGGCGCCGCCGTTCAGGCTGTCATTGCCAACGGCGCCGTTCAATATATCGGCATTCACGCTGCCGGTCATGGTGTCGCTAAAGCGGGTACCAATGACGGCTTCAAGATTGCGCACAGTGTCGGTGCCGATCGTGACTTTGTTCAGGATCTTGAGGATGATTGCGGTCGCAAGATTAGCATTGATGCCAATACCCGCCGTTACCGCCAGGCTGTAATCCACGCTATCGACGCCAAGTCCGCCATCGAGCGTATCGTTGTTGTCCCAATGACTCTGCACGATGCGGTCATTTCCATCACCGCCGGCGATCGAATCGCTGCCCGCGCCGCCATTCAGGGTATCGTTCCCGGCGTCGCCATTCAGGGTATCGTTCCCGGCGTCGCCATTCAGGGTATCGTTGGCGTCTGCGCCGTTGATCGTGTCTTCACCTGCGCCGCCCGCCAGGATATCTGCTCCTCCGGCACCATCGAAGCTGTCATTCCCCTGCTCACCCTGCAAGGTGTCGGCAACAGCGCTGCCGGTCAGCGTATCGTTACCGCGCGTGCCGACGAGGTATTCAATATTACAAACCGAGTCGGTCGCTATGGCCGCGCCGTTCAAGTATTTGATGACGCTTCCTGCCGCCAGACTGCCATTGATGGCGATATCGAGACTCGGGGCCAGGCTGTAATCAGTCTGGTCTGCCAGGCCGGCGCCGCCATCGATCGTGTCGAAGCCAGTCCAGTCATCCTGCAAGATGAGGTCATCGCCATCGCCGCCCGCGACAGCGTCGCTTCCGGCGCCGCCAGTCAATCGGTCATTTCCGACCTCACCGTTCAGAGTGTCATTCCCCTCGGCGCCGACGAGCCGGTCGCCGCCGCCACCACCACGGAGGTTGTCGTTACCAGCGCCGCCGGCCAGCGACTCGGCATTTACGCCGCCGGTAATCGTATCGTTAAACCGGGTGCCGATAAGATATTCGACATTGCGAATCGTATCGACGCCGACCACGACGCCGTTCAAATATTTGATCACCTTGCCTGCCGCCAAATCGGCAGCCGCGGCGATGTCGGTCTGCAGCGACTGGCTGTAGTAGGCGACGTCGACGCCATTGCCGCCATCGATCGTGTCATTGCCGACCCAAGTATCCTGGAGAATACGGTCATCGCCATCCCCGCCCGCAATTGAATCAGTGCCGCTGCCGCCTATGAGCGTATCGTCGCCAGCAGCACCGTTCAGGGTATCGTTGCCTGCGGCCCCGCTCAAGTAATCATTGTTGACGCTGCCGGTGAGGGTATCGTTGTAACGCGTGCCGAGGATGCCCTCAATGTTGCGTAGGGTATCGGTGGCAGCACTCGATGCGTCGCTGCGGTATTTCAGTACTTTTCCGGTCGCCAGATTTACATTGATGGCGGTGCCGGTTCCTGTGTCGAATCCGTAATCGATGAAATCCGTTTCGCTGCCGCCATCAATCACATCACCGGCGGCGAAATCGGATTGCATGATCCAGTCGCTGCCGCTACCGCCATCGAGTAAGTCCGAGCCTAAGCCGCCGTGCAAGGTATCGCTGCCTGCATCGCCATACAGTTTGTCATTGCCGGCTCCGCCGGCCAAATTATTGAATTCACTATTGCCGCTAATTGTGTCGTTGCCCAGCGCCCCGATGACATTTTCGATATCGCTGATCGAATCTGTGCCGACGGATACGCCGCCGAGGAATTTCGTGGCTGAAGTGGTGACAAGATTAACGCTGACAGCAATCGTTGTATTGCCGGCAAGCTGAACCCGGCCGTAATCGACGGTATCGATTCCAGAGCCGCCATCGATCGTATCGTTACCCTTAAGGATGTCCTGGATGATGAGGTCATCGCCATCTCGTCCGGCGATGACGTCATTGCCTGCGCCGCCGTAAAACTGTTCATTGCCCAGGCCGCCATTAAGGGAATCATCGCCATCTGCGCCGTTGATCGTGTCATCGCTGCCTGCGCCGCTCAACGTATCGTCATCTTCAGTGCCGTTAGAGATGATGCCCATAATGTTGCTCCTGTCTTGGAGTGCAAAAAATCTTTACTGCATAGAAATTGGTCGCTGCATTAATGTCCATTCCCAAAGGAATAAATTATTGATTTATCAATATTTCGAGAACTTTAGGATAGCAATGCTATTTAGTCAATTGAATGACTGATCGTTTTTGATATTTCGCAATCTGACGTTGAAAAAACACCGGAGAGGAAAATTTAAAGTAAGGGATGCCTGGACGGACGCGTCCCGTTGCGCTGGACTGTTGAGGATCACTTAAAACTGGCCAGGCCAGCCACAACCGGCTGAAAAAGTGTAAAAAATTGGACGCTGAGAGGTGGAAAGTATTTGGCGCTGATTGACACAAGAACGAGAGTGGAAGATTCAGGAGAACTTCAAGTACAAGCGTGTTTTCCTTCTGGAATCCACCTTAAATTACCACTTCCGGCATCACAACTGATCGGCATTCAGCGTGAATGAAGCCTCTGAAATGACACTTTTGGTGCCTGGCTACTGCGCCTGAGCGGATAATTTATGCCTTTAAAGATATGATATAGTCAAAATCCAATACGTTGCCAAATTTAATATCTCCGAGGATTTACATGAAAAAAGCTATAGTTTTGACAGTATTGCCTTTTGTAGTTGCAGGACTGGTCCATGCCAGCGAAACAAGTCATCACGCAGCAGAAGGTGGAATTGCTGCCCAAAACGCTGAGCTTGAGAAAAACACGGATGGAAAGGGATATGGACCTCAGTCCCCTCGTGACTTGGCGAACAAAAAAGGGAATAACAAACGTCGATTCTCAGTTGCGCCTGCCTTTCAGTACATGAACATATGCAACATCCATTTCCATAAAAATGCCGAACACAAGGGCGGAGAGTTCACGACCTTTGCTGGCGATGGTGATGGTCACGGATACCAAACAGGTTACAAGTACTCTGGCAAGCTTGGCAAAGCAGAATCCAAACCCTTGGACGCCGAAGTATGCACCAGCGAACACGGCGGCTTGCAAGTTGGCGATACCGTGGAACTGCACTATGTACACAGTTCTGCCCAGGTTGTTCCCGGTCCGACCTTAGGCGCATGTCTGAGCGAATCGGATAGCAATCCGCAGTTGCGCGTCGAAGCCCAAGTATTTGTTCTTGTGAATGATGCGAAAGCGGCAGACTTTAACAAGTTGACCAAGCTCGGCGAGATCAATGGCTACCAGCAAGCTCTCAACATTCCTAATAAAACAGGGACACCGATTCAATATTCAGGATCTACAACTGGACCTGCGTACAACGAGAAAGGTTCACCGCTGCAAGTATCATGGAGTGTTCGCCCTCGCGTCATGAAGGTGAATGCCGAGTCTGTGGGTCAATGGTGTCAAGGTAATGCATTCAACGAGGACCACGGACATGGCGTTCGGAACCTGGTCATCAATGCATCTCTCCTGTCCAAGATCAAGTGATCTGATTGCGACTCAGACAATGGGTGTCAGAGACATTCATTGAAGTAATTCCGGGGCTGCGCTAATTTAGCGCAGCCCTTTTTTGTTCAGGCAACGATACTTAGCCTCGTCTTGAGATTCCATTCCGCAGGCAATAAACCTTGCGCCAAGGCGACACCGACGTAATACGTCCACAGCTTATTGATATGCTTTTCGCGCTTGATATCCTTGCTGAAGGAGGCGATTTCTTCTTCCGTCAAAGGTAATACGCGACCCAGCATGCAGGCGTCGTACATTGCCTCGGCGTTCTCGACGAAATGCACGGCGTCGATCAGCACGCCCGGCACGGTTTCGGCGACGATGACCTGACCGTGGGCGCGGATCAGGGCGGCATGGGCCTGGCCCAGCGTTTCGGCCAGCGCGCGGCCGCGTTCCGGTGAATTGACATGATTCGGATTCGGATGCACGGGAATGCCATTGGCCCAGCGCACCGCATGATTTTTCACCGGCACCAGCTGCGGACCGTCCGCCAGCGTGAAGGACGCGGTGCGGTCATGATGGAAATGGGCGATCGAATTGACGTCCGGGCGCACGCGGAAAATCTCGGCATGCAGGAAGACTTCTGAAGGTGGACGCAGTCCCGCCGGGCCCGACACCAGATAGCCGTCCATGTCGCAGATCAACAGCAGTTCCGGACGCAGGGACGCACGACTCTGGTCGACTGACTGGATCAAAAAGCCGCGCCCTTCAGGCAAGCGCGCGCTGACGTGGCCGCTGTAACCCATGATCTTGAGGTCATTGAGCATGAGCGTGCAGGCGGCGACCTGGTCGCGCAGGTGCAGTTCGATATCATGGGCTTGCGCCGGGTCATTCGTCTTTACTGCGGACTCTGCGATGCTCATGGTCTACTCCAGTGAAATTATTATTAAAGTTATTTGCATAAATCTTGCATTGCGAGAATATAGATAGATAGTAGGAATAAGTCAAATTAGCGAACACACCGCTTAATTTACTTTGATAATCTTTATATTCAATAGCTTATGGTGGAACATTGTTCCATATAGAGTAAATAGTGGCTCTATTATTTCACTATTTGAAATTTTCTCTAGGCCATCTGAGTAGGCGATCCAGATCGAATGCAGCTACTCGCGCTTCCCCAGCGGCTACGCGATGCGGCGCAAAATTCATGACCTGCGTAGTAAAACTCACCGGTCGGCGGCAGGTGAATCGCTAAGTGGAGATCGTCGCGGATAGTGGCCGGCTTGCTTCGAGTGGCCTGAAATACAAAAATATGATCGCGCTCAGCACGGCCGAAAAATAGCACCACACCGAGAATAGCGCGACCGCATAAAACCAGTACGCGATGAAGAAAAACAACAGTGTCAGCGTACCAAATACCCTGACCAGGCGATGACTGGAAAGCAGGCACACCAGGCAAGTCGCCGCGAGATACAGCGTCATAGCCGGCAATTTGGAAAAATACGTGACGACATAGACGATGTGTTCGCCTTCCACGGCTGTGAGCGGATAACGGACGATGAAATATAGCAGGTAGAGGCCGATGCCGAGACCGACTGCCTGAAAGGCCAAAATTCTATGCCGGCGCCGCGTTTCTGGCTCCAGCATGGCGATCGCGAAGGGCACGAAAATCGGCCACAGCGTATGCGAGAACACCGAGAACGCGTACGCCATGATGGACTTGAACGCGGGCGTATCTAAGTCGAAGGACAACCACAACATGCCTTCGATGAGCTGCTGAATGCCAAACAGGAGCGGAATCAGCGCAAACGGCAGGTCGGTCCTGCGCCTCGCCCTCTTGGCCGTCACCACGCCGATCACCGCAAGGGAAAACCCCGCCACGAAACTTGCCGTCGCCGAAAAACACATGATTTTGCTTCCTTATTTGCGCGCCCGTTTAAACGTCGGCTTCCATACGGCCATCGAGACCGCAATCGGTGGGATATCTGTCTAGCGATACTTGTTGATGCCGCCGTCATCCGGCGGGTAACGATGGCGTCTGAGCCCGCAAAACATTGTAATTGATTATTTTTATCGCGAGCGCTGACAGTGCGGCCGATCCGGTGACGCAGCAATGGCAGCGGCGAAGGCGGTACTGACCCATGCTTGAAAGTTTCAACTTGGCCGGGCGCGGCTGCCGGCGTTAAAGGCCGCCTTCATGCATTCGGACCATGCCAGCGCCACCAGAACGGCGGCCAAGGGCAGGAGCAAATCATCCGCATGCACTGCCGCAAAATGAAACACGCGCTGCAATGGCGGCACCATCAGGATCGCGCCCAAGGCCGAACAGCTTCCAGCCAGCATCCACCATTGCGCCTGATTCGGAATCCGCAGCAAGGCGACCACACTGCGCTTCGATGACCTGCTGGTAATAATCAGCAGCAGATTGCCCAGCACGACGCAGGTGAAAGCCAGTGCGCGCGCTTCCGCATCGGCCAGGCCATTA
The DNA here is from genome assembly GCA_947448025.1 of Oxalobacteraceae bacterium. Taxonomy (GTDB): domain Bacteria; phylum Pseudomonadota; class Gammaproteobacteria; order Burkholderiales; family Burkholderiaceae_D; genus CANFLV01. The sequence continues at coordinate 105,060 of CANFLV010000013.1, read as the reverse complement.
CGCAGGCCGATGAAAAATACCGCTGCCACCGCGCCGAGCAGACCTGTGCCCTGCATCAGCGCGAGCATGACATTGTGCGCGCCGAACAGCCGCTCCGTCGGCGCGCGTGGCGGCCGGCGCATGATGTCAGCTTCTTCGCGCTCGGCCTCGAAGACGATCGCACAGGCCGGATTGATGATCATCTCGAGGAACACGATGTGGATCGGCGCAAAGACGACTGGCGTGGCAAACACTAGCGGCAGCAACACCATGCCGGCAATCGGCAGATGCACGGCCACGACGTAAATCATCGCCTTGCGCAAATTGTCGTAAATCCTGCGCCCCAGCCGGATCGTGTGGACGATGGCCGTGAAATCATCATTGAGCAGCACCAGCGAAGAGGCCTCGCGCGCGACATCGGTGCCGCGCTCGCCCATGCTGATGCCGATATCGGCCTGCTTGAGCGCGGGCGCGTCGTTGACGCCATCGCCGGTCATGGCGACGATCTCGCCATTGGCCTTGAAGGCTTGCACGAGCCGCAGTTTTTGCTCGGGCAGGATGCGCGCGAAGACATGCACTTCACGCACGAGCGCGCGCAAGCTGGCATCACCCTGCAGGGCCAGCTCTGCACCGGTGACGACTGTTTCACATGGCAGGCCGGCTTCGCGCGCGATCGCCTGTGCCGTGACCGGGTAGTCACCAGTGATCATGACGACGCGTATGCCGGCCTGATGACAGTCACTTACCGCCATCGGTACGGCCGGGCGCAGCGGGTCGGCGAGACAGACCAGACCGAGCCATTGAAATTCAAAGCCGTAAGGCTCTGCCGGCCAGTCCGTGCCGCAATACGCGGCCTTCGCCACGGCCAGCACGCGCATGCCTTGCGCTGCCTGTGCCAGTACCTGCTGCAGCATGGCGGCGGTCTGCTGCGCGTCGAACCGGCACAGGAGCGCAATCGCTTCCGGTGCGCCTTTGACGGCGACCACATGCGGCGAATCGCCAGTGGCCTGCCACACATGCGTCATCGCCATCAAATCGCGCGTCAAGGGATATTCATGGATGATGGACCAATCGCTACGCGCGTCCCGGTCGTGCGGGAACAATACATCGAGGCTGTGATGGAAGGCTTTTTCCATGGGGTCGAAAGGCGCGATCTCGCTTGCCAGCACTGCGTATTGCAGCAGCTCGCGCAGCGGTGCCGGCAGCGAAGCAGGGCTCGCAGAGTCGAGCGCGATGACCTGCTGGTCCAGCACGACCGCATTCAGCGACATGCGGTTTTGCGTCAGCGTGCCGGTCTTGTCGACGCACAGCACCGTGGCCGAACCGAGCGCTTCGATGACGGGCGTATGCCGCGTGAGCACCTGATTTTTTGAAATACGCCAGGCGCCCAGCGCCATGAACACGGTCAGGATTACCGTGAATTCCTCCGGCATCAGGGACATCGCCAGCGAGATACCAGCCAGCAGGCCATTCAACCAGTCACCTCGCAGGCCTGCGTACAACAGCAATACCGTCAGCGAGACGACGATACCGATCGCAGCGAAGCGCCGCACCAACATGCCGATTTCCTGCTGCAGCGGACTGACTTGCGGCGTAATGGCTTGCAAGGCGCTGCCGATCTTGCCGATCTCTGTATTTGCGCCGGTCGCCGTTACGCGCGCCATTGCGCCACCCTGCAGAACCATGGAGCCGGAAAATACACGATCGGCGGAAGGGTCATCCGATGATGCCAGCGCTTTTGACACCGCCACGGATTCACCGGTCAGCAGGGATTCATCGAGCAGCAGATCGTGACTCTCAAGTAAAGTCGCGTCGGCCGCAACGCGGTCGCCCTCTTCAAGAATGAGCAGATCTCCTTGCACCACCTCGCGACCGGGAATGCGTCGCTGCTGGCCATCGCGCAGCACCAACGCGCGCGGACTCGACAGGTCACGCAGAGCTTCGAGCACGCGCTCAGTGCGACGCTGCTGGAAAATCGTGATCGCCATCGAGACGAACACAAAACCGAGCAGCATCACCGCATCACCTGGATCACCGAGCAGCAGATAAATCGCACCGGCGATCAAGAGCAGCATGAACATCGGCTCGCGCGCGACTTCAGCGATGACCGTCAGGCTTGTGCGCCGCTGCGTGGAAGGTAGTTCGTTATAGCCGTCCCGCGCCAATTGCCTTGCGGCGGCGACGTTGGTCAGGCCTTGCGGCGCGGGCTTATTCATCGTTGCGCCTGTTCTTGTCTTGGCCACTCATGCCCTCCCGCGCGCGTCCAAATGCATTTCCTCACATTATCATTACCGATATTGTAATTGATGACAATATGGGAGATAGCGAATCAGGCAGCATCATAGAAGTGAAAACTGTTTCGCCCGGAACGCTTCGCCTGATACATCGCCCGGTCCGCCTTGCGCAATAAATCATCTCCCTCGTCACCATCGCGCGGAAACATGGCGATGCCAATACTGGCGCTGGTCTCTATGCGCAGGCCATGTAACAGAAAGGGCGTGGCGATCGCATCGAGTAATTTATGCGCAAGCCGTGTGACGATATCCTGGCTAGTGATGTCGCTTAAAAAAATCACGAATTCATCGCCACCAAGACGGGCGACCGTATCGGCCTTACGCGTGACCGTGCACAGGCGCTCGGCAACGGCGACGAGCAGCTGATCGCCCACCTCATGCCCGTGGATGTCATTGATCGGTTTAAAACTATCGAGATCGAGGAACAGCAGCGCCAGTTGAGTCGCATTGCTTTTCGCATGTGAAATCAACTGGCGCTGCAGCCCCTGGAAAAACGCACGGTTTGGCAAGCCAGTCAGTGGATCGTGAAAGGCCAGGTAACGAGTCTTTTCCTGATCGGGCTTACAGATGGTGACGTCATTACTGATCGATAAAAAATAGTGCAGCACACCCTTTTCATCGGCGATCGGGGTGATGGTTTCATCGACCGTAAAGAGCACGCCGTCCTTGCGCCGTTCGATGACCGTGCCGCGCCAGACATCGCCCATCAGCACGGTCTGCCATATCTCGGCATAAAACGCCTTGCTCTGCTTACCGGACTTGATAATAGCCGGCGTTTTACCAATAATTTCGTCAGGTGTATAACCGGTCAGTTTGCTGAAGGCGGCATTGAGCCAGACGATGCGTCCCGCATGATCGGTGATGAAGATGGCATTGGCCGCGCTATTGAGTGCGCGGGAAAAGAGATCTGCGGGCAAGGGAGCGGGCGCGCCAGCGGGATTCGTTTGCTCGGACATTGCTCGCCACTCATTTCCATTACCGGGGTAAGTCCTTTTGGATATACCGCAGGACAGGACATGGAATTATCAAGGCTGGCACAGCTAAGCGGCTTATTTCAGATCAGCTTCGCGCGCGATAAGTGCCCGCTGATTCAACCGGCAGACGGCCAGTCGCTGAAGGGAAACGGCAATTCTTCGCTCGCAAAGCTGAGAAAATTGACGAGCTGCTGCAAATAGCGCCCGAGGCTGAAACCGACACGCTGCAGCCGTGCATTCGGCGCACCATTGAGCAGGCTCAGCACGAACTGGATCAGGGCCACAAACAACAAAACGGTACCGCACAAATGAAAGGCCAGAGCCAGCACGAGCATCAGCAAAACCCGCAGCCAGATGCTGCGTTTGGGTGGCGTGGTCGAAACCTGGTAGTCATCCATGGTTCATCCTTGCAAAATGAAGCGTGTCCTGTGCCACGTCATCGCCGGCCATTGCTCTCACGGGTGAGCTGGCCGGCTTGCGTTCGCACACGTTCTGGCCTGCATGGCCATGCTCAAAAAGAACCGGGCAGCAGGATATTCTTGTCGACCTTTTTGACATCCGTCAGGCCACAAAATGCCATCGTGATATCGAGTTCCTTCTGGATGATCTCCAGGCATTTCGTCACGCCCGTTTCGCCCATGGCGCCCAGGCCGTAGAGGAAGGCGCGACCGATATAAACGCCTTGCGCCCCCAGCGCGAGCGCCTTGATCACATCCTGCCCCGAGCGGATGCCACCGTCAAGATGGATTTCAACGCGATCACTGACGGCCGCCATGATCGCCGGCAGTGCGGTAATCGATGACTGCGCGCCATCGAGCTGGCGCCCGCCATGATTGGACACGATCAATGCGTCGACGCCGCATTCGGCCGCCAGTACCGCATCTTCCGGATCCATGATGCCCTTGATGATGAGTTTGCCATCCCAGCGGTCGCGTACCCAGCGCACATCGTCCCACGACAGCGCAGGATCGAACTGTTCCGCAGTCCATGCCGACAGCGAGGACATGTCCGAGACATCACCGGCGTGGCCGATAATGTTGCCGAAACCATGACGACGGGTCATGGCCATGCCCAGGCACCAGCGCGGCTTGGTCATCATGTTGAGGATATTCGGGATGGTCAGCTTAGGTGGTGCGGACAGGCCGTTTTTCAAATCCTTGTGGCGCTGGCCGAGAATCTGCAAATCCAGCGTCAGCACCAGCGCCGAACAATTCGCCTTTTTCGCGCGCTCGATCAGGCGGCCCATGAAGGCGCGGTCTTTCAGGAAGTAGACCTGGAACCAGAAGGGCGCGCTCGTGTGCTCGGCAATATCTTCAATCGAGCAGATGCTCATGGTCGAGAGCGTGAACGGCACGCCGAATTTTTCCGCGGCCCTGGCGGCCAGGATTTCGCCATCGGCGTGCTGCATGCCGGTCAGGCCGGTCGGCGCGATGGCCACCGGCATGGCGACCTTTTGTCCGGCCATGGTCGAGGCCAGCGTACGGTTTTCCATGTTGACGGCGACGCGCTGGCGGAATTTGATATTGTTGAAGTCGCTACTGTTGGCGCGGTACGTGCCTTCGGTCCATGAACCCGAATCGGCGTAATCGTAAAACATGCGTGGTACGCGCTTTTGCGCGAGGATGCGCAAATCTTCGATATTGGTGATGATGGTCATTCGGTCAATTCCTCGGGAACACACCCCTGATGCCAGCAATCCCGGCCCGCATCAGGAATAAATTAATAGTAAGCAATATAGGTGCATCACTATAACCCGAGCATTGCAAAAACAAGCGCTGGCAGCAGGAAAAAGCTGGCGTCGTCGGACGCCCGCTTGATCTACTCAAATCCCCGGTTCACAGTCCAATCAAGCGCCCCGCGCCGAGCAGGGTGGCCACACCGAGCAAGGCAAACAGCGCCGCTGCAATCCGGTGCACAAGCGTGACAGGCATGCGATGCGCGATACGTTCGCCGAGCAGCACTGCAGGTACATTAGCGACCAGCATGCCGAAAGTCGTGCCGGCCACGACCGGCAGCCAGGCATGGTATTGCGCAGCCAGTGCGACAGTCGCGATTTGCGTCTTGTCGCCCATCTCTGCGAGAAAGAATGCAACCAATGTCGTGCCGAAAATTCCGTAATGCGCGAGCTTGGCATCGTCTTCATCAAACTTGTCAGGCACCAGAATCCAGCCAGCCATGGCCAAAAAGCTAATCCCGAGTATCCATTGCAACATGTGTGGCGCGACGAGTGAAGTAATCCAGGTACCAAGATATGCCGCCAGCCCGTGATTGGCGATGGTCGCCACGAGAATGCCGAGCACGATAGGCACAGGCTTACGAAATTTCGCAGCGAGAATGAAGGCCAGAAGTTGAGTTTTATCGCCGATTTCGGCGAGGGCGACGATGCCCGTAGAGATGAGAAATGCTTCCATTGAGTGCGTCCCAGGCCGGACAAAAACGATTGACCACGCCCCTTGTCCGGCCAATCGGAAAGGGCATGGTCAAAGGTCTTGCCAAGTTCAGAACCGCTTACGCCATGACCCGCAGGTCAAGTATGTTGACGTAAGCCCCTCTCGCGATGAAGGGCGGCTACTCCCCAGTGACGCTCGAAGTGTAGTGACGAAGCGAGATGCCGTCAATCAACAATTGATTTGGCTTCAGGCGATGGAGTTGGTGATCTCGGTTTGTGCCGATGCATGTGCCCGTTCGACGGCTTCCGGCCCCATGCCCAGACCTTCGGCATAGATGAATTGCACGTCTTTCATACCGAGGAAGCCGAACACGGTTTTCAGATACGGTACCTGCGAATCTGTCGCGCCGTCGCGATGCATGCCACCGCGGGTCAGGGCAATGTAGACTTTTTTGCCTTCGATTAAGCCGACTGGGCCTGTGGCGGTGTACTGAAAAGTCACGCCGGCACGCGCGATCGCATCAATCCAGCTCTTCAATTGCACAGTCACGCCGAAGTTGTACATCGGGCAGCCGATCACCAGTACATCCGCCGCCATCACTTCAGCGATCAAGGCATCGTCGAGCGCGACGCGGCTGGCCTGCTCGGCTGTGCGTTTGTCCGCTGGCGTAAACAAAGCCTGCAGCGCTGTCTCATCAATCACCGGATGCGGCGTGCGCGCCAAGTCGCGCACGGTGACCGTGGCTTGTGGCCGCGTTGCCTTGAGCCGGGCAACGATGGCATTGGCGACCTTGGTCGACTGGGAATCGCTACTGCGCGCGCTGGAATTGATTTGCAGGATGTTCATGTGGGGTTCCTTTTAACGGTGATGTCAGATTTTTTGTATGGCAATAGTTTATCCGTTCCAAATTCAAAGCGGAAGTCGCTACAATGGATAACATTGTTCTACCTACGGGATAATCAAATGAGCGTCGAAGCCAATGATTTACTGCTTTTTGCGAAAGTCGTCGACTGCGGCAGTTTCAGCCTCGCCGCCGAACGTGTCGGTCAGCCAAAGTCGACCGTCTCGCGTCGCATCAGCTATCTGGAGACCGAGCTCGGTGAGCGCCTGCTGCAAAGAACCACGCGCAAACTTGTCCTCACCGAATTCGGCACGCGCATGCTGGAGCACGCACGCCTGGTCGCTGAACAGGTCGAGGCCGCTGCGGCGCTCGTGCAGCATCAACAGGCCGAACCTAGCGGCCGGCTGCGCATTTCCATGCCGGCCGATTTTGCAAATTTGCAGATGGGGCCCATGTTGTCAGCCTTCATGCAACGTTATCCGGCCATCGTGATCGAGCTGGATCTGTCACCACGCCGCGTCGATCTGGTCGCGGAAAAATTTGATCTGGCCATTCGTATGGGCGCATTGTCGGACGACGCGAGCCTTGCCGCGCGGCGCATTGTGCATGTGACGAATGGCTTGTATGCGGCGCCAGCCTATATAGCGCGCCATGGCCTGCCGCAGCACCCGGACAATCTCGCCCAGCATGCGACTTTATGCCTGCGCAGCCAAACCGGAAATACCGTGCCATGGGTGCTCACGCGCGGCAAGTTACGCTGGGAGCGTGAGCTGAAGCCGCGCATGCTGGCCAATTCGCCGGACTTGCTGATGCGCATGGCGCGCACCGGATCTGGCATCGCCACGAGCTCGAATCAATATGCTGCGCCCTATGTCGACAGCGGAGAGCTGGTGCGCATCCTGCCCGACTGGAATTTGCCCGATAGCGTGGGCTGGGCGGTGTTTCCCGGTAGACGTTTGATGCCGGCCAAGACGCGCGTATTTCTCGACATGATGGAAGAAATGTTCAGCGCCAGCGCAGGCTGACAAAATCCGGCCTGCGCCATCGTGCGCAGCCATTTCGCCCTCAGTGGCTGCGTCCGTGCTATCCCAAATATTGATGCAGGAAAGCGAGCGTGCGCGACCAGGCCAGCTTCGCTGCCGCCTCATCAAACCGCGGCGTGGTGTCATTGTTGAAACCGTGCTGCGTCCCCTTGTACTGGAACATTGCATAGCTCACGCCCGTTGCCTTCAATGCCGCTTCATAGGCCGGCCATCCGGCATTGATGCGCTCATCCGACTCCGCATAATGGATCAGCAGGGGCGCCTTGATTTTGACCACATCGCCGGCCGCCGGCTGGCTGCCATAGAACGGTACCGCCGCAGCGAGTTGCGGTAATTGTGTGGCAAGCATATTGGCGACGCCGCCGCCGTAGCAAAAGCCGATCACGCCGACTTTGCCATTGCTGTTCGGCTGGGCTTGCAGGAATTTTGTCGCGGCGATGAAATCCTGGCGCGTCTTGTTCTGGTCAAGTTTCGCAAACAGCTCGCGCGCCTGGTCTTCATCACCGGGATAGCCGCCCAGCGGTGTCAGCGCATCCGGTGCGAAGGCAAGGAAGCCGTCGAGCGCGAGGCGCCGCGCGATGTCTTCGATATGTGGATTCAGGCCGCGATTCTCATGCACCACGAGGACAGTCGGCAGCTTGCCATGCGCATGCGCCGGCTGCACGAGATAGCCACGCATCTTGCCGTAGCCATGCGGTGAATCCAGCTCGACAAACTGCGCATGCAGGCGCGGGTCATCTTTCGTGATCTGCTCGGCGGCCGCAAATTGCGGACTCAGCATGTCGAGCAACATCGCGGCTGTCACGCCGCCGACCGCATATTTTGTAGCGCCGCTGAGGAAGCCGCGACGATCGATAATGCCATGGACGAACTGGTCAAACAGCTGCAGCACTTCGGGGGCGAAATCACTGGTATTTTTTTTCTGCATTTTTGGACTCCTCAGAGTGTTCGATAAATTAAAGTATGCTGCCAAATTTTCCGGCCTGGTAATCGCTGATGGCGGTACGGATTTCCGCCTGCGTATTCATCACGAAGGGGCCATAGGACACGACCGGCTCGCCGATCGGCTCGGCGTGACAAAGCAGTACCAGTGCATCCTCGGACGCTTTCGCTTCCAGCATATCGCCATCGTGAGCGAATTCGACCAGATGGCGCATCGTGACTTCGCGGCCATTGACGCTCAGTGTGCCGCGCACGAGGTAAAAAAAGATCGTGCGTGCAGCCGCTATGGTGGCCCTGAATGTGCCGCCCGCCTTGATCGAGATCGTCATCACTGTCAGGTCCAGCAGCGGCGTGACGGGGCCGTGCTGGCCGTCCCATTCGCCGGCTGTGAGGCGCACCGTGACGCGATCATCATCGGCGTTCAGGCGAGGTATCTGCGCGTCCTGCAGGCCGATGTAATTCGGTGCCGACATTTTCAGGCGCGCAGGCAGATTGACCCAGAGCTGCAGGATTTCCATCGGACCACCGTCGCGCTTGAATGCCGCTGACGAAGTCTCGGAATGCACAATGCCGCTACCAGCCGTCATCCATTGAATGCCGCCGGCGTTGATGACGCTCTCATGGCCGCCGCTGTCACGATGTGCGATATCGCCTTCCATGATGAAGGTCACGGTCTCAAAGCCGCGATGCGGATGCGGACCGAAGGGCAAGCCGTGGTTATGCGATGCATAGACCTGATGGCCGTGATGGTTCAGGAACAGGAAGGGATCGACCAGCGCCACATGCGGCGTAGGCAAGGCGCGATAGGTCGTCAGGTCGGCGATGTCGTCACGGATCGCGGGCGATACTGCGGTGATGCTTCGGTTTTGCACTGCCGGCTCCTGAGGGCGTGAAGTTCCAGGCAGTGTAGTTGAAGTGACGATTTTTCGCCGGCAGTCAATTCGTCATCATTTTGAAAATAATCATGCCTATAATGCCGAAGTTCCGCCTGGAAATTTCTAGCATGCGCAGTGTCAATGATTTAAGAGCCCGTCTGGGCATGAACAACACTAAAAGAAAAACCTCCATGAAAAAGACTGGACTGGCCTTGTTATTGGCGAGCCTGCTAATGGGCTGCGGCGCCAATGGCGACAGTAGTAGTGCTGCTGCCATTGGTGCGAAGACCTCATTACTAGCCGCCACGCTGCAGTTCTTTACGGGTGGCGCCGAGGTCAAAACCTACGCCGCGGCGCGTCTGCTCGATCACGCCAGCTTCGGCCCGACCGATGCGGCGATCGCCGATGTCAAAGCGCGCGGCATCGAAGGCTGGATCGATCACCAGTTCGTACTCCCCGCCAGCCAGATCGACGCGAGCTTTACCGAGGATTGGGATTCGAATACGACGCCAGGCGTCCTTGGTCGCCCGTATTATGAATTGTTCCCGCGTGCTTTCATGGCACTCATGCTGTCTGGCGACGACCAACTGCGTTTGCGTACCACCTTTGCATTGTCGCAATTCATCGTCATCACTGACGCGAAAATCCAGAGCTTCGGCACCACGCAGTACTTCAATCTGCTGCAAGACCACGCCTTCGGTAATTTCGCAGACCTGCTGCGCGCAGTTGCCACGAGCCCGTCGATGGGCGTCTTCCTCGACAATAATCAGAACAAAAAAGAAGGCGTCTGCGATTCCTGTTCGATCAACGAAAACTTTGCGCGCGAACTGATGCAGTTATTCACGCTGGGCGTGACGCGCTTGAACAAGGATGGTTCGGTGCAGCGCGATGCTGCGGGCAAATTGATTGAAACGTATACACAGGACGATGTGCAAGGCATGGCGCGAGCACTGACTGGATGGGATACGGTCTGGAATCCGCTCGGAAAGCGTAATGGATTTTATCGCCTGCCAATGGTCGCGCAGTGGGTCGACAGCCACGATACGGGCGAGAAGAAATTACTCGGCAAAACGATCGCCGCCGGTGGCACTGCCGAGCAGGATCTCGACAGTGTGATCGCCATCCTGATGGCGCATCCGAACATCGCCCCACACCTCAGCCTGCGCATGATCCAGCATCTTGTTACGAGCGATCCGAGTCCGGCCTATCTGAGTCGTGTTGCCAGCGTGTTCGAGAACAACGGTAGTGGCGTGCGCGGCGACATGAAGGCGCTCGTTCGTGCAATCCTGCTCGACCCGGAAGCGCGCCGCGGTGATGATGCGTCGGTGCAGGAACGGACAATTGGCAAGGTGCGCGAGCCTGTCCTGCATTTTTCGGCAAAGCTGCGCGGTATCCAATGTCGCACGGCACTCTCCGATAGCAGCGGCAATATGTATGGCGTGAATAATCAGCAGCCCTTTAATGCAACTTCGGTATTCAGTTTTTATTCGCCGACTTACCGTGCGGCGGGCAGCAACCTGCTCGCACCAGAACAGAAGCTGCTGATTTCGCAGGAGTTTTCCGCTCGCCTAGGCGGACTCAGCTGGATCGCCAATAGCGTGCCACAAAATTTGAGCAGCGCCGGCTGCAAGCTCGATGAATTTGTGACTGCCCTGGCAACATCGAAGCGCGCCTTCCTCAACCTCGCCAGCGCGCGTTATTTCCGCGGCTCGATGCCGCCGCCCTTGCGCGATTCTGCTGAATCCCTGGTCGACCAGCTGTCGTGGATGGGCCCGACGGAAAAAGCCGCGACCATGATCCAGTTCCTCTTATTTTCACCTGCCTTCGGAGTCATCAAATGAGCCACTTCGCACAACGTCGTGCCGCACTCCGGGGCTTAGCCAGCTTTGGCGCCGTCGGTGCCGGTGCGGGACTGGCCTCGGCATTGAGCCTGATGTCTTCGTCCTCAATCGCTGACAGCGCCGATTACCGCGTGCTTGTGTGCGTCAATCTCAGCGGCGGCGCTGATGGTAACGATATCCTCATTCCCGTCGATGGCGCATATGCCGACTATGCGCGCGCGCGGCCGAATCTGGCGCTCGCAAAAGATAGCCTGATCAAGCTCGATGGCAGCAGTGCCGGCCATAGCTTTGCCTTACCGCCGGCGCTGAAGGATCTTGCGCCGCTGTATGCCGAAGGCCGGCTGGCGATGGTGGCCAATGTTGGCGCGCTGATCAAGCCGATCACGGCACAGCAGGTCTTGAATCGTACCGCCGTGATACCGCCCTTCCTGATGTCACATTCCGAACAAACGGCCATTGTGCAAGGCTGGCTCGGTGACGCCGACCCGAGTGGCTGGGCCGGCCGCGCCGTCGAACTGATGCCAGCAGCTTTGAAAAAAACACTGCCCGTTATTTCCTATAGCTACGACTACACACTCTTGCTTGGCAAGCAGTCGCGTGTCACGCAAACCCAGGCTGTGTATGGCAGTCAATGGGGGCCAGCCAATCTGTCGGTGCCTACAAGTCCATGGACGCGTGCCATCGAATCGATGGGTAATATGCAATCGTCGAATGCATATGAAGCGGAATATGCGCGAACCTTGGGTGCGACTTTTCAGGATGCGGTCAAGATGGCGCAAGCGCAGGCTGCCAGCAAGACGGTAGTCTCGACGGGCGATTTTCCAGACAATTCTCTGGGTAAGGATTTGCATCATGTGGCTTCGCTGCTGCCTGTATTCAAGGCACAGGGCGTGCGCCGGCAAGTCATTCTGGTCAGTCTGGGTTCTTTCGATACGCATGTTAATCAACGCGGATCATCCCCCACTTCGCTGGATTCGATGCTCAACATGGTCGGGCCGGCGCTGGCGGCGTTTGATAAAGCGATCCGGGCTGCCGGACTCGACCAGAATGTCGTGACACTGACGATGAGCGAGTTTGGCCGTGCCTTGCAGCCAGCCTCGGGGGGCGGGACCGATCATGCTTGGGGCAGTCACTGGTGGGTGATGGGCGGTCCTGTGCAAGGCCGTCAGGTCATTGGCCAATTTCCTTCGCTCGTGCCAGGCGGCGTCGACGATGGCGATCAGTGGAAAAAGGGGCGCTGGGTGCCGACTACTGCGGCGGATCAGGTCGGAGCAAGCCTGATGCAATGGCTGGGCCTGCCGCAGGACAAACTGCTGGATGCCTTTCCTAATCTTGTCAATTTTTCGTCGAAGACTTTGCCCCTGCTGCAAACCTGAGGTGCGCGCGCAGCAATGCCTGATTCGCGGCGCAGGATAGTCTATGAAAGTGATGCGGCATGCCAAATTTAGAATTTTTCGGGACCGACAATGCTGATACGGTCAATCGCGATACGCTCATTTCGGATCCTGATCTGTACTGGGCCTGGGCACAATATTTTGGCAAGGGCGGTGATGACACGATCACCTGGCGGGCCGGCGAAGTTTCCGGCGGTCCGGGAAATGACACCATTGTTGGTGTAATTGACCAATACAGTAACGTCGTTGTCGGCTATTGGGACTCTCCCAAACCGATCATTCTTGATCTCGAAGCCGGCTATGCCGACGATGGTTGGGGTACACGCGATACGCTCATCAATATCAAAGGTGCGTCTGGCAACGGCACGATGTATGGCTCTGCCGGCGACAATTCGTTTGGGCTTTCATGGGGCATTAATTATGTCGATGGACGTGCGGGTATCGATACTGTATCGACCGAAGGACCTGCGTCGGCATGGAACATGAAGGCGAGCGTCGATGGTCGCACCGTCTGGATGATCTCCATCGCCAATCCGACGCAACGCATTTTCGAGCTGCATAATATTGAACAGATCGGGTTCTGGAATTCAACCGAAGTTATCCAGGTGATCGATTTGATTGACTTGAGTCAGAGAGGTCCGCAAACCCTGATCGAATCACAAAACTTCCGCTGGAATTCCGCATCACCGCTCGGCAGCGCCGTCACGCTCAGCTACAGCTTCACCAACAGCGTCCCCACCTATGGCAGTGGCGCCGGTACCGGCGCGCAAAGCTGGACCACTGTGCAAATGGACGCAGTGCGCGCTTCGCTGGCGGCGATCGCCGCAGAAACGCAGATCTCGTTCAAGGAAGTCACAGACAGCAGCGCCACTTTTGGCCAGCTGCGCTTCGGTATCAATTCCCAGGCTGCGGGTAGCAAAGCCTATTCTTATTCGCCTGATCCGGCCGCCGGCGACCTGGCTGGCGACGTCTGGCTCGACAGCAAAAGCGCTGCGAATTTAAGCGTGGGTAGCAGCGGCTGGCTAGCCTTGCAGCGCGAGATCGGCCATGCGCTCGGCCTGAAGACACCGCTGCATGAATCTTATGTCGGCGCGCTGCCAGTGTTGCTCGATCAGGAAAACGATACGCGCTTTACCGTCATGTCGGACACCGATGTCATGGCAGGCATGCCGCGCGATGGTCTGGCCGTGTATGACGTGTCGGCCTTGCGCGCGCTGTATGGCAGTCGCACCGTCAATGCTGGTGACAATGCCTATGTGTTCGGCGACATGGCTGGTCGCAGCCAGACACTGATCGTCGATGATGGCGGCATGAATCGCCTGGATGCGTCGGCCGCCAGTGCTGGCGCACGCATCGACCTGCGCCCCGGTCACATGAGCTCGATCGGGCGCGATGCGCAAGACTTTGCCAGCATCGACAATATCAGCATCGCCTTCGGCACGATCATCCAGTCGGCCACTGGTACCAATAGCGATGACCAAATCATCGGTAACACCGCCGATAATGTCTTGCAGGGACTCGAAGGCAATGACTTGATCGATGGCGGCGCGGGCTTTGATATCGCGCAGTTTCTGGGCAAGCGGGCTGACTACAGCGTCCATGTCTCTGTCAATTCCGGCAGCCTGATTGTGGCGGCGCGGGATGGCGCCGGCGGCAGCGACACACTCAATAATATCGAGCGTCTGATGTTTGCGGATATGTCGGTCAATCTCGGCATCGCTGCCGTCGCGAAGACGATCAGTGCGGCGGATTTGAACAAGCTGCAGGAATTGTATGTCGGGTTTTTCAATCGCGTGCCCGATGCCGACGGCCTGTCTTACTGGATCGGCCAACGCGCAAGCGGTGTGTCGGTACAGCAGATCGGCGACACGTTTTATGGCGCGGCCGTGCAGTATTCGGCCTTGACCGGCTATAGCGCGACGATGAGCAATGCCGACTTCATCAAGATCGTCTACAAGAATGTGCTCGGTCGCAGCAGTGTCGATCAGGACGGACTTGATTACTGGTCGGGCGAGCTCGTCTCCGGTCATGCCACGCGCGGCTTTCTGGTGGCGACCATGTTAGGGTCGGCGCATACCTTCAAAGGCAATGCAACCTACGGCTATGTCGCAGATTTGCTCGACAATAAACTCGCTGTCGCGACCCAATTCGCCATCGATCAGGGACTGAGCTTCAATACCGGCGAGAGCTCCATCATCAACGGCATGGCGATCGCGGCGGCAGTCACGCCGACCGATACCAGCGCCGCGCTGGCGCTGATCGGCATCGCCGATGCGGCGATCGTCATGGCCTGACCAGCCGAGCCTGATTAAATTTTAACTTCGCATAAACCGAAGTAATACTCTTGCTTACTTCGCTTTATCCGGCATTGCCAAGCACCTATCATCCCTCCATCAGTCGCGCCGGTTTGGCCGTTGCGACTGAAGAATTTAAAACTCTGGGGGAAACCATGAAAAAGTATTTCGTAATGTTGATGATGATCGCCGTGACGACCTTGACGCTCGGTGTTTCGACCGCGGAAGCGAAGCGTGTCGGTGGCGGCAGTTCAGTCGGCAAGCAATCCCAAACGGTCAGCCGTCAGGCGCAGGCACCTGCCGCAAGCCAGGCGGCCAAGCCTGCAGCGCCAGCTGCGCCTGCAGCTGTACCGCCTAAACCGGCCAGCCCATGGAAAGGCATTCTCGGTGGCGCCTTGCTCGGCCTCGGCCTGGGCGCGCTGTTTTCCAGTCTCGGTCTCGGCGGCGCCATGGGCAGCATGCTCAGCTCCTTGCTGATGGTCGCAGCATTCGGTATTGCGGCGATGTTCATTTACCGCATGTGGCGCAGCAATTCACAGCAGAACGGTCCGCAGCCAGCGGCAGCGTCTGCTTTTGGTGGCGCAGCGCCTGACATCGGTTCGCGCATCGAGCCGATGCCACTGCAATCCGCAAACACGGCGTCTGCTACCGCCGATGCAGCGCCACATCAGGGGCCATGGGGCATCCCGGCTGATTTTGATAGTGCCAACTTCTTGCGCCATGCCAAGACGCATTTCATCCGCTTGCAGGCAGCCTGGGATCGCTCCGACATCAATGACATCCGTGAATTCACGACGGCGGAAATGTACGCTGAACTGAAGCTGCAATTGCAGGAACGCGGCACGTCGGCAAACGTTACCGATGTCGTCACGCTTGAGGGTGAATTGCTGGGTATTGAGACGATCGGTAATGATTACCTTGCCAGCGTCAAATTCACCGGCATGATTCGTGAAGCTGATCATGCGCCGACCGAGCCGTTTGCCGAAGTCTGGAATTTGTCCAAGCCCGTTTCAGGCACTGGCGGCTGGGTGCTGGCAGGGATACAGCAACTCGGTTAAGCCGCGCCTAGGCTAGCTGCGTAAGTGCCACCCGTGTCCTGCACGGGTGTTTTTTTTCGGTCGTGGTATGTTTTTTGCGGTGCGGGGAGTCCTGTTCACTTGCGCAGTGTTGCATGCAGCCTGCGCGTTTTTGCGAAGGACTATCTTATGTTTGCCCACAACAAACGACTGCAATATACGGTGCGCGTCAATGAAACCAATCCCGGTCTGGCGAACCTGATGCTGGAACAATTCGGCGGGCCGCAAGGCGAGCTCGCCGCTGCCTGCCGTTATTTTACACAGGCATTAGCCGAAGACGATGCCGGCCGCAAGGACCTGCTGTTCGATATCGCCACCGAAGAGCTAAGCCATCTCGAAGTCATCGGCACCATCGTCGCCATGCTCAATAAGGGCGCGCACGGCCAGCTCGCCGAAGGCACCGATGCGGCCGCCGACATTTACCGCAAGATTGCCGGCGGTGGCAATGACAGCCATGTCACGCAGCTGCTGTATGGCGGCGGCGTGCCCTGGACGAATTCGGCCGGCGTGCCGTGGAGCGCCGCCTATGTCGACACGATAGGTGAACCGACCGCCGATTTGCGCTCCAACATTGCCGCCGAAGCACGCGCAAAAATCCTTTACGAGCGACTCATCAATCTGACGACCGATGCCGGCGTGAAGGAAGCGCTGGGCTTTTTGATGACGCGTGAAATCGCGCACCAGAAATCCTTCGAAAAAGCCCTGTATGCGATCGAGCCGAATTTCCCGGCCGGGAAGCTGGCCGGCGATCCGCGCTTCACGGACACCTACTTCAACCTGTCGCAAGGCGATGGCGACATGCGTGGTTCGTGGAATCAGGGCGGGCAATGGCAATTCGTCACGGATCAGGCGGAACTGTCGGCCGTCGATGGCGGCAGTGGCACCGCAACAGTGAACCTGACGCCGCAGGAAAAGGCGGCAATCGATCAGGTCGCCAGACGCACCGCATCCGATCCGGACATCGATCCCGGTACCGGCGCTGAACTAGGCGCGAGGAACCGCAGCGCCAGCGGCAAAGCGGCGGGAAATGGCCGCGGTGGAAATGGCATGAGGACGTCCTGAGCCGGCGGGCGCGATGCCACCGCCTGGTCTGAGTGAAAGTTACGGCGCCTTGCCAGCGGCACAGGCGCCCGATAGCTTTCGCAGTATTGCTGTCAGCGAGCAGGGGTCGTGGCGACGGCGTCTGCTGGGTTTCATCGGTCCCGGTTATCTGGTCGCGGTCGGTTACATGGATCCGGGTAATTGGGCTACCGATCTCGCCGGTGGCGCCGCTTTCGCGTACAGCCTGCTGTGGGTCGTGCTGCTGGCGAGCCTCATGGCGACCTTGCTGCAGATCTTGTCAGCACGGCTGGGCATCGTCACCGGCATGGATCTGGCGCAGGCCTGTCGCCGGCATTACGCGCCGCGCTCGGTGTTCGCACAATGGATCTTGTGCGAGCTGGCGATCTGCGCAGCCGATCTGGCCGAAGTGATCGGCACGGCGATCGCCTTGAATCTGCTGTTCGGTCTGCCGCTGAAGTGGGGCGTGGCGCTGACTGTGCTCGATGTGCTGCTAGTACTGTGGTTCCAGCGCCGGCATTTCCGCTATCTCGAAGCCACGGTGATGGCCTTGCTCGTGGTGGTTTTTGTGTGCTTTGCCGTTACCTTGATTCTGGCGCAGCCGGACTGGGCGGCGGTCGCACGCGGCTTCGTGCCGCAGGCGCAGGGTCTGGCCGATCCGCACCGGCTCTATCTTGCCATCGGCATCATCGGCGCGACGGTCATGCCGCATAACCTTTACCTGCATTCCTCGACAGTACAGACGCGCCGGTATTCGCTCACGCCTAGGGGACGGCGCAATGCCTGCGGCTTTGCCGCCATCGATGTGGTGCTGGCCCTGCTACTGGCGTTTTGCGTCAATGCGGCGATCCTGATTACGGCTGCTGCGGTATTTCATTTCAGCGGCCATCAGGCGCTCGCTGAAATCCAGCAAGCCCATCTTTTGCTCACACCGCTGCTGGGCACCAGTATTGCCAGTTTCCTGTTTGCGCTGGCGCTGCTGGCGTCGGGCCAGAGCTCGACTTTGACGGCGACGCTGGCCGGGCAAATCGTCATGGAAGGTTATCTCGAATGGAAGCTACCGGCCTGGGCCCGGCGGCTGATCACGCGCCTTATCGCGATCGTGCCGGCACTGTTCGTGACGGCCTGGTTTGGCGAGCGCGGCACGGCGCAGCTGCTGATCTTCAGCCAGGTATTCCTGAGCCTGCAATTACCCTTTGCGATCATCCCGCTGGTGCGCTTCACCAGCGCGCCAGCCATCATGGGCGAGTTCGCGAATCATCAGGCGATCACGCTGCTGGCCTGGCTCGTGGCCGGCATCGTGATCGTGATGAACCTGATGATGCTGGCGACTCTGCTTAACCTCTTGTGAGCCCTTACGCGGCACGCGCCAGCTTGTCCGACTGCGGCGCCAGCAAGGCCTTGAATTGGCGCAGTTCGAACTGATCCATTACTTCGACATCGACGAGGCGCAGCGCCATGCGTTCCACTACCGAAAAATTGGCGTTGAGGATCTGGCCGGCGCGACTGCGCGCCTGATCGATCAATTCAATGGCGCGACATTCTGCGGCATAACGCAGCTGCGGGCTCGCCTGTTCGCCCACATGCATCATGCCGAAGTCCGTCATGCCGTGCCGCCCGACGATGGCCAGCGCAAGCTCGGTGGCGCGGGCGATATCGTCATCAGCGCCGGTGCTGGTCGATTTCGAAAAAATTTCTTCGGCGACGCGCCCGGCTACGAGGATATTGATCTGATTGAGCAAGGCATGCTGGCTATGCAGCAACATATCCTTCACGGGTGCAATGAAGGTCTGTCCCAGCGACAGGCCGCGTGGCACGATCGACACCGCCGTGACCGGATCAAGATTGCCGGCCATGGCCACGATCGCATGGCCGCATTCATGAATCGCCAAGCGATGGCGCGTCTGGCCGTCGAGCAAGGCCAGTGTCGAACGACTCTCTTCGCCCATGAGCATCACATTGCGCGCGCGCAGCAGCATCGTCATGTCGACAATTTCTGCGTTCAGATGCACGGCCAAGAGCGCCGCCTGGTTCATCAGGTTCGCCAGATCGGCACCGGAAAAGCCGATCGTCTGGCGTGCCAGCTCGAGATTATCAATCCCCTTGGCCAGCGTGATCTTGCGGCCATGAATCTGCAGGATGTCGGCGCGCTCTTTCAGACTCGGCAAGCTCAGCTGGATGCGCCGGTCAAAGCGACCCGAGCGCAGCAATGCCGGATCGAGCGCAGCCAGGCGATTCGTTGCGGCGACGACGATGACGCCGCTATTGTCGCCAAAGCCATCCATCTCGACCAGCAGCGCATTGAGCGTCGCGCCCATCTCGCGCGCCGCGGCCGAACCTTCCTCGAGACGCCGCCCGCCGACCGCGTCGATTTCATCGATGAACAGGACACAAGGCGCCAGCGCCCGGGCACGTGCGAACTGGCGCCGCACCTTGGCCGCAGCCACACCGATCAGCATCGAGCCAAAATCGGCGCCATTGACGGCCATGAAGTGCGCCCCGGCCTCGCCCGCCAAGGCCTTGGCCAGCAGGGTCTTGCCCGTGCCCGGCGCACCGTGCAGGATTACCCCGCGCGGAAAGACCGCACCGATCGCCTCATACTTGCGCGGCGCTTTGAGGTAGGCGGCGATTTCCATCAGGTTCTTTTTTGCTTCTTCGGCGCCGGCAACGTCCGCAAAGCGCATGCGATGCATGTCCCTGTTCAAACGGAATGGATGATGCCAGGCGGCCCAACCGATTGAGAGCAAACCTGTCAACATTAAAAGAATGGCAATGGCCGATTTGACATGGACTTCATGTTGCGCGAGATCGCTGAACATGGCTGCGCCGATCAGGGCGAGCACACCGAAGCCAAGCTGTAAGATGCTGCGGAGGCGCCGGCGGCGGGTGATTTTTGAAAGCGTCTGAGGCATAGGCAATATTTCCAAAAAGGGATACACCCTGTTTGGCTGGAAATTCATGCCGCAGTTCATTTCTTTGCCGCATATTGCGCAACTATCCTGGGAGGTGCCATTGCAGGACTGAATTTGGTTAAATTGCGTATTTCAAATCACAAGGAAACGCCGCTCAGTCGGTCCTTATTGCCGTTCATACCGCATTTACTGCAGTTTGCAGATCGTCGATTGACCCACTTGTTTGCCTAATGGATACTGCTGCACTGGCCATTTTTGGCAATTTGATTACTGCACGACCGACACCGATTCCGGAGAAGACACCATGATGTTGCGCCCTTCCTTGCTAGTCCTTGCAATACTGACCTCCCTCGCCGCCTGCAGCAAGTCGCCTGCAGACGCCGGCAAGGATGCCAGCGCGTCGGCGTCGTCCCTGGCGCCGCTGATGATTACAACGGAAGACGTGATCACGATCACGACCAATGCGCTGGCCTCGGGTCCGGTGATTACCGGCAGCATCCAGCCGGAACGCCGCGCCGATTTACGCGCGGAAGTCTCCGCGATCGTCTTGCAAGTCCTGAAAGAAAATGGTGATCTGGTCAAGCGCGGCGATTTGCTCGTGCGCCTGGACGATACCTCGATTCGCGATAGCATGACGTCAGCGGAAGAGGCTGCGCGTGCATCCGCACAGTCATTTGAGCAAGCCGAAAAACAGCTACAGCGCATCAAGACCCTGCGCACCTCCGGCATGGCATCCGCGCAGGCGCTCGACGATGCCGAAACCCGCCGTAACAATGCCCAGAGCGATCTGGTCGCGGCCAAGGCGCGCGCCGTGACGGCGCGTCAGCAATTGCAGCGCACCGAAGTGCGCGCGCCGTTTGAAGGCATCGTCAGCGAACGCAAAGCCTCGGTCGGCGACACCGCATCGATCGGCAAGGAACTCGTCAAAGTGATCGATCCGGCCAGCATGCGCTTTGAAGGACTGGTTTCGGCTGACAAGATCGCCGAAGTCAAACAAGGCCAGAAAGTCAGCTTCCGCCTCAATGGCCAGGATCAAAAAGAATACCTCGGTACCGTCAAACGCGTTGACCCCGCAGCGAATCCGACGACGCGACAGGTCGCTGTGCTCGTCAGTTTTGATGAGGGCAGTCAGCCGCGTGTAGCGGGTTTGTACGCCGAAGGCCGGATCGAGACTTCCAGCATCCCTGCGCTGATGGTCGCGCAAGCCTCGCTGGTACGCGATGGCGACAAAACCTATTGCTGGCGCCTCAAGAATGGCGTGATCAACAAGGTCGAACTCGGCATCGGCATACGTGACGCGCGTCGTGGCGATTACATGGTCACGCGTGGCCTGGTTGCCGGCGACAAGGTCATCCGTAATCCGGTCAGCACTTTGAAGGACGGCCAAAAAGCGAACATCGTCGCTTCTGTCGGTGCTGTCGCCGCCGACGCTGCTGCCGGTTCAGCGGGGAAATAAGCCATGTTCTTATCCGACTTCAGTATCAAGCGACCGATCGCCATGGTCGTGATCATCATTTCCCTCATGTGCCTGGGTTTACTGGCACTTAAAAAATTGAAGGTGAACCAGAACCCCGACGTTGAACCGCCGGTGCTGGTCGTGAATATTCCGTATCCGGGCGCCTCACCCGATACGGTTGAGCGCGAGATCATCAGCCGCATTGAAAAATCCCTGCAGAGCATTTCCGGCGTCGACCAGAATCGCGCCACCGCCAGCGAAGGCAATGCGCAGTTCGTGATCATCTTCAAATTCAGCAAGAACATGATCGAAGCTTCTGACGAAGTGCGCAATGCCATCGCGTCGGTGCGCTACAAGCTACCGACAGAAATGCGCGAGCCGGTACTGATCCGCGTCGATCCCTCGTCGCAGCCGATCATGCAAATGGCACTGTCGTCGTACAAGCTCACTCACGCCGAAATATCGCGTATGGCCGAAGACCAGCTGGCCGATAAATTCCGTGGCATCGAAGGCGTTGCCAGCGTCACCGTCAATGGTGCATTGAAGCGCGAGCTGAGCGTGCTTTTGCGCGCCGAACGGCTGCGCGAATACAACGTCTCCGTCACCGAAGTCGTGGCGGCACTGCGTAATCAAAACACCACGGCGCCAGTCGGCAAGATCCGCGGCACGCTCGATGAACAAAGCATCCGTCTGGTCGGCCGCATCGAGTCGCCGGCGGAGTTCAATGACATCGTCATCAAACGTCGCGGCAATGAAGTCGTGCGCCTGGCGCAGGTCGCCACGGTCGAGGATGGTTTCGGCGAATTGGCTGGCTTTAGTGTCCGCAACGGTAATCCGAACGTCGGTATTTCCGTGACCCGCTCACGCGACGCCAGCACGGTGTCGACGGCGAACATGATTCGCGATCTCGTCAAGGAAATCAGCAAGACCCTCCCCGAAGGCACCAAGCTCGAAGTCACGCAAGACGGCGGCAAGAATGCGCAGAACAGCCTCAGGAACGTCATTGATTCGCTCATCATCGGCGCTGGCCTGACGATCTTTGTGGTGTATGTCTTCCTGAATTCATGGCGCTCGACCTTGATTACGGCATTGAGCCTGCCAACTTCCGTGATCGCGGCCTTCATTGCGATCTGGCTGTCGGGTTTCACGCTGAACTTCATGACCCTGCTCGGCCTGTCACTGGCCATAGGCGTGTTGATCGATGATGCGATCGTGGTGCGCGAGAACATCGTGCGCCACATGGAGATGGGCAAGGACCGGCGCTCGGCGGCTTCTGAAGGGACCCAGGAAATTGGCCTCGCGGTCGCGGCCACGACATTCTCGATCATTGCCGTCTTCATTCCGGTCGCGTTTATGCCGGGTATGGCCGGTGAATGGTTCCGCCCGTTTGCGTTGACGGTCGCCAGTTCGGTCATGGTCAGCCTGTTCATTTCCTTCACGCTCGATCCGATGCTGTCGGCCTACTGGGGCGATCCGGTCGGCCACCACCTGCAGCCGAAGACCGGGATTTCGCTGAAGCTTGAACGCTTCAATCACTGGTTCGATCATCAGGCCAATCGTTACGGCAATGTGATCGCCTGGGCCCTGCATCATCGCATCAAGATGGCGGCGCTCGCGGCGCTGACCTTTGTGTTTGCCATAGGCTTGCATGTGAAATACGGCGGCTCAAGTTTCCTGCCGTCAGCCGATAGCGGCACGCTCGCCATTGATGTGCGGACCCCCTCATCCGGCAGTCTCGAATATGCGCGCCTGAAAGTGGAAAAAGCCGCCGAACTGGCGCGCACCATCAAGGAAACTGACGCGACCAACAGCTACGTCAATCCGACCGGTGGACGCGTCTATGTCGACATCGGCAAGAGCACCGACCGCAAACGTTCAGCGACTGAAATCGCGACCGAATTGCGCACCCTCATGGCGCGTATCGTTGGCGCGGAATACGTAGTGCTGGATGATTTGAACAATGGCGCGCGCAAGCCCGTACAGATCCAGTTCTCGGGTCCGGACGCCCGTCGTCTGCTGACGATCACGAATGACTTCATGGACAAGCTCAAAAAAGTTCCGGGCGCGGTCGATGTCGGCCTGTCCGAGCAGGAGCCGAAAGATGAATTGAAGATTGATCTCAATCGTGGTCTCGCCAATTCGCTTGGCATCGGCGTGGGCGATGCGGCACAAGCCTTGCGCGTCGCTTTCGCTGGTGTTGAAGTCGGCGACTGGGTCGACCCGACCGGCGAATCACGCGATGTCGCCGTACGCCTGCATCCGGACGACCGCGTCAACGCCGAAAACATCGAACGTTTGCCGATCGCCGTCAGCGGCAGTAACGTCATGGTGCCGCTGGACCAGATCGCGACCATCACGATGGGCAAGGGTCCGGCAAAGATCGAGCATCAGGATGGCAAACGCATGATTTCCGTGACCGCCAATGCGCAAGACCGCTCACCCGGTGAAGTGACTGCGGACGCAATGAAGATCGCCCAGTCGATCGACTTCCCGCCCGGTTACGGCATTGAACTGGGCGGCACCGCACGCGACCAGAAAGAACTGTTCACGGAAATGCTGATTGCGCTGGTCATGGGTATCGGCCTGATGTACTTGATTCTCGTGATGCAGTTTGGCTCATTCACGGCGCCATTGGCGGTGATGCTGTCCTTACCGCTGTCCCTGATCGGCGTCGTGGTCGCGCTGCTGCTGACGAAGGGCACGCTGAACCTGATGAGCTTCATCGGCATCATCATGCTGATGGGACTGGTCGCGAAAAATGCGATCTTGCTGCTTGATGCGGCACGCAAGCGCGAAGCGGAGGGCTATGACCGTGAAGACGCATTGATGTACGCCGGCCGCAAGCGCCTGCGCCCTATTCTGATGACGACCTTCGCCCTGATCGCCGGCATGCTGCCGGTCGCGATCGGCCTCGGTGAAGGCGGCGAGTTCTACCGGCCGCTGGCCATTGCGATCATCGGCGGCACGATCACCTCAACTCTGCTGACCTTGCTGGTGGTGCCGACCTTCTATGACAGCATCGAGATTGCGCGGGACCGCATGTTTGCCAAATTCAGTGCGCGCGCTGGTCGCATGAATGTCTTGTTTGCATTTGTGCTGACCTTGATCGAAGCGATGCTGACTCTGCTGATGCTGCGGTTTGTGTTCCGCATGGTCATGAAGGGTTTCGGGTTCATTGCAGGTCGGCGAACTCCGCGCACAGGAATGCGCTAAGTCTTAGTTCTTGAAATTCATAAGGCACAAAGCCGACTTATTGTTCGCAATAGGTCGGCTTTGTTTTTGGCTGTGGCGCGCCGAGGAGGCGCCACTAACCGTTGTTTGCACAGCTCACATTTCACGACCGTAAAGGGCTAAGGCAAGCTTGGATACTCGACGCATTTGCACTGGCAACGACCTGCGCCACCATGTCCGCCGTCACCGCTGACAGCGTCCAGCCCAAGTGACCATGGCCGGTGTTGTAAAACACATTAGCGGCGGATCCCTTGCCCACGCGCGGCATCATATTGGGCATCATCGGACGCAAGCCGGCCCACGGGATCACCTGACGCGTATTCACCCCCGGGAAGCACTGGTGCACCCACTCAATCAGCGGGCGTATGCGGTCGGCGCGAATGTCCTTGTTATAGCCGTTGAATTCGGCCGTGCCGGCGACGCGGAAACGGTCCAGGCCCAGGCGGCTGGTCACCAGTTTGGTTTCATCGTCCAGTAAGCTGACCGTTGGCGCGGCCGCCTGACTTTGTGCGTCTGGCAAATTCACGGTGATGGAATAACCCTTGACCGGGTAAATATTGACGCGGTCGCCCAATTGCGCAGCAAAGCGGCGGCTCTCCACGCCGGCACATACGACCAGGCCGTCAAAGCGGTGAGTCGTCGTCGCCGGGCCGTCCTGCACCGTAACGCTGGCCTGCTTGCCATCGCTGCCGAGGGTGATGACGTCCTGGCCATACAGGCAATGCACGCCCAGGCGCGCAATTGCGGCAGCCATGCCGCTGGTGAATTTGTGAATGTCGCCAGTGGAGTCGCTCTCGGTAAAGTAGCCGCCGTAATAACTGCCGGCCAGGGTCGGTTCAATGGCTTTCATTTCTGCGGGCGTAACGGCCCGGCGCGGCAAGCCGCCTTCCGCCAAAAGCTTGGATACTTCGCCGGCCTGATCAAAACCCTTCTTGTCGCGGTAGATATGCAGAATGCCTTCCTTCTTCAAATCAAAATCCACACCCTCGGCCTGCGCCCAGGCAAACAGATGCGCACGGGCGGCAACGGCCAGGCGGGTCGTTTCGATGGTGTGGCGTCGATAGTTCGGGATATTGCCAATGAATTCCGCAAACCACGATAGCTTGTGCCAGCTCGGCGCGGGATTGACCAGCAGCGGCGCATCGCTCTTGAGCATCCACTTGATGCCTTTGAGAATGGTGGACCAGTGTGTCCAGACTTCTGCGTTCGAGGCGGACAGCTGCCCGCCATTGGCAAACGAAGTTTCCATCGCGGCATAGCGATGTTTCTCAAACAGGGTGACGGTAAAGCCGCGCTTGGCCAGGGCGTAAGCGGTAGTGACGCCGGTAATGCCGCCGCCGATGACTGCGATTGATTTCATGATGTCGGATCTCTAAAAAATTATGTTGCTTGCGCCAGATAGCGCTGCGTCAGTAACACCCAATAGGCTGACCCGACTGCGATATTGCTGTCGTCAAAGTCGTAACTCGGGTTATGCACCATGCAGGCGCCATGTCCACCACTGTGTTCGTCGCCATTGCCGATGAAGAGATAACTGCCCGGCACCTCTTCGAGCATGAAGGCAAAATCTTCGCTACCGGTCAAGGGCGCCGTATTGGCATCAACGCGATCGGGACCGAGCAGCGCCAGTCCGACCTCGGTCGCAAAGTCGGTTTCCGCCGCGGTATTGACCAGCACCGGATAGCCGCCGCGAAAGTTGATCTCGGCACGTACGCCAAAACTTTCTGCCTGAGCCTGCACCAGTGCCTCGATGCGCGAGTTGAGCAGGCGTCGCACATCGCGGTCCAGCGAGCGCACGCTCAGCTCCAGGGTCGCGGTTTGTGGAATCACATTGTTGGCCTTGCCGGCCTGGAAACTACCCACGGTGATCACCGCCATCTGCAGCGGGGCGACGTTGCGCGACACGATGGTTTGCAAGCCCATGACTATGGCCGCACCCGCCACCACGGGATCGATAGCCAGGTTCGGCATGGCACCATGACCGCCGACGCCATGCAGGGTAATCGTGATGTTTTCACTGGAGGCCATGGTGGCGCCATGACGAAACAGCAAATGGCCGACAGGGAAGCCCGGCATATTGTGCATGGCAAAAATCGCGTCGCAAGGATGACGCTCAAACAGGCCGTCTTCCATCATTTTTTTGGCGCCGCCATGACCTTCTTCGGCGGGCTGAAAAATCAAATTCAAGGTGCCATCGAACGTGTCCGATTCGGCGAGTTGTCTGGCTGCCGCAAGCAACATGGCGGTATGGCCATCGTGGCCGCAGGCGTGCATTACGCCAGCGTGGCGGCTGGCGTGCGGCAGGCCAGTCTGCTCGGTAATCGGCAGCGCATCCATATCCGCACGTAGCCCCAGTTTTTTCGGCCCTGTGCCACGGCGCAGCTGGCCGACCACACCGGTGCCACCCAGACCGCGCGTGACTTGATAACCCCAGGCTTGCAAGGCTTGCGCCACCAGTTCACTAGTACGGAATTCCTGGTAAGCCAGCTCAGGGTGCTGATGGAGGTCGCGGCGCAATTGTACGAATTCGCTGACATCAGTTGCCTGCTCGATCAATGCGGTTGACATATGCTTAATCCTTCAGTGCGCGCTTGTGGGTTTCGGGCAGCAGCGCCATGCCGACGATCGCAATCACACTGGTGAGCGTGACGTACAGGGCAGGAGACGCCGGATTGCCGGTAGCGCCTATGAGCCAGGTGACGACAAACTGCGTGCTGCCGCCAAACAAGGCGACACCAATCGCATACGCAATCGACATGCCGCTGGCACGTATGCGCCGCGGAAACAGTTCAGGAATAGCCACCAGCGACGCCGCACCGCTGATGGCGGTCAGCGCACCCAGCAGGATCGTCACACCAAACAGGGCCGCAGGCGTCTTCAGTTCTACCAGCAGCATGAACGCCGGATACGACAGCAAAGCCGCCAGCAAACGTGGTATCAGCATCACTGGCTTGCGGCCATAGCGGTCACTCAGCCAGCCACCCAGCAAGGCAAACACCACCGTCGTCAAGCCGCCGACGACAGTCGCCGCCATCGCCATCGTCGGGGCAAATTTCAGGGTTGTAATTGCATAGGTCGTCATGTAGTTGCCGACGTAGGTCGACACTGTACCGCCAAGAATTGCCAGGATCGCCAGCACGATCAAACCCCGATGCGAGCGTACAGAAACGGGCTCGGCACGGGGCGCGGATTCAGCTCCATGCTCCAGGGTTTCCGGCATTGCCCGGCGCAGGTAAAAGGCCAATGGAATCAGCAACAGGCCCACTGCAAACGGCACGCGCCAACCCCAGGCCTGCAATTCGGCAGGCGACAAGCTGCTGGTTAAAGCCATGCCAAATGCCCCGGCAACAAAGCCAGCCGCGCCTTGGCTCGCCAGTTGGCAGCTGCCATACAGGCCACGCCGGTTCGCTGGCGCACTCTCGATCAGGAAAGCGCTCGAGGGACCCACTTCACCGCCCAGCGCCAGGCCCTGAACCAGGCGGCACAGCACCACGATGATCGGCGCTGCCAGGCCAATGCTTTCATACGAAGGCGTGATCGCCAAACCGAGCGTGCCGACGGTGATCAAGCCGATGGTCAGCAACATGGCCGGCTTGCGGCCAGCCCGGTCGGCATAGGCGCCAATCAGGATGCCGCCAAGCGGACGCGACACGAAGCCTACGCCAAAGACGGCCACCGACAAAAGCAGGCTGCCCAGCGGCGTGGATGCCGGGAAAAATGTCTTGCCAATATAGACCGCAAAAAAAGCATAAGTGACGAAGTCATAAAACTCCAGCGCGTTACCGATGATCGTGGCAGCGACAACCTTGGGCGAGATGGTCGTGCCGCGAGAGGCAGAACTGCGGACTGCAGCGCGCATGTCGATGGTCGGGTTAGCTGGGGTGCTCATGGTGCCTCCTGGCAAAGCGGTATGGCGTATTTCGCAGCTATGGACATGGCGGTCTCCATCGGTTGGTTAAGGTGTGTTGTATCGTAAGATCTGGGGTTTAATGTGTCCAATGTATTATTCTTGTAGTTATCATTCAATTTACTCATAGTATTCAACATGAATATCAAGCACTTGGAGCACCTGCTGGCGCTGGCGGATACAGGGTCGTTCAGTCGTGCGGCGGAAAAATTGTTCATCACCCAATCCGCGCTCAGCCGCAGCATCCAGAGTCTGGAAGAAGAGCTCGACGGCAAGGTGTTGGACCGCATCGGCAAACGTAATGAACTGACGCCTTTGGGTCTGGACGTCGTGGCGAGAGCGCGGCATATCGTGCGCGACGTGGCGGAGCTGCGGCATAGCGCAAAACTGCTGCAGCAGGGTGGCGTGGGAGCAATCAGTGTTGGCTTAGGGTCCGGTCCTGCGGCATTGCTGATGACGCCGCTGATGTTTGCCGGCGCCACGCAGCATCCGGGGCTGCGCGTGTCAGTGACCCAAGGACCTGTGGAGCTGCAAGTGCAGCGTTTGCGTAACCGCCAGCTCGACGCCATGGTCGTAGACATGCGGCGCGTGATTCCAGCTGCAGATCTGAATATCGAATCCCTGGTGGAGTTGAGAGCCGGCTTCGTTGCCCGTGCCGGCCATCCTCTGGCAAAGAAGAAGTCGCTCTCGCTGGCGGATATCTTGCGCTATCCGGTGGCATCCACTCCTTTGTCTGACGAAGTGGCCAGGATCATGGTCGACATGTATGGATTGCAGGCCAATCCGTCCGAATTGGTCTCCCTGCGCTGTGACAATATCAACAGCCTGATCGAAACGGTAATGCAAACCGACGCCATTTTTGTTGGGATCATGGCCGCAGCCCGGTCCGGCCTGAATGCCGGGTCATTGGTGGAGCTGTCACTCAAGCCCAAGTTGCAGGCTTCTGCCCGCTTTGCCTATGTCACCCTTGCCGGCCGCACCGAGGCGCCTGTCATGGCCGTGTTTCGCCAGTTTGTCCGGGAACATCTTCACGATTGAACCTGCGACTTGGATCGTCAAGGTAGAAGTCGCACCCTCACATTTATTTATTCAATGGGGGCTGGGCTGAACGAACAAACGCCGTCTGTGCAAGACGGCGTTTTTCATTCATGGCCTCATAGCAGCGATTTAAATTTGCGACATTTTTTTGCGCATACGAATATTGAGCATCTCCACGATCAGCGAAAATGCCATCGCCACATACACATAACCTTTGGGCACATGGTAGCCGCTGCCCTCGGCGATCAGCAGCACGCCGATGGCTACGAGGAAGGCCAATGCCAGCATCTTGATGGTCGGATGACGCGCCACGAAATTGCCGATCGGTGCAGCGAACAGCATCATCAGTCCGACTGAGGCGATCACGGCGGCGATCATGATGGCGACTTCATCGACCATGCCCACCGCTGTGATGATCGAGTCCAGCGAGAACACCAGATCGATCAGCATGATTTGCACGATCACGGCAGTGAGTGATTTGCGCGCGGCGTTCGATGCGTGCCCCTCGCCACCGGCGCCCTCCATGGTTTCATGGATCTCCATGACGCTTTTCCATAGCAGGAACAAGCCGCCAAACAGCAGGATCAGGTCGCGCCCGGAAATGCCCTGACCCATTACCGAAAACAGTGGCGCGGTCATGCCGATGATCCAGGTCAGTACCAGCAGCAAGCCGATGCGCATGAACATCGCCGCGAACAGGCCAAGCTTGCGCGCGAATTCACGCTGCTGCTCTGGCAGCTTGGCGACGACGATGGAAATGAAAATGATATTGTCGATGCCGAGCACAAGCTCAAGGCCGGTCAGGGTGGCGAAGGCGATCCAGGTGTGCGGATCAGACAGAAGTGCAAGCATCGCGCATGCTCCTTTTTATTTGGGAATGAAAAAAACGGATGACGACCAAGGATAGCGGCCATCCGTCAATGGGATTTTTACAAATTATTCTTTATTGGCAAACCCAAGCAACTGCAGCAGGCTCGTGAACAAATTGAAAATAGACAGGAACAGGCTCAGCGTCGCCATCACATAATTGGTCTCACCGCCGCGCACGATATTGTTCGTCTCAACCAGGATCATGCCAGACATGAGCAAGACAAACACGGCAGAAATCGTCAGCGACAAAGCCGGGATTTGCAGGAATATTGCTGCAAGGCTCGCCAGGAACGCGACCAGAACACCGACCGCGAGGAAGCCGCCCATGAAGCTCAGGTCACGCTTCGTCACCAGCGCATAAGCAGACAAGCCAAGGAAGGTGACCGCTGTGCCGCCCAACGCCGTCATGACTGTCAGGGTACCGTTAGGCATGTTCAAGTAATGACTGATCATGGGGCCGATGGTGTAACCCATGAAGCCGGTCAGGGCAAACGTCAAGGCGAGCCCGGCGCCGCTGTCACGGTATTTCGAGATCAGGAAAAACAGGCCTAAATAACCGGCCATGGTCAGCAGGATGCCGACTCGCGGCAAGCCCAGCGCGGCTGATGTGCCGGCAGTAACCGCGGCGAAGCCGAGGCACAGTGATAGCAGCATATAGGTATTGCGCAAGACCTTGCGCGCATTGCTGTCGATGACCGTGGTCGCAGTCGTAATCCGTTCGGCGCCCAATGCGCCAGCGCCTGAATTGCCAAAACGATGATTCATGAGATGCTCCTGGTAAGTTTAGAGAGTCCGGCTGTGCCGTGCACAACCGACGGGACCGAGTGTAAGTGACTTGCGCCGCTTTAAAAAGCGAAGATAATATGAACTTAACTTCGTAAAAGACGAAGTTTTATTTGCGGCCGTCAAGCCGCGGGAGTCGCTCAGCATGAAATCCTCCGGCATGAATTTTCGCCATCTCTATTATTTTTGGGTCGTCGCCAAGGAGGGCAGCGTCACGCGCGCCGCCGAGCGACTCGATGTCGCCGTGCAGACGATCAGCGCGCAATTGGCGCTGCTGGAAAAATCCGTCGGCAAAGCCTTGCTCGCGCCGCAGGGACGACGCCTTGTGCTGACCGACGCCGGCCGCCTGGCGCTGAATTATGCCGACCAGATTTTCCTGCTCGGCGACCAGCTGCAGGAAGCACTGGATCGCTCCGAGCTCGATCCGCCGATGCGTCTGACGGTCGGCATCTCGGACTCGCTGCCGAAGCTGATTTCATTTCGTTTGCTGGAAGCGGCCTTGCGTTTGCCGCAGCGCGTGAAGCTGGTCTGTTTTGAAGATAATTATGAATCGCTGCTCGGTGACCTGGCCGTGAACAAGCTCGACGTCGTGCTGACAGACCGGCCTGTGCCGACTGGCACAACCCTGCGCGTATTCAGTCATTTGCTGGGTGAAAGTGAAGTCATGCTGTTCGGCGTACCGGAACTCGTCAAGAAATACCGCGCGAAATTTCCTGCGAGCCTGAACGGCGCGCCGCTCTTGCTGCCGACCCGGAACAATGCCGTGCGCAGTCATATCGATCACTGGTTCGACACCCACGGCTTGCGCGCCGATGTGGTCGGTGAATTCGATGACAATGCGCTGCTCAATACCTTTGGCCGCGCAGGACTCGGCCTGTTCCCGGCGCCCTCGGCATTGGCGGCCGATGTGGAGCAGCAGTTCGGCGCGATTCCAGTCGGAGAGTTGACCAATGTGCGGCAGCAGTTCTACGCGATTTCGAATGAACGCAAGATCAAGCATCCGGCGGTGGACGCGATTCTTTCGGCGATTCCGGGATAAAACGCAGCGATAGTGTGAATGAAAATGAAGAGCGGATTTCACTGTCCGCTCAGGTCTTGCTATTGCAGATTCGTCACGCTCGTTATCGCGTAACCCTTGTCATCGATCTGTCGCTCGGCATCTTCCACGCCCAGACCCGTGACCTGCGGATCGGTGACGAGCAGCTCGATATCAGTGTGGGTAATTTGCCAATCCGTATTCGTGACTTCCTGCGGAATGATGCAGCCTTGGGGTACGGCCAGATAAGAAAAACGGCCGCTGTCTTCCGGCCGGCGAAATAAGTCCACGCGCATGATGCCTCCCTCTCTACGTTAATGCGGGATTGACCAGCGCACGACGCAGGAAGTTGCATGAAATTTCTGCCGCCGCAAAAATACCTCTGAAAACCCGCTGGACTTGCCGAAACGAGTATTGAGTCAGTGAATCATGCTGCATAGAATGGTTGCTTCCTTGTGGAAAGTAATCCCATGCCATTCATGCATTATCCTGTTTCGTTCCGTTTTATTCGATCTTTTTTGGCAGCTGGTATTTTGTTATGTTCGATTCTTGTCGCGCCAGTAGCAAATGCACTGGTACTCAACCAGGCACTTAATGAACAGGTCGTGATGATTCCGGTGCCCGACGCTGCCGCCAACGTGCAGCTGGAAACGACGATCTTCACGCCACCGGGCGCGGGGCCGTTTCCACTGCTGGTCATGAATCACGGTAAGGCGATCGGCGATACGCATCGCCAGCAGCGTGATCGCTTCCTGGTCATCAGTCGTGAATTCGTGCGGCGTGGTTATGCGGTCGCGATCCCGATGCGCAAAGGCTTTTCCAAGTCGGGCGGCGAATACCTCGAGACCGGCTGCGACATGACGCAGAATGGCCAGCGCCAGGCCGATGACTTGCAGGCGGTGATGACGTATCTCACGCGCCAAAGCTGGGTCGACAAGACGCGTATCGTCGTCGCCGGCCAGTCTTATGGCGGATTAACCGCGATCGCTTTCGGTGCGCGCAATTATCCCGGCGTGCGCGGCCTGATCAATTTTGCCGGCGGCTTGCGCGTGCACGGCGGTGACTGCCAGTGGCAGGCGTCGCTGGTGCAGGCGTTTGCCGAATTCGGCCGGCATAGCAAGGTGCCCAGCCTGTGGTTCTACGGCGCCAATGACAGCCATTTCGATCCGGCGCTGGCGGCGCATATGCAGGATGCATATATTGCCGGCGGCGGTGCGGCACATCTGGTGAGCTTTGGGAATTTCAAGAGTGATGCGCACATGATGAGCGGCAGTCATGATGGCGTGAAAATCTGGTGGCCAGAAACGGAGAAATTCCTTCAGGCGCTAGGGATGCCGACTGCCGCTACGGTGGTGCTGGCCGAAGAGGCGCGGCCGGTGCGCAGTGATTTCGCCGTGCTGCAAAATGTCGATGCCGTGCCTTACCTTGAAGGCCAGGGCCGCAAGGCTTATCGCGCCTTTCTCGGCAAGGGCATGCCGCGCGCCTTTGCGATCGCGCCCAGCGGCGCCTGGAGCTGGGCCGAAGATGGCGATGATCCGGCCGCCCAAGTCCTGGCTAACTGCGAGCGCAGCGCCGCCATGCCCTGTACCTTGTATGCGGTAGATGATGCGGTGGTCTGGAATGCGCCGCCGCTTCCTGCCGATGTCGCACGCCTGCCCGCAGTGCTGGCCGGCGCTACTTTGGCGGGCAGCAGCGCCGGAAAATAATAAGCACAGGCAAGGCTTGATCGCGTACCATACGCGTCCTTTTTCAATCTTGGCCGGCGTCACGGATTCAGTCTGTAACCCCCGTCCATCAAGTATCCTGAGGCGATTATGGCAAACGCGTGCGGCGTGGATTTCGGCACATCCAATTCGACCGTCGGCTGGCATCATCCTGGCCATCCGACCTTGCTTCCGCTGGAAGACGGCAAAGTGACTTTGCCCTCGGTGGTGTTTTTCAACGTCGAAGATGAGCGCGTGTATTACGGCCGCGCAGGTCTGCAAAATTACCTGGCGGGCTATGAAGGCCGGCTCATGCGTTCGTTGAAAAGCCTGCTCGGCACCGGCCTCATTGATGGCCAGACTGAAGTACAGGGGCGCGCGATTCCGTTTCGCATGCTGCTGTCGCGCTTTATCGGTGAGCTCAAGCAGCGTGCTGAAAAAGCCGGCGGTGTAAACTTCGATCAGGCGGTCTTCGGCCGTCCTGTGCACTTCATTGACGGCGATCCGAAAGCAGACCGGCTGGCAGAAGATACGCTGGCTGAAATCGCGCACGAAATCGGCTTTCGCCATATCGAATTCCAGTACGAACCGATCGCTGCGGCCTTCGATTATGAGTCGACGATCACGCGTGAAGAGCTGGTTCTGATCGTCGACATCGGCGGCGGCACCTCCGACTTTTCACTCGTGCGCCTGTCGCCCGAACGCGCAAAGAAAGCCGATCGCCTCGACGATATCCTCGCCAATGACGGCGTGCATATCGGCGGTACCGACTTCGATAAATACCTGAGCCTTGGCAGCGTGATGCCCCTGCTCGGCCTGGGCAGTCGCCTGAAAAGCCAGGCCGAAGTCCCGTCGAGTTACTACTTCAATCTCGCCACCTGGCACACGATCAATCTCGCCTATTCGCGCAAGACCATGCTGGAATTGAAGGAAGTGTTCCGCGATGCGATCGAGCGCGACAAGCTGACTTGCCTGATGAATCTGATTGAAGACCGCGCCGGCCACTGGCTGGCGATGAAGGTCGAGGAAGGCAAGATCGCGCTGTCCAACGCCGCTGAAATCACGCTGGAACTGGATCGTCTCGCGCCACGTCAGTCATTGACGATTGCACGCAGCGATTTCAATGCCGCCAGCGATCACCTGGTCGAGCGCATTGCCGCCACTGTGCGCGAGATGTTGAACAAGGCCGGTGTGCAGGCGGGCCAGATTGATACTGTGTTTTTCACCGGCGGCTCAAGCGGCGTACTGCAGCTGCGCGAAAAAATCGCCGCCTTGCTACCCGAGGCAAAATGCGTCGAAGGCGATCTGTTCGGCAGTATCGGCGCCGGCCTTGCGCTGGATGCGGCGCGCAAGTTCGGCTGAGATTTTTTAAACAGACTTCGCCAGCAAGCTGAAGTGCTCGACCACGGGCGGTCCCGCGAAAAACGGCCCGACGATGGCGCGCCATTCCTGAAACGCGGCTGATTCGCGGAAGTCGATCGTGTGGTTCTCCAGCGTCTCCCAGAAAATCATCAGCACATAGCGCTCGGGTGATTCGATACCCTTGTTGATCTTGTAGCCGTGAAAACCCTTGGCCTGGCTGATGATTTCATCAACGCCGCGCGCGATGGCGAGGTCAAATTCAGCTTGCTTGCCCGGCTGGATGCGGATGTCGGCGAGTTCGAGAATCATGGTGTATCTCCTGTGGTTATGTTGATTTTTGTTGGTCGTTATTGTCCGACGGCTGTCGCCAGCTGCCGGATGATGTCATGTACACGCGCATCCGCGACCCGCAGCAAGCCATCGCCGACGGTCCACTCGATCGAGCAGCTTCCGGGCAGCGCCGCATGCTTGGCGCCGCCAAACAGCCAGACTTTGTGCTCTTGCGCGATCTCGTCGCGGATCGCCATCAGCCGTTCGCGGCTGACATTGAAATGCAGGTGCAACATATTACTCTGCGGCGCGGCTGGGTTGACGCGCAGCTGCGGGAATTCGCGCAGCACTTCGTAGAGCCAGACCGTCCGTGCAAAATACGCCGGCATCGCCGCTACCCGCGCATCGAAGCGCATGGCTGCCGCGATCACATAGGGCGAGCGGCGATAGACATTGCCACCCATGCGCTGCATCCATACACGGGCGCGCGCGATGAAGTCGGCATCTCCCAGCAGCATCGCGCCGCCTAGGCCGCCTATACCCTTGTAAAACGACAGGTAGACCGAATCAAAGCCGGCGGCGATCTGTGCGGCGCTGTGGCCGAAACCGGCGACGGCTTCCCAGAGTCGCGCGCCATCGAGATGCAAATGGATGCCTTGTGTCTGGCAGTAGGTCTTGATCGCGGCGAGCTCGTCCCAGCTTGGCAGCTGGCCGCCGATTTCGCGCATCGGCAGCTCGTACAGAGCCGCGCCGATCTTGTCGGGCTGTGCTTGCAAATCCGGTAGCGTCCATGGCCGCAGCGGGTCACCGATCGTCAGTGCCTGGAAGTGATCGAGCAATTGATGATTACTACGTTCATGCACGAGCACATGGGCGGTCGGATGTAGCGCGACGCTTTGGCTGCCGTGCGCTTCGCAGGCCAGGCGCAACGCGACCGACTGCGCCAGGGTGCCGGTGATGCAGAACAGGCCGGCTTCAAAGCCGAGCATGCCGGCGAGCTTTTTCTCGAAGCCTTCAATCAAGGCGCCCTCTCCGTAGGTATCGTGGCGCACATCATGTTCTGCGCACCAGCGCGCCATTTCGGCAAATTCTTCTGCTGCGGTTTGCGGCACATGGCCAGCAAAAAAGCTCGTGCATTGTTCGCGTAATTCAGCGGGCGTCATGGTGCGGATTCCTTATTTAAATTTTTCAGATAATCGGCTACGCCGTGTCCGGCAAGCCGGCCGCTGGCAAAACAAGCCGTCAGTAAATAGCCGCCCGTCGGGGCTTCCCAGTCGAGCATTTCGCCGGCACAGAATACACCTGGGCGCGCCTGCAGCATGAGCTGCGCGTCGAGCGCTTCGAAGCGCACGCCACCGGCCGTGCTGATGGCTTCATCGATGGGGCGCGTTCGCATTACGCGCAAGGGCAAGGCCTTGATCGCCGCGGCAAGCGACGCAGGGTCGCTATAGCCATCCTTGCCGACGACTTCGCGCAGCAAGGCGGCCTTGACGCCCATGATGCCGGCGCGGCTTTGCAAATGGCTGGACATTGAGCGCGCGCCGCGCGGATGGGCGATTTCCTCAGTGAGCCTTTGCAGGCTCTTGCCCGGCGCGAGATCTACTTCAAGCACGGCGCTGCCATCGCGCGCGATCCCGTCGCGCAGCGCAGCCGACAGCGCATATACGAGACCGCCTTCAATGCCGCCGGCGGTGATCATTATTTCGCCTGCGCGCTGCAGCAGGCTGCCGTCAGCCATGCGCACGCTGGCGGTGACGGTTTTTACGGGCTGGCCGGCATGACGGCTATGGAAATGCTCGCTCCAGGCTAAGTCGAAGCCGCAGTTCGCCGCACGCAGCGGCGCGATCGCCGCGCCTACGCCTTCGAGCAATGGTACCCATGCGCCGTCCGAGCCCAGCCGTGCCCAGCTAGCACCACCGAGCGCGAGCACGACTGCATCTGCCTGTGCCATGTGTTCGCCGTCCGGCGTGTTAAAGCGCAGTGTGCCGGGCGCATCCTGATCCCAGCC
Organism: Oxalobacteraceae bacterium; assembly: GCA_947448025.1. Taxonomy (GTDB): domain Bacteria; phylum Pseudomonadota; class Gammaproteobacteria; order Burkholderiales; family Burkholderiaceae_D; genus CANFLV01. Next base: position 67,482 of record CANFLV010000013.1, on the reverse strand, counting down.
CAGCCAGCGATGCCGCATCGCGAATTGCACGCCATTGCTGCGCAAACGCTGCAGCCAGGCGCGCAGCAGTGGCGCGGCTTTCATGTCCGTGGGGAAGACGCGACCGGACGAGCCGACAAAGGTGTCCACGCCGAGCGCATGAATCCAGTCCCGCAGATCCTGCGGTCCGAATGCCGCCAGCATGGGGGCGATCTGTGCACTGCGCGCAGCATAGCGGCTCAGAAAGGCGTCGGCGGCTTCGGCATGCGTGATGTTCATGCCGCCTTTGCCTGCCAGGAGGAATTTGCGACCGACCGAGGGCATGCCGTCATAGAGCGTGACTTTGACGCCGCCCTGACACAGGACTTCGGCCGCCATCAGCCCGGCGGGGCCGCCGCCAATAATGGCCACGCGCTGCTGTAATGACATGATGCTTCCTGACTTAATTCGACGAGGCGCCATTCTTGACCATGCGTCGTATTTGCACAAGCCTCTGCGCACGGTCATAAGCCGTGTATGCTGCCATTTTTTATCCACTTCAACGCCATGGAAAAGAATCGCTGCAGCTGGGCCAATCCGCGCAATCCTCTATACCTCGCCTATCACGATCACGAATGGGGCGTACCCTGCCATGATGAGCGGCGCCTGTTTGAAATGTTGAATCTCGAAGGCGCGCAGGCAGGCCTGAGCTGGGAAACCGTCCTTAATAAGCGTGAAAATTATCGCCTTGCTTTCGATGGCTGGGATGCGCACAAAATCGCGGAATATGATGAATTCAAGTTCGCGGAATTGATGGCGAATGCCGGCATCGTACGTAACCGCCTCAAGATCGCCGCCACGATAGGCAATGCGCGCGCCTACCTGCGCCTGTGCGAAGAGCTCGGCGGGCTCGATGCCTACCTCTGGAGCTTCGTTAATCATGTGCCGGTCGTGAATCGCTGGGCCAATAGCAGTGAGACGCCGGCGAAGACTGCACTGTCAGACCAGATTTCCAAAGACCTCGGCAAACGCGGCTTCAAGTTCATCGGCTCGACCATCATCTACGCCTACCTGCAGGGCATCGGCATCATCAATGATCATGCCGCCGACTGCTTCTGCCATCCGAAGTAGCCTTACCCGACCATCTTGATCATTTGCCGTCTGTGGCCGTGTTTGTGCAGTTTGTCGCAGGCCGCGTGCGGTACGGCTGGGGATTGCTTACAGTGACAACACTGCAGCATCCCACCCTTTGAGAAGAAGCCTGACATGAGTGATGATACGCACCACCTTCCCGCTCCCGCCCAATTGCAGCCCGGTCTTGTACGACGCTGTTTTACTGCGCTGGGGCTGCTGGTTTTCAATATCTTCCTGATCATTCCGACACTGGTCGTCGCAGCGATGCTGTTCTCGTTGTACTGCATGTCGATCATCGTTTTTGTAATCGGCATCGCCGTGACTTCGAGCAGCTTGGCGGGCGTCAATCAGCTCGTGCTCGACGGCCCCGTACGCCAGGTCATTTTGCAAAATGATCCGTCGCTATCAGACGAACCGGAAAAGCACCGCCGCCGCCTGCGCATCGAAATTCAATCATCTGGCTTGCAGATTTCACCGGAGCCAGACGAGTCGGACGATGTTGCGAGCCACGCCATCGTCTCCATCGGCCGCGATGATGGCGCCAGCGACTCGCGCGCCAAGGGTGTGTTCAAAGGCTGCGGCTTCATCTTTGGCGGCATTGCCCTGGTCTTGCTCAGCATGGTCATCACGCGCTTTACATGGATAGGTTTCAAGCGCTATTTACGGATGAACCTGAACCTGCTGCGCACGCCCGAATAATTACATCTTCATTAGGAGTTTTTCATGCGAACACTGATTAAAACCGCGCTTGCCCTGCTCGTCCTGTCAGTCCTGCTGGTGGGTGTGTCTTTCAACATCCTGCGCGCCCAAGACCTCGGCGTGCATGACACGCCGGGCCGGTTGATGGCCAAGGAAGAACGTCCGGTCAAGGCCGAAGTCACCGTGATACGGCTCGAAGGAGCGATTGACCTGGTCTTGAAGCAGGGGCCGACACCGGCGTTGACAGTCCATGCCGAGCAGCGCCTGTTATCCAATATCGTTACCACCGTCGAAGGCAATACGCTGCGCATCAGCAGCAAGGGTTTGATCGTCAATTCGCGTAAGCCCATGCGCGTCGAGCTAAGCCTGCCATCCCTGCAGCAAATACAGGTACTGGGCAGCGGTGACGCGAAAGTCAGCGGCTTCAGTGGCGAGGCAATCGAGTTGAGTTTGAATGGTTCAGGGGACGTGCAGTTCAATGGCAGCTATCAACGCGTCACCGGCAAGCTTGCCGGCAGCGGCGACCTGAAACTCGATGCCGGCACGAGCGAGAACGTGAATCTGGAATTGCTGGGTTCGGGCGATGTACAAGCCAGTGGCGCATGCAAATTATTGACCGCAAAAATCACCGGTTCTGGTGACTTGCACACTGCAGGCTTGCAGGCAGATAGTGTGGCTATCAGTGTGATGGGCTCGGGTGACGCGAAGGTGTTTGCAAAAAATTCAGCCATCATCAACATCATGGGCAGCGGCAATGTGCATGTTGCCGGCAAGCCGACTGAACGCATCATTCGCAAGCAAGGCTCGGGCGACTCCAGTTGGGAATAATGATGGGGGCGTCGAGCCCTAAGAAAGGCGCTGTCAGCGCTTGCGCTTCTTCGGCGCCAGCATCGTATGTCGGCATGCATCAGCACCGCAACGGCAGGCATAGGCCGCTTTCAATTTTGCGGTATGGCGGTCTTCAATGACCAGGCCGTAATCGTAATTCAATTCCTCGCCGCGGCGGATCGTACGCCGCGCATAAATAAAAACCCGACCTTCCTCTTCGCGCGCTTCGCAATTCGGCGCGCAGGCGTGGTTGATCCAGCGCGCATCGTTACCGTCAACGCCGCCATCGATCATCAAGCCGCCTTCCAGACTGAAAAAGAAGGTGTGATACGGATTGTCCGGATCATGACTGCCGCGTTCGTTGGCGGTTGCCTCATCAATGCGCTCGCCGCAATACTCAAGTATGCAGGTGTTGGCCGCAATCGTACGTGCAGCGAAGACACCCTTGCCATGGATTGTTGAATCCCGCACGAGGTGGAAGGGGACGCTGGCATCAATAGCGACGGCGATGTCTTTAGTTGCAATGGAGGTGGAGGCGGACATGTTGACTCATTGTTTGCAGGTTGATCATGACGGGTAGCGCGATTGTACCCGTTTCATTTTGCGCGATTGGCAGCGGCGCGATTTGCGGGACTTCGACTCTGTCAGGTGTCTTTAATTTACTTAAAGCAACAAGTGATGCGCTTATCAAAACACCTTCGGTGTTTGAAAAAGAAAGCCTTTTTGGCAAACAAAATAGCAAGTCAAAATATTCTTCGAAAAAGCCTTTTCCTGAGGCAACTTTTTTGCGGCTTGTCGGTCTTAATTGAATGATTCAGGAACGCAAATTTTCTTCACTCACAAGCTGTTCGACGCGTATTATAAAAACGCAGGTGAAAAAGTGGAGCAGATCAGCAACAACTAAATCAGACTCCCCCAACGACCGGTAGTTTTTTTTCAAAGGACCTTCCATGAAAATCTTTGACAACTACGCTGCACGGTACGAGCGGACCCGGGAAGAAGAATACTCACTCCAGGAATATCTGGAACTGTGCAAACGCGATCGCCTCGCTTATGCCTCCGCTGCCGAGCGTATGCTCGAAGCGATAGGCGCGCCCGAGCTGGTCGATACGCGTCATGATTCCCGTCTCTCTCGCATCTTTGCCAATAAAGTCATCAAAATCTATCCCGCCTTCCGTGAGTTTTACGGAACCGAAGAGGTCATCGAGCAGGTGGTGTCGTATTTCCGCCACGCTGCACAAGGTCTCGAAGAACGCAAACAAATTCTTTATCTTCTTGGCCCGGTTGGCGGCGGTAAGTCCTCCGTTGCCGAAAAGCTGAAGTCCTTGATGGAGAAAGTGCCCTTCTATTGCATCAAGGGTTCACCCGTCAATGAATCGCCGCTCGGCCTGTTCAATGCCGAAGAAGATGGCCAGATCCTCGAAGAAGACTATGGCATCCCGCGCCGTTACCTGCGCACGATTCCAAGCCCATGGGCCGTCAAGCGCCTGCATGAATTCAATGGAGACATCAACCAGTTCCGCGTGGTCCGGCGTTATCCCTCCGTGCTCAAGCAGGTAGCGATTTCCAAGACTGAACCAGGCGACGAAAACAATCAGGATATTTCCTCGCTCGTGGGTAAGGTCGACATCCGCAAGCTCGAAGATTTTTCGCAGGATGATCCGGATGCCTACAGCTACTCCGGCGGCCTGTGCCTGGCTAATCAGGGCTTGATGGAATTCGTCGAAATGTTCAAGGCGCCCATCAAGGTGCTGCATCCATTGCTGACTGCCACGCAGGAGGGCAATTACAAGGGTACGGAAGGTTTCGGTGCGATTCCGTTTGATGGCGTCGTGCTGGCGCACTCGAATGAATCGGAATGGAAGGCCTTCAAGAACAATCGCAACAATGAAGCTTTCCTGGATCGTATCTACATCGTCAAGGTGCCGTATTGCCTGCGCGTATCCGATGAGATCAAGATCTACGAAAAGCTCGTGCGTACCTCTTCATTGACGCAAGCACCTTGCGCGCCCGGCACGCTGAAAATGATGGCGCAATTTGCGGTCTTGTCGCGCTTGAAGGAACCCGAAAATTCGAGCTTGTACAGCAAGATGCTGGTCTATGACGGTGACAATCTCAAGGACACCGATCCGAAGGCGAAATCGCGTCAGGAATATACCGATTACGCCGGTGTCGATGAAGGCATGAACGGGCTGTCGACGCGCTTCGCCTTCAAGATCCTGTCGAAGGTTTTCAATTTCGATACCTCCGAAGTCGCGGCCAATCCGGTGCACCTGTTGTACGTGCTGGAACAGCAAATCGAGCGCGAACAATTTGCGCCCGAACTCGAGCAAAAGTATTTTTCATTCATCAAGGAATACCTGGCGCAACGCTATGTGGCCTTCATCGGCAAGGAGATCCAGACCGCCTACCTCGAGAGCTATTCGGAGTACGGCCAGAACATCTTCGACCGTTACGTGACCTTCGCCGACTTCTGGATTCAGGATCAGGAGTTCCGCGATCCCGATACTGGCGAGAGTTTCGACCGTGACGCCTTGAACAATGAACTGGAAAAAATCGAGAAGCCTGCGGGCATTTCGAATCCCAAGGATTTCCGTAACGAGATTGTCAATTTTGTCCTGCGTGCGCGGGCTCAGAACGCTGGCGTTAATCCAGCCTGGACCAGCTATGAAAAACTGCGCACGGTGATCGAGAAGAAGATGTTCTCGAATACCGAAGAACTGTTGCCCGTCATTTCCTTCAACGCCAAGGCCAGCGCCGACGACTCGAACAAGCATCAGGAGTTCGTCGCCCGTATGGTGGCCAAAGGCTACACAGCCAAGCAGGTCAGGCTGCTGTGCGAATGGTATCTACGCGTGCGCAAGTCGTCGTAGGCAGCTTGGATAATTACGATCGGCGGGTCGTGGCATGGTGCAGACCATGCCACGCCACCGCTGCGCGACATCTCTTGCAGGAGGCAATATGGCTTACTTGATTGACCGGCGCGTGCAGGGCAAGAACAAGTCCGCTATCAATCGCGACCGTTTTTTGCGGCGCTACAAAGGGCAGGTAAAACAAGCGGTCGAGCGTGCCGTCAAAGGCCGCTCGATTACCGATATCGAAAATGGTGAAAAGGTCTCGATTCCGGTCAAGGACATCGGTGAACCGGGTTTCGGCCATGCCCGTGGCGGTATCTGGGAAACCGTCAATCCCGGCAATGAACGTTATCAAAAAGGCGATCGTGTCGCGCGGCCGAAAGGTGGTGGCGGCGCCGGCAAGGGTAAGGCGGGAAACAGCGAGCAGACCTCGGAAGATGATTTCATGTTCGAGCTGAGTCGTGACGAGTTCATGAATTACTTCTTCGAAGATCTCGAGCTGCCGAACATGGTCAAGACCCAGCTCGCGTCGACGACGGATTTCAAGCACCAGCGCGCCGGCTACAACATGTCCGGCACGACCTCGAACATTCATGTGCTGCGTTCACTACGCGGTGCGCTCGGGCGTCGTATTGCTGTGGGCGGCACATCACGGCGGCGTCTGAAAATGGCCGAGGCCGAACTGGCTGAATTAAAACTCGTGGCGCATGACGATGACGTGCGCATTCTCGCGCTGGAAAAGGAAATCCATCATCTGCGCGTGCGCCTGCTGGCGATTCCCTTCATCGATCCGTTTGATCTGCGTTACAGCAATCGCATCAGAGTGCCAAAGCCGACCAGCCAGGCGGTGATGTTTTGCCTGCTCGACGTGTCGGGTTCGATGGACCAGGCGAAGAAGGACATGTCGAAGCGCTTCTTTATTTTGCTTTACCTGTTCCTCACGCGCGCCTATGAAAAAATCGATGTGGTCTTCATCCGTCACCATACTCAGGCGGCTGAGGTCAATGAAAACGACTTTTTCAATTCACGCGAATCGGGCGGCACCGTCGTCTCGTCGGCACTGAACCTGCTGTCGAAAGTGATGGAAGAACGCTATGCCAGCAGTGACTGGAATGTCTATGTCGCGCAAGCGTCGGACGGCGATAACTGGGACAACGATTCTGTGGTCTGTCGTGATTTGCTGCTCAATACCATCATGCCGGCCGTGCAGTATTACGCCTACATCGAAGTCACCGAAGGTCAGCCGCAAAATCTCTGGGAGGAATACAAGCAGGTGCAAGCGCAGTGCCGGCATTTTGCGATGCAGAAAATCGAGTCGCCCGCCGACATCTACCCGGTGTTCCGTGAATTGTTCAAAAAGCAGCAGGTGCAATCATGATCGTTCCCATTGGCGAGCTCCCGGACACACCATTCAAGCTGCCTGAGCAGTCGGAATGGACCTTTGAATTGATCGAGCAGGTGCACCGCGAAATCCGCCGCGTGGCAAAGGGCTTTGGCCTCGATACCTATCCGAACCAGCTCGAAATCATTACCGCCGAACAGATGATGGATGCGTATGCCTCAGTGGGCATGCCGGTCTCGTATAACCACTGGTCCTTCGGCAAACATTTCCTGTCGACAGAAAAGAGTTACAAGCGCGGCCAGATGGGTCTGGCTTACGAGATCGTCATCAATTCCAATCCCTGCATCGCCTACCTGATGGAAGAGAACAGCCTGACCATGCAGGCGCTGGTGATTGCGCATGCGGCGTACGGGCATAACTCCTTCTTCAAGGGGAATTACCTGTTCCGCACCTGGACCGATGCGCAGGCCATCATCGATTACATGGTCTTTGCGAAGAATTACATCGCCGAATGCGAAGAGCGGCATGGCGTCGAAGCGGTCGAATTGCTCCTCGATTCCTGTCATGCCCTGCAGGGTTATGGCGTGGATCGTTACAAGCGTCCGGCCAAGCTGTCGCTGCTGAAGGAGCGTGAGCGGCAAAAGGAGCGCGAGGATTACCTGCAGTCGCAAGTCAATGATCTCTGGCGCACCGTACCGCGGCGCGAATCGGAATCGGCCGGCGACGCACCGCGTCGTTTTCCGGAAGAGCCACAAGAGAACCTGCTGTACTTCATTGAAAAATATGCGCCGCTGCTGGAACCGTGGCAGCGCGAGATCGTGCGCATCGTGCGCAAGATTTCACAGTATTTTTATCCGCAGCGGCAGACCCAGGTCATGAATGAAGGCTGGGCGACTTACTGGCATTACACGATCCTCAATCAGCTGTACGACGAGGGCATCGTCGGTAACGGCTTCATGATGGAATTTTTGCAAAGCCATACGAACGTCGTCTATCAGCCTTCGGTCGAGAGTCCGCATTACAGCGGCATCAATCCGTATGCGCTCGGCTTTGCGATGATGCGCGATATCCGGCGCATCTGCGAAGAGCCGACCGAAGAAGACCGGCAGTGGTTTCCGAATATCGCCGGCACGGACTGGCGTACCTCGCTCGACTTCGCGATGCGCAATTTCAAGGACGAAAGCTTTATTGCCCAATACCTGTCGCCTAAACTGATACGCGATTTTCATTTCTTTACCGTGCTGGATGACGATAAGGATGAAAAGCTCAGTATATCGGCTATCCATGATGAAAATGGTTACCGTTATGTGCGCCAGAAGCTGGCCGACCAGTACAACATGGGGAACCGCGAGCCGAACATCCAGGTCTGGTCGGTCGACACGCGCGGCAATCGTGCGCTGACGCTGCGGCATAGCCAGTTCCAGCGGCGGCCTTTGAACCAGCAAGCCGAGGAAGTCTTGCGGCATGTGGCGCGGCTGTGGAGTTTCGATGTCGTGTTGCAGACGGTCGATCCGGATGGTCGTGTGCTGGGGTCGATGGAAGTGAAGGCGGAGCAGCGCTACAAGTTTTAAATTTTCAGCAGGGATGGATGGGCCACGCTTTTGACGGCGTGGCCTTTTTTTGTCTGGCACGTCCGGAGCAACCTTCTCGCGCACACGGTAAAATCAGGCTCACATAAAAATCGAAAGCTAACCCGTGACGAACAAAGCGCTGCGCCATCTGGTACTGATCCTGGGCGACCAGCTCAATGCCGACAATCCGGCGCTGGCCGATTTTGATCCCGCACAAGACCGCATCCTGATGGTCGAAGCCACCGGCGAAGGCGCACATGTCTGGAGCCACAAGGCGCGCATCGCCGTCTTCCTCAGTGCGATGCGACATTACGCCGGTGAGCTCGAAGCGCGCGCACTGCCGCTGACCTACTGGAAACTCGGCGAACACGCGACGCTCGAGCTGGCATGGGAAGCCGCGATCGCGCAATTCCAGCCGCAGAAACTGGTCGTCTGCGAGCCCGGTGAATGGCGACTCGAGCAGTCGCTGCTGGCGCTGTGCGAGCGGCTGAAGCTGCCGCTGGCGATTCGTGAAGATACGCATTTCATGATCTCGCGCAGCGACTTTGCGACTTGGGCCGGCAATAAGCCAACGTTGCTGATGGAGCCGTTTTATCGCCTGATGCGCAAACGCAGCGGCGTGCTGATGCAGGATGGCAAGCCGGAGGGGGACGCCTGGAATTTCGACAAGGAGAACCGTGGCGCGTTTCCCAAGGCCGGCCCCGCAGCGCTGCCGCAAATCTGTCGCTTCGCGCCCGACGCCATCACGGCGCAGGTGCTGGCTGAGGTGCAGCAGCATTTCCCGGATCATCCGGGCGAGCTCGCACAATTCGACTGGCCGGTCACGCGCGACCATGCCTTGCAGGCGCTGGAACAATTCATCCATGAGCGTTTGCCGGAATTCGGCACTTACCAGGATGCGATGTGGAGCGACGAACCTTATCTGTATCACGCGCTGATTTCCAGTTCCCTGAACCTGAAGCTGCTCGATCCGCGCGAAGTGATCGCGGCCGCGCAAGACGCCTGGAAAAAGTCGCGCGCGCCATTGCCCGCCGTTGAAGGCTTCATCCGGCAAATCCTCGGCTGGCGCGAATTTATTCGCGGCGTCTACTGGCGCGACATGCCGCAGATGCGCGAGGCAAATTTCTTCAAACACGACATGCCGCTGCCGGCCTGGTACTGGACCGGCAAGACGCACATGAACTGCATGAGTCAGACCATAGGCCAGACCCTGAAGCACGGCTATGCACACCATATCCAGCGCCTGATGGTGACCGGGAATTTCGCGCTGCTGGCCGGCCTTGTACCGCAGCAGGTGTGCGACTGGTATCTCGCCGTCTATGTCGATGCGGTCGAATGGGTCGAGCTGCCAAATACGGCGGGCATGGCTCTGTATGCCAACGGCGGGCGCTTCACCAGCAAACCCTATGTCGCCAGCGGCGCCTACATCAAACGCATGAGCAATTACTGCAGCGGTTGCCGCTATGATCCGGCCGTCAAGACGGGGGCGAAGGCCTGCCCGATGACGAGCTTCTACTGGGATTTCCTCGATCGTAATGAAGCCCTGTTAAGCAAAAATACGCGCACGCTGCTGATGATGAAGAACCTGCAGCGTCTCTCGGCCGAAGAACGCGCTGCGATCGGCGAACATGCGCAGCGCCTGCGCGATCGGATCGAAGAAATCTGAGGTCGGGCTGGAGTAAAATAGTGCTTTTCAGAGGCCCGTCCCTGCGGCCTCTGACGCTAATGCCGTTAAGTTAATGGTTTTCGCAGGCCCTCTCTGGGAAGCGCTGCCTGAATAGAATGGTGGCAGGCCGGGAGCAGATTGCGTGAAGGTTTTTAACTGCATCAGATCGAGACAGGGGTATCGGGCGCCGCCAGACTGGTGACTTGTTAAGCCTGGCGGCACCCGATACCCCTATCTCTGGGGCCAGCGTTGAAGCGCGACTAATTCAAAACCCCATCCGGCTGGGTCGCTGGCTGTGCCACGCTGGACTGTCAGAGGCATCCGCCCTGCGCGCCACATCCCTTAAAAATTCAGCCGGCATGTGGCGCGCAGGGCGGGTGCCGGGCAGTGAGGTCGAAGCATTCTTAAATCTAATCGGCCAAATTAAACTTATTTTTCTTAACTTAACGGCATTAGCCTCTGACGCTCTATTTAGCTGGAAAACCTGCATGCTGCGACTCACTGAAGTACAACTCCCGCTCGACCACACCGACGCCGAACTGACTGCTGCAATCCTTGCGCGCCTGACCGTGCCGGAAGCCGACCTGCTCGGTTATACGATTTACCGCCGTGCCTATGATGCGCGCAAGAAGTCGGCCATCATTTTCATTTACACGATCGATGTGGAGTTGCGCGACGAGGCCACGGTCAAGCAGCGCCTGCAAGGCAATAACCATGTCTCGATCACGCCCGACACCAGTTACAAATTCGTCGCGCACGCACCGGCCGGATTGAGTGAGCGTCCGGTCGTCATCGGCACCGGCCCCTGCGGCATTTTCGCCGGCCTGATCCTGGCGCAAATGGGCTTTCGGCCCATCATCCTCGAGCGCGGCAAATCGGTTCGCGAACGCACCAAGGATACGTTTGGTTTGTGGCGCAAACGCGAGCTGCATCCGGAGTCGAATGTGCAGTTCGGTGAAGGCGGCGCCGGGACTTTTTCCGACGGCAAGCTCTGGAGCCAGGTCAAGGACCCCAAGCATTACGGCCGCAAGGTGCTGCATGAATTCGTCAAGGCCGATGCGCCTGAAGAAATCCTGTATGTCAGTAAACCCCACATCGGTACCTTCCGCCTCGTAAAAATGGTCGAGCTGATGCGCGCCCAGATCGAGCAGCTCGGCGGTGAATTCCGTTTCGAGACCAAGGTCGAGAAGCTGCACATCGAAGATGGCCAGATGCGCGGTGTCGTGCTGGCCGGCGGCGAAGAGCTCGCAGCAAAGCATGTCGTGCTGGCTATCGGCCACAGCGCACGCGATACCTTCCAGATGCTGTATGACTGCGGCGTGTATGTCGAAGCCAAGCCATTCTCGCTCGGCTTTCGCATCGAGCATCCGCAGTCGCTGATCGATAACTGCCGCTTCGGTAAATTTGCCGGTCACCCCATGCTCGGCGCGGCCGATTACAAGCTCGTGCATCATGCGCAAAATGGCCGTTCCGTGTACAGCTTCTGCATGTGCCCGGGCGGCACCGTGGTCGCGGCGACGTCCGAGCCGGGCCGTGTCGTCACCAATGGCATGAGCCAGTATTCGCGCAATGAACGCAATGCCAATAGCGGCATCGTGGTCGGCATCACGCCGGCCGATTATCCCGGTCATCCGCTGGCCGGCATCGCCTTCCAGCGTGAATGGGAGTCGCGCGCTTATGAAGTCGGCGGCGGCACGTATGATGCGCCGGGCCAGCTGGTGGGCGACTTCATTGCAGACCGGCCGTCGACCGAATTCGGCAGCGTCCAGCCGTCGTACAAGCCGGGCGTGCATCTGGGCAGTCTCAATACGGTCTTGCCTGATTATGCGATCACGGCGATCCGTGAAGCCTTGCCGGCCTTCGATAAGCAGATCAAGGGTTTCTCTATGCATGACGCAGTGCTGACCGGTGTCGAGACGCGCACCTCATCGCCAATCCGCATCAAGCGTAAAGACGATGATCTGCAAAGCCTGAATACGCGCGGCCTGTATCCGGCCGGCGAAGGCGCCGGTTATGCCGGCGGCATCATGTCAGCTGCGATCGACGGCATCCGTGTGGCGGAAGCGCTGGGCTTGGCGATGCTCGCCGATTAAGTAAAACCGAGCATGCCGGCGATGGCGCCAGCGCTGATGAGGACGATGGGATTGATTTTCGTGCGCAGTATCAGCAGGATCGTCACTGCGACGACCGCCAGTCCGCGCCCGTTGAGCGATGAGGCCACGCCCAGCACCCAGGCGCCGGCGAATAGCAGGCCGACCGACAGCGGCACCAGACCGTGGCGCATCGCGCGTCCTAAGGCGCTATCGCCATGGCGCGCGCTGGCTTTCACGAACAGCAGCGTCACCACCGAAGTCGGCAGGATCACGGCCAAGGTGATCAGGATCGCGCCCGGCCAGCCGGCGATTTGCGCACCGAGCAGGCTGACATATAAAAGGTTCGGCCCTGGCGAGGCTTGCGCGATCGAATACGCTGCGGTGAACTGTTCGCTGGTCATCAGTTTGTGGATATCGACGACATAAAGATGCAGTTCCGGCGCCAGCAGCACGACGCCGCCGCCAACGGCCATCAGCGACAGCAGCCCGAAATGCAGGGCAATTTCCCAGAGGGTGATCGGTTCGTCCATTAGCGGCCTTTCCAGTAAGCGTAGCCTATGCAGAGCGGCGCGAGCACCGCGATGACTTCGAACATCGGTAACTTCAGCAGGCCCATGCCGACAAATCCAAGCAGCGCGAATGCGATATTCGGTATGCGGCTCTTGCCCGGCTTCAGCAGGGGCAGCGACATCTTGATCGCGGTACTGGCAATGAGGCCGACAGCGACCGCCGTCATGCCGCTGAGCCCGGCGCGAATCAAGGGTAATTCACCATAGCGCTGGTACAGCATGCCCAGGCTCATCACGATCAGGAAGGGGCCGGTAATCATGCCCGCCAAGGCGGCAGCTGCGCCGCGCAGTCCGGCAAAATGCGCGCCGATCATCAGCGCCACATTGCAAATTGTCGGCCCCGGCAAGAGCTGGCTGGCGGCGAGCTTTTCGGTGAATTCGACGGGCGTGAGCCATTTACGCTGTTCGACTACTGCGCGATATGCAAATGGCAAGACGCCGCCAAAGCCCGACATTGCAATACGCGAAAAGCCGAAGAACAGCGCGGCCGGGCCGGGCGTGGTAGGGGAAGCAGGCAGAGAATCAGGCGGAACGACAGGCGTGGTCATGTGGGCGTTTCAGGATTGCGCGCAGTGGCTGCGGTCGCAATGAGCGCGCCGTGGCATGCAGGAATCCCGCATTATGCCACCCGCAGGCGAAAAAAATCGCTGGGGCAAGTTTTGCGCCAGCGATTTAAATGAAGCTACCAGTACTTACATGCTGCGCCGGTACTGCCCGCCGACTTCAAACAGCGCATCAGTAATCTGCCCGAGCGAGCAAACGCGCACCGCTTCCATCAATTTTTCGAAGACATTGCCGTCTTCGATGACGACTTGCTGCAATGCGGCCAGCATGGCGGGGGCTGCGGCGGCATGCTGGGCGTGGAAGCTCGCCAGTCGCGCCAGCTGCGATTCCTTTTCTTCGCTGGTCGAACGCGCAAGTTCGATCTTTTGCGGCTCGTTCGACGCTTTCGGGTTACGGAAGGTGTTCACACCGATAATGGGCAGCGTGCCGTCATGCTTCTGATGCTCGTAGAGCATCGACTCTTCCTGAATCTTGCCGCGCTGGTAGCCGGTCTCCATCGCGCCGAGCACGCCGCCGCGTTCGGCGATGCGTTCGAACTCCTGCATCACGGCTTCTTCGACGAGGTCGGTGAGTTCATCGATGATGAAGCTGCCCTGGTTCGGATTCTCGTTTTTCGCGAGACCCCATTCGCGATTGATGATCAGCTGGATCGCCAAGGCGCGGCGTACGGATTCATCTGTCGGCGTAGTGATCGCTTCATCATAGGCGTTCGTGTGCAGCGAATTGCAGTTATCGTAAATCGCGATCAATGCCTGCAGCGTGGTGCGGATATCGTTGAAGTCGATTTCCTGCGCATGCAGCGAGCGCCCGGAAGTCTGGATGTGATATTTCAGCTTCTGTGCGCGCTCATTGGCGCCGTATTTTTCTTTCATCGCCACGGCCCAGATGCGCCGCGCCACGCGCCCGAGCACTGTGTATTCCGGGTCCATGCCATTACTGAAGAAGAAGGACAGGTTCGGTGCGAAGTCATCGATGTGCATGCCACGCGCAAGATAGGCTTCGACCAGCGTGAAGCCGTTCGAGAGCGTAAAGGCAGTTTGCGAAATCGGATTCGCACCGGCTTCGGCGATGTGATAACCGGAGATCGACACCGAGTAGAAATTACGGACCTGCTGGTGCACGAAGTATTGCTGGATATCGCCCATGACCTTGAGCGAAAACTCGGTCGAGAAGATGCAGGTGTTCTGGCCCTGGTCTTCCTTCAAGATGTCGGCCTGCACCGTGCCCCGCACATTCTGCAGTACCCAGGCTTTGATCTTCGCGGCTTCGTCTGCGGTCGGTTCGCGGCCGTTATCAGACTTGAATTTGTCGAGATTCTGGTCAATCGCGGTATTCATGAACATCGCCAGTATCGTCGGCGCCGGGCCATTGATCGTCATCGACACAGAGGTCGACGGACTCGTCAGATCAAAGCCGTCATAGAGCACTTTCATGTCGTCGAGCGTGGCGACTGAGACTCCGGAATTGCCGACCTTGCCGTAGATGTCGGGACGCAGCGCCGGATCGGCACCATAGAGCGTGACGGAATCGAAGGCGGTCGACAGACGTTTTGCGTCCATGCCGGCCGAGACGAGTTTAAAGCGGCGGTTCGTGCGGAAGGCATCGCCCTCGCCGGCGAACATGCGCGTCGGGTCTTCATTTTCCCGTTTGAAGGCGAACACGCCGGCCGTGTACGGAAACGAGCCTGGCACGTTTTCCAGCAGCAGAAAGCGCAGGATTTCGCCATGATCTTCGAAGCGCGGCAAGGCGACCTTGCGGATTTTCGTGCCCGACAAGGTGGTGTGCACGAGGCGCGTACGGATTTCCTTGTCGCGGATCTTGACGACGTAATCGTCGCCGGCATAGGCGGCCTGCATGGCCGGCCACTGCGCCAGTAATTTATTTGCGCCGCCATCGAGCTGCTGATCGCGCTCGCTGATAAGGTCATCGAAATCGGCATGCTTGCCTGCAGCAGCGAGCATGCGTTTGCTTTCCTGCAGCTGCTGGCGTTCACGCGCTAGACGCACATTCTTTGCCGTGAAGCGGTGATAACCGCGCACGGTATCGGCGATTTCCGCGAGATAGCGGCTGCGCGCCGGCGGCACGATGGCGTTCTTGTTGGACGAAAAACGCACGCTGACTTTTGCCAGTTTGCCGGGATGTGCATGCAAGCCCAAGCCCGTCAGCTTCTCCAGCAAACCCTGATACAAGGCGGTCACGCCATCGTCATTAAAGCGCGATGCCTGCGTGCCGTAGACCGGCATGGCTTCCGACGGCTGCGTCCACAGCTCACGATTACGCTGGTATTGCTTGGCTACGTCACGCAGCGCGTCTTGCGAGCCGCGCCGGTCGAATTTATTGATCGCGATGAAGTCAGCAAAATCAAGCATGTCAATTTTTTCGAGCTGGGAGGCCGCGCCGAATTCCGGCGTCATCACATACAAACTCGCGTCGACATGCTGCACGATGGCAGCGTCGCCCTGGCCGATGCCGGAGGTCTCGACGATGATCAGGTCAAAGCCGGCCAGCTTGCAGGCGGCGATCACGTCCGGCAGCGCCGGGGAAATTTCCGAACCGGCTTCGCGCGTGGCCAGCGAGCGCATGAAAACACGGTTCACGCCATGCGCACCGCCCCAGGGATTGATCGCATTCATGCGGATGCGGTCGCCGAGCAGCGCGCCGCCGGATTTGCGCCGTGAAGGGTCGATCGAGATCAGCGCGATATTGAGTGCATCGTCCTGATCGAGGCGCAAACGCCGGATCAGTTCATCGGTGAGCGAGGATTTACCGGCGCCGCCGGTGCCAGTGATGCCCAGTGTCGGGATTTTCAACGGCGCCGCAGCAGCCAGCAATTCGGCCTTCAGGCTCGCGCCCGCCTTGTCATTTTCGAGCGCAGTAATCAACTGCGCCAGCGGCCGATGCTTGGCCGCGACATCCGCGCCCGCCAGTGCTGCCAGTGAGGTCGGCGCAAACGCCGACAGGTCGACATCGCATTGCTGCATCATGGACAGGATCATGCCGACGAGTCCCATGCGCTGGCCATCTTCCGGGCTGAAGATGCGCGTAACACCATACGCATGCAGCTCGGCGATTTCATCGGCCACGATCACGCCGCCGCCGCCGCCAAAAACCTTGATGTGCGCGCCACCGCGCTCGCGCAGCAAATCGATCATGTACTTGAAATATTCGACATGGCCACCCTGGTAGCTCGAGATCGCGATGCCTTGCACGTCTTCCTGCAGCGCTGCCGTGACGATTTCATCGACCGAGCGGTTATGGCCGAGATGGATCACTTCGGCGCCATTGGCCATGAGGATGCGACGCATGATGTTGATCGAGGCATCGTGGCCATCGAACAGCGACGCCGCCGTGACAAAGCGGACTTTGTTGGCGGGTTTGTACTCGGTCAGCTTCTTTGCGTCGGACAGGTCGGTCATGGCATCTCCAGGGGCTTGCGCACTGCGGCGCATATTGTCTTGATTATGGTCGGATTGACGTTAACGTCAAGCATCACAAGTATAGCCGGAAATTGTCGGTGCAAATGTCATCAGCGCGCCAGTCGAAAGATAAACGCGCGCCTCAGTTTCATTATTAATTTCGCAACACTGAGCCGCTGTTCCGGATGATCCATAGTAGACTTCCTGTCAACATAATGAGCCCGTAGATGGGGTGTTCGGCACAGCGATCCACCGCGTTTGCCTCAATTTTTACCTGCCTTGCTCTTGTACCTGCCCGTGTACCATCAGTGGTTCCCGGCCCTCTGAAAGTGCCGCTCCAACCCGCCAGCAACCTCATGTCAGAGAACGCACTTCCGCCGACCGAATTTCCCCGAAATCTGTCTGTTTCGCCGAAGTCCCAGATAGATCCGGTCGTTACCTTCCTCAATTCTCAAGGGCAGTCAGTGCGCGGCACGATCATGAACCTGCAGCGTAAATCACTGGTCATGGAAGTCTACAATCCGTATTCCATCGTCCAGGTCAGTGAAGTGCTCAGCGACCTGACCGTGCGCCAGAGTACCCGCAGCGCCTATTCCGGCAAAGCCGTCATCACCAATATCGTCAATACCGGCCTGACCGCCATCGTCTCGGTCACATTGACCGATGAATGGCGCGAGCTCAGCGAAGTCCTGACGACGCCGGCCGGTGTCGGTCTGGAAGCGCGCATGTTTGTCGAGGATTGGGCGCGACGTTTTCGCATCGGCCGCAGTTACCAGATCGTCGTCAATGAATTGCGCGCCTATCTCTCGGAAATTTCGCGCTGGGTCGAGCAAGTCGATTTGCCGGCCTCGCTGCCTAAAGAAAACGGCCATCTGCGCAACGATTATTTTTACGAACTGGCCGCGCCGCTGGTAGAAAGGACCCGCAGTTATTTTGCCGCGCTCGAAGGCGAGGCTGCGCAAGTTGAGACCGAACTGGCGCCAGCGCACCGTGCCTTTGCCCAGGCAGCATTGCATCCCTTGATGCTCCGCGCACCTTTCGTTTTTCGCACCTATACCAAGCCGCTCGGTTACGCCGGTGATTACCTGATGGTCAACCAGATCATCGAAGATCCGCGCCAGGGACCGAGCACCTACTTCCAGATCGTCAATGCCGCCTTCCTGCAAACCTCGGTCGCCGCGGCCCATCGTAACCGTATCGATCTGCTGCTCGACTTCCTCAATCGGATGGCGCAACGCGCACGCGATACCGGCCGGCCGTTTCGCATCCTCAATGTCGGCTGCGGTCCGGCGATTGAAATCCAGCGCTTCCTGCAAACCTGTCCCAATCCTGAACTGCTGTCGTTTGAGCTGCTCGACTTCAGCGAAGAAACGCTGGCCTACACGCGCGAAAAACTCGGTTCGATTGCGCAGCGCATGGGCCGCCCGCTGGCCGTCGACTTCGTGCACGACTCGGTGCATCACCTGCTCAAGCGCCGGCTTGAACCGCTACCGTCGAGTGCACGCGAATTCGATGCCGTGTACTGCGCCGGCCTGTTCGATTATTTGTCGGACAAAGTCTGCATTCGTTTGCTCAATCATTTCGCCGCGCGCACGCGCAGTGGCGGGCAGATGCTGGTAACGAACGTGCATTCGAACAGCACGGAAAAATATTCGATGGAGCATTTGCTCGAGTGGTATCTCATCTATCGCGATGAAGCCAAGCTCGATGCCCTGCTGCCGGAAACCGCCATCGCCCGTCGCCTTTACGTCGATGCGACCGGCGTCAATGTATTCGCTGAAACCACGATTGCCTGAACCATGATGCATCCAGATTACCCGGGTTATGCCGACGAATTGCGCGAATTCCATATCGCCTTCAGTCGCGGCGGCGCTTATACCTGCATCATCCTGGTCCTGTTCGGCGCCGGCCTCGACCTCGCCCTGTACCCGCAGATGCAGATGAAATTCGCGCTCGCACGTCTGCTGGTGTCGGCCATGATTTTTGGCGTGGTACTGTTATTGCGCAAGCCGTGGGGCCAGCGTTTGGCGCCCTCGCTGACCTTCCTGTGGCTGCTGCTGCCGCAAATCATGATCGCCTGGATGATCTATGTCACCGAGGGCGTGGGCTCGATTTATTATGCCGGCCTGAACCTGGCGATCTTCGCATCCGGCATCGCGCTCGGCTTCGGCCTCTGGCAAAACCTGATGTTCGGCGCGCTGTCCTACCTGCTGTATGTGCTGGCCTGCCTTGCACATCCCCGCGGTCTCGAGCCGGAAAGCGTCTTTGCCGTCAATTCCCTGTTCCTGTTGTTTGCCACGGCTGCCAGCGCGGTCTACACGCTGTTCAACGAGCGTGCGCGCTTCATGTTGTTTCGCCTGAAATCCGAACTCGCTGCGAAAAACGCCGAGCAGGAATTGATCAATAAAAATCTCGCCGAGATCAAGGGCCAGATGATGCAGCAGGAAAAAATGGCCGCCGTCGGCACCCTGGCCGCGGGCTTGCTGCATGAGGTAAACAATCCCGTCAATTTTTGCCTCATGGCCATCGAAGTCGCCATGGAAGAGCCGGCCGCGAAGGCGTCTGCTATGGTCAGCGAATGCCTGACTGACGCCAAGGAAGGCATGAAGCGTGTGCAGCACATCGTTTCTGATTTGAAGACCTTCGCATATCGCAAACCGGGCCTGGTCACGGAGCGCACCGTCTTCCTGTTTGAAAAAGCGCTAGATACTGCCGTGCGCCTGACCGGCCATGAGATCAAGGGCATCGTCATCACACGCGATCTGCCCGACGATACCCTCGTGCGCGGCGACGAGGCGGCCATTATTGGCGTGCTGATCAATTTGCTGAGCAATGCGGCGATGGCCATGCGCAAGGTACGCCCTACCGATCTGGCCATTCACATCGGTGCGATCTGGCAGGAGCAGCGGCTGATCACGACGGTACGCGATAACGGCCCCGGCATTACGCCAGAAAACCTGCCGCGCGTATTCGAACCTTTTTTTACGACCCGTGAAGTGGGCCAGGGACTGGGTCTGGGTTTAAGCATCAGCTATCGCGTCATCGAGCAGCATGGCGGTGTCCTCGTAGCTGAAAGTAGCGTTGGTGAATGGACAAAAATGATTTTCGATTTACCGCGCGCAGACTGACATCCGGCGCCCGGATAAAAGGAGCTTTATGGACAAACGCGAAGAGCTGGCCGCGACCATCCTGTATGTCGATGACGAGGAAATGGCCTGCAAATATTTTGAACGCAGCGCCAGCGCCGAATACGATGTCCTCACTGCCAATAGCGCCGATGCGGCCATTGCCCTGCTGCGCGCTGAACGCGGACGCATTGGTGTAGTGCTGACCGACTTCCGCATGCCCGGCCGGGATGGCGGTGACTTATTACGCCAGATTGAACGCGAACATCCGCATGTGGTGCGCATCCTCATCACTGCCTATGCCGACAAAAAGCTGCTGATTGAGACGGTCAATTCGGCAGCGATTTTTCGGATACTCGAAAAGCCGCTGGAGCTGTCTGAAGTACGGCGCGCATTGCGACTGGCGACCGAACTCTCACGCGAGCGCACGGCGAACCGCCAGCGCCTGCAAGCCATCAATGAAACCCTCGCATTTCTGGCGCATGAGCTGAACACGCCGCTGGCGACGATCCTCAATTTTTCACGCGGTATCGTGCACCGGATGAGCGAACACAGCGCATCCGGTGCACGCCAAGAGGAAATCGGCAAGGCGGCACTTTCCATCATCGACAATGCACGCTACAGCATGACTGTTCTATCGGCGTTCGTTGATTCCGCGCGCAATGCCGGACAAGGATTCCAGGGCGACGGCAGCAGCCCGGCGAGTCATCTGATCGCCTCGCTGCTGGATACCTATCCGCTGACGCCGGAGCAGCGTGGCATGATCTCGGTCGAGCTGAACCAGGACTTTCGTGTCACGGCTCTGCCGAATTGCGTCATGCTGGTCCTGTCGTCCTTGCTCAGTAATGCAGTACGCGCACTCAAGGGCCGCCTGACACCCTTATTGAAAATCACGATACGCGTTAACGGTGAGCCGCAGATCGAGTTTGCCGACAACGGCCCGGGCATTCCTCCCGAAGTACTTGAACGACTGCTCGTCGATCCCGTCACGACCCATGCCGCAGCCGGCGGCACCGGCTGCGGATTGATTTTTTGCAATCGCATCATGCAATCGTTTGGCGGCGGATTGAAAATCGAATCCATGCCGGAACAGCGCACCACAGTCACCTTGAATTTCCCCGCAATCCGCAATCCATCCAGAAGGAGCGCCCGATGACCGATGCCGCCGACGCCGACGCTTTACCGGTGATCCTGTTCGTTGACGATGAAGCGACTGCCGTAAAATATTTTCAGCGCGCCATCGGCGCACTGGCGCCGGTCGTCACGGCCGGCTCCGTTGAAGATGGCATACGCCTGCTCGACTTGCATGCGGACACCCTGGCGGTACTGATCTCGGATCAGCGCATGCCGGGCCGCTTTGGCAATGAGCTGCTGCGTTATGCGCGCGACCGTTATCCGCACATGGTCAGGATATTGACGACGGCCTATTCGGAAATTGAGTACACGGTCGAAGCGATCAATGAGGGCCAGATCCACCGCTACATAAAAAAGCCCTGGGAGATTTCCGCGCTGCGCATGGAGTTGAAACAGGCGCTGGAAATCGCCGATTTACGCAAAGAACGCGATCAGCTCATGCGTGAAAAAATGCTGGTGCGGCAAAAGCAAACGATCTCGAGCCGCATCGGCACGCTCAATGTCCTGTGCAGCAGCGCGCTCGGTCATGGCGCCTTTGCGCCGCTGGAAACCTACCTCGGCGTGGCGCTGAAGATCGGCGTCAAGGCGCCTGAGCCAGACTGGATCCTGATGGATTATTCCGACCTCGTCAGTGCCGAAGCAAGCCGGGGCGGCATTTTTGGCCACGTGATGCTCGAGCGTGTCGAGGCCTTGCGGAGTCGCTACGCTGATTTCCCCGGCGCGCGCGCGCTCGAAGTGCTGGCGCAAACCATGCAAGCGCATGTCAGCGTGAACGGCACGGTCGCGACCTTTGCCGATCTCAGGCTACTGGCCGAATTTCTTGAGTCGCCGTCCTATGCCACCGTCTCGGCTGAACATGCACACTGGCTGGCCTTCCTGATCTGGCTGCATACGCGTGACTGGGGCTTGCAGTGTCGGCTCACGGCGCAGGGCATGGAGTGCGAACTCGGTGAGATCCGTATTGCGCCGGTACAGGCGCCATTGGCGGCGTGGATAGAACAGTTCTAAGGGCCCAGCGAAGTCGCTGTCGGGAGTGAGGACGGGCCGGTATACTGCGGGTCTTCATTTATTCCGACTGGACCCCGCGTGAATCTCGAGATCATCAAAGCCGACCTGAATAATGCGCTGCATGCGCAAGCCCTGATTGCCGCGCTGGATGCTTATGCGCTTGACCCCATGGGTGGTGCGGCGCCATTGAGCGATTATGCGCGCGCCAATCTCATCGAATGTCTCGCGCGCTTGCCGACGGCCTTCAGCGTGCTCGCCTTTGTTGACGGCGAAGTCGCGGGTCTGGCCAATTGCATCGAAGGGTTTTCCACCTTTGCCTGCAAGCCGCTCGTCAATATCCACGATTTTGCCGTCTTGCCCGCCTACCGTGGACGGGGTATCGCGTTGCAGCTCATGGCCTTCATCGAGCAATGTGCGCTTGAACGCGGCTGCTGCAAGATCACGCTGGAAGTCCTCGAAGGGAATACCGTGGCGCAGGCGCTGTACCGCAAGACGGGCTTTGCCGGCTATGCGCTGGGCGAGGGCGGGCATGCACTGTTCTGGCAGAAGAAATTAGCTGCCTGAGCCGTTCATCACGTCAGGCTATAATCGCGCCATGGGAACATTCTTTCGCCGTCGTTGCTTGTCCATCTGGATCGCCTGTTTCGCGATCCTGCTGAATGCGCTCGCGCCATCGATCTCCCATGCTTTCGCCGCGACACAGGGCCGGTCGCCCGCGCTGATTGAAATTTGCTCGGTCGCCGGCACGCATTACATTGCGCCTGGCGATGATGCGAATCTGTCCCGGCCAGTCGAAAAAAATCACACCGCCGAAGCATCGGCGCACTGCCCCTTCTGTCTCACCCATGCCGGCAGCGATGCACTGCCGCCGCCGGTGATGCCGGACTTTCATCCTGCCGATTTTTACAGCACGATGCCGCGCCTGTTTTATCAGGCATCGCGCCCGCTATTGATCTGGTCCGCCGCCCGTCCGCGCGGCCCGCCTGCCTTGTCGTAATTCGCACCGCCGCTCCTGTGTCGCGCCACTGCGCGAACAGGTTTTTTTCGCGCAGTGAAAGTGCAGGCTAGATCCGGCTCCATGCCGGTGACGCGTCTGCACGCTAAATTACCCATCATGCAAAAATCAAAACTCTCCTGGCTGCTGCTGTCGGCTCTCGTCACGCCGGTCACGCCCGCCTGGGCCGATCATCCCAGCGATGCACAAATCCGCGAGCTCGGCACGGTCACCGTCAATGGCGGCCGCCCGACCTCGCTGCCGACGCAAATTCCGACCACGATTGAAGGCATCACCAATGCACAGATCGACGCCAGTATCAATGCCGCAGACAGCGAAGATGCGCTGAAATACTTCCCCAGCCTGAATGTGCGCAAGCGCTATACCGGCGACTACGATCATGCCGTGCTCGCCAGTCGCGCTTCCGGCAGCGGTAACAGTGCGCGATCGCTGGTGTATGCGGACGGGATCCTGCTGTCCAACTTGCTCGGTAACGGCGCCTCCTACACACCGCGCTGGGGACTCGTCACACCGGAGGAAATCGAGCGCGTCGATGTCCTGTACGGGCCGTTTTCCGCGGCTTATTCGGGAAACTCCGTCGGCGCGGTCGTCGAGTACCTGACGCGCATGCCGAAACAATTCGAAGGCCATGCAAAATTTTCACTGCTGAGCCAGGACTTCACGCAATATGGCAGTGCCGCGACAATGCTGGGCAAGCAGGCCAGCACCTCGCTGGGCAGCCGTTCGGGCGACTGGTCGTGGTGGCTGAACCTGAGCCGGCAGGACAATGATGGCCAGCCTTTGACCTTTGCGAACCGGCTCGTGAGTGCGGGTACGCGAGGCAGCGCAGGCCTGCCGGTCAGCGGCGCCTTTGCCGATAAAAGTCCGGCGAACAAGGACACCGTCATTCTCGGCAGCGGCAGCCAGGTCCATACGCTGCAGGATCACGCGAAAGTGAAGCTGGCCTATGACGTGAGTTCTTCGCTGCTGGCCAGCTACACGCTGGGCTGGTGGCGCAATGACGCGCAGCGCAATGTCGCGACCTATCTGCGCGATGCGACCGGCATGCCGGTAACGGGCAGCGCGGCACAGCCGCTGATCAATATCGATGGTCGCCAGTACAGTTTGACGCCGGCCGACTTCGCACCGGGACGCGGCAATCTCGAACACCTGATGCAGGGCCTGTCGCTGAAGAGCCATACGCGCGCCGTCTGGGATTGGGAAGTCGCCGCCAGCCGTTACGACTACCGCACCGATCAGGCGCGCACACCGAGTGTGTTCCTCACGGGCGCACCCGCTGCCGGAACCTTGACCGATATGCAGGGCACCGGCTGGCAAACGCTGGCGCTGAAAGGCGTCTGGCGTCCGGGCGCGCATGTGGTCGATCTCGGGCTGCAGGGTGAAGAGTACCAATTGCGCACGAAGGTCTCGGCCACCAGCGACTGGCAGCAAGGCAGCGCTGGTGCACGCCTGTCCGCCTTCAACGGCAATAGCGCCTTGCATAGCCTGTATGCGCAAGATACCTGGCCGATCGCGCAGGACTGGAAGGCGATGCTGGGCGGACGCTTCGAGCAATGGCGCGCCTTTGGCGGTGAGCTCGCGAACGCGACCTCGGTGCAGGGCTTTGGCGAGCGCCGCGAGAGCAGTTTTTCACCGAAGGCGGCGCTTTCATGGGCGGTCGCACAAGACTGGACCTTGAAGACTTCGCTGGGGCGTGCGGTGCGCAATCCGACCGTAGCCGAGCTGTATCAAGGCGCCATTGTCGCCAACGTGATCGTCAATAACGACCCGAACCTGCGCGCCGAAAAATCCTGGACCGGTGAACTCACGGCTGAGCGTGATGTGGACAATGGCGTGCTGCGCGCGACGCTTTTCTTTGAGCGCACGCAGGACGCCTTGTATTCGCAAACCAATGTCACTGTCGTGCCGAACGTAACCAATATCCAGAACATTGGACGCATCCGTACGCACGGTCTTGAATTGGCAGCACAGGCCAATGAGGTCGGCATCACCGGCCTCGCGCTGTCGGGCAGCCTGACATTCAGCGATTCCCTCATTGTGCAAAATGACGCCTTCCCGCAAAGCGTGGGCAAACAGCAGCCGCGCGTGCCGCAATGGCGCGCGACAGCATTAGCCAGTTACCGGCATGATGCGCATTGGTCCGGCAGCCTCGGGGGGCGCTACAGCGGGCGCCAGTACAGCACGCTCGACAATAGCGATCCGAAC
Organism: Oxalobacteraceae bacterium; assembly: GCA_947448025.1. Taxonomy (GTDB): domain Bacteria; phylum Pseudomonadota; class Gammaproteobacteria; order Burkholderiales; family Burkholderiaceae_D; genus CANFLV01. The sequence goes on along the minus strand of CANFLV010000013.1, from coordinate 42,300 downwards.
GGCTTTGCCTACACCGGTTTCAGCCGCTTTTTCGTCAGCGATGTACGCCTGCGTTATCAGTCGGGTGGGCTTTGGAGCGCGGCGCTCGGGATTGATAATCTGGGCAACGCGAATTACTGGGCCTTCCACCCCTACCCGCAGCGCACGGTGCTGGCAGAAGTGAAGCTGGATTTTTAGGCAGTTTTTCAGTCGATGCGGATTTTTTCAGCATCGGCATCAAGTTTGATCGACCAGGGCGCGCGTCATTCGCATAGCTGAGCCGGTGTGCGCGCTCGATAAGCCTCGATAAAGGTGTCGAAATCGCCGACCTGGGTTTGCTCCATTTCTTCCTGCGCCGCCAGTGAGGCTTGTGCCAGACCGGTGAAATAAGCTGCTTCTTCCGGCGTCGGCGTACGCGCGTGAAAGTCCGCGGCATGCAAACGGCTTTGCACCAGTGCGAACTCGGCCAGCGAGCCGCCATTGGCCTGCACGGCGGCCAGTACATGCGCCGATGGCGTGAGGCTCGCATCAAGCAGCTTCGCGCGTTGCGCGGCCAGCGCTGCAGCATGCTCGGGCTGCGCATGCTGGTCGTCGAGCAGGCGCGCCGTGTCAGCGATACGGTCGAGCAGTTCCAGGCCCCAGTCTTGCAAGGCGATGGCCTTGCCATTGCGCTGCAGCTGCAAGCCGGGCCGGCGTCCTTCAGTCACGGTATGGGCAAAATTCTCGCTGTTTTCCAGTCCTTCGGCGAGGTTCGTCAAGGGGCTGTCTTCGAGCGCGCAAAACAACAGGAAGGCATCAAGAAAGCGCATTGTCGTCATACCGATGCCGAGCGGCTCAAACGGGTCGACATCCATGCAGCGCACTTCTATGTATTCGATGCCGCGCGAGCACAGGGCTTCGAGTGGACGCTCGCCGGTATTGATGACGCGCTTGGGTCGGATCGTGGCGTAAAACTCGTTTTCGATCTGCAGCACATTGGTATTGATCTGCACCCATTCGCCATTGCGTTTGGCGCCGATGGCTTCATACGCCGGATAGGCGCGCCGCACCGCGCGCGACAGGCTGCCCATGTACTCTGGCAGGGTGTTATATGGCGGTACCAGACCGGCCTGGGCATCGTTCTGGTAGCCGAGATCACTCATGCGCAAGCTCGTTGCGTAGGGCAGGTACAGCGTGTCAGCCGACAGTGCGTCGAGCTTGTGTGCGCGACCGCCGAGGAATTGCGTCGCCAGCGCTGGAGATGCGCCGAACAGGTACATCAACAGCCAGCTGTAGCGCTGGAAATTGCGGATCAGCGCGACATAGGCTTCCGACTGAAAATCCTGTGCCGAGCCCGGCGTTTGCGCATCTGCCTGCAGCACGGCCCAGAGCTTGCCCGAGAGCGAAAAATTGTAATGAATGCCGGAGATACATTGCATCGCCTTACCATAGCGCAGGGCCAGGCCGCGGCGGTAAACGTGCTTCAGCATGCCGATGTGCGAGCGGCCATACCAGGCGATTGGGATATCGGCTTCCGGCGGCAGGTGGCAGGGCATGGACTGACTCGAAATCATCTCCTCGCCGAGCGCTGAATACGCGACACGGTGGATGGTATCGAGCTGCGCCAGCACTTCGGTTGCATCCGATAAGGCCGGCGTGATGAATTCGAGCAGAGATTCCGAGTAATCGGTCGTGATCAGTGCATGTGTCAGTGCCGAACCGAGCTTGACCGGATGTGGCGTCAGTGCCAGTTCGCCAGTGGCTTCTATGCGCAGCGCTTCGCGCTCGATGCCGCGCAAGCCTTGCGTGAGCAAGGGGCGATTGGCATCAGTCGACAGCAAGGTCAGGCGGTGGGAAAACAGGTCGCTCAATGGATATCCTTAGTGTTGTGCAATGCCGCGCACGGCGCAGGCATCAAATATGTTGCGAGGATAGCCGAAAAACCAAAAGGGGATACGGACGCGCTTCGCATGACCGGGCGCTGGCCGGCCTATAATCGCGGCTTGGCCAGATGGCCGTTCTTTACGGGTAATTTATTTTGAATCCCACCCTGGTGCGGCGCATCGTGCATGCAGTCCTCTTCGAGCTCGGCGCCCTGCTGATTCTGATTCCGCTGGTCTCAATGGCGCTCGGTACGTCCATGACGCATTTCGGCGCGCTGGCCCTGATGCTGTCGTTTTGCGCGATCCTGTGCAACATGATCTACCAGCACGGCTTCGAATGGCTGGAAGCGCGACTGGGCTGGCAACGCTCGGTCTGGGTGCGTGTGGCGCATGCCTGCGGCTTTGAACTATTTTTTACGGCGGTAGCCTTGCCGCTGACGGCGTGGTGGCTCGCCATGAGTTGGCTGGACGCCCTCCTGCTGGACTTGCTGTTCTCGGTTTTTTTCCTGATTTATACCTTCTGCTTCAACTGGCTGTACGACATTGTGCGCGCGCGGCTGGCACTGAATTAATTTCCCGGCACGGCGCCAATTACTGCTGCGCCAAATCAAATGCCGCCTTCTGCGCCTGCGTCATCGCCTTGGCCGTGACCGTCAAAGTCGGCATCGCATCCTGCTCCCTGTCGTACGCGATTTTCTGCTCCGCACTCATGCGCTGTGCGGTGATCGTGATCGTTTGCAGATCCGCGCCCGGATGGATCACCGATGAATGCGCGGCCGGCTTGTAGGACAGGCTGGCGAGGATCACGACGACGGTAGTGAACAGAGTCGTGACGATAGTTTGTTTGGTGGTTTTCATGATGCAGCCTTTCTGTTGGCGTTGGGATGACTGCACTGTAGTCAGGCGCGGGGTGTGCTGCCAGGGAATTGCGACAGACGGTGGATTTGAAGGGCTGAAGCTCGCAAAAGTGCGGACAGGAATAGGGCGCGTGCAGCAATGACCTGAATGAGTTGAATAAACCTGCTTGCGGCTCACGCATCTTAAAAGTAGTCGAACTACATTTTTCTTATAGTAAAAATTTGTCTGAAATGATTCGCTATTTTAGTGAAAAGTGTGGCGATTACACTGCAAAAATGAATCATTTTCGTCTCATAAGCAATAATGCCGTTTGACAACTTATTTAGTATTAGTACAAAATTGCACTCAGCTTGTTGCGCTGATGCATTTAGTCTGTTTACCCGCCGAGGTGGCGCAACGGGGTGTTAATCAATCCATAAAAAATATTGGGGGAGATACCGATGAAGGTTTCCGCATCATTGCGCAAGCCGGGCCAGGCCCGTCAGCGTTCTGCATTTAAGTTAAGCCCGGTCGCAGCTGGTTGCGCCGTATTCTTGTTCGGCATGGCTGATCTGGCCAATGCCCAGGAAGCAAATCTGGAAACCGTGACGGTGTCTGGCATCCGTGCCGGTATCGAAGCTGCCATTTCGGTCAAGAAAAATAATTCATCCATCGTTGAAGCGATTTCCGCTGAAGATATCGGCAAGCTGCCAGATACCACTATCGCCGAGTCGCTGGCGCGACTGCCAGGCCTGACGACGCAGCGGACCAAGTCCGGTGAAGCTTCCAGCATCAGTATTCGTGGTCTGGGGCCGGATTTCAATGGTTACCTGCTCAATGGGCGTGAACAGACGAGTACGGGTGATAGTCGTGCCGTCGACCTGTCCGTTTATCCAGCCGAGCTGATCGGCGGCGCAACTGTCTACAAGACCACCGACGCTTCCGTGATGGGTGCGGGCCTTGCCGGCACCATCGACAATCGTCTGGTTGACCCACTGATGTTCGGCAAACGCGTGCTGACCGCCAGCGCCGAGAAGGTCAAGACCGGCGTCGGCTTGCCTGTCACCGGCACTGGTACGCGCAAGAGCATTGCCTACATTGACCAGTTCTTTGATCGTAAAGTTGGTTTGGCTTTGGGTCTGGTCAAGGTTGACGGTAGTTCTTCACAATACGAGCGCGGTAACTGGGGCGGCGCAACTGTAGATGCGACCCTGGCCAATGGCACGAAGATGAGCGGCGTATCCGTGCCGGACTTCGGCGGCGGCTTGTCACAGAATACCCGCACCATCACCGATGATCGTACCGGCGCGGCAGCGATTCTGGCATTCAAGCCGAACAAGGATTTCGACACTCAGCTCGATTTGTTCTATTCGAAGATCGACCTGTACACCAAGGTTGATTCGGTCAAGGCCGGCCTCGGCGGCCCGATCACGAATGCGACTGTTTCAGGCGGCGTGGCGACGAAAGGCACGTTCAGCTTGGGCGCTTATCCAAACGGCTTCGTTGATTATTCCGAAGGCTTGTTCGACAACGATTTGATTAAATCGGTCGGCTGGAAAAGTAATTTGAAATTGTCCGATGGCTGGACTGCTTCCGTCGACGTGAACCACAATTCCGCAGAGCGCGTCGAACGCGACATGGAATATTATGGCCAGATCCTCGGCGCCGACACACTGTCGTTTGACACCACCAGCGGTACGCCTAAATTTACACTGGGCAAAGCAGCGGCTTACATCGATCCGAATCAGATCGCCATTCGCGACCGTACCGGCTGGTCCGGCGTCAACGGCGTGCCGCAAGCCGGCTATGCCAAGGGCCCGATTGTCAAGGACAAGGTCAACGGCTTCCGCTTTGACCTGAAGAAAGCACTGCCTGAAGGCATGGCCTTCTCTGATGTTCAATTTGGCGTGAACTACTCCGAGCGCAGCAAGGACCGTATCACTGATGAAGGTCTGATCGTCGCCTCGGGCAGTAACAATAGCAGCCCGATTCCATACCCGTCAGGCGCTGGAATTGCCAAGAACGTCGGCGATACAGGCCTGGACATGTTAACGTTTGATCCGCAAGCCGCGCTGATCAACGGCGCGGGCTTGCTGCGCAAGTACAACGACGACATCCTGTCCAAGTCCTGGGGCGTGAAAGAAAAAGTCACGACCGCGTATGCCAAGCTTGATATCGATACACAGTACGCAAACATCCCATTGCGCGGCAACGTTGGCGTGCAACTCGTCAATACCGATCAATCCTCATCCGGCTATCGCGCAGGCATTGGTTCCGATGTTGTCCTGACCAATCCGTCTGCCGGACTGGTTACTGACGGCACCAAGTACACCGACGTACTGCCATCCCTGAATCTGACCGGCGATCTCGGTGGCGGCAATCTGGTGCGTTTTGGTTTGTCCGAGCAGATCGCACGTCCGACGTTGACCGACATGCGTAATTCGTTCGCCGCCGCGGTTGACATGAACGGCGCGAACTCGACCTATGGCCATTTCGTTGGTTCGGCGGGTAACCCGCATCTCAAGCCATTCAAAGGTACGGCCGTTGATCTGTCGTTCGAAAAATATTTCGGCAAGAAGGGCTATATCAGTGCGGCCGTGTTCTACAAAAAGCTGGATACTTACATAACCTCAGCGACCGACACCAAGTATGACTTCAGCAATTATGCCAAACAGCTCGGCCTGGTAGTGCCGCCAGCGGGTCCATTGGGAACATACACCACGTCAGTGAACGGCAATGGCGGTAACGTCAGCGGCGTCGAGCTGGCAGCGTCCCTGCCATTCAACCTTGTGATTCAGCAATTGGATGGCTTTGGTGCCAACGCCAGTTACTCCAATACGTCGAGCACGGTCGTCATGCCGGACCTGACCGGCCTGAACCCGAATCAGGCAGTACCGGCTGGCTTGAGCATGCCTTTGCCTGGCTTGTCCAAGACGAATGCGAAGTTGACCTTGTACTTTGAAAAGGCTGGCTTCTCGGTATTCATCGCTGATAACTACCGCTCCCAGTACGTGGGCAGTGTTGCCAACGATACAGTCGGTGGCTATCCATCGCTGCGTTATATCGCGGGTTCGAGCTGGGTGTCCGCCCAGGTCGGTTACGAGCTGCAAGACGGGCCGGCCAAGGGCCTGGCTTTCCGCCTCGAAGGCAACAACCTCAATATGCCGGTATATCGTCAGTTGAGGGCCGATGGTTCTGAATCGTTCAGCTCCAAAACGGGCAAGTCGATCATGGCCAAGTTGACCTATAAGTTCCAATAACAGGTCGGTGATCAAAGCCCCTTGCCGGTAAATTGGTAAGGGGCTTTTTTTTTGAAAAATTTCTTCGTGCAACTGACGCGGACGTTTCTCCTGGCGCGACAGGAAAGCGCGTTTCGCGAGTTCAGGCGTAAAGTGAGAGCAGCAGATGGAACAGAGCAAAATTAGCGACATCGTCATTGTCGGCGGTGGCACGGCTGGCTGGATGACTGCCGCGGCGATGGCCAAGGTATTGCGAGGCAAATACAGGATTCGCCTGATTGAATCGGACGAGATTTCTACCGTCGGGGTCGGTGAGGCCACCATTCCGATGATTAATCTGTTCAATCGCCTGCTGGATCTCGATGAAGACGATTTCATGCGCAAGACCCAGGCGACCTTCAAGCTTGGCATTCAGTTCGTCAACTGGGGCAAATTGGGCGATCGTTACATCCACGGCTTCGGCACCATCGGCCAGGAGCAAGGGACAGTCGACTTCCATCAATATTGGCTCAAGCAATATCTCGCGGGCAAGGCCGCCGATCTCGATCATTACTCGATCAACACCGCCGCCTGCCACATGAACAAGTTCATGCGCGCACAGCCGAACCTGCAAAACTCGCCGCTGTCGCAGATTGCCCATGCTTATCATTTCGATGCCGCCTTATATGCGAAATTCCTGCGCGAGTTCAGCGAAGAGCGCGGCGTCGAGCGCATCGAAGGCAAGATCACCGAGGTCGTGCTGCGTCCGGCTGATGGCCATGTGGCAGCGGTCATGCTGGAAAGTGGCCAGCGCGTCGAAGGAGAGTTGTTTATTGACTGTTCAGGCTTCCGCGCGCTACTGATTGAAGGCGCGCTCAAGACCGGCTATGAAGATTGGTCGCACTGGCTGCCGTGCGATCGTGCACTGGCCGTACCGTGTGCCTCGACGGGCGAATTGACGCCCTACACGCGGTCGACTGCGCGTAGCGCCGGCTGGCAATGGCGCATCCCGCTGCAACATCGCATCGGCAATGGCCATGTCTACAGCAGCAAATTCATGAGCGATGATGAAGCGACCTCAATCCTGCTGGCCAATCTCGATGGCGAGCCGCTGGCCAGTCCGCGTCCGATCAAGTTCTTGACCGGCAAACGCAAGCAGGCCTGGAACAAGAATGTCGTCGCCATTGGCCTGGCAAGCGGCTTCCTTGAACCGCTGGAATCAACCTCGATTCACCTCATCCAGATGGGCATCGCCCACCTGCTGACGTATTTCCCTGCTGCTGGGCTCGATGCCGCCGATGTGGCGCAATATAATCACGTCATGGATCTGGAATACGAGTGGGCGCGGGACTTTATCATCCTGCATTACAAGGCCACTGAACGCGACGATTCGCCGTTCTGGAATTATTGCCGGACCATGGAAGTCCCCGCTTCGCTGCAGCAAAAAATGGATCTATATCGTAGCAACGGCCGCCTGTATCGCACCGGCGATGAGCTGTTCACCAAGGTCAGCTGGCTGCAAGTCATGCACGGCCAGCGCATACGTCCGCAGTCCTATCATCCGCTGGTCGATCTGGTCGCCGAGGACGAAATCGCGGCCTATTTGAGTGAAGTCGAAGAAGTGATCTCGGCTTGCGTTGAGGCGATGCCCAAGCACGCTGACTTTATCGCGCAATTTTGCGCAGCAAAAAAAGTGGAGAAAATATGAATCGGCGCTTGCTTTCCGTGGCCGCAATACTGAGCTTCTTGCTGGCAGGCTGTGCCAGCGCGCCACCGACACAGGCGCTGCTGACGTATGAATCCGCGCCCGAAGGTGCGACCTTGTATGTGAACGGCAAAAGTATCGGTGTCGCACCCGTGACCGCCAGCTACGCGGCGGCTAACAAGGATGGCGGTATCGTCACGCCGGAAGTGACGGCGATCTGGCCGAGTGGCGCGAAGACGAGCTTCTGGACCTTGCTTAAAGCCGGCGACGACCGCGAGACCGTGTTGCAGCGGCCGGCCAATGCGCCCGGACTGCAGCAAGATATCGAGCACGCCCAGCCCTTCATCGTCGCCAAGGAGCGTGACAAGCAGCGCGCCCGCGAAGAGGCCATGAAGACCATGGCGCGCAATTCGGCGCGCTGCCGTGACCAGATGGCGAAAGGCATCGTGGCGACGAACGACTGCTAGGCACAGACGCGGCAAGCCGTCGCCGCGTCTGTGCGGCACTGCTTAGCGCGTGATAATTTTCCAGCCCCAGGACGGCAAGCTTTGCTGCTTCGCCGCGCCGGGCAGCCTGTAGGATTGTTCGCGACCCGATAGGTTCGTGATCACGCTGACGACGTTCTTGCCCTTGCTGCGGCTGAAAGCGAACACATCCGCATTGCCGGCATCGAGGATCTTGAGCGGACTACCGTACTGTCCATTCGCCAGCGCCGGGTTATTTTTTTTCAGCTTCAGCAAGTCGGTGTAGAAGCCCGCCAGCGGATAGCCATTCCACTGAATCGCATCCTTCTCGAAAAATTCAAGTCGCTTCGCCAGCGCCGCTTCCTGTCCGCCATAGATCAGCGGCATGCCCGGCAGCGTTGCCGCGAGCACGGCCATCACCTTGTAGGCAGGGCCATATAGCTCGGCGTCGTGGCCATTCCATGAATTGAAGTCATGGTTATTTGTGAAGGTCATCTGATACGCCGTGGCCGGGTAGATTTTTTTGGGCTGCAGGTAATGGCTGCGCAAGGCGCTTGCATCTGCCTTGCCGGCGCCGATCTTCTTGAACACTTCCGCCAGGTCCCAGGCATAGGTCATGTCGAAGGCGGCGTCATGTAGTGCCGGCTTCTGGCCCTCGGCCAGCATGAAGACCGGCTTGATTTTGTCGAGCTCGGCGCGCGCGTGATTCCAGAATGGTACCGGCACCGCATCTGCGACATCGCAGCGGAAGCCGTCGATGCCGGCTTCGCGTACCCAGTACGCCATCGCGTCGGTCATGCCTTGCCACAGCCCCGGCTGCTCGTAGTCGAGCGCGATCACATCCGTCCAGTATTCAGGTTCGGCGGCCGGATCTTCCTGGAAGGTCACGGGGAAAATTTCGCCCTTTTCGTTCTTCTTGTACCAGTCATTGTGCTGCTTGACCCAGGCATTGTCCCAGGCCGTGTGATTGGCGACCCAGTCGAGTATCACATGCATGCCCATGCCATGCGCCTGTTTGACGAGCGCGCGCACATCCTCGAGCGTGCCGAATTCCGGATTTACGGCCGTGTAATCGCGCACGGCGTAATAGCTGCCCAGCGTACCCTTGCGATTCAGTTCGCCGATGGGCTGGATTGGCATCAACCAGATGATGTCGACGCCCATTTTCTTCAGGCGCGGCAGGTGCTTTGCGAATGCTTTGATCGTGCCTTCCTGCGTGTACTGGCGCAGGTTGACTTCGTAAATGTTGGCGTTGCGCGACCAGGCGACATGCGTGCTGTTCGGGCTGGCGGTGACAGGTGCAGCACTGTCGACAGCCAACGCCGGCAGCGGCGCGAGCGTGACAAATGTGAGGCAGGCGAGCGTGCTTAAAAACGCAGCAGGGCGCGAAAAATTCATGGACGGGTTCCGATCAAAAATAAGAAGGGTTTGTTTGTTTAAATTAATGCAATCTCAGGCAATTGCCTCGGTCTGTTTCACGCGCGAAGACTTGTTGCCATAGACGCGCTCGAAAATCGGCGTCGCCATCAAGGTCGTGATAATCGCCATCATCACCATGATCGCAAACAGTGCCGGCTCGATCACGCCGCGCTGCAGGCCAATATTGAGGATGATCAGCTCCATCAGGCCGCGCGCATTCATGAGCGTGCCCACAGCCATTGCTTCGCGATGGGTTTCGCCGTGCCAGCGCGCCGCACCGTAGCAGGCGACGCCTTTGCCGACGGTGGCGGCGATGAGGATAATGAGTGTCAGAAGCCACAGGTAAGGCGTGTTGACGAGGCCAATTTTGGTGTTGAGTCCGGAATAGACAAAGAACACCGGCAACAGGAAGGCCGTCGTCAGCGGATACATCATGCGCTGCAATTCCGCAGCGAATTTACCGCGCGGCATGGCGATGCCCATGATGAAGGCACCGAAGACCGCATAAATCTGGATGTAATCCGTGAACCAGGCGCCGAGCATGCACAGCATCAGCACGACGGCAAGAATGCTCTGGCTCATTTCGCCGGCGGCTTCGACCTGCTTGCCCAGGGGTTGCAGCAGCTGCCGCACGACCAACAGCGTCAGCAGTGCGAAGCCGATGCCGCCGCCGATGGCGTAGACGGCGATGCTGATGTCGTTCTGGAAGCTCGCCAGCACGACCGCGAGCACGCACCACGCCGCCGCGTCATCCATTGATCCCGCTGCCAGTGCCAGGGTGCCGAGCGAGGTTTTCGACAGGCCCTGTTCGAAGATGATTCGTGCCAGCATCGGGAAGGCCGTGATCGACATTGCCGCGCCCATGAACAGGACCGCCTGCAAGACACTGGTCTTCGCAGAGAACAGCATCGTGTCGCCAGCCAGATAAAACGCGATCGCGCCACCCAGCGCAAAGGGCGCGGCGATGCCGGCTATCGAGATGCTGGCGGCGCTGCGCATGCGCGACTTGATCAGGTCGATATCGAATTCGACGCCGATGAGGAGCATGTACAGCACCAGGCCGACCTGACATACCGAAAACAGGATGGGCTTGGATGCGGCCGGGAACAGGTAAGCACTGAAGCCGGGGAAAATCCAGCCCATCAGTGACGGCCCCATGAGTACGCCGGCGATCATTTCACTGACAACTTGTGATTGGCCGAGGTGTTTGAAGAGGATGCCGACGACGCGGCACACCGCGAGGATGAAGGCCATCTGCAGGAAAAACAGGACGGATAAATCAAAGGTGCTCATGCGGCGATTTGATGGCGAAGCAGACTGGGCACAACGCGCTTGCGAGTTTGAACGAAGGCACGCGTCAACATGGCGCGACGAGATTCGGCAGGGATGCTGGCAGCGACGCCCGCCAGGCGCGTCTGCGGCGCTGTGCGATTTGCTGGGGTCATGCGGATGCGCCTTTTTGTCTCTGGGTATTTTTGAGTGGTAATTTTGTACTAAAACTAGATATGCTGTCAATTGACGGCTTTCCTTTAGTGCAATTGTCGGCTTGCCCGCCATATATCAATGCAGTATTATTTCGCTAATGTCGCGATTGACGGCATATCATATTCACATCGCTGCATAGCAATTTTTGCTGTAGTTTGGCTACATTTTGAGTGGCGAAAATAATAATCAGGAGACAGATATGCATCCCCTTCCCATTGCGCGCGCACTCGCGCTGGCTTGCATCGGATTCGCGAGCGCGGCTACGCAGGCGGCTGAGGTCGAGGTGCTGCATTACTGGACCTCGGGCGGTGAAGCCAAATCGGTCGCCGAATTGAAAAAAATCGTCGCGGCCAAAGGCGTCGTCTGGAAAGACTTCGCAGTCGCCGGCGGCGGCGGCGAAAATGCCGCCACCGCCCTGAAGGCGCGCGTGATCAGCGGCAATCCACCGGCCGCCGCGCAGGTCAAGGGACCGTCGATTCAGGAGTGGGGCAAGGAAGGCGTGCTGGCCAATCTCGATGCCGTCGCCGCCGCCGAAAAATGGGATGCGCTGCTGCCGGCCGCCGTCGCCCCCATCATGAAATACAAGGGCAGTTATGTCGCCGCGCCGGTCAATGTGCATCGCGTGAACTGGCTCTGGGTCAATCCAGCCGTGCTGAAAAAAGCCGGTGCGACCGTGCCGACGAATTGGGACGAATTCTTCGCAGCAGCAGACAAGATCAAGGCCGCCGGCCAGATCGCCATCGCGCATGGCGGCATGCCGTGGCAGGATGCGACTGTGTTCGAATCGGTCGCGCTGGGCACCGGTGGCGCAGCGTTTTACCGCAAGGCTCTGGTCGAGCTGGACCAGGGCACGCTGACCGGCCCGCAGATGATCAAGACCTTCGAGACACTGGCGCGCATCAAGACCTACATCGACCGCGACGCCGCCGGGCGCGACTGGAATCTGGCCACGGCGATGGTCATCAACGGCCGCGCCGGCATGCAATTCATGGGCGACTGGGCCAAGGGCGAATTCACGGCCGCCGGCAAGAAGCCCGGCATCGATTACCTCTGCCTCGCGGTGCCGGGTAGCGAGGGCGCCTATACCTTCAACATCGACTCGATGCTGATGTTCAAGATGAAAAAGCCGGAAGATCAACAGTCGCAGCAGGTGCTGGCCAGTGCGATCATGAGTCCCGATTTCCAGGAGCTGTTCAATTTGAACAAGGGGTCGATTCCGGTGCGCAGCGGCGTGAATAAAACCAAATTCGACAGCTGCGCGCAAAAATCCATGGCCGACCTCGACGCCAGCAGCAAGAGCGGCAGCCTCGTGCCGAGTCTCGCGCATGGCATGGCCGTCAGTTCCGCGGCGCAGGGGGCGATGACCGATGTGATTGCACGCTTCATGAACAGCAATATGAGCCCGAAAGACGCGGTCACTGCACTCGCGAAAGCAGCGAAGACACGATGAGCGTGTGGCGCAATACATCGCGCCGCCTGCGCCGCCGGTAAACCTGCAAGCCCACGGAGATGAAGACCGGTGACTGAACGCCGCACACGCCTGACGATGTTCGCCGACCGCTGGCTGCCGCGCCTCGTACTCGCGCCGACGCTGCTGCTGTCGCTCGTCTTTGTGTATGGCTTCATCGGTGTGACCGGCTTTCTGTCGCTGACGGAGTCGCGCCTGATGCCAGTCTACGAATACGCGGGTTTCGAACAATACGCGAACCTGTTCGAGCTCGATCGCTGGTGGGAAGCCGCCGCCAATCTGGCGATCTTCGGCAGTCTGTTCATGTTCTTCTGCCTTGCCACCGGCTTGCTGCTGGCGATCCTGCTCGACCAGCGCATTCGCGCCGAAGGCGTCCTGCGCGCGATTTACCTGTATCCGATGGCGCTGTCCTTCATCGTCACCGGCGCGGCCTGGAAATGGCTGCTCAACCCCGGCCTTGGGCTTGAAAAACTGCTGCATGACTGGGGCTACCCAGACTTCACGTTCGACTGGCTGGTGAACCCCGACATGGCGATTTATACCGTCGTCATCGCTGGCGTGTGGCAATCGTCGGGTTTCGTGATGGCGCTGTTCCTGGCGGGATTACGCGGCGTCGATGACAGCATCATCAAGGCCGCCATGCTCGATGGCGCGAGTCTGCCGGTGATTTACCGGCGCATTGTGATCCCGGCACTGCGGCCGGTCTTTTTTTCCGCGCTACTGATCCTCGCGCACATTGCCATCAAGAGCTTTGACCTCGTCATGGCGCTGACCGCTGGCGGTCCCGGTACGTCGTCGAGCGTGCCGGCGGTGTTCATGTACCAGTTCTCGTTTGCGCGCGGCCAGCTCGGCCTTGGTGCGGCCTCGGCGATGATGATGCTGGCCACCATCGTCGCCGTGCTCGTGCCAATGATGTATCTCGAAGTCCGGAGCGCCAAAGATGGCCGCTAAGCGCATCGCCTTCGGCCGCGTCGCCGTGTATCTGCTGCTGGCGGCAGTGGCCCTGTATTACCTGCTGCCGCTGTATGTGATGCTGGCGACTTCGCTGAAAAGTCTGGATGAAATCCGCAGCGCGAATTTGCTCGCCCTGCCGCACACACTGGACATGGGCGCGTGGGCCAAGGCCTGGCGTAGCGCTTGCACCGGTGTCGACTGTGCAGGCCTGGCGCCCTATTTTTTGAATTCGCTGAAGATGGCAATTCCCGCTGTACTGATCTCGACGGTCATCGGCTCCTTCAATGGCTATGTGCTCGCGCACTGGCGCTTTCGCGGTTCTGACATCCTGTTTGCGGCGCTGATGGTCGGCTGCTTCATTCCCTTTCAGGTCGTGATCCTGCCGATGGCGCGCTTGCTCGGCATGGCGGGCATGGCCAATACCACGGCCGGTCTCGTGTTCGTGCATGTGGTCTACGGGCTCGCGTTCACGACGCTGTTTTTCCGCAATTACTATGTGAGTGTACCGGTCGAATTGGTGCAGGCCGCGCGCATCGATGGCGCCGGCTTCTTCCTCATTTATCGCAAGATCATCCTGCCGCTGTCGCTGCCGATTTTCATGGTCTGCTTCATCTGGCAATTTACCCAGATCTGGAACGATTTCCTGTTCGGCGTCGTCTTTGGCGGCGCCGATGCGCAGCCGGTCACGGTGGCGCTGAACAATCTCGTCAATACTTCGACCGGCGTGAAGGAATACAACGTCGACATGGCAGCCGCCATCATTGCGGCCTTGCCGACGCTGCTGTTGTATCTCGTGGCGGGAAAATATTTTGTGCGCGGGCTCACGGCCGGCGCAGTGAAAGGCTAGGGACGCACGACGATGGCAGGCTTATCAATTCGCAATTTGCGCAAGGTCTATCCGAACGGCGTCGAAGTCCTCAAGGGCATCGACCTCGAGATTGAGCACGGCCAGTTCCTCATCCTCGTGGGCGGTTCCGGCTGCGGCAAATCAACGCTGCTGAACATGATTGCCGGTCTTGAAAGCGTCACTGCAGGCGAAATTCGCATCGGTGAGCGCGTGGTCAATGAGGTGCCACCGAAAGACCGCGATATCGCCATGGTGTTTCAGTCCTATGCGCTGTATCCGAGCATGACGGTGCGCGAGAATATCGCCTTTGGCCTGGGCATACGCAAGGTGCCCAGGGCCGAACAGGACAAGATCATCGCGCGTGTCGCCGAGACCTTGCAGATGAGCGAGCTGCTCGATCGCAAACCGGCGGCCTTGTCGGGCGGCCAGCGTCAGCGCGTCGCCATGGGGCGCGCCATTGCGCGCGATCCGGCGCTGTTTCTGTTTGATGAACCGCTGTCGAACCTCGATGCCAAATTGCGCGTCGAAATGCGCGCCGAGATCAAGCTGCTGCACCAGCGTCTTGGCAGCACTATCGTCTATGTCACGCACGACCAGGTCGAAGCGATGACGCTGGGCGACCGCATCGCCGTGATGAAGGATGGCCTGGTGCAGCAATTCGGCAGCCCGCAAGACATTTACGACCGGCCCGACAATATGTTTGTGGCCGGCTTCATCGGCTCGCCTGCCATGAATTTCCTGCCCGGTCAGGTCGTCTCGCACGGTGCAGGTCTGGCCTTCGTGCTCGAGCATGCCGGTGTCACACAGCTCTTGCCATTGCCGGCCAAGTCGCAGGTCAGCGCCGGCGAAAACGTGATCCTCGGCTTGCGCCCCGAGCATGTGACGGATGCCGACGGTGCGCTGCAGGTCGAGGCCATGATCGAGCTGACCGAACCCACCGGCCCCGATACGCTGGTCTTTGCGCGCTTCAATGGCGTGCGCATTACCTGCCGCACGCATCCGCGCGCCGCCGCCAGGGCGGGGCACATGCTGCGGCTCTGCTTCGACATGGACAAGGCGCTGCTGTTCGATGCGCAAACACAAAGACGCCTGGCCTGACATTCTTAAAAAAGACAATGATGAAAAAATTCCTACGCCTCTGCTTGATCCTTATTGCGAGTTACACAGCCTCGGCGCAGGCCGACGCCTACAAGATCGAGCATCTCGAGCCATCCTTCTGGTGGACCGGCATGCAGAATCAAAGCTTGCAGCTACTCGTGCACGGCCCGCACATCGCCGAGCTCGAACCGGCGCTGTCCTATCCGGGCGTGCGGCTGGCCTCGGTGCAGCGCGTAGCCAACAGTAACTACCTGTTCCTCAATCTGGTTATCGCCGACGATGCGCTGCCCGGAAAATTCGATCTCGTATTCCGGCGCGGCGAGCAGGTGCTGACCTATTCCTATGCCTTGCTGGCGCGCGAAAAAGGTTCGGCGCAACGCAAGGGATTTTCCAGCGCCGACGTCGTGCTGAACCTCATGCCGGATCGTTTCGCCAATGGCGATCCGGCCAATGACAGCGTGCCGCAGCTGCGTGAAAAAGCCGATCGCCGCAATCCCGGCGGGCGTCATGGCGGCGACATCGAAGGCATGCGCCAGCATCTCGATTATCTGGCCGCGCTCGGTTATACGGCGCTGTGGCCGACGCCGCTGCTGGAGTCGGATCAGGCCGAATATTCGTATCATGGCTATGCCACGACGAACCATTACCGCATCGATGCGCGCTATGGCAGCAATGCCGACTACCAGCGCCTGGTCGCGCAGGCGAAAGCGCAGGGCATCCTCATGATCCAGGATGTCGTGCTCAATCACATCGGCTCCGGCCACTGGTGGATGCGCGATCTGCCCACGCCCGACTGGATCACGCATGGCGGAAAATTTTCCGGCACCCAGCATCACCGCCTTGCCGTGCAAGACCCGTATGCTGCGAAAGCCGACCGTGAAAATTTCGTCACCGGCTGGTTCGAGCCGAACATGCCGGACCTGAACCAGCGCAATCCGCTGCTGGCAAACTACCTGATCCAGAACACGATCTGGTGGATCGAATACGCTGGCCTGAACGGCATCCGCGTCGATACTTATGGCTATTCTGACGCGGCCTTTCTGACGGACTGGTCACGTGCCGTGATGGCTGAATATCCGCGGCTGAACATGGTCGGCGAAGAGTGGAGCAGCAATCCGAACGTGGTCTCGCACTGGCAGCGCGGCAAGGTCAATTTCGATGGCTACGTTTCGCACATGCCGGGCATGATCGACTTTCCCGTGCATGAAGCCTTGCGCCGCGCGCTCGGTGACGAGAGAGGCAGTCTCACCAGCCTGTATGAAATGCTGGCGCTCGATTACCTCTATCCTGAGCCGCGCAAGCTAATGCTCTTCGAAGGTAATCACGACGTGCCACGCCTCTACAGCGTGCTCAACGAGGATGAAAGCCTGACTCGCATGGCGCTGGTTTTCCTGCTCACTGCACCACGCATTCCCCAGCTGTATTACGGCACCGAAATCCTCATGACGAGTCCGAAGGAGCGCGATGATGCTGCGGCGCGACTGGACTTTCCGGGTGGCTGGGCCGGCGACAAAGTGAATGCGTTCACCGGCGCAGGCTTGAGCAGCGCGCAGAAATCGGCGCAGGCATTTTTGACGAAGCTGATGAACTGGCGCAAGACGCAAAGCGTGATCCACGAGGGGAAGTTCCTGCATTTCGCACCCGAGGATGGGACGTATGTGTATTTCCGCTATAACGACCAGAAAAAGCTGATGGTCGTCCTCAACCATAGCAAGAAAGCCACGCGCCTTGCGACCGCGCGTTTTGCGGAAATGCTGGCCGGCGCGAACACCGGCATCGATGCCCTGAGCGGCGCGACGGTGTCGCTGAAGGAGGCGATACAGCTGCCGGCGCGCTCGGCAACGATACTGGAACTTGCGCCTTGATAGCATGGTTCTGGCGCCCGGCCTTCGCAGCATTGGCTGCCTTGGGCGCCACGACGGTGATCGCCGCGCCATCGCCCACGACTGCCGTCGACGTCGGCCAGCCGCAGCGCCTGAGTCTTCCTGCCGCGAGCGGAAAATTGCCGGCCATGGCAGCGTTTTACGATGCGATCGGAATCCCTGTGGCGGCTGGCGTGCATGCACAGTATGTCGCCGGCGATAACCTGAGCGGTTACTACGAAGGCAGGACGCACGCCTTTGACAGCACCGGCTACACCATCGGCCAGGCGGTCGTCCTGCGCGGTTATGCCACCAGCGTCAATGGCACACTGAATGCACGCCATGCCCGCGGCACAGAAACAGTTCTGCCCTATGGTCATCGCGTGCGCTACGACCACGGCGTCGCCGAAGAAATGGCGCTCGTGTCGAAGCAGCAGGCGGTGGTTTTTGAAGTGCGCAGTGCGACGCCTGCCACGCTCGCGGTCTTGCCGCTGATAGCCGAAGCGCTCGATGAAGTGCAATTGCGCCGCATCGGCAATGCGCTCGTGCTCGTGCCGAACCAGCCTGGCCGTCCCAGTATCGCCTTCAGTGCCGATCAGGCATTTGAACTGTCCGACATCAGCGCACCGGCACCCTTGCAAGGCCGCACATTGCAGCTCAAGTCGCGTCGGCCGACGCAGCGATTGACGGTCGTCGCCGTCTTCGGCGACACGCCTGAACAGGCGGCCGCGAATGCCCAGCAGCTGGCCCTGCAGGACCCCATGCGCGGCGAGCAGCAGGCGCGCTATGCACGGCTGACGCACAGTTTTTTGTGGACCAATGATCTGGCCTATAACCGCGCACTCGCCTGGTCAAGCGCTGCGGCAGACCTGTTCGTCGTCGAGGAATTCGGTGCCGGCATCTGGGCCGGCTTGCCGTGGTTTCGCGATAACTGGGGTCGCGATACCTTTATCGCCTTGCCCGGCACCTTGCTTGTGTCGGGGCAGTTCGATACCGCCCGTGCGGTGCTGCAGAATTTTGCCCGCTACCAGAAGCTGAAGGACCCGCAAGACCAGGATTACGGCCGCATCCCGAACCGCGTCGCCGCCGGCGACAGCATCATCTACAACACAGTCGATGGTACGCCGTGGATGTTGCGCGAAGTGCTGGAATACCTGCGCTATACCGGCGACCGTGCGTTCGCGCTGCAGATGTATCCGCTCGCACAGGCGTATTTCGATGGCGCGTTCCGGCATTACGTCGACGCTGATGGCTTGCTCACGCATGACGACGCCGATACCTGGATGGATGCGCGCATCGAAGGAAACCTCGCCTGGTCGCCGCGTGGCCGGCGCGCGGTGGAAATCCAGGCGCTGTGGACCACGGCCTTGCGCAGTGGCGCGGCGCTGGCGCAGCTGGCCGGCGATGCAGCGCAGGCGGCACAGTGGCAGGCCGCCGCCGACAAAGCCCGCAGCAGTTTCCTGCGCCTGTTCTGGGATGGCGCGACGATGGCCGACCGCTTGCGCGCCGATGCCAGCCGCGACACGAAGCTGCGGCCGAACCAGCTGATGCTGGTCTCGATTCCCTTCGATGATTTCATCCCGACGGACGTGCAGGCGCGCGTGACGCGCAATGCCGTCGCCGGCCTGCTCACGCCTTACGGCATCGCCTCGCTGAGTCAGGACGATCCCTATTTTCATCCGCTGCATGTGAATCCCGCGTATCACCACAAGGATGCGGCATATCACCAGGGCACGATCTGGGGCTGGAATGCCGGCTTCACGATTACGGCGCTCAACAAATTTGGCCAGCAAGACCTTGCTTACGCCTTGACGCGTAATCTCGGTGATCAAATTCTTGGCCTCGGCACGCTCGGCAACATGAGCGAGCTGCTCAATGCGCTGCCCGATCTTCAGGGCCGGCCAACGCCGTCGGGCACCTATGCGCAGTCGTGGAGCGTGGCGGAATTCACGCGCAATGCGTATCAGGATTTCATCGGCTTCAAGCCGGATCTGCTGGTCAATACGCTGGCATTTTCACCGGCCGTGCCGGCGGCATGGCAGCGTTTTGATGCGCGTCTGCCCTATGGCGCAGCAGCCTTTGTCGAGCTGGGTTTCAAACGCCGGAGGCAGGCGCAACAATGGACGATGCGCCTGAACGAAGCGGACGCCGCGAGTCGCCCGCGTACGCTGGAAATGACCTTCCTCAATGCTGACCGGAGCCGCTCTCGCGTGCGTTTCAATCTTGCGCCCGGCGTGACAACGGTGCTAACCATCGATAACGGCAGGGTGCTGCGTGACGCCCATGTACTCTTCAGCGAGCCGGTACAGCCCTCCTACGCGGCCGAAATCGGCGCATTAAAATTCGTCACGCCCAGGCACTACGAGGCGCAGGATTTTCCGATGCTAAAAAAGCCCGACATGCTGCGGCAGATCATCGAGCGCGGCGTCTATCAGTAAGCCTTCCATGAAAAGAATCGCATGAAACCCATCCTGTTATTGCCCGCCATTGTCGCTGTCCTTCTGTGTCGCCTGGCGACGGCGCAAGCTGTCGATCCAGTGGCGCAGGCGCGTTCGCAAACGCTGCATTTCACGACCTTTGACCAGCGTCAGGAACAGGTCACCTTTACGATGGGTGATGCGAATACCCGACTGCGCCATTACCTGCAGACGAGCACCGCAGCGCAGCGTGACGCCGGTGCGCAGTCCGTGCGCTATGCCGAAAGCGAGGACTTGCCGCGTGTGCGCAGTGGCAGTCTCGCCTTCGATGCCTTGTTCGCGCTGGCCGGCGCGGAGATGCGGCAGGATTCTGTGGCGCAGATCCGCGACGGCAGTTACAACGCTGGCGCGGCAATTCCCTGCGACTGCTTCGAGACCGGCGAGAAATGGCATTACGTCTGGACGCGCGACCTGTCGTATGCGGCGCATCTCGGGCTGGCCCTGCTGGACCCTCAGCGGGTGAGAAATTCCCTGCAATTCAAATTGTCCGGTTATCGCGACGGCATCACGAAGCCGGATGCGGTCGCTGGCAGTGACGATGGCCTGCAAATAGTCCAGGACACCGGCAGTGGTGGCAGCTGGCCCGTCAGCAGCGACCGCATCAGCTGGGCATTCGGCGCGCAAGCCGTGCTGAAGACTTTGCCGCCGGCGCAGCGCGCAGAGTTTGCCGCGCTCACCCTGCGCGCCTTGCGCAATACCCTCGACAACGATCGCCTGGCGCTGTTCGATGCGCGCGATGGCCTGTATCGCGGCGAACAATCTTTTCTCGACTGGCGTGAGCAATCCTACGCAGGCTGGATCGTGCAGGACATCGCCAGCCTTGCGTCGTCGAAATCGCTGTCGACCAATGTCGGCCATTACCAGGCGCTGACGCTGGCGGCAATGCTCGCTGAAGAACAGGGCGAGGGCACGCAGGCCGCACGCTATCGCGACTGGGCGGCGTCCTTGAAGCGGGCAATCAATGCGCGCTTCTGGCAAGCCGATGCAGGTCTCTACAGCAGTATCACAGCCGGCCATTTCGATGGCGCAGCTCTGCATAAATACGACTGGCTCGGCCTGTCCCTGGCCATCATTACCGGTGTCGCCGATGCGGCGCAGACGCAGCAGATCCTCGCCAATTATCCGCATGGCCCGTTCGGTGCGCCGGTGATTTTTCCGCAGCAGCCGGATGTGGCGGTCTACCATAATCGCGCACTGTGGCCCTTCGTTACGGCCTACGGCTTGAAGGCGGCCGTCATTGGCAAAAACGTCAGCGCAGCCGATGCCGCCTACGACAGCCTGCAGCGCAGCGCGGCGCTGCATTTATCGAATATGGAAAACCTGGAATGGCAGTCGGGCCAGGCGATGTTCCATGATCCGGCGCATCCGCAGCGCGACGGTCCTGTCATCAATTCGAAGCGCCAGCTATGGTCGGTCGGCGCCTACCTCGGCATGGTGATTGAAAATGTGTTCGGCATTGCGACCACGAATGCGGGCATCCATATCGCGCCTTTCATCACAGGCAAAATACGCCGCGAAACCTTCGCCAAACAAAATCTGATCACGCTGGAAAACCTGCGGCTGCGCGACAAGACCCTGCGCGTGCAAATCCAGCTGCCGGCGGGCTCGTCGGCCGATGGTTTTTATCCCGTCAGCGCCATCACGCTCAATGGCCAGCCAGCCACGGCCGCATTGCGCTGGGATCAGCTCGCGGCAGATTCGATCATCGAGGTGCAGCTTGGCGCGCTGCTGCCGGGCCGGCAAAGCCTGCGCAAAGTGACGGCCGATCCTGCTGTCCAAGACCGGCGCGTGTTTGCGCCGATGGAAGCGGGATTGAAAGCGCTGGCACCCGATGCGCAGGGACGCGTCGCGCTGGAAATCGTCGATGGCGGCAATCCGGCGGCCACGACGCGTTACAACATTTATCGCAATGGCTGGCAGGTGGCCGCGAATCTTGAACAGGGCCGCTGGATCGCGCCGGCGACCGATGCGGCGCAGGCACTGGCCTGCTATGTGGTGGAGGCGGTGTTTAGCGACACGGGCAATCGCGCACATCACAGTGCGCCCTTATGTATCAACCCCGCGCTCGAGATCCCCGTGAACGATGTGCGCTTCGCGACGAACCGCGCCATCAGTAATGCCGACGCGCAGCATGCGACGCCCTATGTACCGCAATGGGGCGCAGCGACCGACACCATGACGATACGCCGCATCAAGCTTGCGCGCGTCGGCGAGGTGCATGTGCAAATCGCGTATTACAACGCCGCGCATGCGATCAATCTAGGCCTGAGCTGCGGCGTGAAGCTGCTGCGTGTACGCGATGCGGGCGGCGCCATCGTCGCGCAGCAAGTCGTGGCGCTGCCGCATGCGGCTGGTGGACCGGCTTACTCGACGCCTCTGAGAGCGATGCTCGCCGCTGGCGAATACAGCCTGGAACTCACCGACTTCATGAATATGACTTACCTGCAAAGTAACAGCAGCTATGGCGATGCCGGTGGCGTTGGCGGCGCACTGAATCGAATTGACGTGGCTGGCGTACGGATTTTTGGCGCGGTGCGCAATTGAGAATACCGGTCCATCGCGTCGATGCCCGCTTCCTGCTGAATTGCCCTAGAGCCTAAGTGGCAAAGTAGCAGAGTAGTGGATGTCCTGTTTCCTCTGCTGTTTCCTGGTGTTTCCTCTCTGTTTCCTAGTAATGAACTAAACACAACATGCAAACATTCCCGCACTTTTTATACAGGTCAACGCTATCATGTATAGAAAATTCGCTTTTTTATACATGACAAAATTTGGAGTTATTTTTGACAATTCTCCCCCTCGATTCCCTCTATGCCGGGCGGTTTGACACCCCCGCCATCCTCAAAAAGCTGGCGGCCAGTAGCCGGCAGTTAGCCGAGCTCAAGGGGATCGCAGCGTCAATTCCGAATCAAGGCATCTTGATCAACACCTTGGGCTTGCAAGAAGCTAAAGACAGTTCTGAAATTGAAAATATCGTTACGACCCACGATGAATTGTTCAAGGATGATGTTTGGCCGGAATCTTTCGTCAATCCGGCCGCCAAGGAAGTTCTGCGTTACCGGCAAGCGCTGCGCTTGGGATTTGAGCGGGTTAAGCAAACTGGACTTTTAACTGCAAACCACATTATTGAAATCCAGTGCGAACTTGAGCGGAACAATGCCGGCTTTCGTCAGTTGCCCGGCACTACGCTCAAAAATAATGCCGGTGTCACAGTTTTCACGCCACCGCAAAATCCCGCTGACATCGTGGCGTTAATGGGCAGCCTTGAACAGTTTATTAATGACTCTGAAAGCTTTCAAGTCGATCCGCTAATTAAGATGGCACTTATTCACCACCAGTTTGAGAGCATCCATCCGTTTTACGATGGGAATGGCCGCACCGGCCGGATTTTGAATGTGTTGTACCTGGTCAAGGCAGGTTTGCTCGACGTGCCCGTGCTGTATCTGAGCAGCCATATTGTTCGTACCAAGGCGGACTATTATCGCCTACTGCAAACGGTGCGCGATAACGACACATGGGAAGAGTGGGTTCTCTATGTACTGGATGGGGTAGAGCAAACTGCTGGGCAAACGATTGCCACCATTCGTGACATTAAGACGGCCCTGTTCGACTATAAACATCGTATTCGTGCCGAATTCAAGTTTTACAGTCAAGATTTGATCAATAATCTTTTTATGCATCCTTATACCAAGATCGAGTTCGTCCAACGTGATTTAAACGTCTCGCGTTTGACCGCGACAAAGTACATGGATGCATTGGTGGAAAGTGGCTTCGTGAAAAAACATAAAGTAGGGCGCAGCAATTATTATATGAATATTGCGCTCAACGATATATTGTTGAAACCACCCGCATGAGTCAACAGAACACAGCGCCTGCGTGTCTGAAGTCAATTTGAAGGGCTAGTGAAGAGCTGGAACACCCACAAGGTCGCTTCCAACGTTCGACAGAAATTCACCAATAATCGATACCGGAAAACTGCGAGTAGTGGCTGTCCTGTTCCTTGATCTCCGCCACACATTCACCAACACCCCCCCCACAAGCTTTGCTAAAAGAGCGCGCTATTCACATGGCTGTCAGCGTCGCCAAATCCGCCGCACCCGCCGGCCGGAAACGGATCGCCTGTCCGCCGCCCGGTGCCAGTCGTAGGGTATAGGCGCTGCGCGAGGTGACAAGGAATTGCTCGCGCACGAAGGCATGCGGATTCGTCTTCCAGTGCGCATCCTCGCCGTCGCGATAGATTTCCGCGACCCAGGTCTTGCCGCTGCCGAGGAAGTCGAAGGTCGTCGGCAGCGCGCGCGCCTGTTCGTTCGTGATGCTGCCGAGGTACCAGTCATCGCTGCCGCGGTCACGGCGTACGAAGGTGACATATGCGCCGATCTGCGCATGCAGGACTTTCGTGTCTTCCCAGTCGACCGGCACATCCTTGATGAAGCGCAAGGCATCTGGCTTCGCTGCATAATTTTCCGGCAGGTCGGTCACCATCTGCACCGGCGAATAGACGGTGACATACAGCGCCAGCTGCTTGGCCAGCGTCGTGTTGACGCGATTTTTCGGCTTGTCCTTTTCGTACGTGAGCTGGACGATGCCGGGCGTGAAATCCATCGGCGCGGCCAGCAGGCGCGTGAACGGCAGGATCACGTCATGACCGGGCGGATTACCGCCATCGTCGGACCAGGCATTGAATTCCTGGCCGCGCGCGCCTTCGCGCGACAGCAGGTTTGGATACGTGCGGCGCAGGCCGGTGTCCTTGATCGGTTCATGCGCGACGATCATCATGTGCCGCAGCGCGGCCTCGTCGACGACCTTCTGCTGGTGATTCACGAACAGCTGGCCGTCGTGGGCTTCCTTGTAGGGTTTGCCGGCCGCGTCGAACAGATTGATGCCGTCGAAGGCGACATAGCCGGTCTTGACCGTGTTCACGCCATGCTGCCGGTAGTAGTCGAGCGCGGCACCGAGCTGGCGCTCGTAGTTCTGGATCCAGCCGCCGGTTTCATGGTGGCCGATCAGACGTACGCCTTTTTGCGCGGCGTAGGCGGAGAGCCGCGGCATGTCGAAATTCTTCGACGCGCGCGTGAAGCTGTTGCGCCAGCCTTCCTTGACCCAATCGTGATTCCAGCCTTCATTCCAGCCTTCGACGAGTACGCCGGACAAGCCATTGTCAGCGGCGAAGTCGATGTATTTCATGACGTTCGCGGTGCGTGCGCCATGCCTGGGATCGTCATCGTTCCAGGTCGCACGGCCGAGATGAATTTCCCACCAGACGCCGGCATATTTCGCAGGCTTCACCCAGCTGACGTCGCCGAGCTTGTTCGGCTCGTTCAGGTTCAGCATCAGGTAAGACGTCGGCAGCGCCCGCGCCGAGGCGGCAATCTGTATCGTGCGCCACGACGAGCGGTGCGGCGCGCGCAGTTTCGCCTTTGGTCCGTCGTGCCAGCCGGCGAGATCGGCGCGCAGGCCGTTGGCGCCGGTGCCGCGCAGGATCATCGCCGGAAAATCCATGAGCGCCGCTTCATGCAGGGCGACCACGACGCCATCGTCCGTCTCCATGGTCAGCGGCGTATGCGCATTCGCGATTGCCGACAGCGAGGCCTGCTGGTACAGCATTTCGTAGTGCGTGGGCGCGTCGGCCGGGATGGACCAGGTCTTGTAATTGCCGGCAAAATTGAAGCGCGTGTCTTCCGCCTCGATCGTGAAATCCGACAGTCCCGGCTGCTGCGGCCACTCGTAGCGGAAGCCGATGCCATCGTCAAAGACGCGGAAGACGATGTTGAATTTCAAGGCCTTGCTGTCGCGCGTCTGCAGCGCCAGCGTCAGCTCGTTGTAGTGATTACGGATCTGCCGCACCTCGCCCCAGGGCTGGGTCCAGGTCTCGTCGAAGTGCGCCCTGCTGTGGCCGAGCAGCCGCGCGCCGCCGCTGCGCATGCCGCCCGCCTCGAGCTGCATGCCGAGCGCCGAATCGGTGATCAGCGGCTGCTGGCGAAAGCGCACGCGATAGACCAGCTGCTCGCCGCTGCCGTCGACTTCGAGATGGATTTTACGGTCGGGTGAGTCGGCCGTCAGTGGCGCTGCCTGTGCTGCGCCACTCAGCAGCAGCCAGGCCATGACCAGGCAGGGCAACAGTCCTCGCTTCATATCGTCGCTTCCGTCATGCCTTGTTGCCCGCTCAGTGTGCGCCGCCGCGCGGGCTGTCTGCCGTGGCTGCGCCCTTGCTTTCCCTGACCAGCGTCCACAGCACGGCCGACATCGCCAGGCTCTCGCCGCATATCAGGAAGATGATGTTCTTGTCCTGCGCCTGCTGGATCACGCTGCCGAGTACGAGGCTGACAAACAGCTGCGGCAGCACCACCGACAGGTTGAAAATCCCCATGAAAAATCCGGTGCGCGCCCGGTCGACCTTCTCGGTCATGATCGCAAACGGCAGGCTGACCACGGCCGCCCAGCCGATGCCAACGATGGCCATCATGGCGTACAACATCAGCGCACTGCTGGCCGCAAAGGCGATCAGGAAATAGCCCAGCGCCATGATCGCGATGCAGGCCGCCTGCGTATGCACGCGGCCGATGCGTTTCGCGAGTGGTTCCAGCACGAGAGCAGGCAGCAGGAAGCCGACCGTGCTCATGATGGCGAACGAAATGCCGATCATCGTGCCCGCCTGGGCCGAGGCTTCGGCCGCTGCTGCGCCGGCGGGAATCAGATGCTGCTGGATGAAGGCGATGATGTAGACGAACATGGTCTGCACGCCGATCCACGAAAAGCCATGCGCAAAATAGATGCGCCACAATTGCGGCCAGTCGGATTGCGTGGCGGGCGCGTCGGTCGGCACATCGGGACGGTGCAGCGTGCGCGGTTCCTGCACGAACAGGATGGGCAGCACTGAAAACACGAAGACCAGCAGCATACCGCCATTGATCAGAAAATCATTGCCGAGCGTGGCACCGATCACATACGACATCACGCCCCAGAAACCGGACACTGTTTGCATCCACGTATAACCCTTGGTGCGCGCCGCGCCCTCGGGCGTGACATCGGCAATGATCGAACGCGTCGGATTGAAGCTGATATTGATCGATAAATCCAGCGTCAGGGCGACGATCACGGCGGTGACGAGGATATTGCCGATGCCCAGCGCAGCATTGACTTCTCCCAGTCGCGGCAGCAGGAACAGCATCAGCGCCGCAGTCGCACCGCCAATCAGAATGAAAGGCCGTCGGCGGCCGCCCCAGAACCAGGCCTTGTCGCTGATGACGCCAATGATGACCTGGCCGAAAATCCCCGCCAGCGGACCGGCCGCCCAGACGATGCCAATCTCGTGGATGTCGAGCTGGTAGCGGGTGCTCAACAGCCAGCTCAACGCCGAAATCTGGATCGACAGCGCCAGCCCCATGGCAGTGGCCGGCAGGCTGATGAGGGCAAAGAAGGCATTGCTCAGGCGCTTTTGGGATTCCCGCATTGTTTCCTCTTGTCTCCGTTTTCAGCCAAGTCGTGCTCGCTGAATTCTTGTTGTTTGACTACAAAATAGTCTACACTTAGTACTTGTCTGTAGGCAATTTTACTATGAATAAGCGTGTTTCAAGGGCTGGCGTTGGCTTGTAGCTTTTCTACATGCGCAGCGGCGTCTATCGCCTTGGCCGGCATGGCGAGCGCTTTCAGTTCATGCAAATTCAAAAAAACTAAAACCATCCGCAGGAGACGAGATAGATGGACAATTTTTCATTCAAGCCGAGACTGACGTTCTGGCAATTGTGGAACATGAGCTTCGGCTTCTTCGGCATCCAGTTCGGCTTCGCACTGCAGAATGCCAATGTCAGCCGGATTTTTTCCACGCTCGGCGCAGACCCGGATGACCTGGCGCTGTTCTGGCTCGCGCCGCCGGTGACGGGCTTGCTGGTGCAGCCGCTGATCGGCTACCTCAGCGACAATACCTGGCATGCCAAATGGGGACGGCGGCGGCCCTTCTTCTTTCTCGGTGCGCTGTTCGCTGCGCTGGCATTGTTCCTGATGCCGAATGCGACGGCGCTGTGGATGGCGGTCGTCGTGCTGTGGTTGATGGATGCTTCGATCAATGTCTCGATGGAGCCTTTCCGTGCGTTTGTGGGCGACAAGCTCAATGCCGACCAGCAGACGGCCGGCTTCGCGATGCAGACTTTTTTCATCGGCTGCGGCGCGGTGATCGCGTCGATGCTGCCGACGATTTTTGCCGAGGGTTTTGGTGTCAGTAATGTGCCGGTGAATGGCGCCATTCCCGACACCGTGCGTTATTCCTTCTACATCGGTGGCCTGGCATTTTTCTGCGCGGTGCTGTGGACCGTCGTGACGACCAGTGAGCTGCCGCCCGCCGACCTAAAAAAATTCAAGGCCGAACGTCAATCCAACATGAACATCGGCACCGCACTGGCGGAAATTCTTGGCGGATTTGGCAAGATGCCCAAAACAATGATCCAGCTCGCCGTGGTGCAGTTCTTCACCTGGATCGCGCTGTTCGCGATGTGGATTTATACGACCTCGGCGATCGCCGACAATGTGTTCAGCGCGACCGATGCCCAATCCGCGGGTTTTCAGGAGGCCGGCAATTGGGTCGGCACCATGTTCGCGGTGTATAACGGCGCCTCGGCGCTGGCGGCCTTCATCCTGCCGGTCTTTGCGCGCTCGACCAGCCGCAAATTCGTCCACATGGTCTGCCTGGTGATCGGCGGCCTCTGCCTGATGAGCCTCTTCCTCATCAAGCAAAAGGTCTTGCTGCTGCTGCCGATGCTGGGCGTGGGCTTGGCCTGGGCCAGTATCCTGACCATGCCATATTCTATTCTCGCCGGCGCATTGCCCGCCAAACGCATGGGGTATTACATGGGCGTGTTTAACTTTTTCATCGTGATCCCGCAAATTCTCAGTGGCCTGGTGCTGGGTTACATCACGCGCCATTATTTCGATGGTCATACCGTGAGCACGCTGGCATTGGGCGGCGCCTCGATGGTGCTGGCCGGGCTGCTGACGCTGCTCGTGAAAGAGGACGCCTCGCCTGTGGCGGGGACGTCAAAATGATGCCGCATGGCTGCGCGAATGCGCTACTCTCTGCCTTTATCTGAAATCAGCCGCATCATGCGTCCGCTCACATTGATGCACACAGTTTGCGGCGGCTTACCACGCACCCATGATCACCGAACACGAATTCATCGAAAAAAATAACTTCGCCGGCTTCTCCGGTGGCGCCCGTCTGCTGGCTGACATCGGCGCGACGCAGGCGCGCTTTGCGCTTGAAACCGAGCCGGGAAAATTCGACCTTGTTGAAGTCTTCCGCTGCGATGATTTCAAGGGCATCACTGATTTGCTACATGCGTATCTCGATGTCCATGCCGGCATCAAGGTACACCATGCCGCATTCGCGATTGCCAATCCGGTCGACGGCGACCTGGTGCGCATGACGAATCGCGACTGGTCGTTTTCAATCGAAGACGTGCGGCGCGAATTCGGCCTTTACACGCTGTTGGTCGTCAATGGCTTCACCGCGCTGGCGATGTCGCTGCCGGGCCTGAAGGATAAAGACAAGCTGCAAATCGGCGGCGGCAAGGCCGTGACGGACTCCGTGATCGGCGTGCTCGGCCCCGGCACCGGCCTGGGCGTCTCGGGCCTGATCCCGACTGCGGATGGCGTCGTTACGCTCGGTTCGGAAGGCGGCCACGTTGGCTTCGCCCCGGCCGATGAACGTGAATACGCGATCCTTCAGTACGCCTGGCAAGAATGGCCGCATGTCTCGGCCGAACGCCTGATCTCCGGGCCCGGCATCGAATTGATTTACAAGGCGCTGGCGCAGCGTAACAAGAAAAAGGCGCCATCGCGCAATGCTGCGGAGATCACGCGCGCGGCACTCACTGACGCCGATGCGCTGTGCCTCGAAACGCTGGATTGCTTTGCCAGCATGCTCGGCAGTTTTGCGGCGAACCTGGCAGTGACGCTGGGCGCGCTCGGCGGCATTTATATCGGCGGTGGCATCGTGCCGCAAATGGCCGAATGGTTCGCGAGTTCGCCGTTTCGCGCGCGCTTCGAGGCGAAAGGCCGCTTCGAATCCTATGTCGCGCAGATCCCGACTTATGTCATCACCACGCCGAATCCGGCCTTCTATGGCGTCTCGGCGATTTTGTCCGAGCATTTGCGTGGCCGCAGTGGCGACAGTTCGCTGCTCGACCGCATCGCCCAGCTGCAGCCGCAATTGACGCCGGCCGAACGCCGCGTGGCCAATCTCGTGCTCGCCAATCCGCGCACCGTCGTCAACGAAGCCATCGCTGAAATCGCGCGCCTGGCCGATGTCAGCCAGCCGACCGTGATTCGATTTTGCCGTACGCTGGGCTTTCTTGGCCTGGCCGATTTCAAGCTCAAGTTTGCCAGCAGCCTGACCGGCACGATCCCGGTGCGCCACAGCCAGGTGCGCCTCAGCGACAGCACGCATGACCTGTCGGCCAAGGTCATCGATAACACGGTCTCGGCGATTCTGTCCTTTCGCGACCAGCTTGATGTGCGCTCGCTCGACCAGGCGATCGCCCTGCTGCGCCGTGCGAACCGCGTCGAGTTTTACGCCATGGGCAATTCACGCGTGGTCGCGCTCGACGGCCAGCATAAATTTTTCCGCTTCCGCATTCCGACTTCCTCGTATGGTGACGCGCATCTGTTTTCACTGGCAGCCGATTTGCTGAAACCTGGCGACGTCGTGATCGTCATTTCGAATTCGGGCAAGCTGCCGGAATTGCTCAAGACCGTGGATGCCGCGCGCGCTGCCGGTGCCGATGTGATCGCGATTACGCCGAGTCAGTCGCCCCTGGCGAAGAAGGCCAATGTCTGCCTCGCGGTCAACCATACCGAAGACAGTGCGACTTTCCTGTCGATGATTTCACGCATGTTGCAGCTGCTATTGATTGATATTTTATCGGTCGGCTTGTCGGTCGAAGGCCATCAGGCAGGCATCGCGGCGAGTGAGGCGGCACGCGTGAGTCATTTGTTAATTTCGCATCTGGACAGCTAAGTTTTGTCCAGCACCGCGTCAACGACAGAAAAATTTTTCTGTTACCATCAAAGGCCATTGCCATGCCCAAAAGAGCACCCATGACAGAACTCGTTACGAAAGAACGCGCACCGATCTCGGTGCAAATCCGCGAACGCCTCGCCGCTGCGCGCAAGCGTTATCATGCGAATGACAATATTGCCGATTTCATCAAGCCGGGCGAACTCGAACTCCTGCTCGATGAAGTCGAAGGCAAGATGAAGGGCGTGCTCGACAGTCTCGTCATCGATACCGTGTCGGACCACAATACGAATGATACGGCGCGCCGTGTAGCGAAGATGTATCTCAATGAAGTCTTCCGTGGCCGCTATGTGCCGCAGCCGGCGATCACTGAATTTCCGAATTTTGCGCATCTCAATGAATTGATGATCGTTGGTCCCATCACCGTGCGCAGCGCCTGCAGCCATCACTTTTGCCCAGTCATCGGCAAGGTCTGGATCGGCGTTCTGCCCAACGAGAACACCAACGTGATCGGACTGTCCAAATATGCACGCCTGGCGGAATGGATCATGGGTCGACCGCAAATCCAGGAAGAGGCGGTCGTGCAGCTGGCCGACCTGATTCAGGAGCGAACCCAGCCGGACGGCTTGGCCGTGGTCATGGAAGCGACGCATTTCTGCATGAGCTGGCGCGGCGTGAAGGACTCGGACAATCTCATGATCAATTCGGTCATGCGCGGTTCCTTCCTGAAAGACCCGGACCTGCGCCGCGAATTCCTGTCACTGATTCCACGAAAGGGCTGATGCCATGCTGGTACGACTGTTATATGTGAGCCGCACAGCTGCGGTGACGCCGGAAGAGACCGAAGCGATTTTCAATGTCTCGCGCAAGAATAATCACGAAGCCGGCATCACCGGTATCCTGTGTCACGGTGGCGGCATTTATTTGCAGGCGCTCGAAGGCGGGCGGGCGACGGTGAACACCCTGTTCGGTAAAATTTCGCGCGATCCGCGTCATCATGATGTCGAATTGCTGCACTACGAAGAAATCAGCGAGCGCCGTTTCGGTGGCTGGAGCATGGGCCAGGTCAACCTCGTCAAGGTCAATGCCTCCATCGTGCTGAAGTATTCGGAGCGGCCGGAACTCGATCCGTATTCGGTATCGGGCAAAGTCTCGCTGGCCTTGCTGGAAGACTTGATGGCCACGGCTGCCATCGTCGGGCGTAACTGAGTCTTAGGGTAATGCCTTTAAGTTAAGGTAAATAAGTTTAATTTGGCCCTGTTAAACTTAAGAATGCATCGACCTCTTTGTCCGGCACCCGCCCTGCGCGCCACATCCCTGCTGACTTTTTAAGGGATGTGGCGCGCAGGGCGGGTACCTCTGACAGTCCAGCGTGGCACTGCCAGCGACCCAGCCGGATGGGGTTTTGAATTAGTCGCGCTTCAACGCAGGCACCAGAGGCAGGGGTATCGGGTTCCGCCAGGCTTAACAAGTCTCCAGTCTGGCGGAACCCGATACCCCTGACTCGATCTGATGGGCTTGCAAAACTTCACGCGATCTGCTCCCGATCTGCCACCATTCTATTGAAGCAGCGTTCCCCAGAGAGGCGCCTGCAAAAAACGCTAACTTAACGGCATTAGAGTCTTAGGGTAGTTTGCGGGGCGCACCCAAGCCCCCGCTTTTTGTCCTGCCTTCCGCTGCGTATTCGCCAGCGAAATCTGTCACAGCGACCTCACTTTTCCACAAACACCAATGCCGTTCGCGCCGGAATACTGAAGCGTCCACTGGCGCTGTCATAGCGCGCCAGCTGTGCCGGCCGGCGGTCGGCTGCCTGCGGCTCGAGATGCACGGGATGCAGCACGAAGGCGCGCTCGCGCTCCTCGGCGATGGCGATGTCTTGCGTCGTGGGCGCAGCATTGATGAAATAAATCATGCGCTTGAATTGCGCGCCCGGATAGCCTGCGCCATTGAGCCGGCCGACGATCACGGCCGGGTTTTGCTGCGGCCCGAGATTGGCGAAATGCAGGCGCTGTTGTACCTCCTGTGCGCTGCTCATGCGCCACAGGCTGGAACTGCTGCGAATGCGCAGCAAGTCGCGAAACATGTCGCGCGCCATGACGATATCCTGCGGCGCCGGCTTGATCTGCGGCTGACCCAGCAGCGGCTTGATGACGGCGTAATTGGCGCCATTCGCTTCTTTCGGCGGCAGGCCAGTGCCGAAATAATTATCGCGGTAAGTCC
Source organism: Oxalobacteraceae bacterium (assembly GCA_947448025.1). Classification (GTDB taxonomy): domain Bacteria; phylum Pseudomonadota; class Gammaproteobacteria; order Burkholderiales; family Burkholderiaceae_D; genus CANFLV01. The sequence goes on along the minus strand of CANFLV010000013.1, from coordinate 9,400 downwards.
AGTCGAGCCGGTTAAACCAGTCGCCGGAATTGAAGCTGTCGCGGTCCAGCGATTTCGAGCGCAGGATATCCACGCCCGCATGGAAATAGGCAATGCCCTGGCTGAAGATGGTCGTCGCCAGCGCCAGCATTTGCACCCGCACACGGTCTTCGCGACTGGTCGCGCGCGGCAGCTTCAATACATTATTGTCGAACAGTGTCTGGTTATCGTGATTCTCGACATAGTTCACGACTTCGCCGGGAGCACTGACATAGCCTGCTGGCTGGCCGTGGTAATCGATCCCGGCGAGACTTTTGATCTGCCCGTCATGGGTTTGCATCGTGTAGTCACGCAGCGAACCGGCCAGGCCGACACGGATCATGTCCGCGGCGACCATCATCTCCGCGGGCGCCAGCTGTCCCTGGACCCAGCCCTGCGCTTCGAGCAGGCGAGCGCCGGAATCGGCCGGGCCGCCGCCGCGCACGGCATCGCGCGCACGGTCGCTGAAGGTGCCGATGCCGCTGCCATTGAGCGCGCCCTGAGCTGCCTGCACGAAGCGCGCGCCGTTGGCGACTTCGCCGAAATTCCAGCCTTCGCCGAGCAATGGCACATGCGCGCCGCGCGCTAAATTGACGCTGACCTGCACGGCTTCCATGGCGGCGCGCGGCTGATGCCCCATCAGGTCGAAGCGGAAGGAATCGATGTGGTACTCGCGCGCCCACAGCGCCACCGAGTCGCGCATGAGCTTGTCCATCATGCGGTTTTCAGTCGCAGTGTTGGCGCAGCAGGTCGAGTTCTCGACCTCGCCCGCGGCATTGAGGCGCTGGTAATAGCCGGGCACGATACGGTCCAGCACCGCGGCCGGCTTCTGGCCTGCCGCTGAAGTGTGGTTATAGACCACATCCATGCCGACCCGCAGGCCGCTGTGATGCAGCGCCTGCACCATGCGCCGCAATTCGAGGATGCGCGTGGCGCCATCGGCGGCATCGGTGGCATAACTGCCTTCGGGTGCATTGAAGTGAAAGGGATCGTAGCCCCAGTTATAGCAGTCGCGCTCGCGCACGGCAGAAATCGCTGCCTGCTGCTCCTCGCTGTCGGGCGCGCCGCTGATGTGCGGCGTCACGCAGCCGGCTTCCGGCAGGTTCGCGAAATCGAAAATCGGCAGCAGGTGAACATCGGTGATGCCGGCGCGGCTGAGGGCGGCGAGATGCTGCATGCCGTGCGAACGGGCTTCGGTGAGGGCCAAGTATTTGCCGCGCCAGGCCGGTCGCACGCTGGCGTCATTGATCGAGAAGTCGCGCACATGCAACTCGTACACCGCCATATCGCTGGCCTGGGCAATGCGCGCCGGCGTTTTATCCTGCTCCCAGCCGGCTGGCGTAAGTCCGGGAGCGTCGAGCCGACCGATGTAGCTGCGCTGCGAATCGGTGTTCAGGCTCAGCGAATAGGGATCGGTGACACGATTGCGCATGAGGCCGGCGCCATTGACGAAGACGTCGACGACGTAACGGTAATAGCGCCCGGACAGGTCGCCCGGTTTGCTGATGGACCAGACGCCGCTGGCCTTATCGCGCTGCATGGCATCGACCGCGTCCGCGCGCAGTTTGCCGGCTTCATAGGTGCACAGTAAAACCTGCTGCGCGCTCGGCGCCCACAACGCAAAGCGCGTATCGTGCGTGATGCTCACGCCCAGTGTTTCGGCTTGTGCGGCGTCGGCATACAGCGCGTCGAGTGCGCCGGCACTTTGCACGGCGCTGGCCTCGCGCACGTCGCCGCCCGGTGACTCCTGTACCAGCACCAGCTGCTGGCGGTGCAAAGCCGGCAAGCGCGCGCGATCACCCGCGCCGACCTGCAAGCGCACGCCAGCAGCGAGGTACTTGAATCGTTCGGCATCGGCGGCGGGTGGCGCGCCATTGAAGACCTCGAGCGCGACATAGCCATCGGCACCGAGCACCTTGCTGCCGGCTTGCGCGAGGATGCGTCCGCGCGCCCCGTAATACAGGCGAAAGCGCCCGGCATGCGTGACGCCCGGCCACTGGATCAGGCTGGCATTGAGCCAGACCGCGCGCGCGGCGTAGGACGTGGGTGTCGCATGCAGGGTCGTTTGGAAATCGGCGTCATCGCAGGCCTGCGACATCGATTCAGCCGCTGCTCCGCCTAGCGCGAGCGCGTTGATCAACAGTGCATATGCCAGCTGGCGTTTGGTTATTTTTATCATGAAGTCGGTTTATTCGTACTGTTATCGGGATAAAAACCGAGCTTGGGCGAGTCTGTAGTTTGAATACCTTTCTGCAGACAATAGCCCACTGCTCCGATTTTATAATAGCGCCAATTTTCATTTGTAAATTTTGACAGGATCGGAATGCACCCCGAATCCATTTTGAGGTCGCTAGATTTTGTAGTATTGTTACATTTTTAAAATGTGCAAAGTCCGTATCAGCTCCTCAGCAATTATGAACAGTACGAATTTGATGCAACATCCAGCGCCGCCGTACGCAGACGGTCCACGGCTTCTGGCCGATGTCGGCGGAACGAATGCGCGCTTTGCGCTGGAAATCAGTGCGCACGTTTTCGCGGCCGTCAAGGTATTGCCGTGCGCGGCGTATGCGCAGTTTGCCGACGCCGTCGCGCACTATCTGGCGAGTGCGGAGGTGCGCGCCTTGTGCAGTAAGCCGATACGCCACGCTGCGGTCGCAATCGCCAATCCGGTCACTGGCGACTTCATCAAAATGACCAATCATCACTGGGAATTTTCGATCGACGCCGTGCGTCGCGCGCTAGCGCTGGAAACCCTGCTGGTGGTGAATGATTTCACCGCGCTGGCGATGGCCTTGCCGCATTTGTCCGACAACCAGCGGCAAAAAGTCGGCGGTGGCGCAGGCCAGCCCGGTACACCGATCGGCCTCATTGGTCCCGGCACAGGTCTGGGCGTGTCCGGCATCATTCCGTTGGGCGAACACTGGGTGCCGCTGGCCAGCGAAGGCGGCCATGTGACTTTCGCGCCGGTCGATGAAGTCGAACTCGATATCCTGCGCCTGGTGTGGCGCGACCATAAGCATGTCTCGGCAGAGCGCCTCATTTCCGGTCCCGGGCTTGAATTGATTTACCGTTCGCTCGCTGAACGCGCCGGCCAGACGCACATTGATGCGCTCACGGCAGCCGAAATCAGTGGCCGCGCCGCTGCGCAGTCGTGCGACCTGTGTGCGCAAAGTGTCGAGCGCTTTTGCGCCATGCTGGGCACCGTCGCCGGCAATCTCGCCATCACCTTGGGAGCTGCTGGCGGCATGTACATTGGCGGTGGCATCGTGCCGCGCCTCGGGACGCTATTCACGCAGTCAGCATTTCGCGCACGCTTCGAAGCCAAGGGGCGCTTCAGGCAGTATCTCGCGCAAATCCCGGTCTACATCATCACCGAAGAATATCCGGCCTTCCTCGGCATCTCGGCCATCCTCACTGAAAAACTCGCTGCGGCCTGAGCGCCGTTCACTTTCTGCCTGCCATGTCCATGATCTCTGCCAACGCCAGTAAATTTGTCGCCCAACGCCTCGCTTTGACGCCTGACTGGTGGCGCGAAGCCGTGATCTATCAAATTTACCCGCGCAGTTTCGCCGACACGAATGGCGATGGCGTGGGCGACCTGGCCGGCATTACGGCCAAGCTCGATTACATCGCCGCGCTGGGTGTAGACATCGTCTGGATCTCGCCCTTCTTTACGTCGCCGATGAAGGACTTCGGCTATGACGTGTCTGACTACTGCGATGTCGATCCACTGTTTGGCAGCCTCGCCGATTTCGATGCGCTGGTCGCGCGCGCGCATGGCCTGGGTTTGAAGATCATGATCGACCAGGTGCTGTCGCACACGGCCGAAGTGCATCCCTGGTTTGCAGAGAGTCGCGCGAGTCGTGATAATCCCAAGGCCGACTGGTATGTCTGGGCCGATCCGCAGCCCGATGGCACGCCGCCCAATAACTGGCTGTCGGTCTTTGGCGGCTCGAGCTGGCAGTGGGATACGCGGCGGCGACAGTTCTACCTGCATAATTTTCTGGTCAGTCAGCCGGACATGAACTTCCATCAGCCGGCAGTGCAGCAAGCGCATCTGGATAACCTGCGCTTCTGGCTCGAGCGCGGTGTCGATGGTTTCAGGATGGACGCCTGCAATTTTCATTTCCATGACACCGAATTACGCAGCAATCCGCCGGCGACCAAACGCGACAGCAGCACCGTGTCCGACGTCAATCCGTATGGCATGCAGGCGCACCTTTACGACAAGACGCGCCCGGAAAATCTCGCCTTCCTCAAGCAGGTCGGTAGTCTCCTGCGCGCCTATGGTGCCGTGGCTATCGGCGAAGTCGGCGCCGATGATTCGCTGGCCGTGATGGCCGAGTACACGGCTGACGGCGACAAGCTGCACATGGCTTACAGCTTCAACCTGCTCACGCAGGAATTCACGGCGCAGCATATCCGCACCCAGGTCGAGCAATTCGAGGCGCGCGTCAAGGGTGGCTGGGCCTCCTGGTCTGTCGGTAATCATGATGCCGTGCGCGTGATGTCGCGCTGGGGCGGCAAGAACAATCCGCCGGCGTTTGCGAAGATGGTGCTGGCCATGCAGCTGGCATTGAAGGGCACGCCTTGCCTGTATCAGGGCGATGAACTGGCGCTGACCGAAGCCGAGCTGGCCTTCGAGGATTTGCAAGACCCTTACGGCATCACCTTCTGGCCAGAATTCAAGGGCCGCGATGGCTGCCGCACGCCCATGCCCTGGGATGCGGCCTTGCCGAATGCCGGCTTCACGTGCGGCAAACCCTGGCTGCCGCTGCCGCCCGAGCATGTCGCGCAGGCTGCTGCCGGGCAGCTGCACGATGCGGACTCGGTGCTGCGGTTCGCACAAAACATCATCGCCTGGCGCAAAGGCCTGCCACAGCTCACGCGCGGCGACATCCACTTCCTCGATGCGCCGGAGCCGGTGCTGGCCTTGCGCCGTAGTCTCGCAGGCCAGGCCGATGTGCTGGCAGTGTTCAATCTTGGTCAGGCGGCGGTCGAGATACAGCTGCCTGCCGCCGCGCATGCCGAAGCGCTCAGCGGCCACGGCTTGCCGGGGCAGCAGCATGGCGCGACGATCGCGCTGCCCGCATATGGCGCATGGTTCGGTATTGCCAAACAAACGCAGGCTTGAGGCGGCCTCTTTCGCACGCATTGCGCCCCGGCGCAGTCGACCATGCCGGATAGCTGAGCGCCGATAGTCTGAGGCGCCAGAGACCGCCGTCCGCTGAGTCAGAGCGGCATGGTGTGCGCCGCACCGGGCGACGAAAACAGTTGGCATGTCCTTGCAAATAATTCGAATAAATCTGGAGACGCGATGCGAATCGATCTGGCCCTGTTATTGACGCTGGCGATCACACTGTCCGGCTGCGGCGGCGGCAGCGGCAATACAGGCAGTGCCGCGCCGTCGCCAGCAGCTCCGACAATCGATCCGGCGCCGGCACTGCCAACCGTCGACATCAGCAGCGTCACGCTCGCCGATCCCGGTTCCACGCTCGCGGAAGGCTGGCAGAGCGGCGCCTTCATGGAAATTTATGTGCGCGGCTATCAGGACAGTGATGGCGACGGGATCGGCGACCTCAAGGGACTGACCTCGCGCCTCGATTACCTGCGCGATCTCGGCATCAAGGGCGTCTGGCTGATGCCTGTCACGCGCAGCCAGGATCACGATCACGGCTACGCGGTCAGCGATTACCGCAATATCGAAACGGCGTATGGTTCGCTCGCCGATTTTGACGAGTTCGTGCGTCAGGCGCATGCGCGCGGCATCGGCGTGATCATCGATTACGTGATCAATCACAGCGCGACCCAGCATCCGCTGTTCGTCAATTCGGCCGCGTCGAGCAGCAATCCCTATCGCGACTGGTATCTCTGGCAAAGCCAGATGCCGGCCGGCTGGTCCATCTATGGCATGAATCCATGGCGCCTGTGGTCGCTGTCCTACTACTTCGCTGCGTTTGACGGCAGCATGCCGGACTTTAATTTCCGTAATCCCGCGGTATTGTCCTGGCACCAGGACAATCTGCGCTTCTGGCTCAATCGCGGCGTCGACGGTTTCCGCTTCGATGCGGTGCCCAACCTGGTCGAGAACAGTGCCTCGGCGTGGTATGACCAGCCTGAGAGTTATCTGCTCATGGGTCAGCTGCACAATGTCGTCAGCAGTTACCGCCAGCGCTACATGGTGTGCGAAGCGGCGGCGAACCCGACCGCCTGGGCCGCACAAGGTGTCTGTGGCAGCGCGTTCGCGTTCGGCCACCAGAGCGATATCGTCAACGCCGCGCGCGGACAGACGGCGGCAATCGCAGCGCTCGCGACTTATTTCGGCAGTGCTCCGGCGAGCATGGCGACGCTGATTTCGAACCATGATGCGTTTGCCGGCCAGCGCCTGTGGGACCAGCTCGGCGGTGATACGGCGCGCTATCGACTGGCCGCGGCGACGTATCTGCTGCAGCCGGGCACACCTTTCATTTACTACGGCGAGGAAATCGGCATGGCGGGCGCGGCCGGGCTGCAGGCGGATGCGAGCCTGAGAACACCGATGAGCTGGAGCGCCGATGCGCGCGGCTTCACGAGCGGCCAGCCATTCCGCGCGCTGTCCGCAAATATCGGGCAAAACAATGTCGCCGGCCAGCTCGCCGATGCGAATTCGCTGCACGCCTTTTACAAGTCCATGCTCGGCCTGCGCAATGCGCTGCCGTCAATTGCGCGCGGTTCGTTCGAGGCGGCAAAAGTTCAGGGCGGCGCGTTGACTTGGCAGCGCCGCCTGGGCACGGAGCGCACGCTGGTGGTACTCAATTACGACACAGCGGCTGGCAGCGTACAGCTCGACGGACTGGGCGCCGCTGCGCGCCTCGTGCCGGCCTGGCCAGCGGGCGCTGCGACACTGAACGCAAATGCCACGGGCAGTGCAACGCTCACGCTCGCGCCGCAGTCATTGCAGGTGTTCGTGATCCAGCCTTGACTATTGGACGGCGGGCGCTGCGCCCTTAATGTTCCATGACATAGTGTCCGGGCGCCGGCCCCAAAGGCGGATAGCCGCGCTGCGGCGCACCTAATGCCGGCGGCGCGACCTTTGCGTTTGCGCTTTGTGCCAGCCACGTCGTCCATGCCGGCCACCACGATCCCCGCGTTTCAGGCGTGAGCTGAACCCAGTCATCCGGCGCTATGTATTTTCCGCCGAAGCAGTGCTGCGCCATCCGGTAATGCCGGTCGGTACGCTCAGGTTCGCTGATGATGCCGGCATTGTGGCCGCCGCTGGTGAGCACGAAACATACGTCAGTTTCAGCAATGAGGTTGAATTTATAGACCGAGCGCCACGGTGCAATATGGTCATTTTCGGTCGCCACCGCAAACACCGGCACATGGATGTCGCTCAGCGCCACCGGCCGGCCATCGACCTTGTAGCGGCCCTCAAACAAATCGTTATGCAAGAACAGCCGGCGCAGATATTCGCTATGCATGCGGTAAGGCATGCGCGTTGCGTCGGCATTCCAGGCCATCAGGTCGGTCATGGGGCGTTTCTGTCCCAGCAGATAGTCATTGACCAGCATCGACCAGACCAGATCATTTGAACGCAGTAGCTGGAAAGCGCCCGCCATCTGCCGCTTATCGAGCGTGCCCTGGTCCCACATGATGTCGTCGAGCAGGTTCAGCTGGCTGTCATCGATGAACAGCATCAGCTCGCCCGCTTCCGAAAAATCCGTCTGCGCCGCCAGCAGCGTTAATGAGCACAGTCGCCGCTCGCCGATTTGCTTGAAGTAGGCCGCCGCGATCGACAGCAAGGTGCCGCCGAGGCAATAGCCGACCGCATGGATTTGCCGTTCCGGCACGATCGCCTGCACGACATTGACGGCCTCGAATATGCCCAGCCGCAGATAGTCGTCCATGCCGGCATCACGGTCGGCGGCCTGCGGGTTATGCCAGGAAATCATGAATACGGTGTGGCCATGTTCCAGCAGGTAATGGACGAGAGAATTATGCGGCGACAGGTCGAGGATGTAGTACTTCATGATCCAGGCCGGCACGATCAGGATGGGTTCGGCGTGGACTTCATTTTGTAGCGGTGCGTACTGGATCAGCTCGATTAATTGATTGCGGTAGACGACCACGCCCTTGCAGGTGGCGACCTGTTGTCCGGGTAAATAATTGCGCGCTTCCGGCGCGGGCTTGTTTTCGAATGCCCGCTCGGTATCTGCAATGAAATTCATCGCCCCGCGCATCAAGTTCATACCACCTTCACGCAGGGTCGCGTCGAGGACCTTGGGATTAGTGGCGATGAAATTGACTGGCGAAATGGTATCGAGCCATTGGCGCGTGGCGAAGCTCACCAGCTGCGCATGATGGGGGGTGACGCCACCGATGCCGGTCGTCGCGTTGTGCCACCATTGCTGGCGTAGCAGGAAGGCTTGATAAATGAGCCGAAATGGCCAGCGCTGCCATGCAGCGTCACGGAAGCGATGATCTTGCGGTAAAGGTTCAATGCAGGGCGGCGTGTCCGCATCGACCATGCTGCGCACCGCAAAATTCGCCAGACGTGCCTGTTTGCGCAAGGCCTTTTGCGACAGCCGTGCCCATTTTCCCGGAGACTGCGCAAAATGCAGGCCCCAATCGACGTAGGCCAGTATCAGGCTGGCCGGCGACAGTCCGAACGTGGCGCGGCCGATCAGCGAGTGCAGCAGGCGGTCGATGCTGCTCGGTGGCTCGATATCATTCCAGGCGTCTAAGTGCGATGGCATGGCAGCTCCAGAGCGCCGCTGTGCAGGGCCAAGAGAGGCGCAGCGAACACGGCAGCAGTATCCATCCTAAGGTGGGTTCGGCCGCCACCGCTACCGCGCGCAAATGAGTATTTGTGCTGGCGCAAAAGATGGTCAGCAGCGGACTCGAGCAAGCAGCATCAGAATTTGGCGCCAAAGCTAGAGGATAAATAGGGTTCGAATGAGGCTAATTAATTTTTGTGGCTTTGCGGGAAGCCTCTGTCGCGATTTGCTGGTCTACGAAACCTTCGAAAGCATAGAGCAGTGCCGTATATTTTTCAGGCGCTGGATCTGCCTGCATCAGCGCGAGGCAAGTCGCTTCCAGCGTCGAGAGCTGGTTCGGCGCATGCGCTTTGCGGATCAAATAGCGTGATGGCGCGGTGTCGCGCAGGGCGAATCGCGGTAGCTGTTGCAAGAGTGGATTTTGATACAGCATCTTGCGGCTTTTACGCCAGGTGCCATCGAGGATAATCAGGCGCAGTTCTGCAGGACGCAGCAGCCACGCAGCATCGAATACAGGCGGCCTTGCCAGGCCCAATGATTTTTCTTCCGCTGAGTCCGGATACAGCAGCACGGCCCGCTTCTTTTGTTCGCCGGCATTACCATCGAGCAGCGTCTGTAATTCAGAC